>NZ_LT615367.1:3600000-4200000 GCF_900095885.1 Dickeya aquatica
TACGATCGGTTGTAAATCCTGCAAGCCGTCTCGCAGCATCAATGTACGCTCCACACCGATACCAAATGAGAAGGCGCGAAACTCATCCGGGTTCACCCCACAGTTGATAAGTACATTCGGGTGAACCATGCCGCAACCGCCCCATTCAATCCAGCCTTCTCCCTGACAGGTCGGGCACGTTGTTGATTGCCCGTGGCACTGGTTACACTGAATGTCGATCTCTGCCGCTGGCTGGGCATAAGCAAACTCGTAAGGCCGCAATCGCGTCACCAGATCTTGCCCAAACAACGCATGCGCCAGTTCATCCAGCAGTTGCTTGAGATTATCCATCGTCAGATGGCGGTCTACCGCCAGCCCTTCCAGTTGATTGAAAACCGGGCTATGCGTGGCATCCAGCGCATCAGGGCGATAGGTTCGCCCGATATGAAAGCGGTATAACGGCGGTGCTTGCGTGAGCAAGGTGCGCGCCTGTACCGGTGAGGTATGAGCCCGCAGCACCAGCCCGGAGCGCGGCCCGGGCGAGTCGGGCGGCGTTAACGAATCAGGCCGTTTCGCGCCAACCTGAGCCAGATAAAAAGTATTGTCCGGGGCACGGGCAAAATGGTCATCCGCCATATTCAGCACATCAAAATTGAACCATTCAGCTTCAATTTCTGGCCCTTCCATCGGGGTATAGCCACGCGCCTGAAAAAACCCGGCGATGTGTTGCCTGAGCAGCGTCAGCGGATGCAATGAACCGAGCGCAGGCTGGCAACAGGATGTCATGATGAAGCACCTTGTAATGTCCAGGCGGCAATACGCTCATGTACCAGATCCATCATGTCCCATGCCTGACGGCACAGTGGCAGCAGAGACTGTATTTTTTCAGCCGGCAGGCTATGCAAATACCCCTGGCCGATGGCACGGTGGTCATCATCGGCCTCCGCGTGAACATCAAAATAGTCACCTTCGACTTCTGGCTTGTGGAAGATCTCTGAGGTTGCCAGGCCAAACACATGACCGCTCGACTCCACCACCAGATGCACAATCACCAGTTTTCCGGCTTCATCTTGCTGGTACATCTGAGAAACAAACCAGTTGCCTGCCGCTTCCAGAATCGGATCGTACACCGTCTCGTTAATCTGATAACGTACCCGCAATAACTCATCATGCCCCACTTCTTCCATGAAATGACGCTGATACTCCTCCTGCAATGCCGGCGTCACACACAGCGCCTGACGCGCTAACACCATTTTCTGGAAATAGCATGACCATACATATAAGGCAGAAACAAAACGCTGGCGTAATTTCGCATCTTTTTGCAACCGACCGGAAGAGAATAATTTAAACAGTGCATTTTGCTGGTGACGCCCTAACAGGGTTTCATTCACCTGATGCAGGCTATTTAATGCATCACTGAAGGTGACTCTTGCCTGAGTTTCATCTTCATATAATCCTTTACCTTCAAACTGAATGGACAAGCCATGAAAGGTTTCACCTTCTCGTGTGGTAAAACCGTGATTTTGAAATGGCTCGACACAGACAATATCTCCTTCATATAACTGACGCGGGCTGTCACCGGTTAATTGTACTGAACCACTCGTAACAATAATCATCGACTTTGTCGGATGCTGGTGCACATCCAGTGTTTCACCCTCTCTTAAACGCACCCAGGCAAATGACAGCCGACCATTCTCTGGAATAAAACGCGCCAGGTTTTCATCCCGACGAAAATCTCGATGCTGCCCCAGCAAATGGGTTTCACCATTCACTTCGACATGGGTAATCGCACGAATTTGTTCACGCGCAATCACATTCACAACCGCTTGCTGTTCCTTATTCATTTCCAACGACTCCTTGTAATTCACATCTATTATATTTAACGCTATTGACGAGGCCGACCAGGCCCATAAAAACCATTCGCATAACTTTATAAGAAAACCTAAAAGCTTTCCGAAGATGCTCAAACATTATTTTGAATCGACACACTCACTATAATAATTTCATCTCCGTATTTTTAACACCCTATTTATTACGCAACACGCCGATGAGATCATCCATCACATTAGCGGCTGCCAGTGAAATACGAATATATCCCACAAGCCCCATTGGATTTGGCAAAACATCAAATCCGGCATTGAGTAAACGGGTGGCAAAAGACTCAGGGGCTTTGATCGTGATAAACCCGGCATTGGAAAACACTTTTTCTATTTCGGGAATATGTCGCAGCAGTTGCGCTACGCGTTCACGCTCCTGAATGAAGAGCGAAATCTGTTGCTTTAATTGTGTGGTATTTGACAGCGCCGCTTGCGCCTGCTCGATAACCGGCTGTGGCAGCGCAAACGGGAGCCTCACCTTCATCATCGCGCGAATAAGCTCCGGCTGGGCCAGCACGGCACCTAGACGCAAGCCCGCAAGCGCCATACCTTTCGACAAAGAACGCACGACGATTAATTGTGGATAATCATGAATAAGATGACGAAATGAGCGCCGGGAGGCATATTCAACATAGGCTTCATCCACCACGACCAGCCCGGAGAAATTTTCCAGAATATCCATCACCTCATCAACCTTCAGGCTACTGCCAATCGGGTTATTCGGGTCGCAGAGGAATAGGCCTTTTGCCTGGCTTGCCTTTATTTTTTCGACATTCAGGTGGTTAAAATTACTGCCTAAAAGAGGGATCGGCTCCAGTCGAACAGAATAAACCGTAGCGAGCTCATCAAATAAGCGAAAATTAGGTGGCGTGACAATAACACTGTCTTTAGCCGGTTCAAAGAAGGCGCGAAAAATTAAATCCAGCCCATCTGAAGCTCCGCGTGTCATGAGCACCATATCCTGATGCCACTCCCGGCTATCATCATGGCCCTCTATCTCATTCAGGGCGTTAAGATAACACCCCGCAAGCGATGGATAGACATTCGGAGGGTAACGATTTTGCTGGCCGCCAAAGGGATTTTCGTTATCGCGGAGGTTAATCATCCCTCGTTCCTCCGAGCGGGAGGAAAAACTGAAGGCGGGCGTCATATTATTGACTACATCCCTGATTAATAATTTTTTCATTTTCATCCTTGTGCAAACAGAGCATAAAATGGCCTATCATGCTTTCTTTTTACACTTATTGCATTTTAATATTAAACTTATTTCCTGCTACCATAAGTAGTGGCAGCCAACAAGGAAAAGTATTTAATATGAAAAGCAGAAAAGCATAAATCCAGGTAACAGGCCTGCATTCTTCCCTGACCATAAATGGTGTTATCAAAAAACTGGCAGACAAACCCAAGCCAGAATGAAAAAATAAAAAGACACAGCATGACTGTTAATAATTTTCATTATTGAATCAAAATTACCACACTGTCAAGTATCATAAAAAACAAAACACACATAAAAATTAACAACAAAAAATTTCTTCAAGAACAAAAGATAGAATTAAAAAATATCAACAACATTTCTTTACACGAAAAAGAATAATAAAGAAATAAACCTATGGAAATAGGCAATAGTAAAACAGCCAGTGACTATTTAGTTAAAAAATTAATCCCGGTTACTGCTATCAGCAACCGGGATTATTTAGGGTGTGGCGTAATGTGAGGCTATGGCTCTTCGTGACGCTTTAACCAGTCTCCGCTGGTAATGCGACGCAGGCCAGTGACCGGGCGTTGGTACAGGTAAATCCAGGCACTGCCATAAGGTGTTGCAATCAGCTCACGCTTATAAGCCCCTACACTGCCTTCTCGCTTCAATTCATCCAATTCCGCCAGAATCGATGAACTGATCCGATAGATCTCGCAGTGAATCTCTCCTTCGCCTGCTACTGCCGCAGGGTAGTGGCCCAAATCATACAGCTCATAGCCTTCAAGCTGATGGTCCCCTAACCACTGGGCATTGGTCATCCAATGACTGTTTCCCTGTTTGCGCCGTAAACTGCCGTAGACAATAACTCGCATGGCTAAAACTCGAACTGATAGAGCACATCGAGCGCCTGGCTCACGCCAGACACCGCTTCCAGGTATAGTTTCGGCATTAAACGGTAACGTAAGGTTAGCGTTGCCAGTGAATCAAACAGGCCAACCCCGTATTTGACCTGTAGGCCCGGTAGAACGTAGCCGCTGACGACAACCTGTGATTTATCGCCAACACCCTGTGTATCCAGAGCTAAATTGCTTACGCCAAAGGCCTCGCCGATTTTACCCACAACTTGACCACTTTGTGCAACCCCCAAACCAATCAGCGCTGATGTCATCATCGCACTGTCCGTCCCCGTGCTGTTCAACCCTTGCCCGCGTAACAGATACGATAACGCTTCTTGCTGCGACAATGTGGGCTCGGAGAAGACCTCCAGTTTCGGCGTGGCCGCCGGGCCGGTAATTCTGACGCCAACCGTGACACTATCGGCGGTGTTATCCGGGTTACGGATGGCTTCAATATTGAGCACCGGCTGAGTGGGTGGCCCGGCAAACAGCAGTTGGCCTTTGCGCACCTGTAAATCTTGCCCATAGGCTTTAAAACGTCCTTCAGGCATAACAATTTGCCCATTCAGGCCAAGCCCCTGAGTATCCTGCGTGACGTTCAGGTCGCCTCGTAACCGCGCCCGCAGGCCATACGCATCCAGCCAGACATCCTCTCCCACCCGCACAATCAGATTGCTGACAATCGGGATTGATGCCCC
Source organism: Dickeya aquatica (assembly GCF_900095885.1). Classification (NCBI taxonomy): domain Bacteria; kingdom Pseudomonadati; phylum Pseudomonadota; class Gammaproteobacteria; order Enterobacterales; family Pectobacteriaceae; genus Dickeya; species Dickeya aquatica. The sequence continues at coordinate 3,604,649 of NZ_LT615367.1, forward strand.
CGCCGTTGTGGCAGGCCGATGTTGTGCATCCAGCATCACCTCATCATCCGATACCGCCACGGTGCTCTGCGGCATCTCATGCACCACGATGCGTGCCCAGGGGATAGTCACGGTTCCATTGAGCGCCAATAACTGTGGGGAGGCGTCAAACACAATGTCTGGAGACACATCCAGTCTTGCCATCGGCGGCACCGTCACGCGCATCCGCTCCCCCTTCACCGCCAGACGCGCCCGCCACGCCTGCGGCTGCGACCAGTCGGCATTGCCCGCCAGATTGATTTGCCCCTGTGCGCTCGCCAGTACACCTTGCAGTGAAGAGGACATGCCGTTGAAGATAAACGTCAGTTGTCCCTGGTTTAAATCGACCGGAATGACATTGCTCTGCGCTGACAGCCCCGTCAGCGCCAGTTGGCCAAATACCTGCGGATGCGCCACACTGCCACCAAAGCGCAGGTCAGCATTCATCATGCCATTGGCATTTTCATTCTGGCGCAGCATCGGTTTTAGCAACGCCAGCGACACGTCGTTAATCGACAGGGTGCCGCCAAGCGCCCGCCGTTGCTGTGGGTCGGTTATCTGAATATCGCCCCGGATACGGCCATTCCCTTCAATGCCCGCCAGCCATGCCAGCCGCGCCTGCCCACGTTGCAACGCGGCATCCAGCGTCAGGGTGTTGAATGTTACCGGCAGCGCTGCGCCACCTTGTAGCGCCTGACGCACACTCACGCCGCTGCCATTAAGCTTCAACCGGGCATCCGGCAGGCCGTCGCCGGGCTGCCAGCTCACCTGTGCGTTGCCGGTAATGTTGCCGCTCACCGCCGTCTGTGGGCTGATAAACGGCTTGAGTATCGACAGGTTAAAGCGGTTAAGCGCCAACGTGGCCTTGCCGCTGGCTCCGGCTGCTATCGGCTGCGGCACACACAGTTCAGCCTCAGGATGACGCCAGCAATGCGCCCCCAGCGTCAACACCTGAGTGGTCGCCTGATAGGCCAGTGCCAGAGAAGGCACCAGCCGCCACTCACCAACCGGCGTATTAAAACGGGTATCGGTGAGCTCGCCTTGCCAGCGTTGTCTGGCCCGGTCAACATGGCCGTTCAATAACCACTGCCCGCTCAATGGCTCACCTTTTATCATCACCCGTAGCTGATGCTGATTCTCATCTCCCGTGGCCCGCAGGCTCACAGAGGCCAGCCGCCATTCATCCTGCGTCAGTTGCTGCACCTGCAAGGCCAGCGAACCACGTACCTGCTGGCCTGTCTGTACATCGCCAGTAAGCGTTAGCTGCCCAATGCGCAGTTGCTGCCAGCGTAAACCGCTGGCATCCAGGCTGGTTTGCAAATGGGGTTGCTCGCGCGAGCCTGAAATACGCACGTTACCGGTTATCTTCCCGGCAAGCTCTGGCAGCAGGCCATTGAGTGACGGGGCATTGAGCTGCCCATCCAGCTGCCACTGTTCGCCCACACGGCCTTGTAGCGAGAGTTGATTGCGCCCTAGAGCCACCACAACGCCCGGTATCGACCACTGGCCACTGTCATCTCCGCTAAGAGTCCCTTTCACCGCCACCCGGTTCTGCCGCACCTGTCCATCCAGATTTAACTGCGGGATATCCAGTTGCCAGTGGGTGGCCGACAGGCTACCGCGTGTACTCAATGAACCGTCCAGCCGTACTGGCCATTGCGGCCATTGTTGCGCGCTGTTAATACCGCTAAGCGCCAATTCGGTACGCCAGTGCAGCGCATCAGGCCAGGCCAGTTCTCCGCTGATGTTTGCCGTGCCTTGCAGCGCCGCCAGTTGCAGTTGCCTGAAGGTAAATTGTTGTTCGCTGCCGTTGCCATCTAGCGTCAGCGTTGCCGGGGGCAATGCTTGTCCGGCGATGTCGGTGCGTAACGAGAGCGCATAGTCGGTCGCCCGGCCACCCAACGTGAGTTGCAGTTGTTTGAACTGATATAACGCCTCACCGGTGAGCGGCCAGCGCAACTGTGGGCTACTCAGGTTGATAGCCAATGGCAACCCGGCCTCGGCCAGTGAGGTTTCAATGCTCAGTTGCGCTGACTGCGGGCCGGATAAATTCATCATGACCTGCAATTGCTGACGCAGGCTGCCTGCGGCCGTCAGCCGAATCCGTTCACCGCTGAGTACCTCATCACTGACGATGACATTGGCCGTTAACGTGAGCGGCCAGTCATCGGTAAAGCTCATCTCGCCCTGCGCAGAGAGTGTGCCTTGTGGCAACACCACCCTTAATTGCTGTAATACCAGCGCCTGTTTTCGCGTCTGAGCCTGTAGCTGAACGTTCGATATCCGCAGCGGTTGTTCGCCCTGAATTCGCCAGTCTTCACCGCGAAAATCATCAATGGTGAGATCCAAAGGCAGTGAAAACGCAGGCATGGCCGGTAGCAACGGAGTGGCAAACAGGGCGCGTAACCGCTCGCCCAAGGCAACGGCCGCCTCAGCAGGGGGACGCGCAGGCGCAGACGATGCGGGCGGCACAGTGAGCTCAAGCCCGGTCAATTGCGTGGGCAGTAACGTCAATGCTCTCCCCTGCCAGTTCACCCCGGTTTGCAGCGTGCCAAGGGTGATTGCGGTGCCATCAATCACTATCTGGCTGTCGCTCAGGCGAAGATGGCGCAGTGCTATCGCAACCGGTGCACGGCCGTCACTCTCGGTTGGCGAGGAGGCGGCTTCGGCAGCCGCAGGCGTCTGTTGGCTGCTGTCCACCCGCACACGCAGGCGTTGTAATGACACCTCATCCAGACACACCTGGCTGTGCCACAGACAGGACGGTTGCACTGCCAGATGCAGCGCCTGCACCTCTACGCTGACGCCGGTTGTCTGATAACGGATGTCTTGTAACGTCAGCGCAGTTAAGTCCCCCTCTACCTGTTCAATGGTTAACCCCGGCACCCAGCGTGTGGCCGTCGTGAGCAGCAGATGCAGCCCCGTCGCCGTGCTTATCAGCCACGCCAGCAAGAGCAACACCGTCAGTAATAACAGCGTCAGGCCAATACCGGCTTGTTTTATTTTGCTCATAGCTCCGGCCCCAGCCCGATATAAAATTGCACGCCGTGTCTGTCGCTATCGCCAACAGGCCGGGCGATATCGAATTTTACCGGGCCAACCGGCGAGGCCCAGCGCACGCCGATACCCGCGCCTGTTTTAACATGGGTTTGCGTCAGATCATTAATGGCTTCACCGCTGTCAACAAAGACCGCGCCCCACCATTTGCCGCTCAGGTTGTACTGATATTCGAGCGATCCGGTGGCAAGCTTCGTCGCCCCGGTCAGTTTGCCGTCACTGTCACGCGGGGAGATGGATTTGTATTTATAGCCGCGAATGCTGCGATCGCCCCCGGCAAAAAAGCGCAATGACGGCGGCACGCGGGAGAAACGGCTGGTTTCAATCCAGCCCAGATTGGCACGCGCCACAACGCGGTGTTTTTCCGCCACGGTACGCACCCAGGCGTGTTGCGCCTGAAATACCGCAAAATCGATATCCGAGCCCCACAGCGTATTCGATACATCGACCGAATAACGCTGGGTATCGCCCCACTCCGGCATCAACCCGCCACGCTGGCGGGTACGGTTGAGGCTCACACCGGGATAAAGCAGCATCGTGGTATGGGTGACATTGGCCTGAGTAAAGTGATCCAACGTCCAGCGCAGCTTCAGCGCCCGCTGCCACCCACTGGAAAGCTCCCAGTAGCGGGCAAGATTTAAGGAGGTGGAATCGGATTGGGTGTCGTTGAGATCTTCACGCTTGAATCCGCCCTGCACCAGATAGTAGTGCTCCAGCGGGTTTTTCAGCAGCGGGATCTTGTAACTCCAGTCGAGCTGTTGCTCCGGTGCCGACAGGCTCAGACTGCTGCTCAGGCTGTGGCCATAGCTGTTCACCCAAGGCTTGTTCCAGGTGGTTTTCAGGCGAGGCCCGACATCGGTCGCGTACCCCACACCGGTTTCGACACTGTTACGGGTTCGCGGCGTTAACACCGCATCCAACGCCAGCCGATGGCTCTGACGCCCGGCGGCCAAATCTGGCGCAACCACCACCGAATTAAACCAGCCAGTGGCAGACAAACGCCGGTTAAGCTCCCCCAGGCGCTCCGAAGAATAGGCGTCGCCCTCCTTAAATGGCACCAGATTTTGCAAATAGTCGGGGCGAATTTGGCTACCCTGAAACACCACGTTACCGAAATGGTAACGCTCACCGCTGTCGTAATCGATATCCCACCAGGCCTGCCGGGTGGACTGCATGACGGTTAAACGGTGCTGATTGAAGCGGCCATCAAAATACCCTTTACGCATAGACAGCGTATTGAGTTCGGTTTTGAAATCCTCGTAATTGCCGTGGTTCAACACGCCACCCACCACCGGACGATGCATTCTCAGCAGCCGCTGGTAGTCATCATCCTGCTGAGCCTGCCCACGTAACGCGATGCGGGCACCGGCTATTTTTACCGGCTCGCCGGGGCTAACCGTGACTTTCAGCACCGGGCGACCACGCCCCTCTGCGGGAATAAACTCAAAATCGATGGACGGGTCATAGTAGCCCAGCGCGCGAAGCCCCTGACGAATCGACTCATCGACGCGGGCGCGAAAGCGGTTATCGGCGTTAACTTCATCCGGTGTGATGGTTGAGAGCCGGGCCCGCACATTTTTTTGCAGCTCGCCCTCAAGCCCCATGAGCTGTAAACGTACCGTTGCCGCCCCCACCGCGGGAGACAACAACAGCCATAGCAGTACAAACGACGCTCGCCAGTACACCTTGTGATGCCGTAACTCTCGCATCAGGTGATACGTGCCGTGAGATACGTTGCCAAAGACGTGGTTTTTTATTCTGATGAAAACGCTCACTTAACTTCCTGGTAGTGTCAGCAGAATTGACGTGATTTCGTGTCAACAACAGACAAGTCTCTCTGTTACTTTGTTAACTATAGATAGCCATCCTCATACAGACAACGCCGTCGCTGCCATACACCGGTCATATTGCCGTGTTATTGCACTCTATAGCCGTGCTCTTGCACTATGTTGCCGTGTTATTGCACCATGCTGCTGTGCTATTGCACCACAAAGACCGTTCACATTAACTCGGTTATGCTCTGAAAACGTCAGTTCAGGGTGAAATTCAGGAGCCAAACGTGATAACCAATGTCGATAAAACACAGCAGATAAGCCAGGCCGATGCCCTACCCGGCCGTACCACACCGATGCCGGTCGCACGGCTACACGCGGTCAGTCAACATTCAATGACCCATGTCCCCCAGCATATGGACGTTGCTTTCTTTGCCATGGGCTGTTTTTGGGGGGTGGAGCGTTTGTTCTGGCAACAGCCCGGCATCTATAGCACTGCCAGCGGATACTGCGGAGGTTATACGCCAAACCCCACCTATCGAGAGGTATGCAGCGGTAAAACCGGCCATGCCGAAGCCGTGCGGGTGGTATTTGACCCTGCGGTTATCGGCTATTCACAGCTGTTACAGCTCTTCTGGGAGCACCATGACCCGGCGCAGGGGATGCGTCAGGGCAATGATATCGGCACCCAATATCGTTCAGCGATTTATGTCGTCGATGCGCAGCAAGACGCCGCGGCCAAAGAGAGTTACCAGCGCTTTCAGCAAGCGATGCGTGCAGCCGGTGATGCACGGGCCATTACCACCGAAATCGCCCCGGCCGGGCCGTTTTACTACGCCGAAGATGAACACCAGCAATACCTGCATAAGAACCCACATGGCTACTGTGGTCTTGGTGGAATTGGTGTTTGCCTGCCACCACAGGGGGAATTCTGACGGGCATTTAACCGTGCGGGTTTACCGTGTCTATTATCTAATGCCTGTTATACTGGAGTGCGCGACGGGCCGTATAACGGCCCTTTTTTTGTGTGCAGCACTGCTGCTCGCAGGGGAAGCCCCGTCGCTGCATCATGCACGCTAATGTTATTTCCTTTCAGAGGTTCGCGGTCCGTGACGACTGTGCGAAAAAATTATGCTAAACAGTCTGTTAATTATTTTATGCCTTATCGCCATCAGTGCGTTCTTCTCCTTATCTGAAATTTCGCTGGCCGCATCACGCAAGATAAAACTCAAGCTGATGGCCGATGAGGGTGACCTGAATGCTGCGCTGGTGTTGAAATTTCAGGAAACCCCCGGCATTTTCTTCACCGTTATCCAGATTGGCCTCAACGCGGTGGCCATTTTGGCCGGTATCATTGGTGATGCAGCTTTTTCTCCGTATTTCGAGGTGATGTTCTCCCGTTTTCTGCCCGAAGATATGCTGGCCAGAGCCAGTTTTGTCAGTTCTTTCGTGCTCGTGACCAGCCTGTTTATTCTGTTTGGCGACCTGACGCCCAAGCGCATGGGTATGATTGCTCCAGAAGCAATAGCCATTCGGATTATCAACCCCATGCGCTTCTGCCTGCTGGTGTTTCGCCCGCTGGTGTGGCTGTTCAATGGCATGGCAAACCTGATTTTCCGCCTGTTTAAGCTGCCAATGGTACGTAAAGATGACATCACCTCAGATGACATTTACGCCGTGGTGGAAGCCGGAGCACTGGCCGGTGTCTTGCGTAAGCAGGAGCATGAATTGATTGAAAACGTGTTTGAGCTCGAATCACGTACCGTGCCATCGTCCATGACATCGCGTGAAAGTGTGGTTTACTTTGATCTCAAGGAGAGTGAGAGCAGCATTAAGGAAAAAATCGCGCACCAGCCGCATTCCAAATTTCTGGTCTGCAATGGTACCATCGATCAGATTGTCGGTTATGTCGATTCCAAAGACTTGCTCAATCGGGTATTGGGCAACCAGAGCCTTGAGTTAACCAGCGGGGTGCAAATTCGCCCGGCGTTGATAGTGCCTGATACCCTGACGCTTTCCGAAGCGCTGGAGAGCTTCAAAGCCGCAGGTGAAGACTTTGCGGTCATCCTAAACGAGTATGCATTGATAGTCGGGATAATCACGCTAAATGATGTGATGACCACGCTGATGGGTGACCTGGTCGGCCAGGGGCTGGAAGAGCAAATTGTGGCCCGTGATGAAAGCTCGTGGCTGATTGAAGGCGGCACGCCAATCGACGATGTTATGCGCGCACTGGGTATCGATGCGTTTCCGCATTCCGATAATTACGAAACCATCGGCGGCTTTATGATGTATACGCTGCGCAAAATTCCTAAACGTACCGATTTTGTGCGCTATGCCGGATATAAGTTCGAAGTGGTGGATATCGACAGCTATAAAATAGACCAGTTACTGGTCACCCGGCTGGAAGAAAAAACGGCGACCAGCAACGAGCCTCATCCCGACACTCCCTAACCCGCCATAAATCATAACGGCCCGCAAGCGGGCCGTTATGGGGATACAGGCAACCGATTGAGCGCCTCAGCCCCAGTCTGCCTGTAATTTCAACACCTGACGGTTAATCTCGGACATCACCACCAGATGCTGTTTATCCTGCGTCTTCGGCAGCAGGATTCGCCCCTGATCGAACTCAAAAGCGCCAACCCCTTTAATATAGAGTCTGCCACGAAACAAAATCTTCACGTATTTGGCAACCTTCAGGGGATTATAGCGTTCGAAGATCCTCATCCTCTTTCTCTCCTCCCGTTATTTTCACCACATAGACCCGAAAGAAAAATCCTCTATCAGGTGTGTAGCGACTATCAGATTAGTCCACCAAGCCGGGAATAGGTTCCCACATCAGCAGAGTTTTTTATGGTTTTTACACATTTTTACGGAATAGATTAATGCCACACAAATTAAATCAGTATAAATAACCAGCTTATTGTAATGACATGCATTCCCCCCGAGAACAGGGTGCTGCGGGCTTCTCTCTCAACGGCGGCTAATCTAGCGTGCAAATATGACCAAAAAACGACAACCCAGCCTGACTGGCTGGAGCATCGCAAAGAAAGCCTTCGCAAGCAGAGCAAAAGAAAGGGTCAGGATGGCGGAGCGCATATCGGCTGGCGGCTGGGCACCAGCCGATATGCGGGGCAAGACTCAGAATAACGACACGCGAAAGCCGGGGTTCAGGAAGGACTCACGCGGCAGATAAGACAGCGTATTGCCTTGCCAGTCGTGCACCTGGGCTCCGGCAGCCAGCGCAACGGCATGACCCGCAGCGGTATCCCACACATTGGTCGGCCCAAAGCGCGGATAGAGCTGCGCGTTACCTTCCGCTACCAGACAAAATTTCAGTGACGAACCCACCGACACCGTTTGATGTTCACCTAACTGGCGCAGGTAATCCTCCAGCTCCTTATCCGAATGCGAGCGGCTCACTACCACCAGCGGTGGCCTGGCATCCCGTACCCGAATCGGCTGGCGCTGGCCGCGATCTTCTTTCCAGGCCTGCCCTTGCGCGGCGGCATATAACACCCCGGTCACAGGCACATACACCACGCCGAGTACCGGCTTGCCATCCTCAATCAACGCGATATTGACAGTGAACTCACCGTTGCGGCTCAGAAACTCCTTGGTGCCATCCAGCGGGTCAACCAGCCAGTAACGCTGCCAGTGCTGACGTTCAGCCCAGTCTTGCGGATCTTCTTCTGACAACATCGGCACATCAGGAAAATGCGCAGCCAGGCCGCGTGCGATTACCCGATGGGCAGCAAGGTCAGCGGCAGTCACGGGCGAAGCATCTTTTTTATGCTCCAGCTCCAGCGGCTGCTGACCGTTATAAACGTGCATAATGGCGTCACCGGCTTCACGCGCCAACTGACAGATCTGTTCTAACATCATTTCACCTCGGTTATACCTGCAAGCCCGATTTCAGCTGTTATACCGGGCTATACGTGTGTTTACTGATGGAATTTCATGCTGTATCTCACATTTTTTGCTGATATTTAACACCATATTCATCAAAATCTGCGATACACATTCAGATTACGCTGCCGACATGTCCCACCGCTCTCAGAGAGGCATCGGCACGTTGAAGCGACACTTCGTTACAGAATACCTCGTCACAGGAGCGACTTTTATGAAGCACAAGCTGGCGTTAAGCCTGCTGGCGATAGCCACCGCTAGCGCCGTTCAGGCAGCCACCGTTGATTTACGGGTGCTGGAAACCACTGACCTGCACAGTAACATGATGGACTATGACTACTATAAAGACAGTCCAACCGACAAATTCGGACTGGTTCGCACCGCCAGCCTGATTCAGGCCGCCCGCCAGCAGGTGATTAACAGTGTACTGGTCGATAACGGTGACATTATTCAGGGCAGCCCACTGGGTGATTATGTCGCCGCGAAGGGTTTACAGAAAGGGGAAATTCACCCGGTCTATCTGGCGATGAACACGCTGGATTATGCCGTCGGCAATATCGGCAACCATGAATTCAACTATGGGCTGGATTATCTGCATAACGCACTGGCTGGAGCCCACTTCCCGTATATCAATGCCAACGTGCTGGATGTAAAAACCGGCAAACCGCTATTCAAACCCTATCTGATTGAAAACAAAACCGTCAAAGACCGGGATGGCAAGTCTCACACGCTGCGCATTGGCTATATCGGCTTTGTGCCGCCACAAATCATGGTGTGGGACAAAGCCAACCTGAGCGGTAAAGTCACCGTCACAGATATCACTGAAACGGCGAAAAAATGGGTGCCTGAGCTGCGAAAACAGGGCGCGGATGTGGTGATAGCCATCGCGCACTCGGGGCTTTCTGCCGAGCCTTATAAAGCGATGGCAGAAAACTCGGTGTATTACTTAAGCCAGGTTCCCGGTATTGACGCCATCATGTTCGGCCATGCTCACGCCGTTTTCCCCAGCAAAGATTTCGCCGCCATCAAAGGCGCTGATATTGCTCAGGGGACGCTTAACGGTATTGCGGCAGTGATGCCCGGCCAATGGGGCGATCACCTTGGCGTGGTCGATCTGGTGGTGGATAACGCCAGCGGCTCGTGGCAAGTGACGCACGGCAGCGCGCAAGCCCGCCCTATCTACGACAAGGCACAAAAAACATCGCTGGCGGCAGAAGACGCGCAATTAACCCATGTATTGTCTGATGCGCATCAGAAAACCCGTGAGTTTGTCAGCAAACCGATCGGCCAGGCAACGGATAACATGTACAGCTACCTGTCGTTGATTCAGGATGACCCGACGGTACAAATCGTCAACAACGCGCAGAAAGCCTACGTTGAACATTTCATTCAGGGCGACCCGGATTTGGCCAACCTGCCGGTGCTTTCAGCCGCCGCGCCGTTTAAAGCCGGTGGCCGTAAAAACGACCCGGCCAGCTATGTGGAAGTCGAAAAAGGCCAACTGACGTTTCGTCACGCCGCCGACCTCTATCTCTACCCGAATACGTTGGTGGTGGTGAAGGTGAAAGGCGAACAGGTGCAAGAGTGGCTGGAATGTTCTGCCGGGCAGTTCAACCAGATAGACCCGCACAAACGTGAAGCACAATCCCTGATCAACTGGGACGGCTTTCGTACCTATAACTTTGACGTGATTGATGGCGTTAATTACCAAATTGATGTGACGCAACCAGCGCGTTATGACGGCGAATGCCAGTTAATTAACCGTGATGCACACCGCATTAAGGCGTTGACGTTTAACGGTAAACCGATTGACCCCAACGCCACATTCCTGATTGCCACCAATAATTACCGCGCCTACGGCGAAAAATTTGCCGGCACCGGTGAAAAGCACATAGCATTCGCCTCACCGGATGAAAACCGCTCTGTACTGGCGGCTTACATCAGTGCTGAGACGAAAAAGACCGGCGCGGTTAAACCGTCTGCGGATAACAACTGGCGGCTCGCGGCTATCACCAGCGACACCCCGCTGGACATCCGGGTAGAAACCTCGCCATCGCTCAAAGCGGCTGCGTTTATCAAAGAAAAAGCGCAATACCCACTCACGTTAGTGGGTAATGACGACATCGGTTTTGCCGTCTACCGACTGGATTTGCAGCAGCACTAAGTTCACCAAACCGCGCTTAACCGGCGCGGTTTTTCTCCTCTCTTCATAACAGACGTCACTCTTTTAATCCTTTCGGGGGATGGCTAATCTTTAAAGATGCATTTAAAATGCATTTTATAAACGATACCGTTCAGAGGACGCCCATCATGCAATACCGTGACCAATCGCTAGGCGAACTGGCTATTACCCTTCCGCGCGCTACCGCGCTGTTCCGTGAGTTTAATCTTGATTTCTGTTGCGCAGGCAAACAGACGCTGCAATACGCCGCTAACAAGCAGTCACTGGATATCGAGATGCTGGAAGCTCGCCTGGCAGAGCTCGCCGGTGAGCCGTCAACCGCCCGGAACTGGCAACAGTCTCCATTAAGCGACATGATTTCGCATATCATCAGCCGCTTTCATGACCGCCACCGCACACAATTGCCGGAACTTATCCAAATGGCCGAAAAAGTCGAGCGGGTTCATCATGATAAGCCCGGTTGCCCGCGAGGTCTGGCATCACAGCTGATGCTTATCCATGATGAGCTGACTCAGCATATGATGAAAGAAGAGCGCATCCTGTTTCCGATGATCAAATCCGGCATGGGGGCTCAGGCAGGCGGGCCTATCTCGGTGATGGAGCATGAGCATGATGATGCCGGCCAGCAACTGGAAAGGGTTAAAGAACTGACCAATAACGTCACGCCACCGGAGAAAGCCTGCACCACCTGGCGCGCACTGTATGCTGGTATTAATGAATTCATTGATGATCTGATGGAGCACATTCATCTGGAAAATAACCAGCTGTTTCCTCGTGCGCTGCGGGGCGAGTAGTGTTGCCGATGCGCACACCTGTTCACCCCCGGGCTTATTACGCCGGCGAAGGGCGCGGGCAACGCGGATGAAATCAATCCGGGTGATAAGAAAGCAAAAAACCGCACAGCATCTGTGCGGTTTTTCTCATTGAATACAAGCAGAATGCGTTACCAACGCGGGCCACCGTGATGATGACCCCAGCCAGGCCCTGGGCCACGAGGGCCACGAGGGCCACCAGGCACGATATATACCGGCGGTGGTGGCTCAACAACCACAACGCGAGGCGGCGGCGGTGAGTAGTAATACACCGGGCGGGCATGGTGCCGACGACCGTACCAGCTCTCTGGGTCACACCAGCGATTGCCATCCCAAACATAGCCACGCTCATCGCGATCGCCGATGTGCAAATACACCCCCGGCAGGGCCAGACTCAGGCTATTCGCCTGTGCCGCAGGCATGGCTGAGAGCAACATCCCCGTCATAATGGCACCCAATAAAAGTGGCTTAATCATAGTATTAACCTCGACTTAACCGCGATGCGGCTGATGGCTCATTTATACGGCGCGCCTATCTTATCTGCCATCAGAAAATGGCTAAATTTTGTAACGCCCATTGCCATTGGCTGACGATGCTCCAGCTACGCGACGTCCTATCACAGGCAAAGAGATCGTAGCAAAAAAACAGGCCGGGCATGGTTGCCCGGCCTGCTATCAACGCGCAGTCACCTGTCATGTAGCCATCGCCCTGATACGACAATTATATGGTCACAGCAATCGCTGCTTCTACCGTGTCGCATCCTCTGGCGCTGCACCGCTATGATTACAGAATTTCCAGTAATTCCACTTCAAAAATCAGGGTACTGAACGGTGGAATGGATGCACCAGCGCCACGCTCACCGTAAGCCAGATTGTGCGGAATATACAGCTCCCACTTAGAACCAACCGGCATGAGCGTCAGCGCTTCAATCCAGCCAGGAATAACACCGCTGACCGGGAATTCCGCAGGCTGACCACGCTCGACGGAGCTGTCGAATACGCTGCCGTCAATCAGGCGGCCGGTATAGTGCACACGAACCCGGTCCTGACGCGCCGGGATAGCCCCGTCACCCTGAGTCAACACTTTGAACTGTAAACCGGATTCAGTGCTGTTGACGCCTTCTTTGCCCACATTCGCTTCAAGAAAGCGCAGCCCCTCTTGCGCCTGTTCACGCTGGCGCTCACGACGCACGGCATCCGCCCGCTCATGCACTTCACGCAGTGCACGGTGCACCACATCAACTGGCACCGCAGGTGCACTGCCGCTGAGCGCATCCGTCAGCCCGGCAACCAGCGCATCAGGCAGTAATCCCTGTAAACCGGATTCCTGCAATTGCTGGCCTATTTGCAGCCCAATGCCGTAGCTTGCCTGTGCTTCGATGCTGTCATAAGAAGGGGTTGTCATGAGTGATCCTTTAATCTGTCGAATTCGAGCAGGCAGCATAACAGCGAGCGGGTTGAGGGTAAAACGTTCTGTTATCAGTGAGGTTGAACCGCCTGTTCCCCCAGAGACAGGCGCTTGCGGCCTCGTATAGAGCAATGGCTGTGCGGCAAACTGGTTATCTGTCCTCAATTGCCGATATAATCAGACTGTTTTTACATTGATACGGTTCTAAGAGAGGTCACCATGGGCAGAATCGCGCCCAGGAGAAAGCAATCCACCTGGAATCATCACATGCTGTGGCAATCGTGCCAGAACTGGTGGCATCAATGGCGCGGAAACACCGTGATTCCCGTTGAATCGCAAGGCAATACAGAGGATGACAGTCTCGATGATGGCATCAGCGGTGCGCAAGATACGCTGACAACAGCATCCCCGCCACCACGCCGCCGCGTTCGCCCATTGCCATCCTGGCTGAACACACTGTGGCATATGCCAGATAATTTCAGTTGGATGGATCCACTGCCTTATTTCCACCGCCGTTGTATTTTCATTGTGTTGGGTTTGTTGCTGCTGGTGCTACTCTGGCCAGGCCCGGCTCCCGCACCGGCCATTCCCCGTCTGGTGGATGTGCCTTTGTCACAACACGCGCCGATACAAGCGCAACTGGTGTCCCCTGTGGACACCCCCACTCAACCGCCGCCCCCGGCACCTGAGGCTAACTGGCATACCTATCAAATTGCCTCAGGGCAAACGCTGGCACAGCTCTTTCGTGATAACAATCTTCCGGTCAACGATGTGTTTGCCATGGCACAGGTCGAAGGGCAAGGTAAACCACTCAGTAATTTACGCACCGGGCAAAGCATCCGGCTCCAGCGCAACGCGCAGGGAATAGTCACTCAACTGGCAACCGACACCCCGGATGGCAAGCCAGTGCTCTTCGCCCGCCAGCAAGATGGCTCCTTTATTCGCGTACACTAATCCATTGTTTATGCTGAAAATTCAGATATCCCGTTTTTTGTCATCAATGATTTTTTCGCACACAGGCACAAGCCGGCGACGTTAGTACGCTGATTACGCGGAATTGGCATGAAACCATAAGGAAAGTGGAATGGGGAAAAGGAACGGTAGGCTCATAAACCAGCCATTGCACAACCACATGCATCGGATGAGTTTCAGGACATAACGCTGGCGTATTCTCTGAGAGAAATAAAGCCATAAAACAGGGTGCAGTCCGGTCGCTGCCGTGAAATGCAAAACGCTGGCCGAAGCCAGCGTTTTAGGTATTGTCATGAAGCGAAGTAAAAATTACTCAGCAACAACAACAACATTCAGCTTAGCGAATACATCGCTGTGCACCTGGAAGCTCACTTCGTGCTCACCCAGCGTGCGCAGAACGCCGTTCGGCAGGCGAACTTCACTTTTTGCTACTTCAACACCGGCCGCAGTCACCGCATCAGCGATGTCACGAGTACCGATAGAACCGAACAGTTTACCTTCGTCACCCGCTTTAGAAGCGATGGTCACGGAAGCCAGCGCGTTAATTTTCTCAGCGCGAGCTTCAGCAGCAACCAGAACGTCAGCCAGTTTAGCTTCCAGTTCAGCGCGACGGGCTTCGAAGAACTCAACGTTTTTCTTGGTTGCCGGCACAGCTTTGCCCTGCGGAACCAGGAAGTTACGAGCGTAGCCCGCTTTAACGTTAACCTGATCACCCAGGCTGCCCAGATTTGCTACTTTATCCAGCAGAATAACTTGCATTACCTTATCCTCTCAAAGTCTCGTTAATGGACAGTGGCCGATTACTGATGACGATCAGTGTACGGCAACAAAGACAGGTAGCGCGCACGCTTGATAGCGCGGGCCAGTTGACGCTGGTATTTTGCACGGGTGCCAGTGATGCGGCTCGGTACAATTTTACCACTTTCAGTGATGTAGTTTTTCAGCGTTGCGATGTCTTTATAGTCAATCTCTTGAACGCCTTCCGCGGTGAAACGGCAGAACTTGCGACGACGGAAATAACGTGCCATTTGGCTAGTCTCCAGAATCAATCAATTCAATCTGCTCGGCATGCAGCACCAATTTACTGAGGCCATTGCGCCCTTGGTGGCAACTGATGAACCCCTGAACCCTGAGTTGCATACCGACCGTTATACTGTGGGTAACTGCTTGTGACGAGTGTCCGCTGACAATCACGGGCATTCTGCACCAGGCTTGTCGGCGTAGTCCGGCTTCCTCCTGCACTGAGCGGTGCTCAAGCACAAACTGGCAGTGTGGAATACCTGACGGACTCACCTTTCGAACCGGCGTCTTGCACACGGTGCCAGACAGCTCCAGCCGATTGGTCGCCACCACAACAATTACTCTTCAGAATCCCCAACTTCAGCATCATCATCAGCTTCAGCGTATTCGTCACGACGCTCACGGCGTTCGTCTTTCGCTTTCACCATCGGAGATGCTTCAGTTACCGCGTGCTTAACGCGCATAACCATGCTGCGGATAACGGCGTCGTTGAAGCGGAAGTTAGTTTCCAGCTCATCGATCACTTCCTGCGGGGCTTCGACGTTCAGCAGAACGTAGTGAGCTTTGTGCAGTTTGTTGATCGGGTAAGCCAGCTGACGGCGGCCCCAGTCTTCCAGACGGTGGATCTTGCCTTCCGCTGCTGTGATAGCACCGGTATAACGCTCGATCATGCCCGGAACCTGTTCGCTCTGGTCAGGATGAACCATAAAAACGATTTCGTAATGACGCATCGAATTGCTCCTTACGGATTATTCAGCCTCCTGTCAGGGTCAGCCGTGGCCCATGGAAGCAAGGAACGTATTGTGTGTACGGCTGAAAAAAATGACGCGTAATCATACTGGCCATGAGAAATGAACACAAGCCATATTCTTGTGTGACGTGAAAAAGCCCTACGTCACACAGGGATGAGGAATTCGGGAACAATCACCTGGCAATAACGGCATCACAGCGTGCGCAAAAAGAAGTCCGCCGCGGCCTGTAATGCTGAAGGGGTGATTTTATGGCCGATACCGGCCTCAGTCAGGTAGGTTAATTGCCGGGTCGCGCCCTGGCCAAGCATTGCCTGATAAAGTCGCTCGCTCTCCTCGGCCGGTACCAGTTCATCCGCCAGCCCATGCCAGAGCAACAGCGGCCGGCTCGCCAGCGTATCTAGCTGGTGTGAAACATCAAACGGTGCCACGCGTTCAGCGAGCAATTGAAGCTGCGCAGACGCGCCCGCTTCATCAGGCCTCACGGGCGGGAACAGGGTTTGCGACAATGAAGAGAAATACCCTGAGCCCATAAAGCAGGCCGAAGCGCGTAACCAGGGATATTGCGTCATGGCTGCCAGCGCCGTCATCCCCCCCATTGACGCGCCACAAATGCCAACGCGGTCGCCCTCAATCCACCCCTGCTGATGACACTCTTGCAGATAAACGGGTAATTCTTTGACGTTATTGAGCAAAATGTCCCAAAAGCTGCGCCTGCGTAGCGCCTCATCCCCATCAAAGCGTGCGCCATGCATCAGGGCATCTGGCGCAATCACCCGGAACCCCACCTTCGCCAGCGCATACGCAAAGTAGGAATAGACCTCTTTTGACGAGGTGTAGCCATGAAAAAAGAACACCGTGGGGCGCGGTCGCGCCCTGTCACCAGCAGGAAAAGCATGCAGCACTTCAACGCCAGAAATCACCTCAGATCCCATCTCAACCATTATCACTCCTTGTTTATTTTCATCATGACGCGGCAGGTAAAACGCGATAGACCACCTACAATTATATCGTACAGCCTCTGCCCGTGATTAAATGGTCAAGCACATCGCGCAACTTACAGCAATGACGCACATCAAATTTACTTACAAAACCAATCGTAAATGTAAAATTTCGCACTTTTTTGCCGTTAACGGCTTAACACAAACGACTCATTACAACTCACACCATACATAAAGAGAATTATCATGCAGCTTGCTTTTAGGCGCTGGAGCCTCGGTGTCAAACTTTCAGTGATTGCCTCCCTGAGCGTGGCGGTGCTGTTTATCGCCTTCAGCCTAAGCCTGACACGATCGGCCGGGAATAAACTGGAGGCCCTGACCCTGCATGACATGGAAAGTCAGGTTACGGGGATTACCGACATGGTAGCAATGTACGATGCCAGCTTGCAGGCAGGCGTTGACAGTTATACCACGCTGTTTGCCAGCTTCCTGCCCGCACGGTTTACCATCGATAATCAGGCACGTTTACCGCTTGGCGAAACCAGCGCGCCCACGCTGAAATCCGGGGAGACGGTGCTCAATATGAACACCGCCGTTACCGATGACTTCCTCAGCCGAACGGCGGCCATCTCCACCATTTTCGTGCGTGATGGTGATGATTTCGTGCGTATTACCACCTCACTCAAGAAAGAAGATGGTTCCCGCGCGATTGGCACCAAGCTTGACAGAACCAGCCCGGCTTTCGCCAGCGTCTCTGCCAATAAGGTCTTTAGCGGTCTGGCCGTACTGTTTGGCAAGCAGTACATCACCCAGTACAAACCGGTAACAGACGCCAGTGGCAACGTCATTGCTATCTTGTTCGTCGGTATTGATATCAGTAAAGAATTTGCCCAGATGCAAAAACGGATTCTGGAAAAACGACTGGGCGAAAATGGCCACTTTATTGCGCTCAGTAAAGCAGGCCCGACAGCTGGCAACTATCTGGTGCATCCAACGCTGGCAGGCAAAAAGCCAGACTGGTCTGCCGATACCCTGCAACAGGTTATGAACAATGACAGCGGCACCCTGGAGTATCAAGACAGCACGCTGAATGGCGATGAACGCACCCAGGTGCTGGTCTATCGCAGCATCCCCCAATGGAAATGGGTGGTGGCAGGCACCGTCAGCAAGGCCAGTTTGCTGGCGGAGGTAAACACTATCCGTAACCTGTTCCTCGCAGGCGGCATCGTACTGGTGGCGCTGTTCGCCCTGTTTTTCGTCTACCTGACTCGCCGCTGGTTAAGCCGTCCGCTGGAAGCGGTGATAAAAGTGGCAGAGCAGTTCGCAGCAGGCAATCTGCATGCCTCGCTGACTACTGACAGTCAGGACGAAGTCGGGCGTCTGGTCGATACCATCAACGGCATGGGCAATGGCCTGACGCAGTTGGTTGCTCAGGTGCGCGATGCCGCCCGGGAAATTGCGGAGGGAACGGATGCGCTGGCAGAAGACAGCGGCAATATTACCGAGCAGATTTCCCGTCAGGCCAGTAGCGTGGAGCAAACCTCTGCCACCATGGAACAATTGGCCGCGACGGTAAAACAAAACGCCGATAACGTCTCCAGCGCCAAACACCTGGCTTCACAAAGCGCCGGTGCCGCACAGCATGGCAGCAAAACGGTGCTGGACTCTGTGGCAACCATGAGCGATATCCAGCGCTCGTCGCAAAAAATAGCCGATATCACTACCACCATTGAGTCTATCGCCTTCCAGACCAATATTCTGGCCCTCAATGCCGCCGTGGAGGCATCGCGCGCGGGTGAAAATGGCCGTGGCTTTGCGGTCGTGGCCGCAGAAGTGCGCTCTTTAGCCCAGCGGAGTTCGTCTGCGGTAAAAGAAATTGAAGCGCTGATTAGCGAATCGTTGCGTCAAATTGAAGCGGGTTATCGCAGCTCGGAAAGAACCCGGCAGGCAATGGATGACTTGTTGCACCGTATTGAGCAAGTCAGCACCATTGTTAATGACATCGATATCGCTTCGCGTGAGCAATCCCTCGGCATCGATCAGGTCAATGTGGCGATAAACCAGATAGGGCAAGCGATTCATCAAAATGCTTCGCTGGTGCAAAACTCGCAGGATACCGCGCAGGGGCTGCGTGAAAAAGGCCATCACCTGAGCGAGGTAGTCAGCGTGTTCCGCATCCATCCTTAAGCCGTCACGGTGTAACAGGCCCTGTTGCTGCCTTTTTTCATAGGCAGCAACAGGTTATACCCGGTTACATGCCAGGGCTATCTCTCTTCTCATCAAGGCGTTACACTTCACCTGTATAAAACCAGAGCCGGAGGCTGCTGTGCTGAGAGGTTTTTTACCGCTCGTGAGTGCCGCGATAGTGATGTTATCCGCCGGGTGCTCGCTGCTGGCCGGCAAACCTGTTGCGCCACCACCACCGGGAAAACACGCCGTTGAAATCACCACCGAGCAGAGCTATCTACTGGAGAAAGTGGCTAGCCTGTCGGTTGATATCTGCTGCACGCTGGATGATGCGCTGGAGGACATTGCCCGTCAGGCGAACGCGCGCGGCGTTGCTTACTACCGCGTTGTCAGTTTGATGCAAGCTGAACGTTTTCGACGTGATACCTGGCATGGCTACGCCATCTTTTACCAGCCACGTCCCACGTCTCAAGCGCACCCGGCCGTTGTCAGTTCCCGAGAAAGAGGACAAAGATGAGAAAAAAATATGTTGCCGTCGCGCTGCTCACCCTGGCGGCCAGTATGAGCGGTACCGCCGCTGCATCAAACTATCCGTGCCGCAGCCCGGAATGGAACCTGTGGATAGAATCCCTCGTCAATACCCGTGACCAATACAGTAATCTTGAGATTGGCTCACCGATTTGGCAACAGGCGGTGGAAAGCCGTTTACCCGCCTCGTCCTGGCCATCACGCAACTCGGTGTTGTGGTGCGCCACCGTTGAACAAAAAATCGCCAGCATAAAAAAATAATTCGGCCACGTTCTCCGCATCGCTCTGTGCGATGCGGAGATAAACCGTAAATAGCCTGCCCTTCCCCGCTTCATCCGCATTTTTTGCCACGTTTTTTTTACACAGATATAAACGTTCTTTTGTTTAAGCCGATAAAATGCCGACGCCAGGCATGCGCGCCTGCACCTTCCGAGCTTCTGTTACGTGGCCGATGGTCTGCTGCCATCACGTGACCTCATGCCCCGGAAAGAGGCCCGTTAGCAATATGGAGCGGCTCTGCGAGCAACCCATCGCCGCACGATGCCGTAATCACACGACATTGGGACAACGACAGAAACGAAAAAGGAAGCCGATTTATGCTACAGCGACTCTCACTTAAAAACCTGCCCGTTACGCGCAAGCTGTTGCTGGGATTTGGTTTATTACTTCTTATGGGCATCATGCTGTCTTTGGTAGGTTTTGATGGTTTACACAACAGCGATCAATCTTTAAAACGCATCAGCCGCCTCGGAGCCCTGTATGACAAGACCGTTGTGGCACGCGAAGGCAATTTCAGCTATGCACTGGAGCGCAAAGCGCAATACCTGGAACAACACGATACGGCCATCAACACCATCAGCCAGGAGTTAACCAGCCTGCTGGAAGAGATCCGAGGCGGAAACTGGCCGCAGGAGGATGAAAATGCCATCACGCAGGTGCATTCCGTACTGGGCGATTACATCCGCCAGCGTCAGCAAGTGATGAAAAGTGATGTCAGCCAGCAGGAACTGAGCGCACTCAACACCCAGATGGCAACACTGCAAGACAGCATCAACCAGCTTTACTTTACCGAGGAGAGCCGGGCGGCTCACAACGTCACCAGCAGTGATATCCGGCTTGCCATTATTACACTGGTGGCGGTGATCCTTGGCCTGACGGCAGCCATTGTCATCTCCCGCCAGATAGTACGTCCATTACAGCTGGCATTACAGGCAACCCGCGCCATCTCCGAAGGTGACTTGACGGTGCGCCTCAGCAGCGAACGCCGCGATGAGCTGGGCCAGTTGATTAGCGCGATGGCCAAAATGAACGACAACCTGCACGGCATGATAGACAATATCCGCTTCAGTGCAGACCAAATCTCCCACGCAGCCAGTGAGATTGTTGCCGGGAATACCGATTTATCCGCGCGTACCGAAGAACAGGCCGCAGCCATTGAACAGACCGCAGCCAGCATGGAGCAATTAACCTCGACGGTGAAACAGAACACCGACAACGCCCACCATGCCAATTCACTGGTGATGAGCGCCTCATCAACGGCTCGTCAGGGCGGAGAACAGGTCAGTAGCGCCGTGCAAACCATGGGCGACATCGCTCAGGGCTCCCGCCGTATCGCGGAAATCACGTCGGTTATCAACAGCATTGCATTTCAGACTAACATTCTGGCGCTCAATGCCGCGGTTGAAGCTGCTCGTGCCGGTGAGCAGGGTCGCGGCTTTGCGGTCGTCGCCGGTGAAGTGCGCAACCTCGCGCAGCGCAGCGCCCAGGCGGCCACCGAAATTGAAAACCTGATTGCCACATCAGTATCGCAAATTAACAATGGTGCATCGCTGGTAGAAAACGCAGGTAAAACCATGGCAGACATTGTGCAGGCCGTCACGCAAGTGCACGATATCATGGGGGAAATTGCTGTTGCTTCCGACGAGCAGCACCGGGGGATTTCTCAGGTCGGTTCCGCGATTGTAGAAATGGATCAGACCACACAGCAGAACGCGGTGCTGGTCGAGCAGTCTTCTGCGGCCGCGGTATCACTGGAGCAGCAGGCAGAGCGGCTCTCTCATGCGGTATCAGTCTTCCGTCTAACCACCAATGCAGGCCGCCACGCCAGCAACGGTTCGGCCTCCGCCCCGCTGCCGCGCCTTAGCATGCAAAACGCCTGATTAGCGCGAACGAAAAAAAGCCTGAGCCCGGAGCGGGTTCAGGCTTCTCTCTCAGGCCAGCCGCTGGCGTACCGCTTCAAACAGGCACACGCCGGTTGCCACCGAAACATTCAGTGACGACACGCTGCCCGCCATCGGAATACGGATAAGCTCATCGCAGTGTTCACGCGTCAAACGTCGCATACCTTCACCTTCTGCGCCCATCACCAGCGCCAGCGGGCCAGTTAACTTGCTTTGGTATACCGAGTGATCGGCTTCCCCGGCGGTGCCCACCACCCAAATATTCTGTTCCTGTAACAAACGCAACGTGCGTGCCAGGTTGGTCACACGGATCAGCGGTACGGTTTCCGCCGCACCACACGCCACTTTTTTCGCCGTTGCATTCAGTTGCGCTGACCGGTCGCGCGGCACGATCACCGCATGCACACCAGCGGCATCCGCATTGCGCAGGCACGCCCCCAGATTATGCGGGTCAGTCACTCCGTCGAGCACCAATAAAAAAGGCGTCTCCAGCGATGCCAAAAGCCCCGGTAAATCATTTTCCTGATATTGCCGCCCTTCTCTGACACGCGCGACAATCCCCTGATGTACCGCCCCTTCTACCTTTTCATCCAGCCATTGGCGATTGGCGAGCTGTACCGCGATACCGTTCGCTTCCAGTTCCGCAATCAACGGCATCAGGCGGCGATCTTCGCGCCCTTTGAGGGTAAACACGTCCAGAAAACGTTGTGGATCGCGCTCCAGCAGGGCTTTCACCGCATGGATGCCATAAATAATTTCACTCATGAATGCTCTTCAAACAGGTTACAGAGCCGCTGCAAACGGCCCTTGCCATAATTAATCACGTTAGTAAAAATCTTTTAATACCATGATATCTAAAACGAAAACACTGCCACACAGCGCTCTGGCATGAAAACGGCATGGTGCGAAAAACGCACCATGCCGCACCTGAGCTGGCCGTGATAACACGCAGCCGCTATGGCTGCGCCGGTTTGGCCTTTTTACTGGCCCGTTTTGCCCGCGTTGCCTCGGCAATTTTACGCGTTTTCTCCGCGTTTTTTTTCGCCTTTGCCGACGCCTTCACGCCCGTTTTTGCCTTGTCGGTTTTTGGCTTGTCGGTTTTTGACTTGTCAGTTTTCGCTTTGGCAGCCGGTTTACGCTTGCCGTCACTGTCCGCACGAAAGGCGCTGTCTGGCTCAAAATTAGTCCGTGGCCCGGTGCGACGACGACGCGGTGTTTTTGCCTCATCCCCGGCGTTTTTCTTTGCCCGGTCACGCGCGGTTTTACCTTCACCGCGCACCTTACGTGATGACGAAACCAGCGCAAAATCGATTTTACGCTCATCCATGTGCACCGCTTCAACACGAATACGCACTTCATCGCCGAGGCGATACGTCTGACCGCGGGACTCGCCAATCAGCCGCTGACCAACATTGTCATAACGGTAGTAGTCATTATCCAGGGTAGAAACATGCACCAAACCATCGATGAACAGATCGTTGAGACGCACAAAAAAGCCAAAGCCGGTGACACTGGCGATAATGCCGGTAAACGCTTCACCGACATGGTCTTGCATAAAATCACACTTCAGCCAGTCAGCCACATCGCGGGTGGCTTCATCTGCCCGGCGCTCGGTCATTGAGCAGTGTTGACCCAGTTGCAGCATCTCATTGAAATCGCAATGCCAGCCACCGGTTGCCGTCCAGCGCGCTTTACGATCGCTCAGGATATATTTGATGGCGCGATGCAGCGACAAATCAGGATAGCGGCGAATCGGTGACGTAAAGTGGGCATACGAGGTCAGCGCCAGACCAAAATGCCCCCGGTTTTCCGGGTCATAGATGGCCTGTTTCATGGAGCGCAACAGCATGGTTTGCAGCATCTCACGATCCGGGCGGTCAGCAATCGCCACCATCAGCTCGGCATAATCTTTTGGCTGCGGTTTCATGCCGCCGCCGAGCGACAGCCCCAGTTCACCCAACACGCTGCGCAATGCCAGAACGTGATCTTCACTCGGTTGATCATGCACACGGAACAGTGCCGGTTCTTCACTCTTCTCAACGAATTTCGCCGCTGAAATATTCGCCAGAAT
Source organism: Dickeya aquatica (assembly GCF_900095885.1). Lineage (NCBI taxonomy): Bacteria > Pseudomonadati > Pseudomonadota > Gammaproteobacteria > Enterobacterales > Pectobacteriaceae > Dickeya > Dickeya aquatica. Next base: position 3,628,454 of record NZ_LT615367.1, read on the forward strand.
CATGCACTCTTCAATCAGTTTATGCGCATCGTTGCGCACCACCGCTTCCACTCGCTCGATACGGCGCTCGGCGTTAAAAATGAACTTGGCTTCTTCTGTTTCAAAAGCGATACCACCACGCTCTTCGCGGGCTTTTTCCAGCACCTTGTACATGCGGTGCAGTTCTTCCAGTGGTGCCACCAGCGAGGCGTAATGCTCGCGCAATTCCAAGTCACCTTGCAGAATGCTCCACACTTTGGTGTAGGTCAGACGGGCATGTGAGCTCATCACCGCTTCATAAAATTTATAGCTGGACAGTTTACCCTGCGCGGAAACCGTCATCTCACAGACCATGCATAAACGGTCAACCTGGGGGTTGAGTGAACACAGGCCATTGGAGAGCACTTCCGGCAGCATCGGCACAACCTGTGACGGAAAATACACCGAGGTGCCGCGCGCGCGCGCTTCGTGATCCAGCGGCGTACCAGGGCGAACATAGTAACTGACATCGGCAATCGCCACCCACAGCCGCCAGCCGCCGCCGCGTTTCTTCTCACAGTAAACCGCATCGTCAAAATCGCGCGCATCTTCACCGTCAATCGTCACCAGCGGTAATGTGCGCAGATCGACGCGGCCTGCTTTGGCGCTTTCGGGCACTTTATCGGTGAGCGAACTGACCTGCTCTTCCACTTTTGGCGGCCAGCTGTGGGGAATCTCATGGGTACGCAAAGCGATATCAACCGCAAGCCCGGTACCCATATTATCGCCCAGGATTTCAACAATTTTACCGATAGCCTTGGTTCGACGGGTGCCTCGCTGGGTCAAGTCCACGACCACCACAGACCCCATGCGGGCTCCGCCAATAAACTCAGGCGGGATGAGGATATCAAAGCTCAGGCGACTGTCGTCAGGCACCACAAAACCGGTGCCTGCTTCGGTGAAATAACGCCCGACGATTTGGCTGGTGCGCGGCTCCAGAATACGCACAATGCGCCCTTCGCGCCGTCCTTTGCGGTCTTCGCCGAGCGGCTGGGCCAGCACCACATCACCATGAATCACCGTCTTCATCTGCTCGGCACTGAGGTAGAGGTCGTCTTTGCGCCCCTCGACCCGCAAAAAACCATAGCCGTCACGATGGCCCAGTACCGTACCGCGCAGTAAATCAAGTTTTTCCGGCAAGGCGTAGCATTGACGACGGGTAAACACCAGTTGCCCGTCGCGTTCCATGGCGCGCAACCGACGGCGCAGCCCTTCCAGTTGTTCCTCTCCGCTCAGTTCAAGAGAAGCGGCCAGTTCCTCGCGGCTGATGGGGGTATCCCGTTTGGCAAGGTGTGCCAAAATAAACTCACGGCTGGGAATGGGGAATTCGTATTTTTCTGCTTCACGTTCCAGAAACGGATCTTGTGACATTGCGGTTTCTCCGTTGTCATCAGCAAGCGGCTGAACAGGCTTATTCAACCAGAAGTAATTTATAGAGCGGCGGGTTTTCGTTCACCATGTCGGCAAGCGTATATTTATCAAGCTCCTGCAAAAAATTCTGCACGGCTTGTTGCAATACCTGCTTGAGACGGCAGGCGGGCGTGATATGGCAAAATCCCTCGCTACAGTTAACCAGCGACAGCGGTTCCAGCTCGCGCACCACATCACCGATGCGGATCGTCGCCGGGTCACGCCCCAGCCGGATGCCACCGTTTTTGCCGCGCACGGCCATCACCAGCCCGGCGCGGCTGAGCTGATTAATAATTTTCACCATATGATTGCGCGAAACGCCATACACCTCGGTCACTTCTGAGATGCTGGTCATGCGGCCATCCGGCAATGACGCCATATAAATCAGCGCCCGCAAACCATAATCCGTAAAACTTGTTAACTGCACAGAAACCTCTGGGTACATTGCCAGACAGTCAAAAACTGCCCTGAAGAAACACCGCCTGAAACCGGGAAGAACGCCACCTGCCACGGCTCGCGCACGTTATGTTCATTTTTTATCAGCAGATGATAAACCAGTGGCAGACGGGGGGCGAATTTATTTAGCACCAGACAATTCTTCCTAAAGCAGAATTTCCGCTAATCTTTATATTTTAAGACACAAAAGATAAGAGAATCATGCTTCCTCAGTGGTTGTTTCATCTGTTATGTTCTGAACAAAAATACCCTGCGACATTATCTTAACGGACGGCAAATCCAATCCGGCTTTGCCAGTGTTTTTTTGCTCTGCACACACTAGGAAATGGAACCATGCGTTTGAAAAATCTCTCCATCCGTACCGGTTTGTTGACATTGCTGTCTGTCATCACACTGCTGTTGCTGCTCGTCAGTGGTATGGGGATTCAGGCCATCAACAAGAGTCGGGACTCACTGACCGCACTGAATCAAATTCAGGGTGAGCAATTGGGCTCACTGATGAATGGCTATAACCTGACGCTGCGCGCCAGAGCCTCCGCCACGCTGGCGGTACGTAAGATTGAAATTGGCCTGCTGGATGTTGGGGCGAAAGAAACCGAAAAACTGGATGTGTATGTACAACAGTCAGAAAAAGACATACGCCAGTTCAACACCATACAGACCAATAGCGAGCAGGAGCAAAAACTGGCCCAGCAGGTGCAAAAAAGCTATCAGGACTACCTGAATCAAGGGCTTAAACCCATGCTGGACTCGTTGAAAAAACAGTATACCGATGAATACTACACGTTACTGGAAAACAACCTGACGCCGTTAAGCGACGCCTTTGATAAATCCATTCAAAACTTCCGTCTCTATTCTCAGCAACTGTCCGGGCAGCATATCCAGCAGGCCAATCTTAACGAGCGACTGATGCTGCTGCTGATTGCTGTCGCCTGCGTAATGTCACTGCTGTTAGTGGTACTCGGCTGGCTGGCGCTGCGCCATATGCTGCTGAAACCGCTTGATAGCGCCATTGAACAACTTGAGCACGTTGCTTCCGGTGACTTGACTCACCGCATTACGCAAGGCGGCAGTAACGAACTGGGGCGGCTGAGTGACGCCATTGAACGGATGCAACTGGCGCTACTCGACTCGGTCAGTCAGGTGCGCGATGCCAGCCAGCAAATCGACCAGGGCAGCCGGGAGCTGTTTAGCGGCAACCGCCATCTGGCCGAACGCACCGAAGAATCTGTCGCGGCACTGGAACAAACCAGTGCCAGCCTGGAAGAACTCAGTGCGACCGTCAAGCGCAACGCGGACAATGCCGAGCTGGCGCACCAGCTCACGAATCAGGTATCCAGCACCACCGATCGCGGTAATGAATCCGTCAATTACGTGGTGGAAAAAATGCGTGAAATCGCCAACAGCGCCAAACGCATCAGCGACATTCTCGGTGTGATAGACGGCATCGCGTTTCAGACCAATATTCTGGCCCTGAACGCCGCCGTTGAAGCTGCGCGTGCCGGTGAACAAGGGAAAGGGTTTGCGGTGGTGGCGGGCGAGGTTCGCAATCTGGCCCAGCACAGCGGCCAGGCGGCGAAAGAGATTCGGGCGCTTATCATGGATTCGCAATCCCATGTGACAGAAGGGCTTGATCTGGCTGCCAAAGCCGGGGAAACCATGGATGAAGTGGCCGATGAAATCACCCGCATCACCACGCTGATGAAAGAGATTTCTTACGCTTCACAAGAACAGCACAAGGGCATTGAGCAGGTGCACATCGCCTTTAGCCAGATTGATAAAGTGGCCCAGCAAAATGCCACGCTGGTGAAAGCCTCAACCGACACCACCCAGTCACTGGAAGAGCAATCGCGTCAGTTGGTGCAAGCCATGGCAATGTTTCGCATCGAGCAGCACAGAGGCCTGCTACAGTAGCCTTGCCAGACCTTAGCGGGCGTTAATTTTGCACCAACGCGCTAAAACATCACGTTGGTGCATCATGCGGCTCTTCGTTATGGTCATCACAGCGGGCAGACCAAACAGGCAGCGCAGCGATACACACAGGAGGGGTGAATGAAGATTATTAATGCCGTTTTACGCCACCAGCCGGGCTTGTATACGCTGCAATGCCATCAGGGCGTGATTGCCGCTATCACGGCGCAACCCGACACGTTACTCGTCAGCCCGGATAGCATTGATGCCGACGGGCAACTGGTTATTCCGCCGTTTGTCGAGCCACATATTCATCTGGATGCGGCTCTCACCGCGGGCGACCCGCAGTGGAACATGAGCGGCACGCTGTTTGAAGGCATTGAGCGCTGGAGCCAGCGTAAGGCGACCATCACCCACGAAGACACCAAGCGCCGGGCGCATGCGGCTATCGCTATGCTGCGCGATCACGGTATTCAGCATGTGCGCACGCATGTTGATGTGACTGACCCGACGCTGGCGGCACTCGAAGCAATGCGGGAAGTCAAAACCGAAGCCCGCGATGTTATCGACCTGCAAATCGTCGCCTTCCCGCAAGAAGGAATTGAATCCTACCCGGATGGCCGTGCGCTGATGGCGCGCGCCATCGCACTTGGTGCGGATGTGGTCGGCGGTATCCCGCATTTTGAGAACACACGCGAACAGGGCGTCAGCTCCATCAAGTTTCTGATGGATCTGGCAGAACATAGCGGTTGTCTGGTGGACGTCCATTGCGATGAAACCGACGACCCAAATTCACGTTTTCTGGAAGTCCTGGCAGAAGAAGCACGGGTCAGAAACATGGGCGAGCTCGTCACCGCCAGTCACACCGTTGCGATGGGTTCTTATGACAACGCCTACTGCGCGAAGCTGTTCCGCCTGTTGCACCGTTCAGGCATTCATTTTATCTCCTGCCCGACCGAGAGCATCCACCTGCAAGGCCGTTTTGACAGTTTCCCTAAACGCCGGGGCGTGACCCGTGTGGCAGAACTTGACCGTGCCGGTATCAACGTTTGCTTTGGCCAGGATTCCATACAAGACCCGTGGTATCCGCTCGGTAATGGCAACATTCTGCGGGTGCTTGATGCCGGGCTGCACATCTGCCACATGATGGGCTACAAAGACTTGCAACGCTGTCTGGATTTTGTCACCGATAACAGTGCCCGTGCGCTGCATCTCGGCGAGCGTTACGGCCTGGCGGTGGGCCGGCCGGCCAATATGGTGATTCTGGATGCACCGGACGACTATGAGGCGGTTCGCCGTCAGGCTAAAGCGCGCGTCTCGATTCGTCACGGGCAGGTCATCATGCAACGTGACACTGAACGAGTGCACCGGTTCGGGTAAACGACATCGCTCAGCCAGTCCGGCCAACCGTGCCCCAGCCAAGGCGTTGACCGCTACCGCAGGTGATGATGACACCACCTGCCGGAGAACATGCAGTATGGCTTATCTATCAATGACTCATTTACCGCCCGCCGTTTAGCTGCTCAATGCTCCTCCCCTGACTTACCTGCCCGTCATTACTGCAACCCACCAGATAGCCTGATCTTTTCGCTTGTCGCTGATTTTTTTTCCTTAAATTCAATGGGGCCTCTCAGAAGTTGCCGCTCATGGTCGATAATTTCTCTGATAGGGTTATTGGCTCAACATGAGTGACAAGAAAATTCGTGGGGCGCATCACGGCATCAAACCGGTTCACCTCTGCTTCGTCGCCCCGGTTTGATGCCAGCAAATACATTCACTTTAAAAATAATTAATCAAAAAATCAGAAACAAAACACACAGCACAAGCCGTAACAGCGCGTCCCGCATCGGATGGCAACATCATCACTGTCATGACCGTAATGCTGTGATGACAAATAATCGTGTGAGGGTGAATAACAACACTATTGCTATCACACTCTCGCTATGTTGTTGCCCGTTCGCCTGCGCGGTTTGTCATAAAAACAGCATGAATAGATGAGGTGAATGATGACAGGTTCTTCATGGAATACGGAAAGTCTGTTTCAGGCTATTCTTGACCGTTGTCCGGTAGGCATTGCCGTTATCAGTTATGACGGAAACTATGTCACCGTTAACCCCGCCTATAGCGCTATCTATGGTTACACCCAGGAAGAAATGATTAACCATCGCTTTACGATGGTGTTCCCCGAGTCCGCCCATGCATCCGTACTGGCTCGCCACCAGAACTTTTTGGATAATGGCGGCAGCTTAGGTGGAGAATGGACGGTGATGCGTCGCGATGGCACCGTCCTGACCGTGTGGTCTGAATCGGTTCCTTTTGCACAGCAAGGTTCTCGTGCCGACAGGCTGGTATACGTACTTGATATTACCGAACGGCAAAAAGCCCGTGAACAAATGAAGATAGCCGCCGCTGTTTATGAAAGCAGTCAGGAAGCCATCATCGTCACCGATACCAGCAATCGAATTATTGCTATCAACCCGGCCTTCACCCGCCTGACCGGCTATAGCGCCACGGACATCGTCGGCCAGCAGGCCAATATGCTGCGTTCACCACGACACGATCCCGCGTTCTATGATGCGATGTGGCAAACCATACACGCAGAAGGGCTGTGGATGGGGGAAATGTGGGATCGCAAGAAAGACGGCAGCGATTTTCTCAAAGAGATGACCATCAATGTGGTGAAGGACAGTGCAGGCAATCCTCTGAACTATGTGGGTATGTTCTCCGACATCACCCAGCGCAAAAAACAAGAAGAGCTCATCTGGCGGCAGGCTAACTACGATGCCGTAACCACGTTACCAAACCGCCATATGTTTCAGGACAACCTCGAGCGTGCCGTTGAACGCGCCAGGCTGAGTGGCAAGCCGATGGCGCTGATGCTGATAGACCTCGATCATTTCAAATCCGTCAACGACAGCCTGGGACACAGCGCAGGCGATGCGCTGCTGCTTGCCGTCTCAACGCGCATTACCGAGTATGTGCAGGGAGTCGATACCCTCGCTCGCCTCGGGGGAGATGAGTTTGCCATTATCCTGACCGATCTTATCCGCCTCGACGATAGCGAGCGCATGGCCAGAACCCTGCTCGAACAACTGGCACAACCGTTCGACATTGAAGGCGAAAGCATGCTGGTTTCGGCAAGTATCGGTATTGCCTTTTTCCCCAATGACAGCGACACACTGGACAACTTATTCAAAAATGCTGACCAGGCGATGTATGCCGCCAAAAGTGCCGGACGTAACTGCTTTCACTATTACACTCCCGCCCTGCACCAGGCTGCGCGCGCACGCCTGCGCATGACCAGCGATCTGCGCAATGCCATTGCCCATGAGCAGTTCGAGGTTTACTACCAGCCTATCATTGAGCTTGCCACCCATCGGGTGGTTAAAGCCGAGGCGCTGGTACGCTGGCATCATCCCACTCGCGGCATGGTCAGCCCGGCGGAGTTTATTCCCCTGGCCGAAGAGACCGGTATGATAGTTCCGCTCGGTGACTGGATAGCCCGCCAGGCGATTCACCAGCTCGCACAGTGGCGCAAACAGTTCGATGCCCATTTTCAGGTCGCCATTAACCAGTCTCCCATTCAGTTACGCTGTAAAGACTTTGCCGATATGGACTGGGTTCAAGAGCTGGCACGGCAAGAACTGGATGGTAGCGCCGTGATAATCGAAATTACCGAGGGGTTGCTGCTGAATGCAGAATCGCGGGTAAACAACAACCTGCACCTGTTTCGCGAAGCCGGTATACAAATCGCCATCGATGATTTCGGCACCGGTTATTCGTCGCTTGCCTATCTCAGAAAATTCGATATCGACTGCCTGAAAATCGATCGCTCTTTTATTGAAGACCTTGAAGGCGTCGGGTTCGAGCTGTGCGTGGCTATTGTCGCCATGGCACACAGCCTGGGCCTGAAAGTCGTGGCCGAAGGCGTCGAAACACCGCAACAGTGCAGCACGCTGGCACGCATCGGTTGCGACTATGCCCAGGGATTCCTGTTTTCGCGCCCGGTTCCGGCATGTGAGTTTACCGCCATGTTACAAGCCACGGCCAACACCTCGTTGACCAAATCACAATAGGCCGCTGGCAACACCTAAGATAAAGGTGGCCACACGATAAGATGACCAAACTATGATGAAAACAGGCCATCAGCGGCATCATCCGGCAGTCGGCCTTCACGACGCCGCTGCTGATAGCTGTGCTCAAACGTTTGCATACCGAATTGACTCCCGGTTTGCAGCAGGCTGAGTAACTGATGCGTTTTTCCTTCACGAATCAGGTGACTGACCGCCGGTGTCGCTATCAACACCTCAAATAATGCCACACGCCCGCCGCCAGAGGCGGGCAGTAATTTTTGCGCAACCACGGCTTGCAGGCTGGCGGCCAGTTGTGTGCGAACAAATGCCCTTTCTTCTGCGGGGAACACCTCCACCAGCCGTTCTACCGCGTGAACCGCACGGCGGGTATGCAGCGTCGCCAGCACCAGATGGCCGGTTTCGGCTGCCGTTAATGCCAGCTGGATAGTTTCCCGGTCACGCAGTTCACCCAGTAACAGCACGTCCGGGTCTTCACGCAGCGCCGCCCGCAACGCACTGCTGAAACCCTCGCTATGCCGGCCAATTTCCCGCTGCTGAATAAGACACTGCTGACCGCGATGCAAAAACTCAATCGGGTCTTCCAGTGTGATGATATGACGCGCACAGCGGTGATTCAGTGCGGCCACCATCGCTGCAAGCGTTGTCGATTTCCCGCTGCCGGTCGCCCCTGTCACCAGCATCAGGCCATCGGTACAGTTCAGCAACGTCTCCAGCACTGGCGGCGCACTCAACGCCGCCAAGTCCGGTGGCTGAGCGGGTATAAGACGCAAAGCAATCGACACCCCCAGACGCTGCATAAACAGGTTCGCTCTCAGGCGCGTGCCGTCTGGCAATGTCAGTGCACAATCGGTTTGCCCGTATTGTTGCAATTGTTGCTCGCAGGCAGGTTCGAGCCAATTGCGATACCACCTCTCAAGATCCGCATGCTGCAACGAAGGCGTACGGGCATCGGCCACCAGCGCACCATTAATGCGGCATACCGGCGGATAACCGCTACACAGGTGCAGATCGGAAGCATTCTGTTTTACACTAGACCTCACCCATTCACTCACATCCATTGACTGGCCTCCTGAATCATCATGACGACAACAATCGTGCAGCAAAATCTACAGGACGTGCGGCAAAGAATCCTGAACGCCGCAGCACAATGCGGGCGTGCGCCAGAAAACATTACTCTGCTTGCCGTTAGCAAAACCAAACCTGTGAGCGCCCTCGAAGAAGCCATTGCCGCGGGTCAGCGGGCATTTGGCGAAAACTACGTGCAGGAAGGCTGCGAAAAGGTGCGCTATTTTCAAACGCACCACCCGGAACTGGCGCTGGAGTGGCATTTCATCGGGCCATTGCAGTCCAATAAAAGCCGGGCGGTGGCCGAGCACTTTGACTGGTGCCATACCATTGACAGGCTGCGTATTGCCCAACGCCTGAGTGAACAGCGCCCGGCGCATTTACCGCCGCTAAATGTGTTACTTCAGGTCAATATCAGCGAAGAAGCGAGCAAATCCGGCGTACTGGCTGGTGACTTGCCAGCACTCGCCGCTGGCGTTGCCCGGCTGGCGAATGTGCGGCTGCGCGGGCTGATGGCCATTCCTGCGCCCCAGACAGACCACGCGCACCAGTTGGCGGTATTTCGCCAAATGACCGAACTTTTTCTGCAACTTAATGCGGATTATGGCACTTTGGATACCTTATCGATGGGCATGACCGACGACATGGCGGCGGCAATAGAAGCAGGCAGCACGCTGGTTCGCATCGGCACGGCCATTTTTGGTGCGCGTGATTACGCCACCCCGGCCTCTTAACGCCAGATAACCACAGACAGACCAACAGCGAGAATTCGATGGAACACCGTAAAATAGCCTTTATCGGCGCAGGGAACATGGCACAGGCGATTATTGCCGGGCTGATGGACAGCGGCTATCCCGCTGACCATATCTGCGTCAGCGCCCCTTCCACCACGCACCGCGATGCGCTGGCTGCCCGTTACGGCACCACCAGCCTGAGTGACAATGTGGCCTGCGCCCGCGCAGCCGATGTGGTGGTACTGGCCGTGAAACCGCAATTGATGGCGGGCGTCTGTGAGGCACTGGCACCGCATGTGGATTTCAGTGGCAAGCTGGTGTTGTCGATTGCCGCAGGCGTCAGTGTCGCGCGTTTTCGTCAGTTGCTGGGGGCGTCTCTCAATATCGTGCGCATTATGCCCAATACACCGTCGCTGGTGGGCAAGGGGATGAGCGGGCTGTTCGCCCCCGCCGGGGTGAACGACGCCGATCGCGCCTTCGCCGCCGGGCTAATGGAGAGCGTCGGGAAGTTGTGCTGGGTTGCCGACGAGTCGCAGATTAACGGCGTGATTGCCGCCGCAGGTAGCGCTCCTGCTTATTTCTTCCTGTTTATGGAAGCCATGCAGCAAGAGGCGATGCGCCAGGGGTTTGATGCCGATACCGCGCGCCTGCTGGTGCAGCAAGCGGCCAGCGGTGCGGCCGCATTAGTCGAAGCCAGCCCGGATGTTGCGCTGTCACAACTGCGCGAAAACGTCACTTCCAAAGGCGGCACCACCGCCGAGGCGCTGCGCGTGTTTAATGAACGCCAGCTCGGCCAGGCCGTCGCCGATGCCATGCAGGCGGCGGTACACCGGGCACAAGAAATGGAATCGCTGTTCTGATTGCTGTCTGAAACGTGACTTTTACTGAAGGAATGACCGTCTTATGTTGACCCTGACTTTTTTGGTCAAGACCCTGCTTGACCTGTACGTGATGGTACTGTTACTGCGTATCTGGATGCAGTGGACACGCAGTGATTTTTACAACCCGCTGGCGCAGTTCGTGGTCAAACTCACTCAGCCGATTATCGGGCCGTTGCGCCGCATCATCCCCTCGCTTGGGCCTATCGACAGCGCCTCGTTACTGCTGGCTTTTTTACTCACCACGCTGAAATACCCGCTGTTGCTGTTAATTCAGGTCGGCTCACTCTCGTTAAGCCCGATTAATCTGGTGGTCGGGTTACTGGCATTGTTGAAGTCTGCCGGTTATCTGGTGTTCTGGGTGGTGATTATCCGCTCGCTGATGAGCTGGGTCAGTCAGGGCCGCAGCCCGGTAGACTACATGCTCCACCAGTTAACCGAACCGCTAATGAGCCCTTTCCGGCGTATTTTACCGGCCACCGGCGGGCTGGATTTCGCACCAATGGCATTGATTCTGGTGCTTTATCTGCTTAACTACCTCGGCATGGACTTTTTCCCGGGGCTGTGGTTTTTGCTGTGAGTGCCATCAGTCATTGCGAAGACGGGCTGGTGATTCGGCTGTATATTCAGCCGAAAGCCAGCCGTGACCAGATTGTCGGGCTGCATGGCGATGAGCTGAAAGTCGCCATCACGGCTCCACCGGTAGATGGGCAGGCCAATGCCCACTTAATCAAATTCCTCGCCAAACAATTTCGTGTGGCCAAAGGCTGCGTGAAAATTGAAAAGGGCGAGCTCGGGCGTCACAAACAGATTAGAATCATCGCCCCGCAGGCCATCCCGACGGATATCGCGGGTCTTATCCCCTGAGTACCTTCTTCAAACAGTGCAGGAAAAACAGATGCAACAAGTGGTGTTAGCGACCGGTAATGCCGGTAAAGTGCGTGAACTCGCCGGTCTGTTGGCAGATTTCGGTCTTGATGTGGTGGCACAAACCGCGCTGGGTGTCGATTCTGCCGAAGAAACCGGTTTGACCTTTATCGAAAATGCCATTCTCAAAGCGCGCCACGCCGCCCGTGCAACCGGTTTGCCTGCCATCGCCGATGACTCGGGGCTTGCCGTTGATGCGCTGGGCGGTGCGCCGGGTATTTATTCGGCACGCTATGCCGGTGAAGAAGCCAGTGATAGCGAAAACCTGGAAAAACTGCTGATTGCGCTGAAAGCGGTGGCGGATGAACGCCGTCAGGCCAGTTTCCACTGTGTTCTGGTGTACCTGCGCCACGCCGATGACCCAACGCCGCTGGTGTGCCACGGCAACTGGCAGGGCGTCATCACCCGTGCACCGTCTGGCACGGGCGGTTTTGGTTACGACCCAATTTTCTTCGTACCGGCTCTTGGGAAAACCGCAGCGGAACTGAGCCGGGAAGAGAAGCATGCCCATTCGCACCGGGGGCAGGCGCTGCGTCAGTTACTGGATGCACTAAACCATGCTTAAGCTGCCGCCACTGAGCCTGTACATCCACATTCCCTGGTGTGTGCAAAAGTGCCCGTATTGCGACTTCAACTCCCACGCGCTCAAAGGTGAGGTGCCGCACGATGATTACGTGGCGCACCTGCTGGCCGACCTTGATGCTGACCTGCCGCTGGCAAGCCATCGCCCTGTGCACAGCATTTTTATTGGCGGCGGCACGCCCAGCCTGCTCAGCGCCCGTGCGATGCAGCAACTGCTCGATGGCGTGCGGGCGCGCCTGCCGCTGTCTGCAACGGCAGAAATCACCATGGAAGCCAACCCCGGCACGGTGGAAGCCGACCGGTTTAGCGGCTACCAGCAGGCGGGTATCAACCGCATTTCTATCGGCGTGCAGAGTTTCAGCGCAGAGAAACTCACCCGGCTTGGGCGCATTCACGGCCCGCAGGAAGCCATACGCGCCGCCCATCTGGCAGCAAGCCTCGGGCTTGGCAGCTTCAATCTCGATTTGATGCATGGCCTGCCCGATCAGTCACTGGATGAAGCGCTCGATGACCTGCGTCAGGCAATAGCGCTCAACCCGCCGCACCTGTCGTGGTATCAGTTAACCATTGAGCCGAATACCCTGTTCGGCTCACGCCCGCCGGTGCTGCCGGACGATGACGCGCTGTGGGAGATTTTCGAGCAAGGCCACCGCCTGCTCAGTGACGCCGGATATCAGCAATACGAAACATCGGCCTATGCAAAGCCAGGCTATCAATGCCAGCACAACCTGAACTACTGGCGTTTTGGCGATTACCTTGGCATCGGCTGTGGCGCGCATGGCAAACTGACGTTTGAAGATGGCCGCATTATGCGCACAGTAAAAACCCGTCACCCACGCGGTTACATGCAGGGCAACTACCTGCAACAGTGCAACGACGTCGCCATGAGTGAGCGGCCATTCGAGTTTTTCATGAACCGCTTTCGCCTGCTGGAGCCTGCGCCACGCGCCGATTTCACCGCCTATACCGGTGTGGCACAAAGTGCCATTGCGCACCAGATTGACGCCGCACTGGCACAAGGCTACCTGACGCAAACCCCGCAGCACTGGCAGGTGACGGCGCATGGCAAACTGTTTCTGAATTCGCTATTGGAGCAGTTTCTTAACGAAGAGTAGTGCGGCATACAACACCACGACAAGTAAGGTAAAACACCATGAAAACCCTCGCATTATTGGTTGCCACCGTGTTGATGGCAGCAACACTGAGCGGTTGTAACACCGCGCGCGGTTTCGGTCAGGATGTGCAAAAACTCGGTAGCACCATCTCCCATTCCGCCAGTTGAGCGAATGCCGCTCGCTCAGGGGCGGCATCAACAGCGAACAGCCGCGGGGGCGTATCGGGCCTGCGCTATCCGGCGGTGCGCATCGGGACATGAGGAATGCCATCCTCATCGTAGCCTGCGCCACACACCACAAAACCAAACTGCTGATAGAATGCTTGCAAGTGCGCCTGTGCCGACAGGTAATGCGCCCGCCCCGGCCAGTGGCGCGTGCAGGCCGCCTGTGCGTGCATCAGCAACTGCTGACCAAGCTGCTGGCCACGCACCTCCTGTGCCACCACCACCCGGCCAATCGTTACCGCATTCTGCCCGTCATGAGGAGCCAGCAAACGTGCGCAGGCTATCAGGCGGCCATTTTGCCAGCCAGTAATATGGCGGTGGCCGTCTATCAAATCCAGCCCGTCCAGATCCTGATACGCACAGCGTTGCTCAACCACAAACGCCTGACTACGCAGACGCAAAATGTCATACAGCGCGTAAACATTCAGGTCTTTCACACCCCAGTCATGCCAAATCAGACTCATCGCTACTCCGTTATTCGCGGCCCGCACGGCCTTTTTGCGCGCCATACCGCCTCTGCGTCAGTTGCATCCATCCCCACAGCGCCACTATCGACAGAGCAAAGAGCGCCCCGAAAACGCAACCAATCACCCGCACGGGTACCCCGAGTTTCACCGCCAGTGAATAGAGTGCCAGCATCAGCAACATGGCGGTATTTTCACCCAGATTTTGTACCGCAATGGCATTGCCCGCCCCAACACTTTGCTGGCCCCGCGCCTGTAATAATGCATTTAGCGGCACGATAAAAAAGCCGCCCAGCGCCCCCAGCAGCAGCAGGCAGGTATAGGCACTGATAAGGCTGTGCTGAAGGGTAAACACCACCACCATCACCCCAATCAACACGCCAGCAGGCAGACAACGGCGCACGGTTTCCAGCGTCACCAGCCTGCCTGCCGCCGCCGCCCCGATGACAATCCCCACCGCCACCATCGCGTTAAGCAATGTCGGTGTCGAATTATCATGGATACCCAGAGCCAGCGGCACCCACAGCACCAGTAAGAAACGCAGCGTGACGCCCGCGCCCCAAAACATACTGGTGCCAACCAGTGAAAAACGGGTTTCACCGTCACGCCATAGCTGGCGACAGGCTGAGAAAAATGCCTGGGTCATCCGTAACGGACGCCACGATACACCGGGGCGGGCTGCCGCAAGCCGAGGGATCATCACATTGGCGGCCAGCGCAATCGCGTAAGCCAGCGCACACACCAGCAACGCGCCATACAGATGCCAGTCAGCCAGAAGGCCTCCGGCGACAGAGCCGGTGAGGATAGCCGCAATGGTTGAGGCTTCCATCAGGCCATTGGCTTTGACCAGCTGACCGCCGTGAGTGATTTCGCCCAAAATACCGTACTTGGCCGGCGAATAGGCCGCGGCCCCCACGCCAACCAGCGTATAGCCCAAAAACGGATTACCCCCCAGCGCAATCAGCGAGGCACCGGTCAGTTTTAGCGCGTTGGCCAACATCATCACCCGGCCCTTGGCAACGCTATCGGCAAACTGGCCGACAAACGGCGCGAGCACGATATAGGCAGCGACAAACCCCATCTGTAAAAACGGCTGGCTCCATTCGGGGTAAGCCTGAGATTTCACCAGCGCCAGTGTGGCAAACAACAGGGCATTATCCCCAAAGGCAGAAAAAAACTGCGCCACCATTACCGCGTTCATGCCTCGGGAAAACAGAGAATCGGTCGTCGTGCGTGTCCCCGTCATTTCGGCTGCTCCGTCGCCGTCCCGGTGGCATCCGCCTGATGAAGCGTATCGGCAGGCTGTTGCGCCCATGCGCGCAGCGTAACAAAATCGGGCTTGCCGCTACCAAGCAGCGGCAGGCATTTCTGATAACGGATGTCGCGCGGCACCGCCAGTTCCGGCAACCCGTTCTGGCGCGCCTGCGCCAGCAGGCTCTCACGGGTTAATGTCACTTCGGTCGTAAACAGCACCAGCGCCTCACCCTTGCTGGCATCCTGACGTGCGCAGGCCACATGTTGCGCCTGTGGTGACACCTGACTGGCCAGTTGCTCAACCGCTTCCAGTGACACCATTTCCCCCGCAATTTTGGCAAACCGCTTCACGCGGCCGATGATGGTGCAAAACCCGGCCTCATCCAGAGCGACGATATCCCCGGTGTCATACCAGCCCGCCTCACGCACGCCCTGTGCGTTGAGAGCCGCCGGGCGCTCCAGTTCACCGGGATGTTCGACCCGCAGATACCCTTGCATTACATTCGGCCCGCGCAGTTGCAGGCAGCCACCGCGCTCAATGCCGGCCACCGGTATCAGCCGGGCGTCAATGCCCGGCAATAAACGCCCGACGCTTTGGCCCTGACAGGCCATCGGGACATTAATTGCCACTACCGGCGCGCACTCTGTCACGCCATACCCTTCCAGAATGCGAATGCCAAAACGCGCCTGCCAGCTATCACGCACCCGCTCAGAGAGCCTTTCCGCGCCGGCAACCACATAGCGCAGGCGGGCAAAATCATAGGGGTGGGCAAAGCGGGCGTAATGACCAAGGAAGGTCGAGGTGCCAAACAATACGGTGCAGTTTCGGTCATACACCAGTTCCGGCACAATGCGGTAGTGCAACGGGCTTGGGTAGAGAAACACCCGTGCACCGGTCAGCAGCGGCGTTAACAGCCCCACCGTCAGCCCGAAGGCGTGAAACAGCGGCAATGCCGACATAAACTTATCGCGCGGGGTGAAATCGGCCACGCAGCGGATCTGCTCTACATTGGCAAGCAGGCTGTCATGGGAGTGAACCACGCCTTTAGGCTCACCTTCCGACCCCGAGGTAAACAGGATAACGGCGCTATCCTCCGCCTGCTGCGCCGCAGCCGCACGCCACGGAAATAGCCAATGCAACACAATCCAGGCTTTATCAGCCAGCGTTACCGTTGCTTTCAGATCTTCCAGATAGACCCAGTTGGCCTCACTGACTTGTGCGGGCAGGTGGGTCAGCTTGCCTTTTTCCAGAAACTGCCGCGAGGTCACAATGGTTTTCAGGCAGGCGGCACGCATCGCACTCTGAATGCCTTTCGCCCCGGCGGTATAGTTCAGCATCGCCGGGATGCGGTTGCCTAACGAAGCCCCCAGTATCACCGCCGCCGTGACGGTGGTATTGGGCAGCAAGACGCCTATCGCCTCCCGCTCGGCGCTAAAGCGTTGCACAATGCGCGACACACCAAGCACTTTTTTCAACAAACCGTGATAGCGATCTTCCTTCAGCGTGATGTCTTCAATACATGGGCTGCTGTAGCCATAACGGGCGCAGGCCGCCAAAAACGCCTGATAGAGCGTATGGCGCGGACGCACAGCCATGCGCGCCTGCATCATTATCTGGTGCAGTGCCTCCCCCGCTTTTTCCCGGCGCTCACGGCCTGAGGCAGCCACCGGCATAGCCAGCGTTTTTGGCGGCAGAAAATGCAGGGAAATGTTAGGGAACAGACGACGGCGCACCACGCCGCCCAGGCGACCAAACGGCGAGAACTCCGCGCCTTCGATGCGTACCGGCACCACACTCGCCCCGGTGCGCGCAGCCACAAACGCGGCACCGCTGTAGACTTTCATCAGCGAGCCGGTCACGGTAATGCGCCCTTCAGGGAACACCACCACCGGGCGGCCAGCCTCCACCAGGCGGATAAGCTGCTTGATGGCCAGCGGTTTGGTGGGGTCGAGCGGCAGAAAATCAATATACGGTGACAGCCAGCGCATAAACCAGCGGTTGGCGATATTCGAATACACCGCAAACACCGGTCTGGCGGGCAGCGGCAAAAACAGCGCCATAAGCGCGCCATCCAAAAAAGAAACGTGGTTTGGCGTAATCAAGAGCCTTGGCTGTCGGAAGACGCTTTCATCGCCAGTTATTTCAATACGATACAGGCTCTTTAGTAACCAGCGTAAAAAGGTATAAATCATCCCGCCTCTCCCGATATATTTTACCTGCGGCCCTGCCCGGTCTGGATGTGCCAAAACGCTCACCATACCATAAACCGTTGCGACATCCGTCATCCAAACGCCCGCTGATAGCGTCACCTCACGGGCGGGTTATCGGGCCGAACAGTATGATTTTAGGAGAATAAAAAGCGCAGGCAAAAAAAAACCTACGCATCCGCGTAGGTTGGTGCAATTTGAATGGTTCAATGTGAAGAACACATCGATTTGTCACCCATCAATACCTCTGGGACTTGCTACTCTAAAGAGAGTGCGGTGGGATAACTAGCGCAGAATCGAAAGATAAACGTTCGAAGTGCAACCAACTGTAAAATTCTCAGGAGGAGTGTAATAAAGGCGTGAAAATGCACGAATAACCTGACAGTGACACGCCTGTCCACGCCCGTTTCACCCACTGAACAGCCACCATGCGGCCCGTTGGCAGCCGCGCTAAACTGACGATGGCCAAAGTTGCGATCGCCACCTCTTGCGGTAGTGCGCCAATTCCGTGACACTCAGGCTGTCCGTCCATTTGGCACACTCATTTAGAGTCAGCAAGCACAGGAAATCTCATGGCCACCATTAAGGACGTCGCCAGACTGGCAGGCGTATCGGTCGCAACCGTCTCTCGCGTCATTAACGATTCGCCAAAAGCCAGTGAACAGGCCCGCAGCGCCGTTCTTCAGGCCATGCAACAGTTGCAGTACCATCCCAATGCCAACGCCCGCGCCCTGGCACAGCAATCCACCGAAACCCTTGGGCTAGTGGTGTCTGATGTGTCTGATCCCTTTTTCGGCACCATGGTCAAAGCCGTAGAGCAAGAAGCCTACCGCACAGGAAATTTCCTGCTGATTGGTAATGGTTATCATCTGGCGCACAAAGAGCGTCAGGCTATCGAACAGTTGCTGCGCCATCGCTGTGAAGCGCTGGTGGTTCATGCCAAAACCATCACCGATGACGAGCTATCACAACTGATGGCGCAAGCGCCGGGAATGGTGCTGATTAACCGCATTCTGCCGGGGTATGAAGCACGCTGTGTGGCACTCGATAACCGCCACGGAGCCTGGCTTGCCACCCGACATCTCATTTTACAAGGGCACCGGCAGATAGGCATTCTGTGCTCCAACCACGATATTTCTGATGCCGCAGACCGCCTCGCCGGGCACCGGGATGCGCTGGCCGAGCACGGTATTGCGCTCGATGAGCAACTGATTGCCTACGGTGAGCCGGATGAAACCGGTGGCGAGCAGGCCATGACAGCCTTGCTGGAGCGAGGCCGACCCATGACGGCGCTGACCTGCTACAACGACCCGATGGCCGCCGGTGCGCTGGCGGTATTGAGCGATAACGGTATCGACGTACCGAGGGATATGTCGCTGATTGGCTTTGATGATGTACTGTTATCGCGCTATCTGCGCCCGCGGCTGACCACCATCCGTTATCCGATAACCGCGATGGCGACCCAGGCCGCGCAAATGGCACTGGCGCTCGCCAACAACACGCCGCTGCCCAACGCCATCAACCTGTTTCATCCCACGCTGATTCGCCGCCATTCCGTCGCCAGTCTGAATAATGGGCACTAAATTAGTAAGGCATTAAGACGCAGCAGACACTGGTAAGTCCCTTTAGCTGAAGGTAATGGTTTTACGGCGTCAAAAACTGTGCTGAGGCAGGCGACTTCGCCGGGTGAGCGGCAGGACGCCGCGAAAACCCGTGCCGTGCCGGACAAAAACGTCGGGAACGTTTTTGAACAGCGTTTACGCTGGCCCGAAGGGCGAGCCCCAGGGATGGGGCGAGTAACCACGTCACGGGTGGCCCGAATAGCGAAGGCGAACACCGAAGGCACCGCGCCAGCGGCACGGTTTAGCCCTCAGCCAGTGGTCAAGGAGAGGCGGCGTTTGAGCCTCTCCTTGTCGTGCGTGCGACGATGTTGCAAAGGGATACCAACGTCATCAAGCACGAAATTTCTCCCCACTCGCAAATGAATCGGCAGTAAAAAACAACAAGGCTGTTTGTAGACAGCACAAATCAGCCGAGAGAACGGTGGTACAGCCGTACCTGCTTATCGGGGTACTCGGGTGCATCGCCGATGTAACGCCAGCCGTGGCGCTCGTAGTAACCGCTAAAACTGGCGTACAGGTAGAGAGAGTCAAAACCGCGTTCGCGGCTGAATTCGATGACAAAACGCTGAAGATCCGCCCCCAGACCGCGATCGCGGTAGCGTTCGTCCACATACAGCGCCGCCAGCCACGGGGTTAAATCCTGGCGGCTTATCAGATCACAGCGCCACAGCCCGACCGTACCGACCAGTTGGTCGCCTGCCAGCGCCACGAACGTCAGCGGCAGCGCCTGCTTATCCATGCTGTGATGCACCACACTGGCAAAAAAGGCCCGGTTGACACCATCGCCAAACGCCTGCCATAGCCAGTCGGCAACCTGCGCCTCAAAGTGCGGATAATCCGCCAGATAGCCAATCGAGACAGGAGAGCCTATCGTTGCCTTAGATTCCATCGTCGTCATACTCAGACCAGTTTTCCCTGAAAGATAGGCACCGAATCGAACAGGTAGCCGTCAAATTCCGGCGCTTCGGCGTCAGAAATTTCCATCAGCGTGGTTTTGACGTTTTCCAGATGCTGCCACATCGCCTGATACGAGCCGCTGACGTCGCGACGACGCAATGCCGCCAGTATCGTCTGGTGATCCGCCAGCCATTTCAGCCGATAACCGTGGTTGCCGACATGGCTGTAAAGCTGCTGCCAGATGGGGCTTTCGTCCCGGCAAGACCAGATATTGCTGACGGTTTCCAGCAGCATCTGGTTTTGGGTCGCCCCTGCTACCTGCAAGTGAAAGATTTTATCGAAATCGCTGCGGTAATCGTTCGCGGCGATAGCCGCCTGTTCCTGCTCCAGCGTGCGCCGCAGGATATCAATGTCATTGCGGGTCACCATGCGGGCAGCAAACGCGGCAATATTGCTTTCCAGAAACTGACGCGCCTGCAACATTTCAAACGCACCGATACGGTTTTGCGCATTTGGCGACGGCTCTTCCGCCGACGGCACGCGCAGCACATAAACGCCCGACCCCTGACGGATATCCACCGTGCCTTCCAGCTCCAGCATCAGCAAGGCTTCACGCACGATGGTGCGGCTCACGCCGTAGGTTTCCGCAATATTCCGCTCCGGCGGAAGACGCGCCCCGACCGGGTACTCCCCCTGCTGGATTTTCTCCCGCAGGTCACACCCTATTTCCTGGTATTGCTTTCTGTCTTGTAGAACCACAACCTTCGTCACAATGCCACCCCGAACAGCTGAGAATTGAACACCGCTGCCGCCCCGACACGGGGCCGGATACCAGGCTGCTTCCTTTCGTCATCGTCACTGCGGCTTCACACCGCGTTCGTCAGGTCCACAGCCTAAACACGAGCCGGTGCGTCGTCCTACACCGGCTCACGTTTACAGCAATCAAACTCAGTTTACCAAACTCAGCGCCTGATCGAGTACCTTTGCACCGTTCAGGGTGCCGTAGGCCACCGAGTCGATAACGGCGATAGGAATGTGATACTCGTCGGTCAGTTTTTTGTTTTCCGTCAGCTTGAAGCGCACCTGGCGGCCCAGCAACACGGCGATAATGTCATTGCCGTAAGTCTGCAACTCATCGCGCAGGTTCTGTTCCGGGATAGCGTAAATCTGGTATTCCATACCGCGCGCCGCCGCTTCTTTTTCCATTTTAGTCACCACCAGCGAGGTAGACATGCCTGCCGAGCAGGCCAGTACGATCCGTTTCATCTTTCCCCCTATTTCTCTTCATCGTCCAGTTCGAGCGCCAGCACGCCGCTGTCCCGTACCTGTCGAAACCAGCTGGCCGATTTCTTCGCTCTGCGCTGCCGGTCGTGTTCCAGGTCTATCTCAATCAGGCCGTAGCGGTTTTTAAACGCGTTCATCGGCGAGACGTTGTCGGTAAACGCCCACAGCATGTAGCCCAGACAATTGGCTCCGTCTTCACGCGCCTTCAGCGTCCAGTAAAGATGCTCGGCGATAAACGCGATGCGGTAGTCGTCCTGTATCACGCCGTGACTGTCTTTGAACTGGCCTTCGTTTTCAATCCCCATGCCGTTTTCCGACACAAACCAGGGCACGTTGCCGTACTCCTCTTTCAGGCGCATCGCCATGTCGTAAATAATGCGGGGGTTAATCTCCCAGCCGCGCGACTTGTTCATGCGGCGGCCAGGCAGCTCGAAATGCTCGTAATAGTAAGCAGGGTGGAACGGCGTATTGCTGTGCCACGCCCGGCTGGGCGCTTTGACCCGGTGCGGGTAATAGAGATTGATGCCCACCTCATCCACGGTATTGGCGCGGATAATCGCCAGCTCTTCCTCGGTGTAATCCCACTTCACCTGATGCTTTTCCAGCAGCGCCAGCAGCTCCGCCGGGTATTCGCCTTTCAGCGCCGGGTCGAGAAAGACCCGGTTGTAGAACAAGTCATACAGGCGCGCCGCCGCCACATCATGCGCCGCGCTGGAGCGCGGATAGGTAACTTCCGGGTTGAGGATCACCCCGATGCTGCCGCCCTGCCGGTGGTAACCGTTATCGCGGAACAGCTGCACCACTTTGGCGGTTGCCAGATTCTTGTGGTGGTTCCACTGCATCCAGACGCCGGTGTCCTGCTGGTAAGGGTAGCGCACCGCGTCCAGATAGACGCGGGTCTGCACCACAATCGGCTCGTTAAAGGTGAACCAGCGTTTGACTTTGCCAGCGTAGCGGGCGAATACGGCGTCGGCATACTGCACGAACCACTCCACCACCAGCTTTGATGACCAGCCCTGATATTTCTCGAACAGCACCGCCGGGAGCTCATAGTGTTCCAGGCACAGCATGGGTTCGATGCCTTCACGCTGCATTTCATCGATCAGGTTATCGATGTAGGCGGCGTACTCTTCATCCACCACGCCGTTTTCATAGTCCAGCATGAAGCGTGACCAGTTAATCGAGGTACGAAAATGCGTCAGCCCAGCCTGCTTCATCAGCGCCACGTCTTCGCGGTAGCGGTTGTAGAAATCGGTGGCGACCGCCGGGCCGTAGCCGTTGTGCCACACCTGACGATCGCGCTTGTACCACAGATCCAGATAGGAATCCTGCCCGCTTTTCTTGCCTGACCACCCCTCGGTCTGCCAGGCGGACGCCGCCGCCCCCAGAATAAAACCTTCAGGCAGGGCCATTGATACCTTGCTCATTACCGTTCTCCCTTAGATTCAGTATTGCCATACATTCATTATTTCAATGCATTGGCCTGTGCCGCGGCCTCTGACTCCGCCTCACGCTGTGCCTGCTCAGCACGACGAGACGCTACCTTGACGAACGGCAGGTAAATCAGGGTGGCGACGATGATGCACACCACCTGTGTCACCACTGCCCCCATCGAACCGGCAGTAGACAACCAGGCGTTAATCAATGGCGGCGTAGTCCAGGGCACCATCACCACCGCTTTACCGGCAAAGCCCATGCTGGTGGCGAAGTAACCGATGGTGCCGGTGACCAGCGGCGTGATGATGAACGGGATAGCCAGAATCGGGTTGAGCATGATGGGCATCCCGAAAATCACCGGTTCATTGATGTTGAACATTCCGGGGCCGAAAGAGATCTTGGCTATCTCTTTCATTTCACGGCGTTTAGAGGCGATCATCACCGCCAGCAACAACCCGATGGTCAGCCCGGAGCCGCCGATGCTCATGTACACGTCCCAAAACGGCATGGTGATGATGTTCGGCACCTCATGCCCTTGCTCAAACGCGGTCATGTTCACCGTAATCGCCCCCAACAGCAGCGGCTCGCGGATCGGTTTGATCATCTGGTTGCCATGAATACCGATAACCCAAAACAGCTGTGCCACAAACATCAGGATCAACAGCCCCGGCAGGCTCTGCACCACCGACTCCAGCGGCTGTTGCACCACCTTATAGATAGCGTCATACAGGTACATGCCGGTCACTTTCTGGAAGGTAAAGCCGAAGGTCGCCACCAGCGTCACGGTGATGATCGCCGGGATCAACGCCGAGAACGACGCGGACACATTCGGCGGCACGCTGTCCGGCATCTTGATGCGCAGCCGGTTTACCGATTCCAGCTTCGAGTAGATTTCCACCGACGCAATGGCGATAAACATGCCGAGAAACAGGCTCTTGGTGTCGGAGAACTGGCGCGCCAGCACGTCTTTCACCGGCAGCGTCTGACCGTTGATCACCATATCAATGGTGGTCGGGGTAATAGAAATAAAGCAGATCACCGCCAGCAAGCCGGGGAACAGGCTACGAGAGCCGTTGATCTTTCCAAGCTCGATGCCTATCAGGAACACCGCACCAATGGTGAGGAAATTGAGCGTGGCGTAGTTAATGCCGCTCATGATCGGTTTGAGCGGTGCCAGAAATGAAAACAGAGCGAAACTCGCCAGCCCGTTCTTCGGGTCCAGCACCATGTTGGAGATCAACACAGAGAACGCGCCCACGATGATCACCGGCATCAGCGTGATGAACGAGGCTTTGATAGCCATGATGTATCTCAGGCTGTTGAACTGGTTGGCGAACGATCCGAGTGAATCGATGGCCCTATCCTTGAATGACATAACTCCACCTCTTTGATTTACCTGAACTTCAGGGGTTGTTGTTATCAGAGGCTATCGCCCCCGTAGTGGCCGTTACGCGCGCAAGAGAATGGACGGCAGGTTCAGCGCTTTCGCGTTTGGCATACCAAAAATAAAACAAACGAATAATTTTTCTGTGACATTGTTCTCACAAGCCACCATTGGAATTCCAATAACATAAAAAACACCAATTTTGGCATACCAAGAGGGCATTACGATGGAATGGGATATGGAACAGACGGTGATGGAACTGCTGATCAACGCGGGCGAGGCGCGATCTTGCGCCATGATGGCGATTCAGGCCGCCCGCGCGCAGGACTGGGTGGCGGCAGATGCGCAACTTCTGGCCTCGCAGGCGGCGGCCAAAGCGGCCCACCAGCTCCAGACGCGGCTGATCGGGCTGGACGAAGGCGAAGGCAAAGTGCCGGTTAATCTGATCATGGTACACGCGCAGGATCACCTGATGACCGCCATGCTATGCCGGGATCTGGCTGACGAAATGGTACAACTGCGCAAAGAACTGTTTGGTCGTCCCCACGCCTGATGGTTGCGGGCGCACAACATGCCGCACTTCACCTACTGACGTCGTTCCAGTGTGCTAGTATGTGGCCAACACACGCAACCATGCTGTCAGCAACGTCGGTAATATTCGGCAATACAGGGAAGAAAAACGATGATAACGATGCTGGATGTGGCTAAACACGCCGGTGTATCCAAAGCCACGGTATCACGGGTACTCAACGGTACAGGTCAGGTGAAGCAAAGCACGCGCGACGCCGTGTTCAACGCCATGGAAGAGCTGGGCTATCGCCCCAACTTTCTGGCGCGTTCGCTGGCGCAGCGCAGTTCCAGCAGCCTTGGGTTAGTGGTCTCCAATTTCGACGGCCCTTATTTTGGCCGCCTGTTGCGCCGCGCCGCAGAACGCACCGAAACCAGCGGTAAACACCTGATCGTCACCGACGGCCACGATACGCCGGAAGACGAGCAACAGGCGGTGCAATTACTGGCCGACAGGCGCTGTGATGCGATTGTGCTGTATACCCGTCACATGTCCGATACCGCGCTGATGGCGCTGCTGGAGCACGCCAGTGTTCCGATAGTGGTTATCAACCGACATTTACCGCTGGCCCCGGAGCGCTGCGTCTGGTTCGAGCAACAGCAGGCCGTGTTCCAGTTGGTGGATTATCTGGTGCAGCAAGGGCACCGGGAAATTGCCTGCGTGACCGGCCCTATCAATACCCCAACGGCCCGTGCCCGGCTGGCGGGTTATCGTCAGGCGCTGGCTCACCACCGCATCGCCTATGAGCCGTTGCGGGTCATCCATGGCGATAATCTGGTGCCAGGCGGTTATCAGGCGGTAAGGGAACTGCTGGCACACGACGTTGGGTTTAGCGCGTTGTTTTGCAGCAATGACGATATGTGCATCGGTGCGATGAAAGCATTATCAGAGGCAGGCAAACGTTTGCCACACGAAGTGTCGCTGTTCGGCTTTGATGATATTCCCAGCGCCGCCTACCTTAGCCCGGCGTTGTCAACCGTACATTTGCCGATTGAAGAGATGATCAGCGCCGCGATATCGCAGGCGCTGAAATTATCACAAGGGGAAACCGTCAGCGCGATAGCCCCCTTTACCGGCACATTAAGACTGCGTGAATCGGTGAGCAAAGGGCCTTATGCCCGCTAAGTCGCCGCGTAACGCTATGCTAACGTACGGCATGTCAACGTTCAGCATGCCAACGTACCGGCATCGCGCTTAGACGCGCTCCAGCGCCAGCAACTCGTCCAGCGTCTGGCGGCGGCGAATCAACCTAGGCTGGCCTTGCTCAAACAGCACTTCGGCAATCAGCGGGCGGCTGTTGTAGTTCGATGACATCGATGCACCGTAAGCACCGGTATCATGAAACACTAAATAGTCGCCGACCTGTGCAGGTGGCAGCGCGATCGTTTCCACACCACCACCGGCCTGCTGGGTAAACACATCACCGGATTCACACAGTGGCCCGGCCACCACCGTTTCTCGCGCGGCAACGCCCGCCAAATCGCGCCCGTCACCGGCCAGCAGCGTAATGTGGTGATAACTGCCGTACATTGCCGGGCGCATCAGATCGTTAAAACCGGCATCCACCAGTACGAAATGGCGGCTGCCCATGTCTTTTACCGCCCGCACCTGCGCTATCATCACCCCGGATTCAGCCACCAAAAAACGCCCCGGTTCGATTTCTAATGTCACCGGATGCCCCAGATGTGCGGCAATCTGCTCGCGCGCGCGGTTCCACAGGCCATAATAGTGTTGAGTATCAATACTCTCGCCGCCATGACGATACGGAATCGACAACCCGCCGCCCGCAGAAATCGCGTCCAGATCCTGCCCCAGCGCCACCACCTGCTGCACCATCGCCTCACACACCTGCTCAAGATGCCCGTAATCGACGCCGGAGCCAATGTGCATATGAAGGCCGACTAATTTCAGATGATATTGCTGCACAGCGGCCAGCGCTTGCGGCAAATGCTCATGCCAGATGCCATGCTTGCTGTTTTCACCACCGGTATTGGTTTTCTGGCTGTGGCCATGGCCAAAACCGGGGTTAATACGCAGCCATACCGGATGACCCGGCGCGCGCGTGCCCAATTGATGCAGCATGTCGATGGAACCGGCATTCACCGGAATAGCCAGCTCATGCACCCGTTGCAGCGTGGCGTCATCCAGCACATCAGCGGTAAACACTATCTCGTGTGCGTCCGTACCGGGCTCAAAACCGGCGGCCAGCGCCCGTTCAATTTCGCCAAGCGACACCGAATCCACCTTCACGCCGTGCTGGCGCATCAGGCGCAGAATATGAATATTCGAACAGGCTTTCTGGGCAAAACGGACCGTGTCGAACTGGCGCAACTGGCCGATGCGCTCAACGATAGTAGCCGCATCATAGGCCCACAGCGGGCAACCAAACTGGGCAGGCAGCGCGCGCAGGCTCTCGGCATTCAGCGCATGAGACAGGTTATTCAAATCGTGTGGCATGGAGATATTACCGAAACGTTATCAGATAGAACGGATTGTGCTGGCCCACAGGCTATAATTCCAATATCCTTTTTCGCGCACTCTATTCATTATTGATATGGATAACCAGAACCAAAGAGGAACGGATGGCCAATATTTCCCTGCGCCACATCGAGATTTTTCACGCGGTGATGACCACCGGCAACCTGACGGAAGCAGCGGCGCTGCTCAACACCTCGCAGCCCACCGTGAGCCGCGAACTGGCGCGCTTCGAGCATCTGGTGCAGATGCCGCTGTTCGAGCGCATTCGCGGGCGGCTGCACCCCACCGCGCAAGGGTTACAGCTGTTTGAGGAAGTGCAGCACTCTTATTACGGGCTGGAGCGCATCATCAACGCCGCACAGGATATCCGCCAGTTCAGGCAGGCCCCGCTCTCGGTAGCTTGCCTGCCGGTGTTCTCCCAGTCGTTATTGCCCGAGGTGTGCCAGCCACTGCTGGCACGCTACCCCGAACTCAACCTGCACGTCATCCCACAGGAATCACCGCTGCTGGAAGAGTGGTTGTCGGCACAGCGCCACGATCTGGGGCTAACGGAAAATCTGAATACGCCCGCAGGCACCGGGCGGCAAACGCTGATGGAATTAAACGAAGTCTGCGTGCTGCCCATCGGCCACCCGCTGGCAGGCAAAACGGTGCTGACACCGGAGGATTTCCGCGACCAGCCCTTCGTCAGCCTATCCATGACCGACAGTTACCGGCAATTGCTCGACCAGCAGTTTGAACAGGCGAATGTCACGCGGCGGCTGGTGCTCGATACCCATAGCGCCGCCTCGGTGTGCGCGATGGTGCGCGCCGGGGTAGGATTATCGATAGTCAATCCGCTAACGGCGGTGGATTACGCCAGCAGCGGTGCGGTGGTGATGCGGCGATTCAGCATCGATGTGCCCTTTACCGTCAGCCTGATTCGTCCGTTACACCGCCCGGCCTCGGCGCTGGTGGCGCAATTCACCGAACAGTTACTCATCTTCGCCGAACATTTTCCCGCACGGTTACAGCGCTGGCTGACGGCCTCGCCCGTCTAAAAAACCGCCCCGTTTAAGCCACCTCACGCAGTGCGTCAGGATCAATCTGCACACCAACCCGGCTGCCAACGGCGAATAAGTCAGCCACCGAGCGGTTAAGCACGTCCACTGACAATTCTATCTCGCTGATGCGCACCCGATAGCGCACCACATTGCCGAGCAGACTATGGCCGATAATTTCTCCGGCCAGCCCCTGCGCTGGCGCACACAACTGCATGGACTCCGGGCGCAGCGCTACCTGGCCGGAAAAACGCCCACCGGTCAGGCGCATCGCCTCGTCGGCGCTCAGCAGGTTATAACTGCCGATAAATCCGGCGGCGAACAGGTTCGCCGGTTGGGTATAGAGTGATTCCGCATCGCCATTTTGCACAATTTCACCTTTATTCATCAGCACGATGCGATCAGAAAGCGTCAGCGCTTCTTCCTGGTCGTGGGTGACGAAAATGGTCGTCAGATTCAGCTCTTGCTGAATGCGGCGAATCTGCTCGCGCAGATGGCGGCGAATACGCGCATCCAGCGCGGAGAGCGGCTCATCGAGCAGCAGCAGGCGCGGGCGCGTGACCAGCGATCGCGCCAGCGCCACACGCTGACACTGCCCGCCAGATAACTGATGCGGGTAACGGCGGGCATAATCGCTCAACTCCACCAAAACCAGCACCTCTTCGATGCGAGCGCGGATCTCGCGCGCAGGCAACTTTTGCATTTTCAGGCCAAACGCCACATTGCCTTCTACGGTCATATTGGGAAACAGCGCATAGTTCTGAAACACCATACCGATATCACGCTGTTGCGGTGACAGCGGCACAATGTCACGCCCTTGCAGTAGGATGTTGCCGCTATCGACCGACGTTAACCCGGCCAGGCAGCGCAGCAGCGTCGATTTACCGCAGCCACTCGGCCCTAACAGCGTGACGAACTCACCTTCATCCGCCGAAAAGTGGATATCCTGAAACACCCGGGTCGGCCCATAGTGTTTATTCAGGTTAATGACATCAAGGTAGGCCATATTCAGCGAATCCCTTTTTATTGAGTGCGGTTGAGCGCGTTCGCCAGCCAAGTCACCAGCAGCACCACCAGAAAATAGGAGATAACCAGCGCGCTGGTGAAATGCCCGCTGTCATTGCGTTTGTTATAGAGATAGACCTGCAAGGTTTCGTAGTTGGTGCCCGCCAGCAGGTTGGCAAACACAAACTCGCCAATCAAAAACGAAAACGACAGCAGCACGGCAACCATCACGCCTTTGCGCAGGTTCGGTAACACCACCCACAGCGCCGCTTGCCAGGTGCTCGCGCCCAGCAACTGCGCGGCATCCAACAACTCTTGCAGGTTGATGGCCTGCATGTTGTTGGCAATGGCGCGGTAGATAAACGGCAGCGCAATGGTGAAATAACAGCCGATCAGGATCCACGGTGTGCCGGTCAGCGCCAGCGGTGGCGCGGAATAGAGTTGCAGTAAGCCCACCGACGACACCACGGGCGGAACCGCGAACGGCAGCAAAATCAACACGTTCATCACCCCGTCGAGTTTCGGAAACGCCCAGGCAATCACAAACATCGCCGGTAGCACCAGCAGCAGCGAGAACACCAGTGCCCCCAGGCAAATCAGCAGTGAATGGCCTAACGCCAGCAAAAAGCGGCTGTCGCGCCACAGTTCCGTAAACCATCTCAGGGTCAGCCCCTGCGGCAAAACGGTGGCTCCCCATTCGCTCGCCAGGGCATAGCCCAGCGTTGCCAGTAAAGGCAGCAGCAAAATGAGTAACACCAGCCACACCACCAACAGGTGGTAACGGCGTTCAGCACGGGTCATAACAGCCTCCGGTAAGCATTAGCGAGCCACACTCAGGTAACTGCGTCGCAACAGCCACTGATGGACGGCCGTTATCAGCGCCATCAGCAGAACCAGCAGCATCGACAACGCGCTGCCAAGGTTCGGCTCAAGCGAAATATCCCCAGACACCAGCGCCGCGATGCGTACCGGCACCACGTTAAAATTACCGGTGGTCAGCGCATAAATCGTGGCATACGCCCCCAGTGCATTGGCCAGCAGAATCACGAAGGTGCCTAATAACGCCGGTGAGAGCACCGGAATACCGATATGCCACCAGTAGCGCCAGCGGCTGGCTCCCAGCAGAGCGGCAGACTCCTGCCACTCGCTGCGCAACCCGTCAAAGGCCGGGTAGAGCAGCAACACGCCAAGCGGGATTTGAAAATAGGTATAAATCAGGATCAGGCCATCACGCGAGTAGAGGTTAAACCCATCAATCAGCCCGTTCTGGCGCAGTAGCAGGGTCATAAAACCGTTTAATCCCAGCATGATAACGAAGGCAAATGCCAGCGGCACACCGGCGAAATTGCTGGTCATGTTGGCAAACGACATCACAAAACGCCGCAGCCGCCCTTCACCCAGTTGTTGCAACGAATAACCGCCAGCCAGCGCGATAATCAGCCCGTACAGGCTTGACCAGAATGAAATATCCAGTGAAAAGCGCATCGCCTGCAAATAAAACGGCGAGGTCAGTAAATCCTGATAGTTCGCCAGCCCCCAGGCACTCTGCGTCTCACTGTAAAAGCTGTTGATAGCCATCCACACCAGCGGGGCTATCTGAAAAGCGATAAATACCGCTAAAAATGGCAGCAAAACCAGCGCCGCCAGCCATCGTGTCTTCACACTCGCGCCTCCCTATCCCGTTTCACCAGCAGGTCGCGGCTCACCGGCTTGTCGTGCGCCACACCGAGCAACTGGCACACCGTGCCGCACAGTTCGGTTTGCTGCACGGCAGCATCCGGGCGCAAGGAGAACGCCGAGCCGAACACATATAGCGGCACCTGGCGCTCGTGTGGCAGAATTCCACCGTGACTGCGGTCATCATTCATGCCGTGATCGGACGTCACCAGCACCTGATAGCCCTCCTCCAGCCAGCGCGGCATCCAGTGCGAGAGATAGCCATCGGCCATGCGCGCCTTGTTGCGGTACTGCGGGGTGGACAAGCCGTGGCGGTGCCCGGCGTCATCAATGTTCATGGGGTGGATAAGCAAAAAGTCCGGCTGATAACGCAGGCGCAGGCTTTCAGCATCCTCAAACAGGTGGGAGTCAGGGTAGCTGTCATCATGGTAGAAATGGCCATACTGGATAGGTAACGACGGTTCAACGCTATGACGATCGCGCGCAGCATTAAACGGCGTGCGGTTATACAACTCGCTCACCCAGTGATAGGCTGCGGCGGCGGTGGTTAATCCGGCGTCGCGCGCATAATGAAAAATGCTGCGCTCGCGGCTTAACCGGTCAACGCCGTTGTGGATAATACCGCTTTGTACGGGCACCACACCGGTCAGGATGCACTCGTAGAGTGGGCGCGACAGCGACGGCAGCTCGCACTCCAGCTGATACAGACACCCGCGCCCGGCGGCGCACTCCGCCTGCAAATAGCCCATCGCCTCTTGCCCAACCTGAAAACTCAGGCCATCGAGGATAACCAGAATCGTTTTCATCCCCTGCTCCCGCCTTGTTTACTGCTTCATATTGATAATGACGCTTTCCTGCCACAGGCGCGGCAGGGCTTTCACGCTCTTATCCCAGGCCTCGGCATCAGCAATCGGACGGGCATTTTTATACTGCGCTTGTGCCAGCAGTTTGCTTTTTACATCCTCAGGCAGCGTGATGTGCTCGGCGCGAATCGGGCGGGCATAACCGCGTGCCAGATTAATTTGCCCGGCATCTGAGAAAATGTACTCACGCGCCAGTTTGGCGGCGTTCGGGTGTTTGGCGTATTTGTTGATGATGGTGGTGTAACCGGAAATGACCGATCCGTCAGACGGGATAAGCACCTCGAAACGATCTTTATTGATCTTGTCGCGGTAGTTCAGGCCGTTGAAATCCCACACCACGCCCACCTGCACTTCGCCTTTCTCGATATTGGCAATCGCCGGGTTAGTCAGGCCAAGGCGGCCTTCTTTGGCCAGTTTGGCAAAGAAATCCAGCGCCGGTTTCAGGTTCTTTTCACTGCCGCCCAACGCGAAGCTGGCCGCCAGCACACCGCTTGAGGCTTGCGAAGCGGTGCCCACATCACCAATGGTGACAACATATTTGCCGTTTTGCAGATCCGCCCAGCTGTGCGGAATCTCTTTTACCTGCTGTTTATCCACAATAAATGCGATGGTGCCGGTGTAGGCCATCGCCCAGTGTCCCTCTTTGTCTTTCGCCCATTCCGGCACTTGCTCCCAGGTGCCCGGCTTGTAGGGCTGGCTCACACCCTTTTGCACCGCCACCGGGCCAAAGGCCACGCCCACGTCGCCGATGTCGGCACTGGCGTTGTCTTTTTCTGCGGCAAATTTGGCAATTTCCTGTGCCGAAGACATGTCCGTGTCGCTGTGTTTCAGGCCATATTTGGCGCTGAGATCATTCCAGGTATCTTTCCAGTTGGCCCAGCTGTCCGGCATACCGACGCTGTTAACTTCGCCTTCGGCGCGCGCGGCTTTCTCAAGGGCAGCCAGGTCTTGTGCCAGCGACATACCGGAAAACAAGGCACTGCTGATTAACACAGAAGACAACAATTTTTTCATTATGGTGCTCCATCAAAAAGGGAGTGATGCTATGTTGGTCAGGCCTATTGCTGCTCTGGTCTAGTCCAGCAATAAGTAAGCCAATTCAGCACATGACAATGACGTTTTTATGTCGTGAAGGTGACAAAGCGGTTGCAACCGTTGTCAACGCCGCAGGAACGGGCAGGGTACAGGGTGCATTTTCACGCCCGCTAATCCGGTGATAACGCTCGCGGGCATCAGGCGCAGCCCTGTCATGGTGCAGGCTGCACAATCTCAAGGCTTGAAGGTGATGAAGACACAATCCACTAGCGTGACGCTAATCAGTGACCGCCTGGCCGGGCGCATTCGTCAGGGAGAATTTGCCCGCGGCCGCCTGCCCTCTGAGCGCACATTGAGTGAACAATTTTCCACCACCCGCATCACCCTGCGTGAAGCGCTGGCTTTGCTGGAGTCGCAAGGCATCGTTTACCGGGAATTGCGGCGCGGCTGGTTCGTGTCACCGCCACGGCTCAGTTATAATCCGCTGCACAGAAGTCATTTTCATGAAATGGCGGAAAAACAGGGGCGACAGGCACAAACACAGGTGCTGGATGCTGAAGTGGTCGCCGCCAGCACCGCCATCGCCCGCCATTTAGCGCTGGAGGAAGGTGCGTTGGTGTACCGTATTCGACGCCTGCGCCGCCTCGATGGGCGTGCAGTGCTGTATGTGGAGCATTATCTCAACCCGGCCTGGTTTCCTTCTCTTCTGGACTGTGACCTGACAGAATCGCTCACGCAGCTCTATCACGCCCGCTACGGCATTCGCTATGGCCGGGTGCGTTTTACCATGCTGCCCACACCGCTGCCGCCGGTTGCCGCACCGGTATTAAAACTTGCGCCCGGCAGCCCGGCGCTGTTTATCACCCGCATCAACCGGGATCAGCATGACCGTATTATTGATTGTGACTACGAATACTGGCGCTACGACGCGCTCTATGTCGATGTCGAGGCGTAACGCCAGAGCATAAAGATTAATTCAGCGGGTTAGCGTAGATTTGCCAGGGACCTTTAATATTTTTCAACTCAATATTATTAATCAGGCAATGATTGGGATTACCGGGGAGCGGATTTTTCGTTACTGTCGCATTTTTATTGATCAGTGTTGACGCATTAGTGGCACCGGCCTGATTCAACGGGTTGGGGTGTTTGGCATCTGTCATAATTAATGCTTTGACTTTCGCGCTATCCACGCCTGAATTCGCTTGAGAGCACAGGGCGGAAACGTTTTGCAATTTTCCCGGATAACCATCCTGATTTTTATAATTCTCATCCATATTGGCTGCGCCATAACGCACGACCAGCGCACCTTTAGGAACATCATTGACTGCGGCGAATGAAGATACCGACACCATTGCACCCATCACCATCAACAATACATGTTTACTTTTCATTTCAACCTCATAACGTTATGTTCAGGATGACCAATAAAAATGGAATATCTTCACTTCAGAACGTGAAGATAGAGTTCACACCATTGAGTAGAAATAAATAAAAAAATAACCACACAACGAATAATTAAAATAGAAAAAAATAAGCGCGCCACAATAAAAAACCCAGACAACGCTAATAAGCATGGCCTAAAAAAACATTTATTCAAGTTAGAAAGGCAATAAAAATAAAATACAAAGGAGCACCCAAAATGACTATTTCACTATTATTTATACGCGACGAAATAGATAAAAAAGAAACTAACGGGATATCCATAATGGCCTGATACGCTGACCGGCACCGCTCACAACAGCCATTGCGCTATCCCTAAATCACGTTATATTACGCCTCTCATTTTCACCCAGGTAACGAGCCCGCCGCATCATGAGCACACCCGATCTCACGCCCGCTTCGCCTTCATCGCCGTTCTGGTATGGCCGCTTTTCTATCGCGCCGATGCTGGACTGGACTGACCGCCATTGCCGCTACTTTCACCGGTTACTGAGTCATAACGCGTTGTTGTACACCGAAATGGTCACCACCGGAGCCATTTTGCACGGCAAGGGCGATTATCTGGCCTATAGCGACGAAGAGCACCCGTTGGCGTTGCAGCTCGGCGGCAGCGACCCGACAGCGCTGGCACAGTGCGCGGTACTGGCGGAACAACGCGGCTATGACGAAATCAACCTCAATGTCGGCTGCCCGTCCGACCGGGTGCAAAACGGCCGTTTTGGTGCGTGCCTGATGGCTGAGGCTGAGCTGGTGGCCGCCTGTGTGCAGGCGATGCGCGAGCGCGTCAGCATTCCCGTCACGGTGAAAACCCGTATCGGTATCGACAATCAGGACAGCTACGAATTTTTATGCGATTTCATCCGCACCGTTAGCGAACAGGGCGGCTGCGACACCTTTATCGTCCATGCCCGCAAAGCCTGGCTGTCTGGCCTGAGCCCGAAGGAAAACCGCGAGATACCGCCACTCGATTACCCGCGCGTCTATCAGCTCAAACGGGATTTTCCCGCGCTGACGATAGCCATCAACGGCGGCATCAAGACGCTGGCTGAGGCACAGCAGCATTTGCAACACGTTGATGGTGTGATGGTCGGGCGCGAAGCGTATCAGAACCCTGGCCTGCTCTGTGACGTCGATGCAGCCCTCTTCGGTGGCGAGCCGGGGCCAACGCCGTTTGATGCCGTGGCCGCCATGTACCCCTATATTGAGCGCGAACTCAGTCGCGGCGCGCAGCTCGGCCATATCACCCGCCATATGCTCGGGCTGTTTCAGGGCTTGCCGGGTGCACGGCAGTGGCGGCGCTACCTGAGCGAAAATGCTCATCGTCAGGGCGCGGATGCCCGCGTGGTAGAACACGCGCTGGCGTTGGTCAGCCGCCCATCCGCGCCTGATGCCTGATACACACCGCTGCGCCCCGTTAACCGGGGCGCTTTTCACCTCTCCCGCATCATTCCGTATTTTTTCGCCATTTTTTTTCGCTAATCATTGGTCAAAAAAACCAATCCACGCCAGCACGCAGAAAATAAAATCATTAAAAATCATAAAGATAAAAAATAAACAGTTTGGCATGGTTCTTGTAAATTCAAGTAAGAGGGAGGGATAAGCCACTCCCCAACGCAAATTACAGGAGCAGTCATGGTCGAGATTCTATTTATTATCGGCTTTTTCATCATGCTGGTGGTCACTGGCGTGTCATTACTGGGCGTGCTGGCAGCACTGGCGGTGGCGACCGTCGCGATGTGGCTTGGCGGATTAGTGATGATGGCATTCAAACTGCTGCCCTGGTTACTGCTGGCCTTGATAGTCGCCTGGTTTTGGCGCTACCAGAAACAAGGCGCGCGGCGCAACTAGCCACCAAGGGCGATGACCTCTCATGAACGGGGTGAAAACATGATGTTACAGAATGATGATGCCAGACATCGATAACATGACGGAATTGTGCGCCAGCAAAGATTTTTTCCCGGCGCGGGCTGATACGCTTACCTGCATCGGTTTCATCAGCAAACAATGGTTTCATCAGCAATGTGTGCAGGCAACAATAACGTCAACCATGACCCGTCAGCCATGACACCTCACACGTTGTGATACCGCTGTACCCTACAATACAGCCCGTGGCATCACGGTTGATGAAACACCCAGCGGCATCAGCCCGCGCTGAAACCGTCCACCACGCCTCCATCAGGAGGCGTTTTTTTTAGCGCCAGCGCGAGTTTACAGGCCCGGAATCAACAGGCTGGAGCCATGTGTCTGTCGGCTTTCCAGCGCACGATGGGCCGACTGGGCATCTTCCAGCGCAAAGCGCTGACTTTCCGGCACGTCAACGTTGATAGCCCCGCTGGCAATCATCGTAAACAGCGCCTGACTGGCCTGCTCAAGCTCTTCGCGGGTGGTGATGTAGCTAAATAGCGACGGGCGGGTGACATACAGCGACCCTTTCTGGTTCAGAATCCCCAAATTCACCCCGGTCACCGGGCCGGATGCATTACCAAAACTCACCATCAGCCCACGGCGTTGCAGGCAATTAAGCGACGCTTCCCAGGTTTCTTTGCCCACCGAGTCATACACTACCGGGACTTTTTCTTCACCGGTCAGTTCCAACACCCGCTGGGCAATATCTTGCGTGCGGTAATTAATCACCGCCCAGGCTCCGGCCTGTAACGCCAGTTCCGCTTTTTCATCTGACCCCACAGTACCGATCAGCTTTGCGCCCAGCGCTTTCGCCCACTGACAGGCAATCAGCCCGACGCCGCCTGCGGCCGCATGGAACAAAAACACCTCGCCGGGTTTGACTTCATAGGTCTGGCGCAGCAGGTAATACACCGTCAGTCCTTTGAGAAACGAGGCAGCCGCCTGCTCAAAACTGATGTTATCAGGCAGCCGTGCCACTTTATCGGCAGGCACATTGTGATATTCGCTATATGCCCCCAGCGCCGCCTGCGCGTACACCACGCGGTCGCCCACGTTCAGGTGCTTCACATTTGCCCCGGCCTTGACCACCACGCCCGCCGCTTCGGTGCCAAGCCCGCTGGGCATTGAAGGCACTGAGTACAAACCGGCACGGAAATAGGTATCAATGTAGTTAATCCCGATAGCGTGATTTTCTACCTGTACCTCATTTAAACCGGGTTCACGCGGCGTGTAATCAACATACTCCAGCACCCCCGGCCCACCGTGGTCACTGAATTGAATACGCTTAGCCATACAACCTCCTCAATAACGTCACCTGTTCGCCTGCAAATACCGACAGGCATATGTCATTCCGCTTTTCGGATATACAATGCTCCCACCCCTAAAGGTAAATCAACCGGTAAAGAACGCGTTTCATGGCAGAAAAAAAATCCCCCTCCAGACAGACAGACTCCCGCGACCGTCAGGTAGAAGGCTTAAAGCTGCCGCCGCACTCGATTGAGGCAGAACAATCCGTGCTCGGCGGCTTAATGCTCGACAACGAGCGCTGGGACAACGTTGCCGAACGCGTCAGTTCGAACGACTTCTTTAATCGCGCCCATCGGCTTATCTTTACCGAGATGCAACGCCTGCTGGAAATGAGCAAGCCGATTGACCTGATAACCCTGTCAGAGTCACTGGAGCAAAAAGGCGAGCTGGACTCCGCCGGTGGGTTTGCCTATCTGGCCGAACTGGCGAAAAACACGCCAAGTGCGGCCAACATCGGTGCTTATGCCGACATCGTGCGCGAACGTGCGGTTGTACGCGAAATGATTGCCGTCGCCAACGAAATTGCCGACGCCGGTTACGACCCACAAGGTCGCAGCAGTGAAGAATTACTGGATCTGGCCGAATCGCGTGTGTTTCAAATTGCCGAAAACCGCGCCAGCAAAGATGAAGGCCCGAAAAGCATCGACCGGATTCTGGAAGATACCGTTTCGCGCATCGAACAGCTTTATCAGCGCCCGCACGACGGCGTAACCGGCGTGTCGAGCGGGTATCAGGATCTGGACAAGAAGACCGCTGGTTTACAAAAATCTGACCTGATTATCGTTGCCGCGCGCCCCTCGATGGGGAAAACCACGTTCGCCATGAACCTGTGCGAAAATGCGGCGATGACGCAGGAAAAACCGGTGCTGATCTTCAGCCTGGAGATGCCCGGCGAACAGATCATGATGCGTATGCTGGCCTCGCTGTCGCGCGTCGATCAAACCCGTATTCGTACCGGCCAGCTCGATGACGAAGACTGGGCACGCATCTCCAGCACCATGGGATTACTGCTGGAAAAGCGCAACATGTACATTGACGACTCCTCCGGCCTGACGCCCACCGAAGTGCGCTCCGCGGCGCGCCGGGTATTCCGCGAGCACGACGGCCTGAGCCTCATCATGATTGACTACCTGCAACTGATGCGGGTGCCGTCATTGTCAGATAACCGCACGCTGGAAATCGCCGAAATTTCCCGCTCACTCAAAGCATTGGCAAAAGAATTGCAAGTGCCGGTCATCGCGCTGTCACAGCTTAACCGCAGCCTGGAACAGCGTGCGGATAAACGCCCGGTCAACTCTGACCTGCGTGAATCTGGCTCTATCGAGCAGGATGCCGACCTGATTATGTTCATTTACCGTGATGAGGTGTATCACGAAAACAGCGATCTGAAAGGCATCGCAGAAATCATTATAGGAAAGCAGCGTAACGGGCCGATTGGCTCCGTGCGTCTGACCTTTAACGGGCAGTGGTCGCGTTTCGATAATTACGCCGGGCCACAATATGATGACGAATAACTGTGGATACCCATCCACGCACTAAGGACTCAGAATGAAAACGGCAACTGCCGTCATTGACCGCCAGGCGCTACGCCACAACCTGCATCGCATCCGGCAACTCGCGCCACACAGCCGGGTCATTGCGATTGTCAAAGCCAACGCCTACGGGCATGGCGCACGGGAAGCGGCCCAGACGTTTTGCGACGCCGATGGCTATGGCGTCTCACGCTTAAGCGAAGCGCTGGCGTTACGCGAAGCGGGCATCACCAAGCCGGTCTTATTGCTGGAAGGCTTTTTTTCCGCTGACGACTTACCGCTGCTGGCACAGTACAGTCTGGAAACCGCCGTGCACAGCGAAGAACAACTGGCGGCACTCGAGCAGGCGGACTTGCCCCATCCGCTCACGGTCTGGATGAAAATTGACACCGGTATGCACCGCCTTGGCGTGCGCCCGGAACAGGCGCAGGCGTTTTACACCCGGCTGAGCACCTGCCCTAATGTGGTGCAACCGGTGAACCTGATGAGCCACTTCAGCCGGGCCGATGAGCCGCAGGCGGGCACCACCGAAGCACAACTGGCCTGCCTTGATGGGTTCACACAAGGCAAACCGGGTCAGCAATCTATCGCCGCCTCCGGCGGCATCCTGCTCTGGCCACAGGCACACCGTGACCTGGTGCGCCCCGGCATCATTCTCTATGGCGTGTCACCGCTGGGAGAAGGCGATGCCCGTCAGTGGGATTTTCAGCCCGCCATGACATTAACCTCACACCTGATAGCAGTGCGCGAACATCGTGCCGGTGAGGCCGTCGGCTACGGCGGCCATTGGATAAGCCCGCGAGACACGCGCCTTGGCGTGGTTGCGATAGGGTATGGTGACGGTTATCCGCGCGATGCCAAAACCGGGACACCCGTCTGGGTCAATGGCCGTCTGGTGCCGCTGTCAGGCCGGGTATCGATGGATATGATAACCGTCGATCTCGGGCCGGATGCGCACGACAAAGCCGGTGATGAGGTCATCTTATGGGGCGGGCCGTTACCGGTTGAACAGGTCGCCGCTCATAATGGCATCAGCGCCTATGAACTGATCACCCGCCTGACCTCTCGCACCCGTATTGAGTACATAGGTTAACCCGGTCAACACCGGTTATTCTGTGCGTATTTCCCATCGATAAAAAGCCCGAACCCCGGATTATCCGGGGCTCGGGCTTTCTCGCTCTGTGCCCTAAAACAGGCAGCTAAACATCAGCGATGGAATATTCGGTAGCGTAAATAACCGATAATCAGTTGTACAGTTCAGCGACGGCACGCATCTGATCATCACCGGTCGCAGAGATGATACGGAATGATTTTGCGCCAGCCGCATCCGCTTTAGACGACAGTTGAGCCTGTAGGTCATCAAGCGTGTGGCCTGTCACCGAGACGGTGCCCAGCTCACGGCTTTGTGCCGATTGCACTTCGGTCGCCGCCAGAGAGCCAAAAGAAACGGTAGCCAGAGCGATAGCAGCAACAACAGTTTTAATCGATTTCATGATAAGCCTCTTTACGTTTTTACGTTATTCGGTTCGGGAAGGCGTACTGCCTTCGATGTGGAGAAGAATAGCGCCGTTATGAGGCTGTTAAAATCGAGTTAATTTGCCGATTAAGAACAATTTTTTTGAACAAAAAAAGCACCAAAAGGTAAGCAAAAATACGCTTTCGGTGCGCACAAAAAAAATAATTCTCTGATATTAAGTTTCAATGTGCTAAATTACATTAACTTACATAACATACTCGATATATTATTCTGGATTGGCTATCCAATCAGAAATAATCTTCCGATATTCATCGGTCGATTTGGACAAATGCAGCCATTGATCGACGTACAGCTTCCAGCTCATATCATCGCGCGGCAGCATATAGGCCTTTTCGCCATACTGTAGCGGCGAATCAGGATTCAGGGCACACAGCTGGGGATAACGCTTTTGCTGATAAAGCGCTTCCGAGGCATCGGTTATCATCACATCCGCCTGTTTATCCACCAGTTGCTGAAAGATGGTCACATTGTCATGCAGCATCAGTTGGGCATTCGGCAAACGGGCATGTACAAACGCCTCATTGGTGCCACCTGCGGGTTCAATCACCCTGACCGCAGGCTGATTGAGTTGCCCGAGCGTCTGATATTTCTCTTTATCGACACAGCGCACCAGCGGGATCTTGCCATCGACATCCAGCGTGCTGGAAAAGAATGCCTTCTTTTGGCGCTCCAGCGTGACGGAAATCCCGCCCATGGCGATATCACACTGGCCTGACTGAAAATCGGGCATCAGGGTTTTCCAGCTAGTCTTCACCCACTCCACTTTTGCCCCGAGGCTTTTTGCCAGTGACTGCGCCATTTCAATATCAATGCCCTCATAATTTCCGTCGCTGTTTAGCGAGGTATAAGGGCGATAATCACCAGTTGTACAAACCTTCAGTACGCCACGCTCCTGAACCGCATCAAGATGCGACGCCGCACCGGCCCGGCCCACCAGCCCGAGCAATAGAATGAAAGACAGAAATGATAAATTATATTTATTCATACGGGCCCCTTGCACAACGAATTGAACGCTAAAAACATCTGCGATAACAGTAACAACAAATGATTTTTATTAATTCAATGAGCTAACCCTACGTGATGTCATCCACAAAGATGTCACACGACAGCATCATAATGCTCAGTAAGTATATATCCCAATCTAAATCAGCGTTTTATTCTGGAAATAATTACCCCATGGCTCACCATTGAAAAGTTCTAATACACCGATTGTACGCAAAAATTCTGGAATAATATTTCCATCCCTGGCGATTGCCTTATCATAATCCATGAATAAAACATTATCCTTTCCAACTGAATCGATGAAAAACTGTCTTTTTTCATCATAATCCATCAGCCAATGATCTTTTCCTGAGTAGGCGAAGTTATTTCTGTCATCACTTGGCGGCGGATTATGTTTTTTCATTTCTTTCTGGTAAGAAATGAAGTAATCCTCTTTATTTCTAAAACAAATAACGATGGTAATCTGACAACCAGGAAACAGTGCCAACAACCTGTTCATTTCATCTTCATACCGAATATAAGAGTTGCCCTCGGCGGAGAAAATACAGGTATCAAAAGGGGTTTCAGACAAATAGGTTAAGATAGATAACTCAATATCCTTGCGGTATTTTTCGTAATTATCAATTGGCATGGAGAGTTTAAATGGCGTCATCCGTTCTGGCCGAAGTGATGAGGTATGCAGCTCAACATGATTGGATGGGATATGTATCCCCTTATAATAATCCATGTTTTTTTTATTTAAAACGGCGTTATTCTCCATCAAAAAATGCTGAATAGAGGTTGTTCCTGTTTTATGCATACCACAATGCAAAATAATATTTTTCATTATTTCTCTCTTTTATTTAATTAGCGCAATCTTAATTTTTTTATTTTTAGTTTTCCAGCGCTTTTTTATTTGAAAAACAAAAACCCCGCCTGACGCGGCGGGGAGCAGATACCTTTATATTCACAAGCCTGGTTACTGCACCGCAGCAAACGCGGCGGCCACCTGTTTAACATTCTGAAGATTCAGGCCCGCCATACATACGCGGCCGCTGGCTATCAAATACACACCAAACTCATCACGCAGACGATCAACCTGTGCGGCGCTAAACCCGGTGTAGCTAAACATGCCGCGCTGGGTCAGCAGGTAGTCGGAATTACGCTGCGGCAAGGCTTTTTTCAGCTCATCGACCAGCGTCTGGCGCATCGCCAGAATACGCACGCGCATCGCTTCCACTTCGGCCTGCCAGCTGGCGTTGAGCGCCGCATCATTCAGCACGCGTGAGACTATCTGCGCCCCGAAATTCGGCGGGCTGGAATAGTTACGGCGCACCGTTGCTTTCAACTGGCCCAACACGCGCGCAGCGGCTTCTTTGTCTTCACACACAACGGACAGCCCGCCCACGCGTTCACCATACAGCGAGAAGATTTTAGAAAACGAGTTGCTGACCAGCGCAGGCAGCCCGGCGCTGGCAATGGCGCGAATGGCATAGGCATCATCGTCCATGCCACCGCCAAAGCCCTGATAGGCGATGTCCAAAAACGGGATCAGCTCACGGCTTATCAATACCTCAACCACGCGATCCCACTCGGCGGGTGTCAAATCCGAGCCAGTTGGGTTATGGCAGCACGGGTGCAACAGCACAATACTGCGCGGCGGCAGCTGTTTCAGGGTGCTAATCATCCCTTCAATGTTAACGCCGAGCGTATCAGCGTCAAAATACGGGTAGGTATGCACGGTAAACCCGGCACCGGCGAAAATGGCGATATGGTTTTCCCAGGTCGGATCACTGACCCAGACCTCGGAATCGGGGAAATACCGTTTGAGGAAATCCGCCCCGACCTTCAGCGCCCCCGAACCGCCCAGCGTTTGAATGGTGGCAATACGCTGCGCACTCAGTGCAGGATGGTGTGCGCCAAACAGCAGTGTTTGCACGGCGCTGCGGTAAGCAGCCAGCCCTTCCATCGGCAAATACACCGAAGCCTGATGCGGCTCGGCCTGCATTTGCGCTTCCGCGGCGTTGACGGCCTGCAACTGAGGGATAACCCCCTGCCCGTCATAATACAGCCCGATGCTGAGGTTCACTTTATCGGTGCGCGGGTCTTGCTTGAATTTCTCCATCAGCGACAGGATAGGGTCGCCTGCATAGGCATCGACATTCTGGAACACGGTT
Organism: Dickeya aquatica; assembly: GCF_900095885.1. NCBI lineage: Bacteria > Pseudomonadati > Pseudomonadota > Gammaproteobacteria > Enterobacterales > Pectobacteriaceae > Dickeya > Dickeya aquatica. The sequence continues at coordinate 3,671,964 of NZ_LT615367.1, forward strand.
GGTCACTCTCCTCAGATAAAAAAGTTCGGCAATGCGTCAGGCAAGATAGCGGCCGGGGCGATGATTCATAGCGATAATCACATTCAGCACCGCCGCACCCAGCACAGATGCCAGCAACATCGGTATGCTTACCACGAACAGGGAAGCCAGCACAATGCTCACATCCACCGCCATCTGGAATTTTCCGGCACGGATTCCACTTTTGTCTTGTAAATAGAGCGCCAGAATATTCACGCCGCCCAGGCTGGCACGATGACGAAACAACACAATAAACCCAAGCCCCATGACGGTGTTACCAAACAGCGTGGCATACGTCGGTTGCAGATGGTCAAAGTGAATAAACAGCGGATGCAAATCAGAAAACAGCGACACCAGCGCCACCGCGCAGAAGGTTTTCAGGCTAAACGCCCACCCCATACGGCGAATGGCAAGGTAATAAAACGGCAGGTTAAGCAGGAAAAAAGCGCTGCCGAACGACAGCTTAACGGCACTGTGCTGAGTGAGGTAGTGCAGCAAAAACGCCATACCCGCCGTGCCGCCGGTCAGCGCACCGGCCTGGCGCAGCAAAATCACGCCGAACGACACCATCAGTGTACCAATCAGCAGCGCCAGAATGTCTTCCAGCGCACTGTGTGAAACCGCCTGGGGGGAAACAATGTTGTCCATAAAAGAGCTGCCTGAAATAATAACATCAACGAACGATAGGATTTATCAAGCAAAAACCGCACCAGTTCGCCAACCTACAACAGCAGCCTGACCGTTTCATCGCCCTGAGCATCACTAACCCCCTAAATAAACAGGAAGAAGAAAGACGCTCACTTCATGCATATAAAAGCCGCTTATTGTTTTTATCGTGCATAAATAACAATAAAATTACACCATTCGCGCACTTTTGCACTCCACAAGAGCAAACCTTGCACCCAATCAGGGCAATGGTTCGGCCGGTGTCATCAATCCGTTTTCTTTTAACCGGTTTAACACCACCGAGGTTTTCAGGTGCGCCACACTTTTATTGCGCGCCAGAATCTGGCTTATCAGGGCACTCAGGCCATGTAAATCCGCCACGGCAACTTTCAGCATATAGTCGGCATCACCGGTGGTTTTATACGCATCAATAATCGCGGCAACTTCACCCAGCATCTGGTGAAAACTGTCCACGCACTCCGGGGTATGATTGATAAGCCGTACCTCTATCAAACCCAGGACTTCAAGCCCCACGGCATCCGGTGCCAGCCGGGCGTGGTACCCCAAAATCAACTGTGCCTGTTCAAGCGCAATCCGGCGACGAGAACACTGCGAGGCAGACAACCCAACCAGCTCGCTGAGTTCCTGATTGGTAAGGCGTCCGTTGGCCTGTAGCAGAGTCAGCATTTTCAGGTCGAAATCATCAATGTGGTACATAGCCCTACCTTGCCAAAAGCAACAAAAGTTACAGACTAGCAGCTTTTTTTGTCACCGGAAGTCTGTGATGTAACATCGTCCCACCATGCTGCACCACGCTGGTTCATTTTTGTGTATGAAAACCTGACCACAGGCCCAACTCTTGCCAAAAAAATGGCATTTTTGCACAAAAAAACCCAAAAACAGCAAAAAACGCAACAACCGTGCGAGCCACTTTTCCTGAAATGATTCAGCTGGTTAAACCGGGCCAGCTATGTGAAAGCGGCATCGGGTTCGTGATTGGCCCGATAATTGCTGTGCTGTAGCAACATCATAGCAATCACAGCATGTTTTGGGGGCAAGGGATGGACACACAGCAACAACCACAGCTTAAACGCGGGCTAAAAAACCGCCACATTCAGCTTATTGCGCTCGGTGGCGCAGTGGGCACCGGGCTTTTCCTCGGCATTGCTCAGACCATTCGCATGGCCGGGCCATCGGTACTGCTTGGTTATGCCATCGCCGGTGTTATCGCGTTTTTCATTATGCGCCAGCTAGGGGAAATGGTGGTGGAAGAGCCGGTCGCAGGCTCGTTCAGCCATTTCGCACACCGCTACTGGAGCGGCTTTGCCGGGTTTATGTCAGGCTGGAACTACTGGGTGTTGTATGTGCTGGTGAGCATGGCGGAACTGAGCGCCGTGGGCATCTACATTCAGTATTGGTGGCCGCAGGTGCCCACCTGGGTATCCGCCGCGGTCTTTTTCGTGGCGATTAACGCCATTAATCTGACCAACGTCAAGGTCTATGGCGAGCTGGAATTCTGGTTTTCCATCATTAAGGTTGCCGCCATCATCGGCATGATTGCCTTCGGCGGCTATCTGCTTTTCAGTGGCCTTGGCGGGCCGCAGGCCAGCGTGAGCAACCTGTGGCAGCAAGGTGGTTTTTTCCCTAATGGCGTGAGCGGCATGGTGATGGCGATGGCCGTTATCATGTTTTCCTTTGGCGGGCTGGAGCTGGTCGGCATCACCGCCGCCGAAGCCGATGACCCGGCAAGCAGTATTCCCCGCGCCACCAATCAGGTTATCTACCGCATTTTGCTGTTTTATGTGGGGGCGCTGGCGGTGCTGCTCTCGCTCTACCCGTGGCAGAAAGTGGTGGAAGGTGGCAGCCCGTTTGTGCTGATTTTTCAGGCGCTGGACAGCACGCTGGTGGCAAATGTGCTCAATCTGGTGGTGCTCTCCGCCGCGCTGTCGGTCTACAACAGTTGCGTTTACTGCAACAGCCGCATGCTGTTTGGGCTGGCGCAGCAAGGCAACGCACCGCGTGCTCTGCTGCGCGTGAACACACGCGGCATTCCGCTGCTCGCGCTTGGGGTTTCTGCGCTGGCTACCGCACTGTGCGTACTGATTAATTACCTGATGCCGGGCAAGGCCTTCGAATTGCTGATGGCGCTGGTGGTTTCCGCGCTGGTGATTAACTGGGCGATGATCAGTATCACTCATTTGAAATTCCGCCAGGCCAAACAGCGCACCGGGCAGGAAACGCGCTTTAAAAGCCTCGGCTACCCGCTCACCAACCTTATCTGCCTGCTGTTTCTGGCCGGGATTCTGGTCATTATGGCGATGACGCCGGGCATTCAAATCTCCGTCTGGCTCATCCCCTTCTGGCTGCTGGCACTGGGGGCGGGTTACGCCATCAAACAGCGCAAACAGGCAACCTCCGCACTGGCAACAGATAACGGCTAACGCCACCGCCAGTCAGGGCGAGACGCACACCGCCTCGCCCTGCTTGTTATAACACAACCCCACCATACACCGCCCCTGCGCCTGCCTGTCCGGCCGTGCCCGCTATGGCTTGGCAGGGCGTATCTAAGCGGCCTGATCGGCAGCATCACGCAGCTAATCATTGACTTTTCTAAGCTGCCTATTCGGCAGTGAACCGCATTACCGGATGTCAGGCATTTGCGGCACCTTTCTAAACTGCCTGTGCGGCAGTGAACGAATCGGCTCCAGCGGTGTCCGGGCACGAACCTTTCTAAGCTGCCTGTGCGGCAGTGAACGCGCCAGTGGCCTGGCTGCTGATGAATGCGTATTTCTAAGCTGCCTGTGCGGCAGTGAACGTTTTTTATCTGCCATATCAGCCTACCCCGCATTTCTAAGCTGCCTGTGCGGCAGTGAACATCACGCAGATGGCGAAAAACTTTAACAGTCATTTCTAAGCTGCCTGTGCGGCAGTGAACAACCGCTATTAATGAGCATCGGTGCCGGGATATTTCTAAGCTGCCTGTGCGGCAGTGAACATCCAGCGTGTCGTCTTGGCGTTCAGCCTCAACTTTCTAAGCTGCCTGTGCGGCAGTGAACTATTTGAATCGGCCGTGAACTGCGTTGGAACTTTTCTAAGCTGCCTGTGCGGCAGTGAACGGGTCATCGCGGAGCAGGTCACCATCGGCGGTTTTCTAAGCTGCCTGTGCGGCAGTGAACGCGACGCGCAGCTAAATGCTCCGTTCGATTCGTTTCTAAGCTGCCTGTGCGGCAGTGAACTAGGGGACGGCCACTGCTTTGCAGGCTGACGATTTCTAAGCTGCCTGTGCGGCAGTGAACCCCCCTTTATGCCATCGCCCGCAACGCGTCGATTTCTAAGCTGCCTGTGCGGCAGTGAACTTGTGCGCCTTCAGCTGATGGTGACGCATCACTTTCTAAGCTGCCTGTGCGGCAGTGAACCCGACGGCAATACAGGCGTGATGGCAACGTGCTTTCTAAGCTGCCTGTGCGGCAGTGAACCCCGAGGAGGCGATCCGTTATTTTGAGGCGAATTTCTAAGCTGCCTGTGCGGCAGTGAACCTCGACCTGCCACAGTCTGCGGGAAAACTGGTTTTCTAAGCTGCCTGTGCGGCAGTGAACCCAAATTGCTGCATCACCTGCATCCGGTGCTCTTTCTAAGCTGCCTGTGCGGCAGTGAACTTGGGGGCGACTGAATGCCGACAGCTAACTCCTTTCTAAGCTGCCTGTGCGGCAGTGAACACACTCTGATATTTGGCGTGGCTTTGCAGTGTTTTCTAAGCTGCCTGTGCGGCAGTGAACGGCATCAGGAGGCCGGAGGAGTGGCCGCTGGTTTTCTAAGCTGCCTGTGCGGCAGTGAACGGGCGTCCGGGCCATCGTCGTGGTCAGCCATCTTTCTAAGCTGCCTGTGCGGCAGTGAACTGTAGCGAATAATCGCTTATTTCCTGATTGTTAAAGAAAAACCGCCGTTTTTCTGGAAAAACCTTTTTTTCTGGCGGCCAGATTGCGGTATTAAAAATCAATACGTTAACGCTGGCCGCAAAAAAAGGGTCAAAACCACGGGATGGTGGCGGTCGCGCTTAAGCCGTAGCTGGAGAACACACCGGCGACCGGTGTGTCCTGCAGCGGGCCGTGCTCGACAAACAGTAAAAACGGTTGTCCGCTGGAAAGGCTACGCAGCGGCAAATACGGCAGCGAGGTGCGTTTTTCCACCGCATAGGGAATGCGGGCATCGGCTTCATCCGCAGTCATTCGGCCTTTACTCACCGCCCGGCGGCGCAGGCGTTCAGCGCTGCTTTTCACCTGCACCCGGCGCACGGTGCGGTACTGCGCACCCGCTGGTACCGGCAGTGCGTCGGTGATGGTGCTATAGTCGCGCAGCCCTGTGCGCCAGCCAGTTTGTTCCAGTGCCGTCAGTGCCTGCACGCTGCCGTGCAACCGCAGCCGTTCCCCCAGCGTTTTGCCCGCATCCGGAAAGCTCACGCCAATATCGCCGGTCGCACGCTGCCCCAGCGCCCGGTGCAACTTGGCAAACAGCGCGCTCAGCAACTGCACCGCGCTGAACTCCAGGTCGGGCAACACCCGAATCTCGATATAGTGGTCCATAAGGTTACTCGCCTTTTTCGCCAAACACCCCGCCGCGAATCAGTGTGGCGATCACGTAGTGCTGCTGCGCCACCTCCGGTACGTCACCTTTACGTACCCAGTTATCCAGCAGGGTGTAAAAATCCATCTTATCTTTCGGCTGGCGATACGCACGGCCACGGCTGGTGACAGAACCATAGGGTTCAACCGCAATAGGCCCAGTTTCTGCCGCTTGCGGGTGCCAGTCATCCACTGTGCGCAGCGCATTGCCGATTTTCTGGGAGTGCATCGCCGCCACGCCGTTAACCTGATACAGAATTTTGCTCTTGCCGTTGCGGGCACGCTCATCCAGCACCAGCTCCTGCGAAGGGAATACTTCCTGCCCGTTGCCCAGTTTTACCTGCGCTTCCACACGGAAAAACGCCGAACCGCTGCCCGCCAGCGCCTGCTCTATGGCATGAGCCAGTTCGGCCAGTGCGCCTGAAGGTTGGCTAAACTGGCGCAGCGAGTAGTCTTCGCCGTTGAATACCCAGCGCTTATCGTCGTGCGTCACTACCACCTGCACCGCTTCTGCGCCGATTCGGTTGCGCCACAAAAAACGACCACTGGCGATGTTCTCGGCGTAACGCGCCGCCAGCACGCCAAAGCCCTGCTCGCGGGCGTAACCGTTAATCAGGTCAGTCAGCGCCTGTTGATAATCCTGATCGTTACACACCGACGGCAGTGCCAGATTACCCAGCACCCGCAGGGTGAAGGCCACTTTCAGCGTGTCGGCATCAAACGGCAGCGCTGCCACATCCACCGTTTGCAGGTTGGCTTTTTGAATTTCGGCATCCAGTTTATCCGGGTCACTGCTGAGGGCGTTTTTTAACCGGTTGGAGATGGTGCCGCGTACCGATTTTTCCTGAATCACCACCGGCTGCCAGTTATCCTGCTGCCAGTTGCCCGCCAGCATCAGCGCATCGGAATTCGCCAGTTTGCGCTCAAACGCCAGTACCGATGCGGTTTTCAACGTGGTTGCTGCTTTTGCCATGGTCTTCATCCTTATTCAAAGTCGTTCAGTTCGAATTCGTCGTAATCATCCGCTGTGCTCTCTGTACCTTGTCCGGTTTGCAGGCAGCGGTAAGTGTGGTGTTGATGGTCGTGTTGATAGTGGTAACGCCAGAAAATACGGTTGATGTCGTCAATACGGTGCGCGCCGCGCCATTCACCCACGCCGTAAATCGCTTCGGCAAAACAGAACGGGGTGGACGGGTCGCGGGTTTTCTCCACCTCGCCGGGGTTGTACAACGGCGAAATGGCGCGGTAGCCGGTCATCAGCGGCACCAGATAGCCGCCTTGCGGTTTCGGCAGCGGCTGCCAGCTCACCGCATCATCAGAAGATCGCACCGCCTGATATTTCAGGGCAGCAAAATCGAGCCAGGCATCCAGCATGTCCGCCTGCGGGTTGGTCTGTTGCAGGGTGTCAAGATGCGAACGCAATAGCGGGGTTCGGTCTACCAGCACAAAGCCCGGCAGTAAACGACGCATCAGGCTGCGGGTGGCAGTGCCATTGGCGGGGATGTCGTGGAAGCTTACCTGTTCGATATCCACCATCAGCCCGCCCGCCAGCCGCTGCTGTTGCGCCTGTTGCTGCACTTGCTGGCGAAGCGCTTCGCGCCCGTCTTCACCGGGCAACATGCCGTGGCATTCGATAAGCAGCGACACGGTGAGGTGCATCCGCCCCTCTTCGTTAAAGGCGGCGGTTTTTTCCTCTTTGGTCAGCGGGTTACGCGTCAGCGCAAAGCTGCGGTTCCAGCCGTTGCCGTAAGCGTGAACCTGATGCTGATGGCACACCACACCGCAGCCTTCCAGCCGCAAACCGTGAGATGCCTGCAACTGGCGCGACAACGCATGGGTAAAGCCGAGAAAATGGCTGATGGCAGGAAAACCGTAGGTGTGCCCGGCAATGGCGTTGGCGTTTTCCACCTGAATACGCCGCAAAATCATCAGGCTGCTCATGCCAGTTCCTCCTTCAGCGCACGCTCGGTTTCCCGCAGGCGCTGCTTAAACAGCGCGGCGGTTGACCACTCGCGGCGCTCCACCTCGCCGAAAATCAGTTTTTTGTGCTGCAATCGATCATTTAGCCACTGGCCAAATTCATGGGCGACCTGTTCCTTCCAGTCCCCGCCGTCGCGTGCATAACGAAAAGCGTCATCCTGCCGACAGCGAAATGGGTCAAGCCACAGTTGCAGAGGAAGGTTCAGGCGGGAATCCTTGCTCCAGCCTGCCGGGCGCAGGTTTTGCACCGTGGCGACATAGCCAAACAAGGTATCGATCAACTGGTCGAGGTAACGCCGGCGCTGGTTGCGAATGTCGCGGTTGTTTTCCACCTCTTTGACGCTGAGCAGGAATTGCCGCATATCCCGGCGATCCACGTAGGTCAGCGCATCCACCTCGCCGTTGTGGCGAAAGATGGTGTCATGCTCCAGCGGCAGTTTAATTTGGCTGCGCCACTGTGGTGGCGCACAGTTGAGCAGATAGGAGCGACCGCTGCGGGCGGAATTGAGCGCGGAGATATTTTGCGGCTTGGTGCCGCCCATGTTCTGCACCGCAATACCGGGGTAGCTAACATCAACCTCATCGTGCCAGCGCTTTTGTCGCCGGGCCTCGCGGATGGCTTTGGCCTGCTCGCCAAAGCGGGCCGGATTTAAACGCTGATCCAGCGCCTGCGACAGCGAAGAGGAATAAAGGGGACTGAGTAAGTGGTATTCGCCGTCACCCACCGGAAAATAGATCTGCTTTGCCAGCTTGTGGGAACTGGGTTGCTTATCGCTCAACACCTGCCCGAACCCGGCCAGCCACTGTGCAAGTTGCTGCGGGCTTTCTGCCAGCGCTTCCAGCGCGCGGTGGTCGCCCCGCTGTAGCGCCGCCACCAGCGAATCGCCCTGATGCTCGGTTTGCAGCAATTTGGCCACATCCAGCGCCGCCGCGTTGCCGACGGCATCAATCGCCGGTTGCGCCAGCGACGCGGTAGAGAGCACATCCGTAGCCGTTTCAGGCTCAGAGCTGAACACACTGCTGCCTTTGGCGTCGCTGTGGGTGAATTTCAGCGCGTGGGTCACCAGGCTAATCTGCCCGGCGCGGCTGGCGGCATCCGTCAGCCAGGTGCGCACCTCATAAGCCTGCTCAATCTCACGCCGCTGCTGCAAAAGCGCCACGTCCGCTGCGGCCAGCGCTTCGCCGCTTAACGCCGCCCGTTGTTTGTCGGCGGCCTTATCGAAGGCATCCAGCTTGGCCTGCTTTCGGGTTTCGATATAACTGACAATAAACTGCGTTAATTCACTCTCTTCCATGCCTCCTCCTGTCATCATGATTGTTCCCCAAACACCCCGAGCCACGGGTGCCAGCACCACGCCCGGTTGTCGCGGGTGCTGATGCTGATTTCACCAAAGCGATCGCTGACTCTGGCTAACTCCCACTGTTTTTCCTCAGCCAGTTGCAGATAACGCGCGGTGTAATCCATCTCTACCCACTGGCTGACGCCATCGGCCATAGCCTGTTGTACTGAGCGAATCTCATCGGTTTTTTTCCAGCCGCTCGGCCCATCGTCCTGCAACATAAAGACCGGATCGTCGCCTTCATCTTCCAATCGCAGCCAGTAACGCTGCTGCGGGTCTGAGCGGCGAAACGGCGTGCGCCGCTGTAGTTCGCCGTTCCAGTGCAACGCAACCTTCCACCACAACACCGCGGCCGGTTTATCCGTCGGCCGCGGTGTTGCCCTCCCCAACAGCATTAACCTTAATGCTGCGTGTTCGAGGCTGATTAGCGTCAGATTTTTGAGATCTAACGGTGGCTCGGTAATACGCGGCGCGGCGCTGATGTGCTGGTAGTCTTCCGGTTTGAGGATCTCCCGCAGGTCGTGGCTGGCGAGTGTGAAACCGTGCTCCGATTCAAAACCGGGGCGAAGGAACACCACGTTTTCGCCTTTCAGCGCCCGCACGTTATGGCTTAGCAGATAAAAGTTAGGAGAGGTCGGCACATACTCGTCACGCTGGCGGTGGCGCAGAATACGCCCGGCTAACTGGATAAATGAACGCATCGAGCTGGGTTCAGCGATGGCCCAGTCGTAATCGTGGTCACGGCCGACTTCCGCCACCGAGGTGGCCAGCACCACAAACAGGTGATGCTGCTGCGGCTGCCGTTCGATGGCGTCACGAATTTCCGCCACCTGCCACAGTGCCTGCGGGTCTTTGCGCATCAGTGCCGCATCCAGCCGCGCTTCGATGTGGGAGCGCATCGCCAGCGGGTGCTGGCTGTGATACACGCAATAATGCACGCAGTATGTAGCGTGGCGAAATTTTTCGCATAGATTTGCAATAGATTTTACACAGCGCGAAGGCGCAGATATTGCGCCTTTTGCATTATGTAAAACCTTTCGCCGCCTTTTAGTTTGTGATTTTCGGGTATGGCTGGATATTAAACAACTTTGTGTTTAGTCTCTTTCTCGCCCGCTTGTTTAGAAACCTGATATACCGAAACTGCCGGAAGCGATGCGCTGTAGCTCGCTCTTTGTTCTCTCTTAGATATTCACCTCTAGTGCCGCCGCGCTTAATCGCATTCATTGCAATAGAGTGATAAAACTCACCATCTAACTCATAAAACGTTGAGTAGTGACTGCCGATATATTCAAAATTTGATGCCTGATAGACAACCCCGGAACGGCCACAGCGCTCATCAGCAAATGTCTGAACCCATTGAACGCCGGGGTGTAGGAGCTTGATGGTTTTTAGAGAGTAGCTGATCGCTCTTGATTCTGAATTGCGCGGCATGCAGTCATGTAGCCACATTCTATTTAGCTCCATGTACTCTTTGTTTCCTGTTCCTTCGACGACACGTTTGCCGCTTGCTGGGTTTAGCGCATACCCCCACTGCAATACGCCAACGATATCTCGCCCGGAAAATACCCCAAGATGCAAATATGAATTATTAACAAACCTGCCTGAATAATGCTTGTTAACAACAATGGCTCGAGCCAGCCAGGCTGGGATTGTTTCAACCCGCAGTTCCGGTGAGCCATACCCGACAATAGAGCCGTTGTATTTTATGATATCTGGCTTGATTAATACGCGCGACGTAAACTTCTTCATCTTTATAAGGCACCAATACGATCGATTTAACAGATCAATATTCAAATATTGATTATCAAATACGATCATATGGGTGGCGGGCTCAGAATGTCATATGACCTCGTTCAGTGTGCTGGTTCCGTCGGCCAGTCGATATCCGGTGCGGCGGCAGTGTTAATGCGACCTAATTGCACCAGATAGATTTTCCACTCTTTCAGTAAGCGCGTTTCCGTCTCTGTCGCCATCGCCAGTTCTTCGGCATAGGTCAGCTCGCTGATGCGCTCACGGGCGGCCTGCCGCCGTGCATCAAGGTCGCGCTGCGCCGCCAGTACCGTTGTGGCGTGCTGCGCCGCCGTATCCGTCACCCACGTATCGTCTTGCCAGCGGTCAAACTCACCGGATGGCGGCAACAACGTCAGGTGTTCCGGCAAATCACCGAGCGTGTCAATCACCTGCGGCTGGCGGGTGCGGGTGTCATACGCCGTTTGACCGCGAAAGTCCGCCACCACCTCCCAGCGCAACCCATCGGCAGCGCGCCGCACTGCCTGCCCGGTCGCTACATCGGCTGGTGGCGCATCGGCATAGCTGTGTGCGGGCACGCCGGTGCCGGTCATCAGGTACTCATCGCTGCTGCCGTTATATTCGCCGGTTTGCGTATCAGCGTGATAAACCGTCAGCCAGCCAGTGTTTGACGCCAGTCCATTTTCGCCTAATACAGCGATTTCATTGGTTTGCATTATGCGGCCCTCACGATGTAGTTAAATGCAACGTTGCGGGGGCGGGTTTCAGATGATACGCGCGGCTGGCCGCCAGAGATCGCCCTTATCGATATACCGCCAATCAAATCCCCGCCACCACTAAACGCCCCGCCACCGTCGATGATTGGTAAATTCCCGCCGCTCGCCGCCTGCCCCGAGTAGCGCATATCGCCATGTCCGTGGTTCTGAATAGCGTCGCCCTGCGCTGACATCAATCCACGCCCCATATCTACCCCGCGTCCATCATCCCAGCCGCGAATAAACTCGCCGCGCAAATCTGGCAATACGCCAGACTGATACAGCGCCGCCAGCCTGGGATAGAGCGTTTTGTCAAACGCCTGTCCATTACATTTCAGCCAGCCTGCGGGCGCGCTAGCCTGCGGCCACGGCAGCGGGATGCCTGCGATATCTGCGATATCCAGTTTCTGAGTCAAGCCGGTTAATTTTGCATAACGCCAGTCCAGAGCCATCATCAGTTGCGTTGTCGATGATCCGTCTGCATTGATGCCTGCAAACCCCAGCAGTGTCAGCAATTCACTTTGAATGCTGCGAACAGCGCCTTGCATACTATTCATGTATGCGGCATCTACAATTGTTCCCTCTTCGCCGGTAACTTTATTCTCATCATAAAACGCACCGTCTGACGACTGCGTCGTGACAGGAATTAGCGGCTTCATTTGGCCTCCGTATAATTAAAAACGCACAGTGTGTGTGCAGGTTTCAGCTCGTTAAATACAGATTCAATAACAGCGTCCCGCGATGACATTAATCGCTCACCGCAACGACTAATGCCTGTTCTGAAATAGTATTTTTTGACCGAGGATGACCCGACATTGACGCGCCAGACAAATCGGATGTTCGTCGATGCCAGACGCTGCCCGCAGCGACTGACTCCACACCGAAACGGCATGAGCTCATCAATCGTGATGTCGTACCCCATTTTCTTAGCAAGCCCCGTGAAGTACGGAATGCTTAGGCCACCCGTCTCAGCGACTTTTATCAGAACATCTTCCAGGCGCTGCTGATACGACAGCCCAACCGCAGGAGCGATGCCGAGAACGCGCTCCCAGTCCGAAAGCAGCCCGTTTGCACGCAGCGGGGTGACTGCGCCTAATACGTCGTTTGCCCGTGCCTTTGTTGCAGATAGCGCATCGCCTTCCGCAGTTAATTCGGTGGATAATTGCTCGGCATTGGGGCTATATGAAACTGGAGGTAACAATAATGACAGCAACTCTTTCATAGCATCGCCACTGTGATATTTCCGGCTCGCAGCCACTCAACAATATTGTTATTTACTGTCGCCGCAATATTACCGGCCGGGCTGACTATAGCGCGGTCAACAACACCGCCGATTTGCGATATCAGCATCTCAGCCTGACTTCGAATAAATGATTCGCCCGGCTCCAGCGTGTTAAAATAACTCGTCAACGCATCGCGAATATTTTGCGTAACAGCTTGCACGGTTACGCCACTGACGCTAATTGCGACGGAAATATCAACATTCTTGGGGGTCGGCGCTAATATCATTGTGCTTTTTGCTGTGACCGGCCTGACGTCGTCGATATACGCCTGCACCTTGTTAATAATTTCAGCGCTCGGCAGCCCGCTGGCTGACGTGATTACCACATCAACAGTTCCCAGCCCCCGCCGCAGCGGATAAACGTATGCCGCGCTAACGCCGTCAACACTCATTGCCCAGCGTCTGTAATCGTATTTATTGCCACCGGCAGGCGGCCGCCGAATCACATCGAGCAGGCGGGCGAGCATCTCAGCATCCGTCTCCCGTTCCGTGCCGCCTGCCATCAAACCTATTGTGACAACACTATCGAACCCTGGCGGCGTGCTGGTAAATGTCCCTGTAACTGCCGCTGTTGTATTGCCTGCCGTGCCAGCAAGAGAGGGGACGGCAGCGACGCTAAACTTACCGTCAGCGCCTACAGTTACAGCCTGCGTTGTTGTATACGACAGAGAGCCACGATTTATCGTGCGCCCCACTGCTGACGTCGCGCCGGGTTCACCTGTTCCTGAAATAAATCCTGATGCTGTCGTTTGTGCCTTGCGCGTTATATTCCGCAGCCGGCAGTGCCATTCGAGATATTCTGTATCCGCCGTGTCAGGAAAAATCTGCCGGACTATCCAGGCTTGATGACGATATAATCCTGTAATAACACTCGCGACCGACGACGCACGGATATAAAAATCAGAGTCCTCAGACACGTCAGCCGATGGCAATAAATTTTTAATATCCGCCAGGATTTTTGCGCGCGTCTCATCAAACGAATCTGTCACGAACGCCATTTAACTCACCCTTACCGGATATTTAAACAGTTCACGCCCGGCGGGCGCGGTCACATCAATAATCAGAATCAGCCAGCCGTTATCGCCCGCCTCTGTAGCGACGTCGATTGATGTCGCACGACCGTCATCAATAAGCGGCTGCAACGCTTCGGCAGCGTATTGACGAGCCAGCGTATAGACGCGACTAACATTCTTTTCGCGCGTCAGCAGATGCAACTTTGAACCCAGCGACGGCACAGCCCAATATGACCCATGTGGGGTCATGAGTCGGATATACACAGCATTAGCCAATGTGGCCGTTGCTGTGCCAGCGTAATCGCCGGTTGTTGGGTTCAATAAATTGTCCATGCAGCCATGATGGCCTGCATGGTGAAAGAGAGTAATGTGACGGGGTTCAGTGGGTATTGCCGGGATCACATTGACTGATTTGGTGTGCCGGTTGTGCCGCCGGAATCGCCAGGGTGGTTATGTCCGTCGTAAATTTCGCGGACGCGACTCATCGTTGATGTTTTATCTGCGATTTCTTCACTTGCCTTTAATAAAGGTGTATTAAAATCCGCCCCTTCATTCGCATTGACAATATATTTTTTACAGTTGACCCGATATTCATCGCAATCAACCGTAATTATGCGCCCCTTTTTTAGTGCAATTGCCGCGCCTTCATTGGTATAAATCGCAACCTCTCCCGACGAAAGCGCTTTGATTCGATACGACGCCGACTCGGTGGCGACAACGACGCTATGCGACGTTCTGCCGCCCAGCGGGATCACAACCCCCATAGTGCCTGGCGGCGGGTTTGACGTAAATCCATAATGCTGGAACAACTCAGCATCTTGAATCTGTTCCCCAGCCAGCCCATTTGCCTGAAACGTCTGCACCGGCCCCACGCTGTTAACACGCGATAAACGCACCCTAAACGCTTGCCTGACGCTGTTCATTGCCCGGCGAATCTTTGCTTCAACATTATCCCACATCGACAATCCCCAGTTGCTGCTTGTTTTTGTGTTTGCGGTGGCGCTTGCGCTTTTTCTTCGGAAACGCGTCAGGTATCCAGACGCCGTCTTCTTTCAGTCTCAGCGTCGTGCGCACGCCGTCCTGCCTGCCACCGACGAACTCACGACCCATCAGAAAATACACGGCGTTGATGCCATGCACATCACTGATAACGTGAATGCGCTGACCCGGCTCCCACAACCGGCCGTCAGATGTGCGATGCCCTGCAACGACAGCAGTCATGTCGTAACCGGCAAGGCGCGCATCAGCCATCGCCTTGCGTGCGCGATAGTTCATCTGCTCCTGACTCTCCGCATCCCCGCAGACGATGATTTGCGGCCGGTAATGCGTCACGGACGGGTCATATGCCCTGGCGTTCAGGCCGTGCATACCGGTTTCAGCAGTGCCGGTGTACATGTCCAGCTCGTCATCATCGTTGTCTTCATCATCAGACTCAGACGCGGTTGCTGTCGATGCGTTATCGACATCGACAATCGCCAGCTTTTTTGACTTTTTTGTCGTGTGCGCGTGCCCTTGCGCTAACACCGTCAATTCAGAGAACGAGCGGTCTTCGCTGCTCTCATCGTCGAGCTGAATCACGTTATTGCCTTTGCCGTCCTGCCGCAAAATCAGTGTCGCAACAGGCGGAGCGGTGTAATCCGGGCCGCCGATCATCAGCGTCCCATCCGGGGAAAACCACGGCCACAGCCCGCGCCCGGCGCACGCCCGATGCAGCAAATCCCAGGCGCGCTCACCAGGTTCTGTTGAAATCTTGTCATTACGCATGGAGCTTTCTGCGTTCAGCTGGATTTTTGTGATGCCGAGCGGGCGAACCACCTGAGCGATAACCTCTTCAAGCCCAATTTGGCGCGATGTTAACAGCGGGGCGGCACAATCGACCAATATAGACATATTATCGCGACCACTGAGCGAAAGCGTCAAACCGCGCTTGCTTGCCGCGCGGCGAATGCGATCAATGCGGCCAATCATCACAACGTCTGCACCTATTTTCACTTGTACCGGCGCACCACGCGTGATGCCCGTCGGAAATGCCCCTTCAGGTAGCCCCAGGCTAACGCTCCATGCATCGGCCGGAACCAGAAAATCACTGTCAATCTGATAGCGCGACCACGCGCTGTGCGCCTTGCCGTTGACGATAATTGAGACTGTATTGTTATCACTCTGCGTAGGCATTGAGCACGTCTCCCGCGACAAGTCCGTTAGGGTCACACACCTGCGGATTCAGCCGTTGCAACTCGTCAGCGCGCGTATAGTCGCCATACCAAAGATGCGCCACCAGGTGCAGATTTCCGGGGGCGGCGACAGTGCGTTGAATCAGTTGTGGTTTCGATTCAATAACCGCCGCCGCCATCTCTTGTACCAGCAGCGCGACGGCTTTTAGCTGCTCGATAACCGGCTGATATGTCAGCCCCGTTGGTTGTTCGCTACTGCTGATATCGTTCATCGCTGGCTCAAAGGCGGTGCGCGTACTGTCAATTGCTGTCTGGATCATCGTGCGCGTATCGCTGGTGATTTTCTCGACGTCATCCGGCGTCAATACTGCGGTGATAGCCGCATCCTCAAGTACGGCAGATGCTTCTGCTGCTGCTTCGATTGCAACAACAATGGTGACGACAACAATTAACTCAATGATATCCGACGTCGTGAGTTGTGGCGGCATCTCAACCGCCGCGTCAACGCTGCCTGTCATAATGTCGGTGGGCATGGCCTGAACGGCGGTCAGCGCGGTTTGCGTATTTGACCAGTCGGACATCACAACTGCAGGGGATGCTGTATACGCTGTTGCTGCTGCAGCTTGTTCCGTCGCCGCATCCGCCCCGCTGTACGAGCCGGTATAGGACGAGTGCAGGCTGGATTTTGACGCCCCGGTTTTCAGCGATAATGCTGACTGCAAATCACGCAGGAACGCGGCCGGATAATTGACAAAATCTGTGACGCTACTGACGAACCCGGAGATATCACTGCGGAAAACCGCAATCATGTTTAGCGCGCCGTTCGCCAGGCCTTTTACCTTATTCATCATCGCCTTTGCCGTGCGCAATGGCTTTGTGACGTTCTCCAGCATCTTACTTGTGCTGTCAATCAGCGACTGCGAGCGACTGAACAGCTCGTCGGCCTTGGATTGCGGATAGTTTGTGACAAAAAACGGATTGCCAGGCGTTGACTGCATAAACTGCACATCAACAGTGCAGTAATCTATACTGTCGGCTTCGTGTTCGATGCTAAAATCAGTGACCTGCATGGCAGGCATTGAGCCAAACACCGGGTGTATCAACTCTGCCGCACCGCGTTTACGCAGCGCCTCGATAAACGCCTGCAGCCTGACCTCATAGTCGTCACCAAAAAAAACCGCGCGCACAGCAACAGTGTGTGGCTTTGCCCCCATATCGCGCACGTCTGCGCCGTCAATGTACGGGTATTCGTCTTGTGCAATGTCGCGTTGCTCGCCGTCTTTGACGTTTACGACATCGAACCTGATACCGCGAAACTTCGCGTCCTGCAAATTGTCAGTCCATGCCATTAGTAGCCACCCCCAACTGAACCCCGGACAGCTTGCGTGCCGTTGTACTCGTTCACCGCCTCGGCGAGTACGCGGCTATCCAATTCGATTTTTGTGATGTGAGTGATAGGCGGCTGAGGCTGAGGGGTGGCAACCGGCTGCTGAGGGATTTGCATCAGATAAGACGACGTGACACCGCCTGCGCCCTGTCCAATTGTTGATGGCTTGCTCCACCAACTCCCGCTTTCGTCGCTGACATTATCAGCCAGGTATTTTTTGATCCATTCTTCGTTTTCTTTTGCATACCCACGCCCAACTTGATACCAAGGCTGATAGCGCTTACGTGCCGCATCAATCGTATCCTGTCCGTAGTTATTTTTTAGCTCATCCCATTTTGCCGGGCCATTTTGCAGCTCATCCTCCTCCTCCGGAGTTGTCATTGTCGCGATTGACGCAACTGCTAGCGCAAACGCACCGTATGCCGCATACTTGCCAATCCGACCCGGCAGGTCCTTGGCTTTATCAAGCAAGCCGTCATCTTTCCCCCCTTGATCTTGCCAATTCGTTACATACACTGGCACTGCACCACTCGCGTTACCACCAGTAATCAAATCCATCGGATTGAAACCGTCAGTTTTACCACCAGAGCCGGTAATGCCTGGGATTTTTCCACCCCCCAACAATCGCATTCCAGCAAAAACAGCCGCCGCCGCCGCCAACGCTTTAACGCCGACTGTCGCACCGGATACCGCCGTTGTCAGTGCCGGGTATTCGTTCGCGTAATCGGTCAGAAGCCCAGATATGCGCCCGATCACATCTGCAAGCGGTTTGACAGCATCAATCTGACCAAGATCCGCCGCATTACCCAACTGCTCCGCCTTGAAAACCCCAGTGCCTTGTATCAGCTGAAAATTTTTATCGCCCGCCGTTTCGCCATCCTGCAAGTAACGCTGTGCGTTAGCATTTTTCGCGATGTCTTTTGCGTACTGCTTGTTACTGCGATACGCCATTAGTGCCATCAATGCCTGACGATCTGCGACCATCGAACCGACGGCAGATCCCTCTAAAATCTTCGCCATCGACTCAATTATTTCGTGACGCTCGGCGCCTTTTGCTGTAGCCAGTTTTTCCTGTAGTTTTTTGTACTCTGGGTTGTTTTCGACAACCTTATCAACAATGCCGACAAATGCATCCAGCGCGTTCATGCCTTTACTGCGCGCAGCCGCAATTGAGCCCGGAAGGTCGATTCCCTTACCGTTGATTTTTATTCGCTTTGCTGCATTAGCGGCGTCCTGACTGTTAATTTTTTGCAATAGGTTCACTGCGTTATTACCAGCTTCGTCTTTTGTCCCCGCAGTGATCACAGACGCCTGGTTTAACCCCAGCAGCACTGAAAAATCACCCAGCCCCTTCATCCCCGCAGACCCGGCTAACGCCAATTGCTGAGGCAACCACTTGGCCATGTCTTTTAGTTCAAATCCGCCGCCCTGACCAGCAGAAATAGCCATATTCAGCGCTTTTCCGATGTCCTTATCCGATATGCCGAATGTCTGCTTTAGCCGTATCGCAATCTGCGCCAGATCTTTTGAGTCAGTCCCTGTCGCTGTCGAGTATTTCTGCAACACCGGCAACATCGCTTTGGCCGAATCCATTTCGACAGCACCAGACGCCAGCAGCGTATCGAGTGTTTCCGCCGCCCCCTCTTTTGTTCCGCCCCCAAATTTAACAGAGTCACGAATCACATTATCCAGCTCACCCATACCGGCCTGGCGTCCAGCAATATCCCGGTCTGCATACGCGGTGTTCGCCATATTCGCCAGACGAAACTCATACGATTGAGCGTTTTTTATCGGCTGCGACACCACAGCCGCCGCCGCAGCAACACCACCCGCCACTGCCGCTGCGCTGGCCCCGGCATTACGCAGTCGCTCAAACTTACCCATTGCGCTTGCCGTACCATTCAGCTCAGTGCGCAGCCGCGTCAACTGCTCAGTCATCGCCGCAAACGCACGGCGTTGATCATTCGCCGACAACATGCCGCTGCGTGTAAGACGGTTGTAAGCCGACATCGTCTGCTGTATCTCGCGCTGTATCTGCCGTTCCGAACGAATGCCGAGCGTTTCCCTGGCATTTGCCACCCGCTGAAACTCAGACGACAGTGCACGCGACGCCTGAATGCCCGTTGTACTCGCTTTCTGCTGTGTGGTAGCCAGTTCAGTTGATGCCCGTTCAGCATTTTTCGTTGCCGTCACCGCGTCGGCCATCGCCTTTCGTAGCACTTGTGAGCCAGCATCTTTCGCGGTCAGCGTTAACGCCAGTTGCAGATTGCGCGCCATTTATTTGCCTCGTTGCTTGCGTTTCTTTCTCATCGACTTAATAACGCGAGTGTTACCACCTGACTGTTGCTTATCGGCGGCAGGTTTGCCGCCATTCAGTACCGCCAGCGCGTTGAGATACCCATCCAGTTCCGGGCGGGTCATAGCAGCTATTCTTGCTTCTGTGATGCCGTATCGGCCGAGGGCGAGGGTTGCTGCTCGGTATCCGGCAAGTTGGGATTCTCGCGCATCCGCTTTTTTTTGATGTTTTCAATCTCCGCGTCAATCACATCAAAATCGTCGTCAGACAGTTGATCAAGCAGTAGTTCCGGCGTGATTTTTTCAGCATCGACACCCGGCAGGGTCAGCACGCTGGATGTAACCGCGACCCGGTAGAACAGCGAGGCGGCAGGGCCGGCTGTCGTACCGCGTGCGTCATGCGTCACAGCCAGAGCATCAACGGTGTCGCCGATAACGGGCAGGCGGGCGCTGAACTCAAAATGCAACTGGCCGTCGATTTCAATTCCGTGCAGTAACTGGGCCATTGTTATTCCTCTACTACTCTCAAGCACTGAAACGTGATATCGCGCTTCGCTTCGTTGTCAGTTGAGTACTGCGCGCCGACATCCGTCGTAAAACAGTCCATGTACGTGGTGCGTTTGCCGCCTGAGCCGGATAATGGGTATTGCGTGATTTTCACACCCTCCATGCCCTCCCAGTCCAGGTCACCATCCAACGGAATCACCACTGTTGCCGCCAGCTGATATTCAGCGATACCCCGAGCGAAGCCCTTCGCACGCCCGGTTTTGTTCATCGTTTTGACGAGTTTTCGTCCCGTCTTCGATGTGACCTTCAGGTCAGTACATTCCAGCTCACGGCTGTCAATCTCAAGAACGATTGACCCGACGTATTCCTCAATAGCCATTGTTTTTCTCCGTCAGTTACAGCAACAGGTCGATGCGGCCCGCAAACACGTGCAACCCATTCACAACATCAACAGGGATGGCAGCATTCAGGCAGTTCATGTCTTGCGAATCACGCTCAACAATCAGCGCGCCTTTGTTTGCGTCGACGTTCTCGATGATCTCCAGCTCTTCCAGCTTGTAGAGCACATCCAGTAACTCGCTGCGAACCTTTGCAGGCGTGCGGGAACTCAGCTTGTCGCGCGGGAAACGCAGCGTGATGCGCTCACGGCAAGCCTTGCGCACATAGTCGAGGGTGCGAATGGTTGTGATATCCAGCAGGGCCACATCGTCAACACCGGCCGCGCTTTTTGTATAGGTACTGATTGCACGCACTATCTGCACCGTGTCGCCGGGGCCGATCTCGAAAGGAGCCAGGCCGTTATACAAGGCTTTTTCCTGCTCGGTGCGCATCGGGCGTGACGCCAGCGCGGTCACGTCGAGCGCCGACATTGCCAGGGTGTTGAGCGGCCGTGCCGGGTCTTCCTCGCTCGCCACCATTGCGGCATACCCTGCCGCGATTTGTGCGACGGTACAGACAGAGTCGCGGTGCCATCCCGCTGTGATACGTCCGGCATTAATGCTCGACGTCAGCGTGATACCGGTTGACAGCGAGTTTTTCCAGCCAGTGACGCCGATGACACCACGCTGCTCCAGCGGCCCGGATGCGTTGTCCAGGTGCGAACGCAGTTCGGTTAGCGCATCCTGCGTCGCATACGGACAAACGATGATGCTATGGCCCGCAGAGAACACGTGTGCCAGCGCGGGTGCGATGTCCGGGTTAATTTCGCCGCCGGTCATTGCCGTTGCTGCAACACTGACGCCCGACGCAGTTGCCGCCGCCCGCAGTACGATTTCGTTACCCGCCGCCCCTTTGTTTTTGGCCGTGAACGTGATAACGCCATTGGCCGCCACAGCCGTCACCGGTAGCGCCGCCTGTTGATTCAGCGCCGCCACCATATCAGTTGCAATGGCAGCAGCGGTGTCACCGGTTGACACAGCAACGTTGACGCGGGCTGTCCCAACCCACACACTCATCGTGCCGTTACCTGCGGCCGGGCCCGTCACCGTGACCGTACCGGAAGCAGGCTGTGCGCCGGTCGCATCACTGATGCCGATGACCTGTAATTGCAGGTAGCTGTAACAGGTCAGCGCGCTGACCACCATCAGATGCGCCATCGAACCCGCGCCGAAATAGGTTTCGGCCTCGTCAGAGGAAAACACATCGACAGCCGTTAATGGCGGCTGCGTGCCAGTCGGCAGCATCTGAGCCAGCATCAATACTGTTTGCTGATTGCCAGGTAGCGAACGCACCGCCAGGCGAGTGTTGAATTCGAAATACCGACCGGGCTTGCGTGTGCTGCCTGGAATTTCGTAAAACGTGACATTAGGGCTAGCCATCGTTGTTTGCCTCCGCTTTGGTCTTCACATTCGGCCCGGATACCGCCTTTTCATCCGGGACGATCACCAGGTCACCGGCTGAAATCTGGCGCAAGTAATACGCCGTGCGCTCCACATGCACTGGCGCATCATCGATATAGCGCCGGGCGTTTTCTTCACGCGGCACGCGCACACCAGGTGCCGCTTTAACTGTTATCTGTGACATGAGTGATGATTTCCTCTGCATCCGGCCGGGCCGGGGTTTGTGGAATGTCGTAGCTAAAGCGTGTTCTCAGCCAGTCCGGGTCGTCTTCACTTACCTGTCCGGAATAGCCGCTGAAAATCGCATCCGGGTGGAATGGTGCGACACCAGACCGCGGGTACTTGCCGTTTTCCAGCGCCTCTTCCATCCATGCCGTGTCGAACTCACACGCAAAAACCGACAGCGCGTTGTCTTTCAGGCTCGTGTTAAACAGCGTTCTAACGCGCCCTGGCATCAGCGCCTGAATACTTAGCCCGGCATCAGCCATATCCTGCCCAGACAGCAAGCGACGGACAGCGGTAACCATGCGGTACGTCCCGACCTCGTCAAGACGCGCACCGCCATGCCGCGACGCTTCTTCACTGCGCACGCTGCGCTCACCCACAATCACCACGAAACGGCCGAGTGTTCTGTACTTACGTTTAGTGAGATTGGCATTTTCAGTCCTCTGTATACCGCCAAACGTCACCCAGCAGGCGGGCAGCGCGCGGGCGATTTCTGCCGGTTCTCCATCCAGCTCACCACCATACGAGCACACAGTCGGCGCAATCCGCCCGAGCCCGCGCTTTAGCCTGTCGATGATTGCCAGTTCGATATCTTTGATGGTGTTCAAAATGCACCTCCCTGAGTAGAGTCCCGCCCAAACCGACGCCCGGCCGACGTGAATGTCGTGCTGGTTCCCGATGGCTGAACCACATCACCTGACGGCAGACGACCGAGCGTGATGCGCCCATCTGCAACGCGCTCAAGGTAACGAATGGCGTCCTCGTAACGCGCGCGGATTTCATCTGTCATCTGGCCCGAACCACACAGCAAATACCGGGCAACATCGCAGCAGCGACCGACCAGAATTCGCGGCGTGTCAGTCCACGGCACCGGGTAGCGCCCGGCGAGATAGCTGTCGATTTCAGCACTGGCGCGGGTCAGCGCGCCAGTCAGTACCTCATCGTCAATTTCACCGGCGAAAGCCCGGTCGGTGAGCGAGACACACTCACGCTCACCGAATGCCAGCACCATGTCATCGCGGGTCGCGTACATTATTTCTTCGCCTTGCCATCATCGGTTGCCGTTGCCGTTGCCGCTGCGGCTAACTGAGCCTTGAGCGCATCACGCTCTGTCGTCAGCGCCGCAACGGCGTCCTGCGCGGCTGTCAGCTGGGCGTCTCGTTCCTGCACAGCGACCTCCAGTTCAGCAATGCGAACCTGGGCGGCGGACAGCGCCGCACTATCATTGGCGGTTTCCCGTTCGTCACTGATACGCACGACGATCAACTGCGGCTCGGCCTCCAGCGTCGCCAGTTCTTCGGCAGTGAACTCGTCATCGTGATAAGTCCGGGTTTTCGCGCTGTGTGCGATGCCGCAACGCCGAAAGCCTTCAACGCGGGCGGTAATTTGGATTGGCATTATGCGTCTACTCCCGTTGAGCCATAGGCCATTTGCCAGAAGCCGTAGCCGCCGTTGGCGCGGGCTTCTGCCCCAAACCGGAATTTCTTGCGAGAGAAGACGTTGTCGTTGCTGTAATCCGTCTGCTCAACAAATTCCGGCTTTTTACGCTCCTGGTAGATCAACGGTTTCATCAACTGCGCGTTATCAAGTAGGAACCACTCGGTATCGGTTTTCAGCTCCGGCACCACCAGCACTTCAGCCGTTCCTTTGTACGTGTTGGGCGTGTTATCCGGGAAGCGGTCGGCCGTCATCAGATAATTCGCCACATCTTCCAGCGCAGGGGGAACAACCAGCAGGCCGGGGGTAATGCGCAGGGATGCCCCCTGATCGTCCTTCATTGCACGCAATGCAGTGCGGGCTGCACCATAACTGGCCCGCGCAGCCGCCAGCGATGCGGCCGACAACGCTTTGGTGCTTTTATTGGATACCGAACGACCTGCAACGGGGTGGTCAACATCAAAGAACGGCTGGGAGTCGTAGCACAGATTCGTAAATCCATCACTCAACAACGCAAAGACGATATCCGCAGGCAGTTCAGCGGCGGATTGACCGGCTGCTTGCGCCTGCATACCGTAGCCAAGAAGCTGATCGTCTTCGATGTCGTTGCGGTCAACTTCGACAGTGGCTTCCCAGTCCTTGTTACGGATGGTGTAGTTAAAGGCTTCCAGCGACTTGATCGCCTTGTCGCCGATCCACTCCCGCATTTTTGGGAAGCGGGATAGCCAGGAGTAATCGTTCTCCTTCCCTGTCGATGGCACAAGCATTGCGACCTTTTGCCAGTCAGACGACGCCTGCTTAAACGCCTTCTGAAACGTGGTTTTCAGATTGATAAAAATCTGACGAACATTGCCTGCATTCACTAACACAGTATTTCTCCTTTAAATCAGATCAGAACCCACACGCCATCATCAGCGATAGCCTGAACCTTACCGGCAACTGGTCGAGCACTGCCGTTGCTGGTCTTTGCGACGGTCTGGCTGTCCACGACGTAGCAGTTTTGCCCGACTGACGCCTGGGTAACGGCATCGGCGGAGGAATTGGCAAACAGCCAGGCGCGGCCACGGCGCACGATAGCGTCAGCATCCCCATTCGCACCGGTACTGTTATCAACCCAGCCGTCACTGACGCCCAGCGTGACCTGTGCTGCGTTAGCTGTGGCCGGAACGGCATAACCGGCAGCATTGGCGGCGATGATGTGGCCGCCGTAAATCTCAGTGCTGGCCGCGACGGGAACGGCGAACAGCTCGCCGTCGCGGTGCGGTGTGTTGCGATCACTCATTGCGGTTCTCCTTGATAAACTGGACAACATCTGCGGGATCAACACCCATTAACGAACAGATAGCCGGGTCGATAACATCGTCGTCCTGCGCCGTAGGGGCTTTCTTCGGTGCGCCAGTGGGCGGCAGGCCACCGGTCTGGGTAGACGTCAGCGCAGCGATTTTGGGTGCTTTTGACAGGAAGTCTTTCAGACTGTCCGGGGACGACGCCGCCAGAGATTCCGCCCAGGATTTTTGTGCGGGCAGCAACCGACCATCGGACAATGCTGCGGCAATCAGCTCAGTGCATTGCTGCTGCGCCAGGACAGCGACGTTGTTGTTTGCGGTTGCGAGCGCTTCGGCAACAGATTGCTGCATCACCGAAACCGGCACCCATTTGGCCGGGTCGGGACTGGCAACCTGCGCGGTCAGTGCAGCAACGTTTGCGGCATCTGCCGTGAGTCTTTCAATCAGGTTGAACGGGGTGGCAGACAGCGTCTGAAACGATGCCGCTGCCGTTCCGGCTGGCGCGGCGGCCAGTTGATCAATGAGTTTGTTTAACTCGGCGGTAATGTCTTCTGCCGTTGCTGTGATTGGCAAATTCAGCATCCAGCGCAGACGCTCCAATAGTTCGTCCATAGTGTCCTCGTTTGTGGTTGTTGCAGCCATCAACAACGAGGTGGCGGCCAAAATGACAGCCTCCATGTCATCAAGGGCCGGCGTGTTAGTCAGCGCTGCGTGCAGCAGTTGCCGCACACGACCTGACTTGTCATAGGAGAAAACAGGGGATATATAGCGGTATTCATCAGCATCAATCATCGCTGCTGCGGTTTTCGTCCACTGCACGTCGACAGCAAACAATCCCTCACCATCACGCCACTCGAGCGCATGGAACCACGCAGCAGCCGGGGCGGGCTGACCGTTTTTTGCTGCATTCAGAGTTTGATGCTCATAGTCCAGCACAAACGGCGTTTTTGATGCCGCCGCCGCTGCGATCAACACCTGGGCAATCTCGGCGTTCATTAGCCAGCAATCGCATTCAGCTGGGCGACCATCACGGGCGCGGAACTCGCCAGCGGGGAACAACTGAATAGTGCCCAACGAGGCTTTATTGATTTCTACCGCCAGGGCGGCAATGAGCGGTTTCTTTTTCATGCTGAGAAGGTAAGTCAGCCTGAAAACAGAAATAATGTGATGGGGTTCAGTGGGTGATAATGCGGGGTGGGGTCGTTAATGCGGTCATGATAACGGATGCAACCGTTTTTAAAACCCGTTTAAAAACGATTTTACGCCGCTGTAGCACTCGCGATACTGTGATGGTGTGGATTCAACGCGATATACAGACGCATTCAGCGCTATGCATCAATGACACGTTGCAAATAGGTTTGCGCCGTCGTTTCCATCCGTCCACATCTGGCTCGGTGAGGTGCAGGAACGGCCGCGCCGGCATCTTAATTTTGTATTCACCGATGGTGTTCCACTGCGCAAAGTTAGACCGTGATTTTTTGACGAACCGGTTGCCGATACTGCCATCCTTGTGCTGCCTGTAGTAGGCCTGCTGACTGCGGGCGGGGATGTTGATTGTGCCGCCTTCCTGGTGGATGCGGGCATAGGCAACGTTTGTGCCGACAGTCGCGGTGTCATTGTCTGAATATTCGTTGATGCTTGTAGCCAAACGGCCGGATTTCTGCAAAATTTTCCCGCCCTGGCGCTGTTGGGCATAACGCGGACTCCATCCCGCCCATGCAGGCCGACCCTGCGATGCGAAATTCTCTTCGACAGCATCGTGCATCGCCGCCGCCAGCTCACGCATCAACGGCTCGCGGTGTTCCAGGCGCTGTATCAGCTCGCCAAGACCTTTTTCAAAATCGGTAATGTTGTATTTGATCTCGTAACTGTTGCTCATGATTATCCTGATGTATAATTAATCAGCGGCGAGTGAGTAGTTGTTTCCAATGGGTAACGGTTGCTGCTACGGCCATGACCGTCAGAGCATGATCCGGTTCGAGTCCGGCGCTATTCCCGCCGCTAATCCAGACTTCCCCACAGCAACTCGTTAACCCCTTTATTCTTCAGTGATTCATCATT
Organism: Dickeya aquatica; assembly: GCF_900095885.1. Lineage (NCBI taxonomy): Bacteria > Pseudomonadati > Pseudomonadota > Gammaproteobacteria > Enterobacterales > Pectobacteriaceae > Dickeya > Dickeya aquatica. The sequence continues at coordinate 3,698,593 of NZ_LT615367.1, forward strand.
CGCCAGCATTTTGCCTGTTCGTATCAGATTCGTTTTTATCCGCTCTTTCTTTCCGCCGCCTGGCGGGCGGGCTTTGAGTTCGCGATCAATAAACACCACCAGTTTTCCTGCGGCATCTGGCAGCTCCAGCACATAGGTCAACGCCGCATCGGTCTTCTGCGTGTTATACAAGATCGCCTTCGGTGACTGCATAAACTCCGGCAAACGCCGCCAAAGCTCGGCAGGCAACTGCGCCTCTTTGCTATCACGAACCGCGTGCAACAGGTTCTCGTCTGTCAGCGTAATAACTGCTGACTCAACCGCCGCGCCTTTCTCTGCCAGCCTGTCGATGACGGCTGACGGCGCGCGCCGACATGCCGCAACTGGCCGCGAGACTGTTTGTTAAGCAGTGTGTTACTCACGAACTCGCTAACGTCGTTTGAAACCGCCGTTAACAGCGCGTTTATTGCTCAGTGTCTCTTGTACCGCAAGCGCGGCCAGACGCGGCTCAGCAGTCGCTGAACGCTCAAGCAAGCGCTGTCCGAGTGCCGCAAGATAACCTTGTCCGGGGTTGTGGCCGAAACCCGCATCGGCGGTGTATAGCTCACCATTCCAGCGAATGGCCGGGACTTTTCTGGAATCGTTCGGCCCCCATGCTTGCTCGACTTCAATAATCTCACTGTGCTGAATAGTGATGTTGCGTGTATCAACATCCGACTGAGACAGGGCGCGAATGCGGCAACGGCAATGATAGCCGTCCGGTGGATACATAAACCGCCAGACAGGGTCATCGGCCCGCGCCGTGTAGCCATTAAGCGCCGCATGTTTTGGGCGCGTATGCGTATCAATGACAGCGAAGCGCTGAAAATAAGGCCGAAACGCGACGTTTGCCATCTGCTCTTCATAGCGCCCGGCGTTATAGGCGGCTTGCATATTGGTTTCAAAAATGGTCTTGAGGCGTCGCGGCGTCAGCTTCTTGCCTTCCAGCACGCCGTCTTCATCAGCCTTAAGTCCACGCCCAAACCAGCCCCTTTGCTCGAGAACGGGCGTTAAGCGACGCCGGAACTGCTCCAGCGTTTCCCCATTTGCCAGCGCATGATTTAACCCGCCCCGGATGTCTTCCAGCACATCTTGTTTCAGGATACCTGCGACAGTGAACGCAGTAGCGTGAGTGCGCGCTTCGACATCGTGCCAGTTGAAACCGATGGTGTAGCCCTTGGATTCGAAATAACGGATCGCCTCTTCGGGTTTCAGGCCGATGGCATACGCCAGATCGACGCTATTTGTCGGCATTCAGGTGTCCCCACACGTCCGCCACAAACAGCGCCTGAGCTAACAGTTGTTGCAACTGTGCATCATCAAGCGCTGGATAGCTCGCCGCGATAATGTCGAGCGCGTCATCCGGGTTTGCCCGTTTTGCAACGCTGCAACCAGCGGCGCTATCAGCGCATGCATCGCGGCGGTAATCGCTTCCGGCGTAGAGCGGGCGTTATCGAGCGCTATCTGTGCCGGGTCGCTGATATCATCCACGGCAGTTGTGCTAAGTGCGGCGAATGACCGGTACGGCGACGGGCGAGACGATAGCGCAGCGGCTGGTGTCACTGCTGGGGCAGGCGTTAGTACCGGCTCGTCATCTTTCGGGACGGGGATACCCATTTTCTGATGCACCCACGACACAGGAATGCTTTTCAACCCGGCATCGACCAGCGTTTTAATGCCCGCAGAGAACGTGCTGATATCTGCAATGTCGCGGGTATCAAACACAAAGCGGGGCTGACGTCGACGAGAGACTGCATAGCCATTAATTGACAACAACATCGATATAACATTGCTAAAGAAGCCCTCTAACGCCGGGCATCGGCCACCAGGATATCGTGCCGCACTTCGTTATGAACGTTGCCGAGTGCATTGGTTGATGTTTTGCCGTCAGCCTGGCTTGTCAGTGTACCGCCCAGTATCACTTTCGGCGTGCGTTCGCACCATTCGATCATCGACATAAACGTCGCTGCCTGCCCGTCCGCCGCCGATTCGAACCTGATGTTTGTCCCTTCGGGGATGATTACCGGCCGCATCGTGACCGAGAGTCACAAGAGCGTGCAGCAGCCTGTTTTTTCTCCTCCTCAGTCGCACTTGCCATGTACGTGCCGATTCTGGCGGCAGTCCGTAAATCTCCAGGAACTCGGCAAATCGCGTAGCGAGAAGTTTTTAAACAGGTACGGCCAGACCAAAACCCGATACAGGCCCGCCTGCGCGATATAGCCAGACTTGGCGTTATGCGCATGGACAAGCCATCCGAACGGCCACAGTTCCGCGCCGTTCATTGTGCCGTCAGCCAGCCGCACGGTATCGTCAATTTCGGGATTAGTGCAAAACCAGCGGTGTGGGCGCAGCACGGTCTTAATGGGCAACCACACATCGCCTTCGTTATCCCACTTTTCTATCTCCTGCGCGGAGAATCCGTGGCCGATGGCGTCCGCCGCATTTAAGATCAAATCATGAATGTCCGGGATGCCGAGCATCCACTCCGTCACCATCGCCGCCTGGCTCTTTTCTGCCTCGCTGGCATTCACCGGCGGCTCAATACTCCAGTCCAGACCCAACAGCGCGTTTTTGCGCTTTGCCATCTCGCTGAAGATATGTCCGTCTTTCTCGATCATGTCTTCGAACAGGTCAGCCTGGGCGGCGATATCACCACGCTCGGCCGCTTCAAGGATGCGCGGCAGGCGGCGAATATCCAGCCCACGCGATGGATGCTCCGGCCAGTGCCGCTGTATCTGTGCCGTTCTCGTGGTCTGCGGGCCGTCCAGCACTTCTTTGTTAAACGGGCGACCGAATTGATCAACTATTGCCACTTACCAACCTCCTGAACCAAAACCATGCCCAGCAGCACCAGCGCGGTGAAAACCGGTGTCCCGGTCATCAAAATCCGGGTTATTGCGAGGGACGGGAGTAAACGAAAATGCAGCGAACCCGGACACGGCCAGCGCCCAGAGCATGTGCAGGGCGTCCGGGCCATCGTCGTGGTCAGCCACCGGGAAGTGCCGTAACTGGTCAATCAACGTTGACTGGCTGGGGTGCAGGCGTATCAGCCCATTCGCTATGTGCGGCTGCAAGGACTCGATGCGCAGAATTTTGTCGCTGCTGGGCGTCACGCCACGCGCGGGAACCGGGATACCTGTAGCCGCACTGCGCTTTACAAGTTCCGTGCGTAAGAATTCCTGGAACTGCACAGCTTCAACAGACCAGCACAAACAGCGGTAGATGCGCTGCAATTCGATGATGTCCGAGATAATTTTGTCGGGAACGCGCTTACGGATTGCCGCTTCGACGACATCCAGGATGCCGGTATGGCGGTTAAACCCACCCACAAGCAGGGCGGACGGGTCACGCTTACCACCAGCACGCCCAAGGCTCGGGTCACATGCGCCGAGGAAGACCCACTCATTAAGACGATTGACCCAGAACGTAATGCAGTTGGCAAAGGGTGCATCCTCTCCGCTCACCGGGTCGTTCTGGTACTCAGAATCAAATGTTGAGTGGCCGTCGCGGGCGCGGATCAGCATCAGGGCCAGAATAGGCCGGGCCGACCATGACACCACCGCGCCTTCGTCCATTTCGGCCTTATGCTGCTGATAGAACGCGTTCGCCAGCCACTGGCCCTTATCGTCGTTATTGCGCAGGATTTCTTCCCATTCATCCCACAACGACATATTGACCGGCCACTGGATGATCGCCTTGAATCGCGCCGTCTTCCACAGTGGATTTTTCAGCGTCCGGGACAGTACGGAATCGTAGTGCAGGATGGTGCCGATGTAGATGACATCGAACTTCGCGCCCGCCCCGCCAAGCGGCAGGATGGTCTTTTTAAGCCAGTTATCCAGCTTGTCGCGCTGCTCAGGGCTGCGCACCTGTTCGTCGTTCTCGATATCATCCAGTACCACCAAATCGGGGCGGTACGGGCCGTGGCGCAGGCCACGCAGTTTTTTACCGCTGCCCGCGACCTGCACTTTGATATCGTTGCGCGTGACAATGGTTCCGGCCTGCCAGACGCGCCCGCCGCCCGCCACTTCGGGGAAATCCATCGCAATCCGTGGGTTGTAAGCCAGCTCGGCTTTTATGGCCTCAAGCATCGGATACGCCTGGTCAATCGAGTCCATGACGATAACCAGGTAATGCTTGATCGCACAGACAATGCACCAGATGTTAAATAGTTGACTGACCAGCGTTGATTTCGCCTCGCCACGCGGCGCAGCGATGGCGTCATTCTCGCTGGTTGTGCTGGCGACAATCTCCGGCAGACGAGCGAACAGGTACTTATGCAGTTCGCTCTTGTCTGCATGTCGAACGTAGTGCGGAAAATAGTGCTCAACAAAATAGACGTAGCCGCCAACGGGGTCGAGAACGCGGGCGCGCCGTTCTGCTATTGCTGCCGCAGACGGATCAAAGCCGACGCATTCGGCTTCAATCGTCCGGCGCAGCGTTGCCGCCAGTTCTTCCAGCTCTTTGGCAAAATCTTTGGCTGTGAGCTTATTGGATTTACGTGCCACCATTCACCTACATAAAATGAGGTTTATTTGATATCTTTCCGAAGCCACCGATAAATTTTAAGGAGTCTTAATGGCCGTATCTCGATGCCCTAAATGCGAGGAGCACCAGTTTGAAATGGTTGAGAAAGAAATTCGCAACGCCCGGTTTAAGATGATGTTCATTCAGTGTTCATCTTGCGGCACCGTTGTTGGCGTAACAGACTACGAAAACACACCTAGTCTGATTCATCGTCTAGCCAAAGCATTAGGTGTTCGTCTCTAATGCATTTTGACTATTACCGAGGGTATCAATCAGACCCTCGGCATCCCCCTGATCAACCAGATGATGAAGAACTACTTTCATCTCATCAGACCAAACCGTACAACTGCCGTCCTTTTGCTCATCAGCAGTAGACAAATTCACAGAAGATCTATTTTCTTTAATCATCATTTAATCCCCGCTTAACGCCGCGTTAATCTCGTCAGTGATGCGTTGTTTCGCAGCATAGGGCCGCTCGTTGTAGCCACGATCTAGCACAAGTTTCTCGCCGTCAGCCCAAACAAACACATCATCATAAGCACCCACTTCGATACGGGTGATGCTGCTGGCCATGACAGAATTTTGCTGGTTGATGCTAATGATTTTGTCAGCCATAACGTTTCCCTATTTCTTCACCGAACCCATTAAGAATGCTGACGAACGCCTCCAGGTGTTTTGAATGTTTTTCCCGGATAAAGGTCGACAGCAACTGGATAACCTCAAGCGCAACAGACAGCTCGCTTGTTTCAGGCAGAATCTTTTTACTTGCCGACGTCGCTTTGTTAAACGCATCAGCAAGGCTTGCCAGCAGCTCAACACGAGCCTGCGGCGGGATATCTGCCGCGCCGTTAAGCATTTCCAGCGTGGTCTGGTACTGCGTTACCAGCCCGGTTAATACCGCACGGCCGATATCCTCCAGACCACCGCCCGCCATGACATGTGCCGCCCGCAGCTTGTCCCAGTCGTCGCCAGCGTCTTGCGCGTCTTTTTTCCAGCGCCGTGCTGTGCCGAACGCGACGCCAGACTGTGCCGCTGCGATTTCAAGCGACATCTGGCCGAAAATATAAGCCCGGCGCAGCTTGTCTTTGACTTCCTGCGGGTGCGCCATCAGAGTCCCAGTCTCGCTTTGATTAGCAAAATTGCCGTTGTAATCAGGCCACCTGCAACACCACCCGCCACACCACCGGCAATTGCACCGCGCCGAACAGCAGCGGATTCGATAGTGTCCATGCGATGCTCAATCCGGGTCAGTTGCGCAGAGATATCTGCCAGCCCGTCAATAGCCGGGGCCGGGATTTGCAACGCATCCAGCCGTTTCGAGATATTGCTCAGAGCCGCCGAATCAGCAGCCGTTACTGTTGCTACGCGACGCACGCGGCGCTTTTGTCGTGCCTTCATTTATCTGCCTTCCTGTCCAGTTTGTTATCAATCCGATCGATAGTGCTCTTCAAATCGCGCAACGTATCCATTACAGACTCGTGATCGCGCCGGGCGTCGTCACGGCGCTGATAGTCCGTTTTGATGCGTTCAACATCAGCCCGGAGCGATTTCAGCGCATCGCTCAGTCCGCGAACGACCAGCCCAAATAGTGCTGATATCAGCGTCATCGCTACACCCAAAACCCATTCCGGGGTCATTTGTCCTTGCCCCCTTTGTAATAGGCGTTTAGTTTTTCCAGTTGCCCGCGCAAGGTCAGGCACCATGCCCCATAGTCGGCCGCGTGGTTCAAAAGCCCTGCGGGGGAGAGTCCGCGTCCGGGGCGGGCGGCATCGGTGGGATGTACAGCAGCTCGGCCGGGGGCGTCGGACATACCGACTGTGTCGTCGGCGTAGCCAAGACTGGCGCGGTAGAGCCGCAGGCTGTCAGGGCCAATGCCGGTAAAAGCGTTAGAATCATTTTTAACTGCACGGTCGATCCCCTCTTTCAGTTTTTGCGTCGTTTTCGTCAGTTCCGTTTTCACGTCCAGCAGCTCAACTGCCAGTTCATCCGCACGGACGCGCTGCGCCGTCGCGTCTGCCTGCGCCTGTTGCAGTGCAGCGACCTGAAGCTCTGCGGCCTGACGTTTTTCCTGTTCGGCGGCCAGCACTTGTGCCGCCAGTTGCTCGTTTTTTAGGGTCAGTTGCTGGTTTTCATCGCGCTGCGATGCTACGCCCGCGTTGCGTCCTGACGTCTCCCCGACGTTGTAGGCAACACCGGCGGCAGCGACGATAAACACCAGCGGTAGCCAGGCAACGCGCAAGAACTGGAGAATGGCGGTATTCACTGTTGGCCTCCTTTGTCTGTTCCGGTTTGCGTGGTCTGGGTCTGGTCACGTTTGATGGCGTGATATTTAGAGGCTTGCGACTGCGTTACCCAGGCGGCGAGATACGCCATAAACAGCCACTCGGTGAGATTGCCTGTGTACGTGCAGAACAGCAGCACACCGGTCGTCGCCAGGAACGCGATGAAAACGATGGTGTCGGACGTGGAAAGACGGCCGGATTTCGGATTAGTGACAAGGTCGCTGAGTTTCATGCGGCCCCCAGTGCGCGGAGCGCCTGTTTATACAGCGCCTGACGCTCAGCCAGCCCGGCCATACCTGCATTAATACGGCGGGTGATTTTCACGATGTCGCCGATATCAGCCAGCGAATTCAGCTTGTTTTCAGACCAGAACCAACCCGCAGACAGCGCAGCGTATTGCGGGGATTCCAGCAGTTCCGGGGAGGTGATCAGGTCAATGCCGAGGGCGCGGCCACAGGCCAGATAATTATCAAGGCCGGTGAGTTGGATAAGGCCACGGCCGCGGAATTTCCAGCCGTCATCCGGGGCTTTGTTACCCATGCGGTTGCCGTAGGCAAGATTAGCGATGGCTCGCTGACGCTCTGCGGGCAGGCTGCGCTCATCGGCATGGCGGCCCAGCGCTTCACGCTGTCCGGCGGTTAGCTGAGAAAAAATGGCAAGACCGGCAATGGAATAGTTGAACGACTCGACAATGCGAGTGAAACCACCGGATTCGTGGCCCGTCTGAGCGATGAATGCGGCAATGCGGCGCGGGGTAGTGATATCGAAGTGCTGTAGCGCGGCGACGATGTGCTGATGCCATTTCCCGGCAATCTCGGCCTTAACACCGGCGGCGCGCTGGAACTGCTCTACTGTGATTAAAGACATGACACCAGCTTTGTTGTGTGTAAAAAGTGGTGTCAGTGTCTGATTGATGAAGGATTTTTATAACTGGATGGGGTTCAGTGGTTTATGGGCTACAGATCATTTCCCAGGTTTTTTGCCTGCTGTGCTGCCATCGCCTGATCAAAGTTCGGAGATGTATAAATTAATTGACTGAAATCTTTACCCGTCGACGCATCTCGATGCCCAGCAACAAAAATAGTGTCATTATCATATCTGATATAGATAGTTCCTCCATTTGCCAGCGCTGCCTTTGCTTCATCTGGCGTTGATGACGATGATGGCTGACCATACTTCTTTTCGAGGGCAGCAACGACAGGGTTGATGCCATCGTTCAGTGTGATTGCTAAACGCTCGAATTTTCCATTAATAAATAGCACCATAGCCAATGAATCCGAGCCTGAGAATTTGAAGTCGTGGCAGTAGTAAGTTTCAACTCCGTTGATTTTTTTCTCTTCGTATTTCTTCAGGTTACACCACTTTGCTGCAATAACAGTCTTTACGTCAGACCCAAACTTCACGCCTTTATACCCATCCACCGCTGCTACTCCGAATGACGTAGCAGATAATGCAATCACCAAAGCTATTGTTTTAAATTTCATATAATTTCCTCAAAAAAGACTTTGCTGCTGATGTGTTACCGGGTTCTTGCTTTCGCGCACCAGTTCCCACGCCAGACGGTCTGAAAATCCATATCCAGGGCAAAGCCGGGACATCGCCATCGTTATCGATATACCCGCCTCGGTCATCTGGTTTAAATCGTGCATAAAACGCTGATTACGCAGCTCACGCAGTGCGGCAGCGCAGCGCGGCAGATAAACAATATCGCCGCCGAAGGTCTTCGACAACAGCGTCGCGTTTTCAGCGCCGATAGTTTCGCGCAGAAGTTCGGCGCGGGCGGCACCCAGCGCGTGGATGCCTTTGCCAATCGGGAAGGTTGTTCCGCCGAATCGCTCAATCAACCGGGCGGTAGCCGGGAATCCAATCAAGTCTGCAATTTGCAGGACAACATCGGGCAGCAGCCCGGCTACGCGCTCCAGTTCCATGATTATTCCCCGTTCTTGGGTTTACGGCGTTTGGCGTCGATGATCAACGCTTGCATGAGTTTCGTTAATTGCTGTATATCCAGCCAGTCAACATATCGTACATTAAACATGTGCTGCGCCATAGTCTCCGCATAAGCCCATGGTCGACCCGCGTCTGTTAGCAGCGCCTCAACTTTGCTAAGGATGGCCCTTTTACTGGCAGGCACACCAGGCTTGCGGCCATGATTCCTTGCGCGGCGCGGGTAGCCGTGTGTGTGCATGTACGCTTTAACGGCTTCGAGTTCCTGCATACTGCATTGCGTAGCGGATGATTTCCCGGTTAACCGCGCCAGTACAGCGCGGTACGTTTCATCATCCCATTTTAAGTATGCCTGACCCGCTTTTACTGCGCCGATCAACGCCCGATTCGCCTGTGGTTTAGCTCGCATCATCAACACCCCCAGCGTTATTAACCCACGTCAACCCCTCGGCTTTTTTGAACTGACGAATAAGGCTGGTCGAGCTGGAGAAGAACGGCAGCCAATAGCTAACTGAATCATGTAAACCGGGAATGCACTCCTTAGCTCTGCGTTCTCCGATTGCCCTTTCGAGTTGTGCCACACGCCTCACCGAGAAAAGACGTCTTTTCTTTTCACACCAGAACAGACGGGTAATTGGGTTGTAAGCCTCGGTTTTTTCATCCCCCCACGAAAAGCGCTGTTCCCCGTCAAAATAGACGGACAGAACAGTGCGGCTTTCGCCGTCACGCACACGTAAGACGGAAATTACCGTGTCGCTATATTTAAATTCAATGTGGCAAAAATAGCTCTGTAACTCCGTTTTAATCTTCGCCCACTGTTCCTTTGTGATTGAGCTATTCACTGGCTGGCGGCGCTTGCGCGCCGCTGCCTGCTGTTTTTGGTTGAGGTTAGTCATGTCGCACCGCCATCCGCACCGGGCGGTCATCACAAATTTGGTAGCCGTCCTTATCCATACGCGGTGTGATGCCAGAACCTCCGGCACTGATGTACTGGCAGCCCGTTCCTGCATCGGTATACAGCGACAAACCAGAACGACCCACACCGTCTGTGTCATCGCCCGTCAGGCCAGTCTTAAATGCCAGCCATGAGACAGCGGGGATAGCTACAGCGCCGACAATCAGATAAATGCAGACTTTCTTTGCAGCCTTGCGGCCAGCGCTGATCAGCCCGGCGTAAATGCATTGACCTAGGTCGGTACGGGCCGCCGGGCCAAATGCCACAATTTTTATCGTGCGTGGAATAATCATTGGAGCCTCATTAGTATTTGAATGTCATGGCGATACATCCACTCTGCGACCAGCAGACCGGCGACGAACCCGACGGTCATGCCCAGCAAAAACGCATCAATAAATAAATCTCTCACTCTGTCAGCGCCTCCAGCCGCGATTCCACCACTAGGTCAATTTGCGATGCCAGACCCAAACGCAACAGCCAATCCGACAACTGATATAGCGCCCCAGCCGGTGTTTCTGCGCCTGGAAAATCCTCAAGCACGATAGTAGGTTGCCACCTGCCATCACCAACATTTGACAGTGTGATATGCTGCTCAAGCATCGTGCTGCCGTTGTTATGCCTGAGCGTCAGGCCGATGCCAGCCGTATTGCCGAATGACTCAAAGCGCGTCAGGCGGCATTCGACCGAATGAGTATCAACAACACAGCGCGCCCGCTGATCGACATTGTCGCTCTGCGCACGCAGCACCGTGATTTCATCGCGACAATCAGCCAGCAAACCCAGCCACCGATCACCCAATTCAGGGTTATGACAAATAAAGTCATCGAGGAGGAACAGGTTGGCGCGCACGCGAGCAAGGTTATTTTTCATCATGACACCCTCCAGAGTTTTTTATGTTTCTCGACGGCGCGTTTCATTTCACGCTGAACAGCGGACTTGTAGATGCGGGAGCCGCGCGCATCGAAATATTCCCAACGTGATTTACCCGGTAATACCGGGCGCTCATTGACGCGGGAGCCGTCACTCAGCGAATAGACGCGGTATGCACCGTTGTCCCAGTATTGGCAATTGTTGACGATTGGCATTAGCTGTCCCTCCCGGCACAGGCGCTGCACAGGTCGTCTTCGACCCAGTGGCAACTGGGCTGACACGCCTCATACCAGTTACAGCGGCACTGGCGGCACATCTGAGACGGGTCGGGGCTGATGCGATACACGCCGGGTTTTGTGTACGACACCGGGTGTAATGCGGTGATAATCAGCCGCTGTTTTGTGCTGAAAATCTTTGCGCCCAGGTTTTTCACTGCAACATCCGGGCTGTATGTGCATGATGCGGTTTTGCCGCTATTACGGGCGATATATGTACCGCTGCTATAGCGGACAGAGATATCAAGATGAGAGATAGACATTATTCGACCCTCCCGCCTAATACCATTTGAATGCCGCCTAGCTTTGCGCCGCCTTTTGATTCACACCACGCTAACCACGCTTGCAACGCATCGATTGCAGCATCACCGTCCGACGCTTCCGGCACTCCGGGAACCAGAAGTTTTCCAGCGCTGTCACCTTTGCCATGACGAGCAACAACGTCGAGAAAACCGTGTAATGCATACTTAGGCCCAGTAGCGATTTGAATAGCACCGGAGCCATCCAGTCTATCTGCCGGTAATTCATCACCGATTTCAATTAAGCCGCTTGCCCAGCACCATGCGAATTGTGGCGTCATATCTAAGTAGCTTTTACAGCTACAGCGCGGGCATACCGAGTGGGACGCGGCAATTCCGCAGATATAGCCAGGCGTTAATTTGCGCTCCGATTTCATATGCTGATTTCTGCATCGTGTGCATTTAACCTTAATATCTGACATTCTCATTTCCTCAGATTTAGGCGTAAGCCAGCCCCGGCGGGTTTACGCCATTTTTAAAGATGTTTAATTTCGGTTTAAATTACTGCGGTGATTTCAACGTATCGATTTTGACGAAATATGGCTCCAGATTAATTTCAACAATTGACCCGCACTCAAAATCACGGGCGACATCTGCCGTTTTTACTATCTTCCCGCCGCGCAATATCGGGTTGGGGCAATACATAAAGGAATGCCCGACGGCATATTTTTTATTGAACTCATCAGCGCACATATCACACCCCGGCAATATCAAGCGGTATTGGCCGGTACTGGTCAGAGTCGCCGATTCGTTCATAGACGCGGATATAAGAACGACTACCGACGACTTGAACAGCCTCGCCAATGGCGTCCATAGCCCGCTGCCAGCGTTCATCCGAAATCTCTAAACGACGCAGGGCCAGCACCGCGCCGGTATTAACCTCACCTTCCTTTTCAGTCTGAAAAGCGCGGTTGATAATCGCGTGAATCTCCGGCCGTGCGCCCTCAACCCAGTCTGACAGACATTCATCAATCAACGCTTTGGCAGCTTGTAAACGCTCGTCAAAAGCAATGCGGTCTTGCATTGCGCGCTGTATTTTGTAGCGCCCGTCGTAGCTATAGAGCGTGACGTTGCCTTTCTTACCACCAAGGTTGACGCCGTACTCACCCCCTGAAAGGGCCACGAACGCGGCGATATCGGCAAACCCGGCCACCTTAAATTCAGCCAGCGCGGCGTTCACTGCCAGCGCACGGCCAACCAGTTCCGCGACCAGTTCATCGCGGGCCACGTCGATTGGTTTAATCAGATGCTCCGGCGTCAGTACGCCCTTTGCATCAACCCAGTAGCCAGGCGCTGCTGCTTTCTCTGTGAATTGTTTAGTGGGCATGCTTTTTCTCCTTTTTGACTTTTTCAATTGCGTTACGGACTTTCTCGTTAACGTGCCCAGCAAGACCGGCACCTACGGCAACGGCGATGACCCGGGCCATACTGCTATCGTCCTTTTCAAGTTCGACCTTGCATTGCACATCAATGCCCCGCGCCTTTGGGGTGATGCTAATTACTACTTTAGCCATTCGTTTTATCTCCAGATAATGTGCGCGCCGCGCCAAACGGTCATCTTCACGATGCGCTGTACACCGTTTTTTGTTTCAGTGATTTCGACTGCCGTCGGTTCCCATGCTGCAAACGGACGATCAACTTCAATAATCGGGCGGCGGAATGTAGCGTGATAATCCACGACATTAATTCCGGCACGCAGCAGTCGATTGATGGGTTTCATTAATTCGGGGTTATTAATTGGCAAATTGCACATAGCAAATACCTCGTTAATTAATCAGCATTTCACACAGAAAGCGTGGCATTTCTCTTTATCAGACCCAAATCATCCAACAGACAACGGTAGCCACCCGGAAGAAATACCGGCTCACCTTTAAGATAAATGCGCATCAGCCGGTAAGCCTGACGGAACGCCGCTGGTGTGGCCGCACCCTGAATGCTGAATCGCAATGAATCACCGCAAAGGTCATGCCACGGCAGACGCAGCGCGTCGCAGACCATTGAATAAACATCAATAGTGATACAAAACCCTTTACCACCCTCCGTATCCATCAGATAAACGTTGTCACGCATTCTTCCATTAGCCATCACATTTCTGGTGATGCGACGCAAGGCGAGACTTTCTTTTTTAAGCGCCATATCTTTAATATCCATGATGATAATTCTCATTAATTAATCAGCATTTCAGCGAACTGACGGACGGTAGAAACACTGACGGGTCTGTCGTTGATGTGACTGGTACGGACTACACCGCGCAGCAACTTGAACAGTCTCCGGGCATTCCCCCGACTTTCTTTGTAGAGAACGGCACCCATTTCCGGCGTCCATGCGTCAGGAATTAGGCTTTCAGAGATTGCATCGGTGTCGTCTTGTGGCAGGGCATTACCGAGATTCAGCGCAAAGCCAACGCGGCTATATAACTGCACGAATTCGCCACGCTTACCTTTCAGGTTCAGGATAAGTCTCGGCATACCAGCCAGAACAATGCCAATCCCTGACTTGTCATGGATGCGTCGTAGCACTTCAAGCGCCCGATGAGGCAATAACTCGCCTTCATCAATCATCAGCAGATAGCCGGAGTCGCGCAGTTTGTTAACGCAGAGTTCAAACAATTCATGCATATTGCCGCGCGTGGACAGATTGAGGCGCGAACAGATTTCCTCCAGCAATACACGGGCGGTGTAACTCGGGTCAGCCTCAATAAGCAGCGCAGTCGAGTTAGCGGCAGCGTAGTGTTTCAGCGCCATCGTTTTACCCAGCCCCGCCTCGCCATAAATCACATTGATTTCAGCATCAACATGCGCCAGACGGATGATTTCGAGCGCTTTTTTTGAGGTGGAAGTAGATACAAAACTCGCCTCAATACGCTGCAACTTATCTTTTTCACGGACGCGTTCAATGAACTCAGAGACGATTTTGTTGACGCCATCTACATCGCCGTTATATTTACCCTGCAAGTACTGATTAATAACGGCAACGCTCTTACCGATTGCGCGCGCCACTTGAGACTGTGTCAGTCCCTTGCGTTCTATTAATTCAGATAGTTGCGTTCTCATAGTCATGATGTACTCCTGTTAGCAATCAATAGCGGTTTGATGGCAGTCAAACCGCGTTGTTTTTGCGGCGCAAATACTCGTCACGCTCAGATTCGAATAAAAACAGCGGTTCCCGGTCATCATTTAGTTGAGCCACATCCCCCCGCAACAACGCGCCAAAATCTGGCGTGTGCTCGATAGTGCGGACAGGGTTAAGCTCAGCGTCGATTTCTTCTGCTTTCTTGTTAACCAGCGCCATGCGGCGTGCGTGGCGGTCTTTGCGAACCTTCTCGATGTAATCGACCGGGAACGCGGCGCGTGTGTTACCGTTGACGATAGCAGTGCAGATGAACGTACCGTCCAACTGACGAACGGTGACGCTGCTGGCATCGTGGATATCGAATGCAACCAGCACCGCCTCACCATCCACCCGGATCAGTTCCTCGGCGAAATACTGGTTGTTGAAGACAGACAGCCACCCACGCTGCGCGGTGCGCCTGACTTGCGGGCGGAACATTTCTCGCAATTCAGCCTCGGACAACCGGTCAATCTCTGCTGTTTCCAGCAGCGTGGCGCGATATTCGGCAGCAGTGTAGTGTTGACCATCGGCGCGGCGCGGTAGCTCGCTGTGCCGGTGCCGTGTGTTATAGGCGTCGATTTCGTCTTCAATGGCGTCAATCAACTGGTTCCAGCTCGGCAATTTTGCGATGGCCGATTTTTGTACCGGGTTCAGTTCCTTACCCTGATTCAGCGCGTTGATGGCCGAATCGACTCCCCGACTGGTAATGCGCACAGTTTCTTTGTCTGCCGCTTTACCGTTGTAGGTGGCGAACTTGCGGGCAATGCGTGCCGGAATTTCCTTGTTAAGACGTTCGATAATTCCGCGCGCCTGTGGGTTGCCGGGAATACCGGTCGGGTGTTCGATGCCAAGGCGCGGCAGGATGCCAGTAATGTCGGCGTCCAGCAGTTTGGCTGTTTCACCGCCCCCGTTATCGGAGTAGTACAGCAGCGGTACGCCGTGGCGCTCGATGCCGTGGCGCAGGGCGTCAGCCACCGCGATCACGTTCTCAGCCAGCCCCAGGCTCCAGCCGACAACGTAGCGGGTGCGGCCATCGATAACCAGCGTCAGCTCGGGGGTAAACGGGCGACCGTGGTCAGGGTGAGCCACCTTCATCTTCATGCTGTGACCATCACCAATCCACACCCCGTTAACCGGCATCACGTCCCAGTCGCGCTTGACGTATGTCTGCAATGCGGTCATGGCAGACCCGGTAACCCGGCCGCGCTGTCGCACGATTTTCGGCATCTTGTTCAGCGCACGATGAACCGCATAGATAGACGGGCAGGCATCACGCATCGCAGGCTGATCGGCATACTGCATGTGCCAGTCGGCGCAAAAATCCTGATACGCCTCGGCAACAGAGGGGCCGTTAGGGTTGCGGTAGTGCGCCATAAACAGCGGTAGCCAGGCCAGTTGTTCCGGTTTCTTGGCTTTGAGATGACCGGGAGCAAGTAACACAAGGCGCTCCGACGCATCTTTGGCGCGCAGATAGTCAATCACCCACTGATTCAGCGCCCGGACGCTGACGCCGACACGCTGACCTTTACGGGCGTTTGCGGTGGTGACATAGCGCTGCAAGTGCTCCGGCAGGTCACAAGAACGTGACCGGTCACAAATAAATTGGATTGCTTTGATGCGTGACAGGCCGGTGTCTTGCAGGCGCAGCACTTCAACAACCAGCACCATGCGGGCATCGGCGATGTCGCGCTGTTTCTGCGTCAGCGCAGCGGTTTTCTGTTCAAGCATGGCCGGGCACTGGCGCACCAGCTCAAGCATCTGACTGGTTGACGCGGTGGTTGATGCAGTGACGGCCTTTGCCGGGGCGGTAGCAGGCTGCTGTTGCAGCAGGGTGTTGTAGTGGCGCTGCAATACCGTGTCGCGGGCGATATCAGGCAGACAATCAACGTGATATTCAAAGGCTTTGCTGCCCTCGCGGCGGCGGCGTAATTCAGCATTACCACCCGAGCGCTTATCCAGTCGGCTGCGAATGTTGTGCTCCATCCGAGGCAGTCCGGGGAGATCAACACATTCCTTCGCTGTTAACCAAATAGACATCCTGCCCCCTTAAGCAGCCGTGCGGTCATTCGATGGGTAACGACTCGGCCAGATGACCGCCGGAGATATACCGATTTTTTGCGCAATCGCGTCCTCGTAACGGCCGCACTTGCGATAGAACACGTTACGAATGGTGTTCTCTTTCAGACACAGATCTTTCTCGATGTCGTGCAAGCTGACCCCTTTGCGATCGAGAGCGGCGATAATCGCCTTGCTTGACCAGTCACGGCCGACATCCACAAACAGGTGGGTGATGTCTTGTTTCAGTAACTGCATTGTGTGATCCTCTCTGGTTTACCTAATTCGATAATCAGATGTGGTTATCGGATAAACACAATCTATCACGAACAATAATCCGAAGTAAAAGATTTTTGTCGGATTATTGTTTGCATCAAACCCAGCCCAAAAGACCAGATATTAAGGGATATAAATCAATGAGTTATAAAGAAAAGACCGACATTGAAACAATAAACCGAGATCGGATTATTGTGAGTAGCGGAATAAACCGCTTTCGCGAGCGCCTCAAGGAGGCCATGAATGGCATGAGCAATAGCGAGCTGGCAAGAAAAAGCGGTATGTCTGAAACCACAATAAGGAAGTATCTCAAAGGGGATATCTACCCTGGGATAGATAGCGCCGCCATTGTTGCGTATGCGTGTAATGTGTCGTTGGTTTGGCTTTTATGCGGCATCGAATTAAATATCGAAGAAGAAACCAATAGTCCGACAAGACAGGGGGCACAACCCTCAGATTCTATACTCCAGAGATTGTCTGCGGAACAAGCTAAGATGCTAAGTGATGCCATTATTGACCACGGCGTTACAGGCATCATTACAGCTCTAAAAGGTATGGCTACAGTGACAGATTTCCTGCGGCTTTCAGAGAATGAGAGGGCGCAGGTCTTACGGGTATATGAGCAAATCAAAGAGGGGGCATCTCAGGGCGATTCGGACGCAGCACAAAGAAGCCTGACAACTAATAAAAGGCAGGCTGGCTGAAAGAACTGGAAAGGAAAAGCGCGAGGTTTCTTTGTTAAAGAGAAAGCCAACTGCCTCCATGCTGGCAATGTGTTGATAAACATATCATTTTAAGAAATGAAACATTAAGCAATAAAACAATGCAGAGGTTCTTTTGAGGTGGCAGGAAAAGAAAGTGCGCGTGTGTTGTAAAGCCAGATTAAAAGCTGCTTAAAACGGATCACTCGACGATCAAAGCTGTGCAAAATATAACGCAGAAATAACCAGTTTTTTCCATTTTTCTCCGGGCTATGCAAAAGCCCACGATTTCCCGCAAAGCCGCGCCATTCAAGGCGTCCCGCTATTCCAGACTCTCCTAGTAAGCTATGCATAAATGATCACTCCCCCACAAGTAATCCGTCGGCGAGGGCATCGCCATCAGCGCACGCGCCACCGCCACCAGCGGGTTGATGTTCGCCATGCGAATCACCCCCAGCGACACGGTTTTGCCGCCGGAATGCGTCTGGTGGTGATGCTGATGCAGCGCAAACACCCGCTGGTGCAGGGTGTGCGCCACCGCCCGGCACACCGCGCTCGCTTCTCGCGTCGGGCTTGCCACCGGTTCAATTTCCGCCCAGCGCAGCCGCTGCTCCTGCTGTTGCAGCTTGTCGATACGCCCGGTGACAAACGCCTGATGCTGAGTGGCAAAAGCCTGGGTATCAGCAATCTGATGGCACTGGCTGTCGAATTCATCAAACCAGCCGCAGCAAATACTCAGCGGCGTGCCCGGCTCGCCGTACGCCTGCTGCCAGGCGGCGCGGCCTTTCAGGTAGGCTTCGAACAGCGCGCGGATCAACGCCGGTGGCAGCGTGGCGGAGGACAACAGCACCCGTGAGCCGAGCATCCCCGCCCAGTTCACCAGCCGACACAGCGCGGGCAGGTCTTCCAGCCCAAAATCGTCCGGCTCATCCAGCACCAAATCCGAGGTGAGCAGCCGCAGCATCGGCGCAATCTGGTGGCCACCGCGCAGGCTTTCGGTCGCGGGCATCAGGTGGTCGATGGTGGTGACCAGCACCGGCGCACTCAGCAGTTGATGCAGCGTCGGCGATTTTTCCAGCCAGGTTTTCAGCCGACCGTCATCCAGCGAGCCGTCGTAACTGACGTACTGATGCTCGCTAAACAGCGACTCAGCCGATTCGCTGCCGGTTTGCACCACACGCGTTGCCTGCTCCTGCTGGCGCAGCTCATGCAGTTCCTGCACCGCCTGCGAGCCAATCAACACCGCCAGGTCGTCTTCATCCAGCGTCAGGCGCTGGCGCAGGGCATCGCCGGTTTGCAGCGTCAGGGTGCGCAGGCCAAGTGCTACCGAAAAGCGACACCCGACGGATTCATCTGCCAGCGCGTACATAATGCGGGCATTCGCCAGCGTCTTGCCGCGCCCGGTAGACGCCATGTTGACGCCAAAAAAGCCGTGGCGAGCCGCCTGCTCACGTATCGCACAAACCTTGTCAAACGCTTTATCCTGCCAGCGGAAGCGCGCATCGGTGCTGCGCTGGCGAAAGCCTTTGTGCCGGGTGATGGCTGGCAGCGTGTCGCGCAGGTGCGGCAGGCTACGCCCGAGCAACAGCGCATTCTGTGCCACGCCGACGCAGTGCTCATCCAGTTGCTGTTTGAGCTTGCCGGTCTTTCTGTCGGTATTGGCCCACACGGTGTAACGCGGGTCTTGCCAGCCGGAGGTGGCATCGGAAGAGGAGTAATGGTGGTCTGCCAGCATCAGCGCCAACCGTGCCAGATGCACCGTCAGCCGTTGCTCCAGTTGGCCGAAGGTCATCAACGAGGGTAACGTCAGCGCACGGGTGGCGAACTTGCGCGCCTTTTCACACCAGACGCGGCTTTGCAGCGGCGTGCCGTGCGGGAACTGCCACACCTGTTGCCATTCCTGCGTGCTGATATCCGGGCGCAGGTGATTAACGGCATTCCAGCAGGGTGACACCAGCCCGGTCAGCCACTGACTCACCTCACCTAAATCAGGGCTGGGATTGCCGCTCTTGTCATCCCAGAACATCGGCAAACGGTGGTGGGAAACAATCAGCCAGCCCACCACCTGCGCCAGCGGCGGCAGGCTTCCAAACGGCGAGGATTTGGGGATTCTCTCATCCTGCTGCACGCGCGCCAGCAACGCCGCTTCCTCCTCCGCGCGGATAGCGGCCAGCGCCGTCAGCCAGCCTGTATCGTCCTGCTCGCCGACAAACGCCTGAAACAGCCGCAGCGACACCCACTCGTGGCGAAGCGGCTGGCTGCGCGGCCCCTTGCCCCGCAACCCGGCCTGAAACAGCGCATTGGCTTTGCCGATGTCGTGAAACAGCCCGGCAATCGCCGCCAGCAGGCTGAAGGCTTCGGCGCTGTGCCACGGGTTTTCATCCTGGCGGCGCAGAATATCGCGCCCGGTACGGTTGGTCGGCACACTGCCTTGCGGATTGAAACGCCGCAGGTTGCCGACAATCCACAACAGCTCGGTGTGATTGGCGCTGCGGATCCAGTGGCAGGCCACCGCCGTGTTGCGCCGCGCGGTTTTACGCAGCAACTGGCGCAGTGTTTTCAGCCCCTCTTCGGTGATGGCGGTCTGCCAGGTGCGTTCCCCTTTGCGCTCGGCGAACTGATCCAGCACCCGGCGGGTTTCCACCAGCGCCCGCTTGTTGCATTCGGCAATCAGCAGGATGTTCATTGCGCCCCCTGACTCCCGGTTTTCGCCACCTGGCTTAATTGCTGCGCCACCTGTTGCAGGCTGTCGATCATCACGTCCAGCGCCTCGGCCTGACGAAACGATGTCAGGCAACGCTGGCGAAAGTCCTGCTCGTCTTCCCCTTCCATGGCGGCGATAAACGCCTGCGGCAGAATCAGCGCGTCTTTAATCAGGTCCGCCACATCGAACACCAGCCCGCCGCGCCGGGTTTTACCGTGCAGCACCGCCAGCCCGTGCGGCAACCCCAGCACCCACAACGCCACCGCCGCTAACCCGTAAGCCAGATAATTACCGTGGTCGAGAAAACGGTTCGCCAGGTCGGTACCGCCACCGCGTTTAGCGCGGGTAAAATCACCGTAACTCACCGCGTTGGCCGCCAGCCGGTACAGCGCTTTGGTCATCATCGCTTCCTGCACCAATACGTCGTTACTGGTGCGACAGTTCGTCAGCCCCTGCTGATAGCGGTTAAGCAGTGCTTCCACATGCTCGGGTTTGATAGCAAAACGCGACTCACGCGCCAGCCTCCCGCCCAGCCAGTGCTGGCGAATCTGGCCGATGCGCACCTGCTGGAAGGCAATCGCCGCCGCCAGCCGCGGCTCTTCGTTAAACCAGAAGCTGACCCAATCCTGCAAATAGCCGGTGGGGCGGTATTCGCTCTGCGGCGACAGCCACGACACCGCCACCTCCGCTTCATTGGCGGCGAACAGCGGCGTGCCGCCACTACCGCAAAACCCGACCATCACCCCGGCGCGGGCAAATTCCCGCATCGCCGCCTGCGTGACCGAAGTACCGGTGCCGAGCATCACCACGCTGGTATTGGCAATCGGGATATTCCAGTACAACGACTGATTCCCCTCTTCGGTGACATATTCCACCCGCCCGCCATTCACCAAAATACGGCAATGCTGGAGGTAATAAATATTGGCGCGTTTGGAATGCAGAATGGTTTTTAAATCCGACGGGCTGAATACGTTATCCATAAAACCGTTTCTCTGTGGTGGTGATAAAACAACCCTATCCGCGTAATAAAACGCAGACTAATAATTCATTGGAAAACACGTAATACACTGGAAAGTAACGAGAATTAACCTATCACAACCCAAGCAGGAAAGTGAATGACGCCAAAAAGACTTTCCTTATTTTCATACCCTTTTTTTCCGCTGTCTTTTTCGATATTGAAAAATCAACAAGTTACCGACAGCCGAAAAAAAAGGGTCTGACAGCGAAAATCGCCAATTGCGGGCAGAAATACAACGGGTTAGAGTCAACGGGCTACAGTTCACTGCCGAGTAGGCAGCTTAGAAAATGCTTGCAACGCATCGATTGCAGCATCACCGGTTCACTGCCGAGTAGGCAGCTTAGAAATATCCCCACATTTCGATTGGGAGACTCGCAAAGTTCACTGCCGAGTAGGCAGCTTAGAAAATAAGAACACCGCTTGACGAATAAACAGATAAGTTCACTGCCGAGTAGGCAGCTTAGAAATGCTGAGCCTTTCATGCGTAAAAATTCTGTGTGTTCACTGCCGAGTAGGCAGCTTAGAAACATATGGCCAACGGCCTGATCCGCCTGCACTCGTTCACTGCCGAGTAGGCAGCTTAGAAAAGAATGCCGGTGTGACGGTTAAAGCCACCGACGTTCACTGCCGAGTAGGCAGCTTAGAAAGAGTGTAACCAGCGCATACAACAGCCGGTTTTGTTCACTGCCGAGTAGGCAGCTTAGAAAACTGACGTCATCGCCGTAATCGTTGCCGTTTTGTTCACTGCCGAGTAGGCAGCTTAGAAAATCGCGTACAGTTATTGACAGAACTCCAAGGGGTTCACTGCCGAGTAGGCAGCTTAGAAAACCTCGACAGTCAGGGGATAACGCCAGTTCGCGTTCACTGCCGAGTAGGCAGCTTAGAAAAATGTCGCCACAGGCATCAGCCAGTCTGCGCTGTTCACTGCCGAGTAGGCAGCTTAGAAAAGTGCCGGGTAACTGGCGGCGATAATGTCCAGGTTCACTGCCGAGTAGGCAGCTTAGAAAGCTGATGCGGTGATGGAGAGCGACAGCGCACTGTTCACTGCCGAGTAGGCAGCTTAGAAAGGTCAATGTGGTAGACCTGAAAATACCCGGCAGTTCACTGCCGAGTAGGCAGCTTAGAAAGCGCTTCACGAATATGCACTCGTACAGGTTGGGTTCACTGCCGAGTAGGCAGCTTAGAAAGAGAAATCGTTCACTGCCGCACAGGCAGCTTAGAGTTCACTGCCGAGTAGGCAGCTTAGAAAGAGCGAAAAAAACTTGGCCTGTCGCAAGCACAGTTCACTGCCGAGTAGGCAGCTTAGAAAAGCGTCTGGCTGACCGACGGCTCTACCGTGAAGTTCACTGCCGAGTAGGCAGCTTAGAAATGGGTATCGTCCAGCACCACGTCCGCCGGGGAGTTCACTGCCGAGTAGGCAGCTTAGAAACATTCCCAGCCGGTTCGGAACGAATGTCTGAAGTTCACTGCCGAGTAGGCAGCTTAGAAAACACACTGACCGTTCCATTGCCTGCTGCGGGGGTTCACTGCCGGATAGGCAGCTTAGAAAGTCACTACTCTGGAGACTGCCAGCCAAAAGACGTTCACTGCCGGATAGGCAGCTTAGAAAGCTGGAAAACCTGCTGTTACGCCAGCGCATCAGTTCACTGCCGGATAGGCAGCTTAGAAATGAAGGATGGCTTCGAAGTCCAGCACTTCGATGTTCACTGCCGGATAGGCAGCTTAGAAAGATATCCAGCCGAAATGTGCCGGGCGCATCGCGTTCACTGCCGGATAGGCAGCTTAGAAACGAGGACTTTTTGCAGACGGGCAATGCGGTTTGTTCACTGCCGGATAGGCAGCTTAGAAACTGAGCTAACCATATATCTAACCAAAGATGATGTTCACTGCCGGATAGGCAGCTTAGAAAATCTTACAACCTCACTTGAATTTATTTAATATGTTCACTGCCGGATAGGCAGCTTAGAAAACGCTTCCACACGATTTTATCGTCACGGTCAAGTTCACTGCCGGATAGGCAGCTTAGAAAATTAGCAAAAACATCGTGTTCACTATTTACCCGTTCACTGCCGGATAGGCAGCTTAGAAATCAGCCGCTCTTTCCTGTGTCCAGCCCAATCCGTTCACTGCCGGATAGGCAGCTTAGAAAATCGTCGGCGCTGCGGACTTGGCCGGTGGCACGTTCACTGCCGGATAGGCAGCTTAGAAAATCAATATGATGGGCCGCGGACTGGCGCTGAAGTTCACTGCCGGATAGGCAGCTTAGAAATGCCAGAGGGGCTGTCTGTCGGCGGCTACCTCGTTCACTGCCGGATAGGCAGCTTAGAAAGAGTGTCGCGAAATCGTCGAGGTATTAAATCGGTTCACTGCCGGATAGGCAGCTTAGAAATGATTGCGTGTCAGATTAGCCCCGATCAGCTCGTTCACTGCCGGATAGGCAGCTTAGAAATGATGCCATTCAGA
The DNA here is from genome assembly GCF_900095885.1 of Dickeya aquatica. Lineage (NCBI taxonomy): Bacteria > Pseudomonadati > Pseudomonadota > Gammaproteobacteria > Enterobacterales > Pectobacteriaceae > Dickeya > Dickeya aquatica. The sequence goes on from NZ_LT615367.1 coordinate 3,722,094, forward strand.
GTGAATCCGACGATGTTCGTTCACTGCCGGATAGGCAGCTTAGAAAGATGTGCAGGAAACTGTCTGGCCCGCTGAGGTTGTTCACTGCCGGATAGGCAGCTTAGAAATACAGGGGCGGTTCTTGTGAGCTACGCCGGGTGTTCACTGCCGGATAGGCAGCTTAGAAAGCCCGGAAGGCTCCATGCCAGACCTGGTGAAAGTTCACTGCCGGATAGGCAGCTTAGAAAACGCATTACCGGCACGACAGCATTTCCGTCGTGTTCACTGCCGGATAGGCAGCTTAGAAACAGTGTTGTACCCGACACCGGCAGCGGCAGCGGCAGCGGCAGCGGCAGCGGCAGCGGCAACGAGTTCACTGCCGGATAGGCAGCTTAGAAAGCTGGATGCAACAGTCCTACCTACCTACAAAAGTTCACTGCCGGATAGGCAGCTTAGAAATTTACCATGACGATACACCTTACTCAGCACTCGTTCACTGCCGGATAGGCAGCTTAGAAAGCGATAGCGGCGAATGGGTCATCATTCCGCCCGTTCACTGCCGGATAGGCAGCTTAGAAAAGATTAACCGCTAAAATATCGCAATGAATCCCGTTCACTGCCGGATAGGCAGCTTAGAAATTCAGCTCGCGAGGTCAGTGAGTTCAAATCAGGTTCACTGCCGGATAGGCAGCTTAGAAAGACAAATTCAATCGCCGCTTGTGCTGCTGCGGGTTCACTGCCGGATAGGCAGCTTAGAAAAATAGACGTGTGGACGAACGGCGACGGCGGGAGTTCACTGCCGGATAGGCAGCTTAGAAACAGTTCGCGCCGGGCAATACAGCGGTGATGCCGTTCACTGCCGGATAGGCAGCTTAGAAAGACGGACATTATGACCGGCAGCGCTGAGACGGGTTCACTGCCGGATAGGCAGCTTAGAAATGTAAATCTCTTGTGATATCAGAGATTTTTTGTTCACTGCCGAGTAGGCAGCTTAGAAAGATGATATCCACCAGCACATAATGTTCGGCCCGTTCACTGCCGGGTAGGCAGCGGTTGACGGTGTTACTGGCGTTAAAACTACGCTGAGGTGGGCAACTTCGCCGGATGCACGGCATGGAGGCCGTGCAAGCCCATTCCGCGTAAGGAACGCGTAATGGGCGGTCCGAATAGCGAAGGCGAACGCCGAAGGCACCGCGCCAGCGGCGTAGTTTAGCCACTCAGCCAGAGGTCAAGGAGAGGTGGCGCTTGCACCTCTCCTTGTCGTGCGTGCGATAAAGCCGCAAAGAAACAATGCGGTTAATCACGCACGAAACCCTCACTCTACCGATAAACCTCACTATCTAACGCCCGGGAAAGGACAATATCAAAACGACGTCCAATCACCATTGCTACCCGCCACCGCCGCCGCCCGTTTTTCCGGCAGCGCCGGAGATAACATCGCTGGCTGACGGGTTGGCGACGTTGCGCCGCTGTTGCCTTGCGGCATCAGGCGAAATGCGCTGACCGCCTCGGCCAGCAGCGAGGCTTGCGACTGTAACGACAACGCGGCAGATGCCGCCTGTTCAACCAGCGCCGCATTTTGCTGGGTGGTGGTGTCTATCTGCCCGACGGCGATATTAATCTGGCTCATGCCATCGCTTTGCTCATGGCTGGCCTGCGCAATTTCATTGATGATGCTGTGCACATCGTTGACGTGGCTGGTCAGGCTGCTCATGGTGGACTCGGCGTTATCCACCAGCGCCATCCCCTCCTGAATTTTGTCTACCGAGTCATCAATCAGCTCTTTGATTTCTTTCGCGGCGGTGGCACTGCGCTGAGCCAGCGAACGCACCTCGCCTGCCACCACGGCAAACCCTCGCCCCTGCTCACCGGCGCGGGCGGCTTCAACGGCGGCATTGAGCGCCAGAATGTTGGTCTGAAAGGCGATGCCGTCAATCACGCTGATGATTTCCGCCATGCGCTGAGACGCGCCACGAATGCCACGCATTTTATGGGTGACAGAAAGCATCACCTCGCCGCTGCGCTGCGCCGCCGACGAGGCCTGGTTGGCAATCGCCGTCGCCTGATGCGTGTTGTCTGCCGTGTTCTTGATGGTGGAAACCAGTTCCTCCATTGAGGCGGCAGTCTGTTCGAGTGAGCTTGCCTGCTCTTCGGTGCGGGAAGATAAGTCCTGATTCCCGGCGGCAATTTGTGAGGCAGCGCTGGAAATCGCCTGTGCGCCATCGCGCACCTGCCCGACAATCTGGTGCAGGCTGGCATTCATGTTATCGAGCGCATGCAGCAGTTGACCTGCTTCATCTTTGCGATCGGTGGCAATGTGTAAGGTGAGGTCGCCTTGCGAAACGCGGTCTGCCATCATCAGAGCCTGCTGAATCGGTTGGGTGACGCTGCGGGTGATCGCCAGCGCTATCCAGCCGCTGAGCACCACGCCAGCGGCCAGAATAGCCAGCAACACCAGCCGGATGTCATGGTACGTGGCAGACATGTTTGCCACGGTTCCCATCATGACATCGTCCTGATAATCCACCAGTTGGCGTACCGCCTTGCGATAGGCTTTTTGTGTCGGATTCAGGCGATCGTTAAATTCATTAATAGCCCTGTCACGCTCCCCGGCTTTGACCAGTGCAATGATTTTTTGGCCCGAATTAAGAAAGTCGGCCCGAATGGTGCGAATATCACTAATAACTTGTTTGACTCTGGAATTATTGGATTGATCCGCCTGTTTTTCCAGTTTACCCATTAGACGGGTTATTTCCTGAGAAACTGAGGGAATCTGTTCAATAACAGCATTAATTTTTTCATCACCAGAAACCAGTAATAATTGCTGAAAAACTCTGACACCTTCATTCACATTTTCAATCAGGTCATTTGCATCCACTGTTTGCGGATAAATATCCTGAACAATATCGCGGGCATTATCATGAAAATTCGCCAACTTGATTATTGCCAGCACACCGACAATCAGCAGCATCGCCGCCAGTGCTGAGAACCCCGCCCCCAGGCGTGCACCAATCCGCCAGTCAGATAAACGTATCATTAGCTCCTCACTCCTTTGTTAAGAATAAAACGCCATACAGATAACTTTCAGGGCTAAGCTTGGGCAAACATGGCGGGCTACGTTCCGGGCCGTCAATAGTTGTGATAAAAAGCGCCAACAATCTACCGGCGTTTAGCGGTTTTTACCGGTCAGCCATCACGATGAAATATCTCTTATCTATTGTTAACAGACAAAAGCCATTTCTTTTCCTCAGTGATTAAGACAAAAACAACATAAATTAAAAGGCGCTGGAATAACGCCAGAACACAACCGGATACTGAATTATCATTCATCTGTTGCCATTGTATGCACACGAAACCGTTCCCTGATCTTTACCCGCAATCCATTCTAACAACCTTTATGGTTCGATCGATAAAAACATTCAAATAAAGACCAAAAATAGAATAAAACTATCAATAACTGTTTATTGATCGGAAATAGCAACAATAAAAACACAAAACACACAACCCGGCTACACAATGCAATTAACACGCTAACAGTAACTTAATAAACAATAAGCCAGTGATATGAAAAAAGCAGGCCAAAAACCATGCCAGACCAGCAAGAATCACACCTTGTGCCAGGCGTGTGAGCACGCCAGGCACTGCTGAGCACGTAAAAATTCACCCCACGCAGGTTGACACTATTTTAACCATTGACTATTACTTAAACAGCACTATAAGCATGTTAACTTAGCAATACCCGGTTCAGTGTGGCACAAGCACGGTGTCATCCCGCTTATGAAATGAACCAGTCGCGGGTCGGTTTCTGTCCGGTTTGTATCGTTACGTCAAACCTTCGATGATGCCCAAAACAGATTGATATCTGCCACTGATAGGATATCCAAACCCGGCGAAGACCTGGGATCATTTCATTTTTCGGCAGGTGTACTTCAATACGAAGCAGGTAACGATAACGACAATGCGAATAAAGAAACTGCTGCGAATTAATTTGTTGCATTTAATCCTGTTCATGTCGCTTGCCAGTATGTTCACCACACTGCTGAATAGTTATCTCGCCATTTATCACGTTCAGAAAAAACTGCTTGTTGAGCAGGCTTTTAAAGTGAATGCCAGTTACTCTGCCAAGTTAGCCTCCACCGTCGATACTTTTTTTTCAGCCTCGGAAGAGCAACTGGCCTACAGCGCCAGATTGATTACCCGAAATATTCAGACGGGTAATGTCTTGCAATTGCAAACCGAGCTGCAACGCATCCATCAGCTCAGTCATCGTTTTAACTCGATGCTGGTGGTCACAGAAAATAGCCGGGTGATCGCCGCCTCTCCCCCGTCGCTCAATCTGGCGGGCGTGATACTCAACAGTCAGGAACAGCAGAAAACATTACAGTCAAAACGCTTTTTCATTAGCTCGCCGTTTGTTTCACCGCGCGGCAATTATATTATTTTTATTTCTTACCCGATTATTGATGAAAGCGGGAATTACCTTGGGTATATCGGCGGGTCGCTCTATCTGAATAATCGTCGCATACTCAATGAATTTATGAATACCCAATTTAGTAACGATAGCTTCAACACTTACGTTGTTGATAATAGCGGTACCATTATTTATCACCACGATACGGCGAAGATTGGCACGCGACTGTCGCTGTCACGCCTGATGGATAGACAGAGCACACCGCCCAAAGGCGATTTTATGATGCCGGATGAGCAAGGCATTCCCTCACCGGCAACCTATATACGCACACAAAAAGCAGACTGGATTATTATCACCCAACAGTCGTTCCACTCAATGGAAGAAGCGCTCAATAACGTGATGTTCAGTGTATTGCGTCAGGGAACGCCGCTTGGGCTTATCACGCTGCTGGCGCTGACGATTCTGGCGTTTTACATCGCCAGACCGCTGCGCCAGTTGGCCAAATCTGCCAGCACCATGGAACAACCGGGGGTGATCAGCAAGATCAAAGCCGTCAACGCCTGGTATCTGGAAATTGAGCAGTTAAAACGGGTGCTGCTGATGGGCACCGTACTGCTGCATAAACGCATCGGCAGGTTAAGTTCCGAAGCGCATACCGACCCGCTTTCCGGCATGCTGAACCGTAGGGGAATGCAGGAAAGCCTTGAGGAGATCCGCAATGAATACAAAAAGATCTCAGTGATCGCGATTGATATCGATCATTTTAAATCGGTAAACGACTCGTTCGGCCACGACATGGGTGATGAGGTGATCCGCAAGCTCAGTCAGCAAATACGCAAAAACTTCCGCAAGACCGATCTGGTATGTCGCATCGGCGGAGAAGAGTTTGTTATCCTGCTGCCAGGAGCCGACATTCATATCACCAGCGTGATTGCCGAGCGCTTGCGTAATACGGTTGCCAGCACCACCTACCTGCCCGATGCCCCGCTACGCCAGATAACCATTTCGCTTGGCGTGACCACCTTCAACCCGCAAAAATCATCACTGGATGCCGCGCTGAAAATCGCGGATAACGCGTTGTATAAAGCCAAAAATACAGGGCGAAACCGGGTGGTGGTGGATTACCTCTCGGATGACATCTCGCTTATCCAGCATTGATGGCCCGCCGCTTATTATTCCCTTTTATTCGCCCTGTAACGTCACCACCAGCGAGCGGCTGCCGCCGTGGTTGCGGTGTTCACACAGGTAAATGCCCTGCCAGGTGCCAACATGCAACCGGCCGTTGCGCACCGGCAGCGTCAGGCTGCTGCCAAGCAGGCTGCTTTTCAGGTGCGCGGGCATATCATCACTGCCTTCATCGGTGTGGCGATAATAAGGCTCGTCTTCCGCCACCAGCTGGTTAAAGAAGTTCTCGAAATCCTGGCGCACCGTGGGGTCGGCATTTTCATTGACCGTCAACGACGCCGACGTGTGGCAGATAAACACATGCAGCAGCCCGACTTTCACATTACGTAAATCTGTCACCGGCTCCAGCACGTCATCGGTTATCAAATGAAAACCACGGGCGCGGGGTTTAAGCCGAATATCGTATTGTTTCCACATTTCACGTCTCCTGCGGTGGTGAGTGATTGGCATAAAAAAGCGCGGCTCGCCGCGCTTAACAAACCTCATCTTGCTGGCGGGACTAACCCCGATCCAGAATCGGTTTCAGGAACCGGGCAGTGTGGGATTGTTCGCACTGCGCCACCGTTTCCGGCGTGCCGGACACCAGAATCTCGCCGCCGCCGCTGCCCCCTTCCGGCCCCAGATCGACAATCCAGTCAGCGGTTTTGATCACATCCAGATTGTGCTCAATCACCACAATGGTGTTGCCCTGGTCACGCAACTGATGCAATACCTCGAGCAGTTGCTGGATGTCGGCAAAGTGCAGCCCGGTGGTCGGCTCGTCCAGAATATACAGCGTCTGGCCGGTGCCGCGTTTTGACAGCTCACGCGCCAGTTTCACGCGCTGTGCTTCGCCGCCGGACAAGGTGGTGGCCGACTGCCCCAGCCGGATGTAAGACAAACCGACGTCGATTAGCGTTTGCAGCTTACGCGCCAGCGCCGGAATGGCATCAAAGAACTCGCGGGCATCTTCGATGGTCATCTCCAGCACTTCATGGATGCTCTTGCCCTTGTATTTGATCTCCAGCGTTTCGCGGTTATAGCGTTTGCCTTTGCACTGGTCACAGGGCACGTAAATATCTGGCAGAAAATGCATTTCCACCTTGATCACCCCATCGCCCTGGCAGGCTTCACAGCGACCGCCGCGCACGTTAAAACTGAAACGGCCGGGGTTATAGCCACGGCTGCGCGCTTCCGGCACACCGGCGAACAATTCGCGGATCGGCGTGAACACACCGGTGTAGGTGGCCGGGTTGGAGCGCGGCGTGCGGCCAATTGGGCTTTGATCGATGTCAATCACCTTGTCGAAATGCTCCAGCCCCTGGATCTCGCGGTACGGTGCCGGTTCGTTCAGCTCGCCGCCGTTAAGCTGGCGCTGGGCAATCGGGAACAGTGTATCGTTAATCAGCGTCGATTTCCCCGAGCCGGACACCCCGGTAATACAGGTGAACAGCCCGACCGGCAGCGTCAGGGTCACGTCTTTGAGGTTGTTGCCGCGCGCGCCAATCAGTTTTAACACCTTCGAGGGATCGCCCTGTACGCGCTGCGCCGGGATCTCGATTTTACGTGCGCCACTCAGGAACTGGCCGGTCAGCGATTCCGGCGTCGCCATGATCTGCGCTGCCGTACCTTCGGCGATCACCTGCCCGCCGTGCACGCCTGCGCCGGGGCCAATATCGATAATGTGGTCAGCGGCGCGAATCGCATCTTCATCGTGCTCCACCACGATAACCGTATTGCCGAGATTACGCAGGTGGATCAAGGTTTCCAGCAGGCGTTCGTTGTCGCGCTGGTGCAAACCGATAGACGGCTCATCGAGCACGTACATCACGCCCACCAGCCCGGCACCAATCTGGCTGGCCAGACGAATACGCTGCGCCTCACCGCCGGACAAGGTTTCCGCCGAGCGCGACAGCGACAGGTAATTCAGCCCCACGTTAACCAGAAAACGCAGCCTGTCGCCGATTTCTTTCAGCACTTTTTCGGCGATTTTCGCCCGCTGGCCGCTCAGTTTGATGTTTTCGAAAAAGGTCAGCGCATGGCCGATGCTCATGTCGGCAATCTGCGGCAGCGTGGTCTGCTCCACATAGACGTGGCGCGCCTCTTCACGCAGACGCGTACCGTGACAGCTGGCGCAGGGCCGGTTGCTGATGAACTTTGCCAGTTCCTCGCGCACCGCGGTCGATTCGGTTTCCTTGTAGCGGCGCTCCATATTATTGAGCACCCCTTCGAACGGATGACGGCGCACCGAGGTATCACCGCGATCGTTGATGTACTTAAATTCGATATTTTCTTTGCCGGAACCGTACAGAATCACTTTCTGAATCGATGCGCCAAGGCTGTCGAACGGCGCTTCAACGTCAAACTCATAGTGCTCTGCCAGCGAACGCAGCATCTGAAAATAGTAGAAATTGCGGCGATCCCAGCCGCGAATCGCGCCACCGGCCAGTGACAGCTCGCCGTTTTGCACCACGCGCGCCGGGTCAAAAAACTGCTGCACGCCCAGCCCGTCACAGCTCGGGCAGGCTCCCGCCGGGTTGTTAAAGGAAAACAGCCGCGGCTCCAGCTCATGCATGCTATAGCCGCACACCGGGCAGGCAAAATTGGCGGAGAACAGCAGTTCCGGCGCATGAGGGTCATCCATGTCCGCCACCACGACGGAGCCCCCGGAAAGCTCCAGTGCGGTTTCAAATGACTCAGCGAGGCGCTGTGCCAGATCCTCACGCACCTTGAAACGATCGACCACCACGTCGATGGTGTGTTTTTTCTGCAATTCCAGTTTCGGCGGATCGGAGAGATCGCACACTTCACCGTCGATGCGGGCACGGATATAGCCCTGCGTCGCCAGGTTTTCCAGTGTCTTGGTGTGTTCACCTTTGCGATCTTTCACGATAGGTGCCAACAGCATCAGCCGCTTGCCTTCCGGCTGGGCCAGCACGTTATCCACCATCTGGCTGACGGTCTGGGCATCCAGCGGAATATCGTGCTGCGGGCAACGCGGCTCGCCGACGCGGGCAAACAGCAAACGCAGGTAATCATGAATTTCAGTAATGGTGCCCACGGTAGACCGCGGGTTATGCGATGTGGATTTCTGCTCGATGGAAATGGCGGGCGACAGCCCTTCGATGTGGTCTACATCCGGTTTTTCCATCAGCGACAGGAACTGACGCGCATAAGCTGACAGCGACTCGACATAACGGCGCTGCCCTTCGGCATACAGCGTGTCAAACGCCAGCGAGGATTTGCCGGAACCCGATAACCCGGTCACGACAATCAGTTTATCGCGCGGAATCACCAGGTTAATGTTCTTCAGGTTATGGGTTCGGGCACCACGAATTTCTATCTTATCCATGCACACTTTTCCCGCAAAAGACACAGTGTTGGCCCCGGCACAGCGGCTGTATGCCAAAGAAAGCCAGTAGAAACGATCGATTATGGCACAAACAAAACTGAATGGATATCCAGTATCTGACGGCAATTTTCATCACCGGGGAAAAAAGAATGCGGCACGGCTCGCGGGTATTATCTGTCACGGTGGCGTGATAGAATTGCTCGCTTAAACTTTAAAAAAGTGATTTTTCAGGAGACACCAACATGGCCAGCAGAGGCGTTAACAAAGTGATTCTTATCGGCAATCTGGGTCAAGACCCGGAAGTTCGCTACATGCCGAACGGCGGCGCAGTCGCCAACCTGACTCTGGCCACGTCGGACAGCTGGCGCGATAAGCAAACCGGCGAGCAGAAAGAGCGCACCGAGTGGCACCGCGTAGCCCTTTACGGCAAGCTGGCAGAAATCGCCGGTGAATATCTGCGTAAAGGCTCTCAGGTGTATATCGAAGGCCAGTTGCGCACCCGCAAATGGCAGGATCAAAGTGGGCAAGACCGTTACACCACCGAAGTGGTGGTCGATGTTTCCGGCAGCATGCAGATGCTGGGTGGCCGCAGCGGCGGCGGGGCACCTGCGGGTGGCAACATGGGCGGCGGCAATATGGGTAACGCGATGGGCGGTAACGCGCCACAAGGTGGTTGGGGTCAACCGCAACAGCCGCAGCAAGCCAACCAGTTCAGCGGTGGTGCTCAGTCCCGGCCGCAGCAAAGCGCGCCGATGCCGGGCAACGAACCGCCAATGGATTTTGACGACGACATTCCGTTCTGAGTGCGCCGTTTTGCTTTGTAAATCAAGTGGTTAATTCGATTTATTGAATTAATCATAGGCTGTTGGAGTGCCTATTGCAAGCCTGACTTATCCTTACCCAGTAATGGGTTTGAACCTCGAAAGAGGGAGGGGAGTGTAGCATGTCAGGAAAAGGCTGGTTGCGGGGAAATAACCTACTTTGCGCCAGCCATTGCAAATCCCATATGGTTAAGCCTGATTGGTTGAATCATAGTTCATAGTGGGTTTCGGGATATCGATGGCTCACGGTTATTTAGGAGTCATACCAATATTTATAGTAATTATTTTTAGAAGGTTACTATATCCAACAATATTGGCACCTGCTCGGTGAGAGTGGTAATTGAACGTAAGTGAAACCTAAGTGGGATGCACCTTGACTACAAAGAAATACGGGATTACCTAAGTTGGTTAAGTAATTAACCAATATGGTAACGGAGACTCCGTAGTACCCAATGTAGCTCTGTAATGGAGTCGCAATTTGCTAACCAATCTGAAAAATATATATAAACTGATAAGCAATTATCAATGAAATTATATTCGTAAGGGGGAAGGGAGTCAGTTGGATCTATACTAATAGAAGCGAGGTTCGATAGTCAGTGCTATCACAGAGAACACTCAATGCTCTAAGTGGTATAAACAAAGCCAGTATACAAGGTTATAAGATCAAGAAGCTGCATAAAATCATGTGCAGTAATAAAGATCTTTGGGCACAAGCTTATGCTAATATTTATTCCAATTCGGGAGCCATGACGAGAGGAATAAATAATAATACGATGGATGGAATGAGTGTGGACAGGATTATCAGTCTTATTCATCTCATAGACTCAGGTTCGTACATACCCAAACCTTGTAGGCGCACGCACATACCTAAAGATGCCCGAAAACCGAATGGAAAGAAACGTCCATTAGGTATTCCAACTGGAGACGATAAATTAATACAGGAAGTAATGAGAATGTTATTGGAAGAGATCTATGAACCGGTTTTTAGCGACTGGAGCTATGGATTCAGGCCTGAGCGTTCCTGTCATTCTGCATTAAAAGAAATCAGAAACGGTTGGAAAGGAACAAAATGGGTATGTGATGTTGATATCAAAGGTTACTTCGACAACATTGACCACGATCTGCTGCTGAAATTCCTGAGCAAGCGGATCGCTGATAACAAATTTCTGGTGCTTCTCAAGAAGTTCCTGAAAGCTGGCTATCTGGACAACTGGCGTTACTTTGGCACTCATAGCGGAACACCACAAGGTGGAATTATCTCCCCTATTCTTGCCAACGTATTTCTCCACGAGCTTGATGAATTTATGAAAAATAGAATCACCGAGTTCGGCAAAGGAGGACGGAGGAAACCCAATCCCATATACAGAAGAGCACTACAAAACCGGGCAAATCGTATTAAATGGATCAGGCAAGGTTTCGGCGCTTCAGGAATGCCTGCTGATGAGCAGAAAATCCAAAAATGGAAACATGAAGCGGATGAACTGGAGAAACAATTGCGTACACTATCCAGTGTTATTATGGATGATACTGAATTCAAAAGAATGCGCTATGTTCGATATGCTGATGATTTTCTGATTGGTGTGATAGGAAGTAAAGGCGAGGCAAAAAAGATAATGGAAGAGGTTGTCGATTTTGTTGAATCCGAACTTCATCTGGAAATATCAAAGGAAAAATCCGGCATTGTTGACCCGAAGAAAGGATTCACTTTTCTCGGTTACGAAATAAAAACACGCCGTGAAAGAAAACAGGTCAAATGTGTTGTAGGGCTTAATACAGATGGAAGTAAAACTCATGCGGTAAAACGTACGATAACGGAACACGTCCATCTGGGTGTACCGAGGGAAAGAATCCTTAAATTCTGCTCTCTACGTGGCTATGGGAATTACGATGGCGGATATGGTAATAGTGCGGCTCGGCCAGCAATGATGCATATGTCTGACTATGAAATCATTGGTCAGTACAACGCCGAAATGCGCGGCTATGCGAATTACTACAATCTTGCCCCCGTTCTCTATCTCAATAAGTTGCATTGGATATGGGAAAACAGTCTTTATAAGACGCTGGCAGGTAAACATCGGATATCTCGCACCAAAATCGCGCGGCGGTTAAGGCAAGCGGATGGCAGGTATGTTTATCGGGAAAATCGTAATGGAAAGGTATATGAGTTGGAGGTATTTAGACTCAAAAACAGGAGTGCGCCCAAACACAGCTCACCGGATATATTGCCGAATACGCATAAATATTCTGGTAGAACTGAATTGCTGGACAGAATGGCTGCATGCCAATGTGAATATTGCGGTACCAGAACCGGCCCTTTTGAAGTCCACCATGTGAGGAAACTTAAGGATATCAAGTCGGGTACAGATAACTGGAAGAAGCGGATGATTGCCCGTAACAGGAAAACATTAGTGATCTGCCGAAGCTGTCACGTCAACCTTCACAGAGGAACACTGCCAGACCGAAGAAACTTTGTTTGATCCAATGGAGAGCCGGATGCATAGAAATATGCAAGTCCGGTTCGGTGGGGGGTAACGGCTAATCCGTCAGGACGCACGTACCCTACCCAACTAACCCGCCTGACTTGCCTCTCAACGCCCTGTTCTCACAGGGCGTTGTTTTATCATCACTTTTCTTTCATATCCAGCGCATCGCCGATGGCATAATAATGCCCACCGGCCACATGGTGCAGGCTGCGTAACATAGGGTCAGCATCCTCAAAATGCCAGTGACCGTCACTAAAGACTCGTGAGTCAGCCCAGGCACCGATCACTTCGCCAATAAAGAGATCGTAAGTTTGCTGGTGGTGAGGTTCAGGGATCAGTTTGCACAACAGCCAGGCAGCGCAACCGCTAACCAGAGGAACATCCGACTCGCTGCGACGAAACAGGTCCACCTGGCAGCGGGCCAGTTTGTCCGGGTTATCGCGCAGGCTGATGCTGCCAACCTGATGGGTTAATTCCCGTTGTGCCACCGTCGGCACCTGAATTGCGAAATAACCGCTGTTTTCCAGCAACTCGCGGGTTTTGTTCGCCTTATCCAGCACCACTGTCAGTTTTGCCGGGGTGAAATCCAACCCGCAGCACCAGGCGGCCGCCATCACATCATCAATGCCTTCATGACTGGCAGACACCAGCACCGTCGGCCCGTGGTTAATCAACCGATACGCCTTGGCCAGCTCAACCGGTAACATCTCACACTTCATATCCACTCCTGCGTTATGCGCTTTTCCCTTCACTTGACACCTTACACCAGTTGCGCAGAGGGGATGACATGCACGCCAATGGCGGGCTTTAGCGCCGCGGCCAGCAAGGCATCCGCAATGCGATCAGCCGGATTAATACGCCAGCGTGGCGGCAGCAACGGATGTAGTGCGCGCAGTAACTGCTGCGCCACCCATTCACCGGGCCGACGCTCGTCACGCTCACCACCGATTAACCCTGGACGCACCAGCGTGAGTGAGGAGAATCCCACACCGGCCAGATCGCGCTCCAGTTCGCCTTTCACCCGGTTGTAGAAAAAACGCGAGGCGGCGTTAGCACCCGCCGCTGAATTCAACACATAGACCGGTGTGCCGTGCACTTGTGCCAGCCGCGCGACGGCCAATGGGTAGTCGTGATCGACCCGGTAAAACGCCGCCTGACTGCCTGCCGCCTTGATGGTGGAGCCGAGCGTGCAAATCACTGCATCCGCCTGCCACCACGCGGCGTCTTGCGGCAAATGTTCAAAATTCACCAACGGCGCGAGCAGCTTCTCATGGGGGCGTAATGCGCGCCGCACCGGCGTCACCACCTGCGTAATTCGTGAGTCAGCCAGCGCCTGTAATAACACCTGCTGCCCCACCAGCCCGGTTGCGCCGACCAGTAATAATCGCATGCTGATTTCTCTGTTTGAGGTTAGGGAGCGAAACGACATCGCCATAATGGCAAAATACGCTAACAGCGCGTGCTCTGAATTGTATAAATGCATCAGGCATCAGCCGCATGTCCTGACTTAGGTGAACGCACCACACAAGTTTTGCACAAACGCATTCACCTGTTGTATCCATTCAGCTCAAATCTTTGCTATGGGTTACAAACAATTTTTTTACCTTCAATTTTCGAGAATTTGAGTTTCTTGTCATCGACTATCCAGGCTTGCTTAACCTGTTTTGGCCACGGCGTCTCCTCTGACGGAATGAACGTAATTGCCGTGCTATAAGAATTCGTGTCGTCAACATCGCAAGAAACGATTTTCGATGCAGGATTTTCTTTTGGCAAAGGAGACATCAATACATCCTTAACGACGCTACGGCGTTCAAGCAGTAAATATTCTCGGCCGCATATTTGCCAGAAAGTCAATGTCCAGGGATCGCCCTCCTCTTCAATTCCAAATGCACCATGATTTTCCAGACCAATGTTTTTGTATCTACCTTCGATAGTGACAACCCGATCGTTTGGCGTATGACGCCCGATTAATGCTGAGGGAATATCAGTATTGCAGGTAACACCATCAAACCATTTTTCAGCACCCGTTGCGTATGATGAAACGAGAGCAAGGCTTAAGAGAAAAAACAGAGAGCGACCAAGTGTCATGTAAACAGCCTCCAGACAGATAAAAGAAAAATAAATGATACCAACCCGAAATGAAAGAAAGGCAAAAGCATGCACTTTAGACTCTATTCAAACAACGGGGTTAGGCAGAAAATCACCTAAGAATATCATAGAGATTCGTTGTCAAAAAGATTTCTGAGGTATTTTTTAAAACAAAAATTCTTACACCATCATCAATTGGATTTAATTATTATTTACCCCGCCAAATATCCGATCACTCTTCCCCTCATTTTATTCATCAGCAATACTGGTTTTCATTCATCATATCGCCGCGCTGACAATGTAGCAAAGCGGGTAATAAAGGACACTATATGATTTCCGCCTCTCTTGATTATCTGGCGAAACAGTTAAATCAATATTTAAAGAATATGCTGAAGTTGCATGATGAGCTGGTCGTCATCGCCAACCCGGCTGATGACGATGGCAAAATGTTTCCGCTCACCAAAAATAAACTCGTGATATTTTTAGCCGGTATCGAAAAGGAGACGCTGCCGCACCGCAATCAGGCCATGATGTCAAACAACCGTTATACGCTGGCCACCCAGCCATTGTATGTACGGGTGAATATTATGGTGGCGGCAAATTTCACCGGCACACAATATCCTCAAGGATTAACGATGCTGGCTCACGCTATGGCGTTCCTGCATAAAAACCCCCAATTTAATCGTTATAACGCCCCAGATATGGATGGCGCTATTGAGCAAATATTAGTGGAGATGGAAAACCTGCCGCGTCAAGACGTTGCTTTACTGTGGCAAATGCTGGGTAGCCGTTATTTACCGTCAACAGTGTATCGCCTGCGGGTGATGATAGCGGGCAGCCACAGTATTCAGTCGCAAGCAGAAAGCGTCGGTCAGGTTGACGTTTCAGTCAGCAAGAGTTAGCACACATGAGCCATTACGCCACGCTGTTTGAATTGCACATTGAGCATGGTTTTTTCCCCGCCGGTGAGCGGGTGCCGTTTTACAGCAAGCTGGCACACGCCAGTCAGGCCATTGCTGCACAGTACGGGCTGCTGATAAAACCCCAGCCTTATGGCGTCAGCATACTGGCGGATACACATGGCGTGGCGTTACCGCAGGCGGACGACATCCGGCTGCAACTGCTGTTTTTCATGCCGGATGGGCGGTTTTGCTGCTACACCGCCCATGAACCTGTCAGCGGTCGCGGGTACGACTATTTTGTCTGTCAGCGAGCTGCGCCGTTATCGCAGGCCAGCAGGCTGAGCGCCCATGATGGTGTGGCTCCCCCGGTTGCTCATCAGGTAC
The DNA here is from genome assembly GCF_900095885.1 of Dickeya aquatica. Classification (NCBI taxonomy): domain Bacteria; kingdom Pseudomonadati; phylum Pseudomonadota; class Gammaproteobacteria; order Enterobacterales; family Pectobacteriaceae; genus Dickeya; species Dickeya aquatica. Next base: position 3,737,678 of record NZ_LT615367.1, read on the forward strand.
GCCGCCCAGACTGGGTGGTGGAGGTACAACTGGATAAACCGTTAATCGCCGCGTTGATTGCCCATTACGCGGCAGCAGACACCGCGCAGCAACCGAGCTGGCAGCAGGCTCGCGGTATTGTGCCCTTTCAGGCTCCGTGTCGGCGCTGGAAATATCTGTTTACGGCATCTTATGTCACCGCGCAATGCCATATTGGCGATGAAGATAGCCCCGATATTTTCGAGTATTGGGGTACAGAAACCGTATTAAACGGGCAATCAGCACAGGTGTTTATTTCACGACAACCGTTGTGGATACAAAAAATATCACCGTATCGTTTTCGACTGTATCAACAGGGGAAAATATTACGAAATACATTGCCGGTGGCTACGCCCTTTCATTCATGCCGCATGACAATCAATAACCAACAGGAAACGCTGGCAGAAATTATTGTAAATGACTAGCAAGAAATAAATACGCAATCACCGCAACCGGCACCGCCTTTATTCGGGCGAATAACCCGCATGGTGAAACTGTTTAACCAAAAGGAAATAGCTTATGGGCGTAATGAAAACCCCAGGCGTTTATATTGTCGAAAAAAATGCCTTTCCGAATTCAGTGGTGGAAGTGGCCACAGCGGTGCCTGCCTTTATCGGTTATACCGAAAAAGCTGAGAATGGCAGCGTCTCACTGCGTAATAAACCGTGGCGTATTACGTCGATGTCTGACTTTCGTCATTATTTCGGTGGTGCACCGCTGCATAAATTCGATATTGTCGAAAAAACCGAAACACAACCCGGCGATGCGGCATTTAATCAGGAAGGCAAAAGCTATACCCTTGCGCTGGCGAATACCCGTTATTTGCTCTATTACAGCATGCTGTTCTTTTTCCAGAATGGCGGTGGCCCGTGCTATATCGTGTCGGTGGGCAGTTATCAGGACGATATTGATGCCAGCGCGCTGAAAAAGGGTATTACGCCGTTACTCAAAGAGCCGGAACCCACCATGCTGCTGACCCCAGAAGCCGTCTGCCTGAAAGAGGATGACTGCATCAACGTGCAGCAGGCGGTGCTGGAGCACTGCGGCGGTAACATGAGAAACCGCATCGCCATTCTTGATATCTGGCAGGGCTATCAAGACCGGCAAGACCCGGCGGGGGATTGCATCAGCCAGTTTCGTGACAAGCTCGGCGTCAATTATCTCGATTACGCCAGCGCCTATTACCCGTGGTTAAACACCTCAATTGTGCAAGACAGCGATATCAGTTTTGCCAACATCAATAATCCCGACGAGCTCACCCGCGTGCTCACGGCAGAAATCACCAGCGCCTTTAAAGAACTGGAAGGGCTGAGTGAAGAGCAGTTAAGCAGCGGCGGCAATAAGCTGAAAGCGGCGAAAAAACAGCAAATGCTGGATGAAATCGCCAGGCTGTCGGCCAGCGAGGGGGAAACACAGCAGGCACTGCTGCACAAGACCTTGTTCTCCATCAGCCCGGTTTATAAAAGCCTGCTCGATAACCTCAAGCGCCAGCAGAACCTGCTGCCGCCCGCAGCGGCCATGGCCGGGATCTACACCATGGTGGATAACACCCGCGGCGTGTGGAAAGCCCCGGCGAACGTCAGCCTGAGTGCAGTGGTGTCACCGAGTGTCAACATCAGCGCCGATGAGCAGGAAGACCTGAACGTCACCACCCAGGGGAAATCGATTAATGCACTGCGCACCTTTATGGGCGAAGGCACGCTGGTGTGGGGCGCGCGCACGCTGGATGGCAACAGCCTTGACTGGCGCTATGTGAACGTGCGCCGCACCATGATCATGCTCGAAGAGTCCATCCGGCTGGCGGCCAAAGCCTATGTGTTTGAACCGAATACCGCCAATACCTGGGTGTCGATGGAGAGCATGATAGAAAACTTTCTGTTCGGCATCTGGAAACGCGGCGGGCTGGCCGGTTCTTCCCCGGAAGATGCCTACAGCGTCGATGTCGGGCTTGGCAAGACCATGACGCCGCAAGACATTCTCGAGGGCATCTTGCGCATCACGGTGCTGGTCGCCATCAGCCGTCCGGCGGAGTTCATCGAAATTACCTTCCAGCAGCAGATGCAGAAATCCTGAGTCTGTGTGGATGATTTTACGTTTTATTTCCCCCATCAAGGAGAACACTCATGGCAGATGACGGTTCAGCGCAGTCAGGCACCGTATGGCCGATGCCCAAATTTCACTTCGAAGTGAAATGGGATGGCGGCGCAGGCGCGGGCATGGTGGCGTCATTTCAGGAAATCACTGGTCTGGATATCGAGGCGCAGATTATCGAATACCGCGCCGGTAACAGCCCGGTTTTTTCCACCATCAAAATGCCGGGCATTATCAAATCGGGCAATGTCACGCTGAAAAAAGGCATCTTCGTCAAAGACAATCACTTCTATGACTGGTTTGCCAAAATCAAGATGAACACCATTGCCCGCACCGCCGTCACCATCAATTTACTCGACGAGAGCGGCAGCCCGGCGATGACCTGGAAGCTCAAGAACGCCTGGCCGACCAAAGTCAGCGGCACCGATTTGAAATCGGACGGCAACGAAGTGGCGATAGAAACCATCGAACTGGCGCACGAAGGGTTACAAGTCTCCGTGTAACCGTTGCGCCTGCCCTGTGGCTCTGAGCGGCAGGGCGGGCACCGGTATTGCAGTCTTGGCAAAAACAAGATGAACAGGCAGGTAGCGCCATGCAAAAAACCAGCACCCAAAACGAATGGCCGCTCCCGGCATTTTATTTCCGGGTCAGTATTGATAACGGCAGTGACGATCAAGCGTTTGAAGAGATAAGCGGCATTGAAACGCACCTTGAAACCCAGCCGTTTATCGAAGGCGGCGGCAACAGCGTCTATCACCTGCCGGTCGGCATTCGCCAGCAACCATTGCGCCTGCGCCGCGGGCTGACGGCGGCCAACTCGCTGCTGGTGCGCTGGTGCAAAAGCTGTCTGGAAGGGCAGCTTAATCAGGCGATTATCACTAAAGATCTCAGCATCAGCCTGCTCAATGAACAGGGCGACCCGCTGCGTACCTGGCTGTTTTACAACGCCTACCCGATTAGCTGGCAGGTGGGGCGTTTTCATGCCAGCCGCAACGAGGTGGCGGTTGAAGAGATTGTGCTGTGCTTTAGCCGCAGTAAGCGCAAGCAATAGCGGACTTGCGCCACCACACCATTTCTGTTTCTCACCCCTGACACATGGAGCGCGATATGACCATCGAAATACGGCAATTGACCATTTACGCCAACGTCACCCATTCAGGCAACGCACCTGAAAACGTGGCAGATGAAGCAGCGCCCCCCCTGCCTGCTGCCATTGGTCAGGATAACCAGCCTGTGCCGCTGGTAAACGATACGGCTCATCAAACGCAGGCACAGCCGCGCGAGCGCTAATCGCCGTGGGGCTATCCACACCGTATCACCTGTTAACAGAGGCTCGTCATGCAAAAACTGAATATCCGCACGCTGGATAAAAAACAGCAGTTTGACGTCATGCTGAACCCGGCGACGCTGCGCCATAGCCACGGCATTGACTACAGCAATCAGGCCCCCGGCAGCCGCCCGCCGGGCAGCCTCGCGCCACGTCTGGGCTTTGCCAGCTACCAGAGCGAAAGCCTCGGTTTTGACATTGTGATTGATGGCACCGGCGTGGTGGAGTCTGCGCCCAAAACCGATGTGGCAGGCCAGATCACCCGGCTAAAAGAGGTGGTCTATCGCTATGTCGGTGACAAACATGAACCAAGCGTGGTGGTGCTGAGCTGGGGCACGCTGTCCTTCAAAGGGCGACTGACCCGGCTGACCATTCACTACTCGCTGTTTGATGCCGCCGGTGCGCCGCTGCGCGCCACCGTCAGCCTGCGTTTTGACAGCTACCTCGACAGCCGCGAGCAGGCGCTACGGGCTAATCGCTCCTCGCCGGATCTCACCCACTGTGTGGTGGTGCAGCAAGGTGACACCCTGCCCCGGCTTTGTCAGCAGATTTATCAGGACATTGCCTACTGCCCGGCGGTGGCGCGTCATAACGATCTCAATACGCTGTGCCACCTTACTCCCGGCACCCGGCTCTACTTTCCGCCGCTGGCATAACCGGGCGGATATCACCATGACAAAAGGAAACGACTGTGGCTGACTCACCGGCAAAAAACAGCGATGGCGTGGTGACGTGCACGCTGCACAGCAATGGGCGCTCGCTCGGCAGCGACATCCCGATTATCACCCTCGAGGTGGAAAAACACGTCAACCGTATTGCACGCGCCCGCGTGGTGCTGGCCGATGGCGACATGCCGCAAAACCGCCTGCCGCTCAGTGATGACAGCCTGTTTTTACCCGGCAACGCCCTAAGCCTGTACGCCGGTTACGCCAGTCAGGAGCAGTGCATTTTCAGCGGCGTGATTGTGCGCCACGGTATTCGCATCGACGAGGGCAACCAGCCGCAACTGGTTATCGACTGCCGTGACAACGCCATCGGCATGACGCTGGCGCGGCGCAACGACAACTACCTGCAACAGAGCGACAGCGATATCTGGCAACAGCTCATCAGCCGCTGTGCCGGTGTCAGCGCCGCCATTGAGCACACCGCCGCGCAGCACAGTGAACTGGTGCAATTCTACTGTACCGACTGGGATTTTCTGCTCGCCCGCGCCGAGGCCAACGCAATGGTGGTATGCAACGACGACAACCAGATAACCATCGCACCGCCCTGTCTGAGCGGCTCGCCACAATTAACGCTCACCTACGGCGAGGATATTATCGCGCTGCATGCCGATATCGACGCCCGCTACCAGTTTCGCGCGGTCACCAGCGTCGGCTGGGATCCGGCCAGCCAGCAACCGCTCTCACAGCAGGCAGGCGCGCTATCCGTCAGCCAGCAGGGCAATCTCAGCGCGGATAAGCTCGCCGGAGCGCTTGGGCTGGAAGGCGTGCGCCTGCAAAGCGCCACACCGCTGAGCGCCAGCGCACTGCAACACTGGGCGCGCGGCCAGCAGGTGAAATCCGCGCTGTCGCGGCTGTGCGGCACGCTAACCTGCCAGGGCACGGCGCGGGCGCGCCTGAACACGCTGGTGGCGCTGAACGGGGTCGGTGCACGCTTTAACGGCAATCTGTATGTCAGCGGCATTCGCCACCAGATAACGCACGGCCAGTGGCTGACGCACCTCAGCTTCGGTATGCCCGCGCGGTGGTCGGCAGAACACCGCGACCTCGCGACACCGCCAGCCAGCGGCCTGCTACCGGCGGTAGAAGGCTTGCAGATAGGCATCGTCAAACAGCTTGACGGCGACCCGGCAAAACAGCACCGCATTCAGGTCAGCGTGCCGGTGATGCAGGCCGAGCATGATGGTATCTGGGCGCGCCTGGCCAGTTATTACGCCTCAAGCGGTATCGGCGCGCAGTTTGTGCCGGAAATCGGCGATGAAGTGGTGCTCGGTTATTTCAACAATAACCCGTCAGACCCGGTGGTGCTCGGCAGCCTCTATAGCAGTAAAAACCCGCCGCCGCTGGCGCTTGAGGGCGAAAACCGCCTGAAAACCCTGCTCACCCGCAGCCAGTTAAGCCTGCAATTTGATGACAAGGAGAAAAGCGTCACCCTGCTCACGCCCGGCGGCAATCAGTGGCGGCTCAGCGATAAGGACAAAACCGTCGCACTGCAAGACCAGCACGGCAACCGCATCACGCTCAATGGCAGCGGCATCACGCTGGAGAGCCCGAAAGACATCACGCTCAATGCCAAAGGGCAAATCACGCTCAATGCCGCGCGCACGGTGGATATCAGCGCCAAAGGCGACCTGAGCGCACAGGGCATGAATGTCAGCCTGTCGGCAAAAACCGCGTTCAGCGCCAAAGGGTCGGCCACCGCCGAACTGACCGCCTCCGGCCAGACGGTGGTCAAAGGCGGCATCGTGATGATCAACTGACGCCGCCGCGACGATACGCTTCACACCACACGAGAGACGACCATGCCGCCTGCTGCCCGACTGACTGATTTACACACCTGCCCGATGGTGACACCGGGGCTACCGCCCATTCCCCACGTTGGCGGCCCGGTGCTTGGCCCCGGCGTGCCCACGGTGCTGATAGGCCAGCTACCGGCCGCGGTGCTGGGCGACAACTGCCTGTGCGTCGGGCCGCCGGATGTGATAATCAAAGGCTCGGCCACGGTGCTGATTGGCGGCAAACCGGCGGCGCGCCTTGGCGATAACACCGCCCACGGCGGCAGCATCGCCCTTGGGCTGTTTACCGTGTTAATCGGAGGATAAATGACCAACGACAATGCTTTCCTCGGCACCGGCTGGGGGTTCCCGCCGCAGTTTGACCCGCACACGCTGCACATTGGCATGGTCAGTGGCGATGAGGATGTGCGCCAAAGCCTGTGCCTGCTGCTCGCCACCCGCCCCGGCGAGCGCCTTATCGCACCGGATTACGGCTGTGACCTTCGGGGCCGGGTATTTGACACCCTCAACCTCTCCACCCTGACCGAGATGAAAACCTGCATTGAGCAGGCGGTGTTATTTTTTGAGCCGCGCATCCGCCTTGAGTCAGTGACGCTGGATGACAGCCACGCCGCCGCAGGCACACTGCTTATCCACCTTGACTACACGCTGATTGCCACCAACACCCGCAGCAACATGGTGTACCCGTTCTACCTGCGCGAAGGCACGCTGGTTGGCACCTGAGCGCCATCCGGCGTCAGCATCGATCCCCCCGAATGCCAGCCAGGCTGGTTTAACCAAGAGACGTCAACCAAGGTACTGCCGATGACCGAGACTCACACGCCACCGCCGCCGCCAGCCACATCACAGCACCAGCGCCTGCCTGCCGCGCTCGCCGAAAGCCGCTTTCAGGTGGATGAACTGTCGTTTGAAACGCTGCTGGTGCTGGCGCGCGATATCGCCACCGGCATCACCTTTGATGACGGCAGCCCAACGCCCGCGGGCAACTGGCGGGCGCTGTTTGATAACAGTGATGTCACCGCAATGGCAGAGCTGTTGTCCTTTGACAGCCCGCGCGAGCAAAGCCGTTTTCGGCACGCCCGCTCGCGGGGGCTGTCGGCGCTGCTTGCCTATCTGCTGCCACTCTATCTGCGCATTGATAACAGCTACCGCACCCTGACGCCGGGTCACAGCCCCGGTGCTGACCATCTGAGCCTGATGATGCAAACGGTGATCGGTGCCACGCTCACCCGCCCGTTTCAGTTGCTGGTGATGCTGGCGCAGGCACTCTCGGCAAGCCAGCCGTCACTGCTGGCACAGCCTGCGCTGCATCAGCTCGACCCGCTGTGGGGCATTCGCTATCAGCCGCCGCACTTTCATGCCAGTGCCTACCCGGTGTTGAGCGCCGCACAGTTGCCCGCGTTGTCGATACTCGATGAACAACTACAGTGGTGCTTTTCCTGTGCGCTGAATGCCATCGTCCAGTGGCAGCGAGACTGTCGCCGCGCGCTCGATACCGCGCTCGCTCATGACGGCCACGCCCCGCAAATGGCGCTCTACCTCAGTTTCCTGCGCCAGCTGGGGCGCGCGCAGGCACGCCTCAACCGTTTTACCGAGCGTCATCTCGATTTTTACTACCGCGACGTGTTACAGCAACAGCCTGCGCCCGGCCCCGCCGATGCGGTATTTCTCAAACTGTCGCTGGATGCGCGTCAGAGCGAGCCGGTGTTGCTGCCATCAGGCTGTGCCTTTAGCGGCGGGCAGGATGCGCACCTGCGCGACATCCGTTATGACAGCGACCAGCTACTGTGGGTGAGCGATGTCACTGTCACCGAGGTCTACTCACTGCTGCTTAAACGCGACCCGCTGATGTCGCCTGAGCGGGAACTGGGGTTTGTCACCGCCATCCACAGTGACAGCCTGTGGCCGTGGCAGGCGGATAAACCGCGAACCCGCACACTGCTGGCACTATTTGGTGAAACACCGGGCCTGCACCGCCATCCTCAGGCGCGTGCACCGGGTATCGCCATTCTCGACCCGGTGCTTTATCTGCCGCAGGGGCGACGTCAGGTTAGCCTGACGCTAAATTTGCACGAGGCCGAGCGCCCGGCGCTGGCGCAGCAGGTCGCGCTGCTGCGCGACGCCCCGCCCTACCTGTTACCGCACCGCCTGAAAGCGGCGCTGACTCTCCTGGCACAGGCCATGCCAGCGTTGTTGCCCGCAACCGACGCCCCGGCAGCCATTAAACAACTGGTGGACGCGCTGACGCCGGGACAACGACACGCGCTGCGAAAGGGTAGTGAACCAGACGTCATCACCCTGCTGTATAAATATTTTCTGCTCGGCCTGCTGCCTCAGGCCCGCGATACCGCCCACTGCTGTCGGCTCCTCGGGCAACTCTTTAGCCGCCAGCTATTAAGCGCAACGCCGTTTCTGGATGACGATGACCGGGCACGTATCCTGTCACAAACCCGGCAACACCTGCCGGCCAGCAGCCAGGCTGTATTGGCCGAATGGCTCACCTACCGCGCCGATACCGGGTTTTACCGGCTGTGTGACGGCCTGTTTCGCGTGCGCCTGAGTAGCGAAACCGGCTGGCAGACGGTGGACAGTTACCGCCTGCACCCGCTGTCTGCCGACGATGACGGCCCCTACGGCCTGCGCCTTAGCTTTACGCTCTCGCCGGGGTTTGCCGCCATCATCCCCTGTGAACCGTCGCTGCATGGCGACATCTGGCCTGCCGGTTGTGCTGCGATACGGCTGGAGATGCAGCCGGATACGCCTTTTTTCCCCTACTCGCTGTTGCATGACTGGGTGCTGGGCAGCGTGGTTATCGACACGCAGGTAGAGGGCGTCACCACGATGGAGGTGTACAACCCTGACGGCCAGGCCGATGCCAGCAAGACCTTCTACCCGTTCGGGGCACAGCCTGCCTGCCACTCGGCGCTGACCATCGCCAGCTACGAGCTGGCGCAAAAACCGCTACAGGAGGTGACGCTGACTATCGACTGGGCGAATCTGCCGGGCGACAACGACGGTTTTTCCCGCCACTATCAACGCTATCCCGGTGACTACCGCAATCAGGCTTTTCGTGCACAACTCGCGGTGCTGCGCGACGGCGAGTGGAAAAACGTGGGTCAGCGTATGCCGCTGTTTGGCTGCGATGCAACAAGCCAGCGACTGCTGACGGGCGTACAGATTCACGCCGACGTCCAGCATGATTTCCAGCCGGTGCGCCCACAGGCCAGCGGTGACGATTTTCAGCACGACCCGACCCGACGTAACGGCCTGCTGCGCCTGACGCTCTGCGAGCCGGAACAGGCTTTCGGCCACCGCCGCTATAGCACGCTTATCAGCGAAACCCTGATGCACAACAGCCCATCACGAGGGTGGCTGAGACGCCGCCTGCCGTTGCCTGCGCCCAATCCGCCCTATACACCCGCCATTCAGCGCCTGACGCTCGGCTATCGTGCCCGCTCGCGGCTGCAACCGGGCCTTGCCATGCCAGCGCGCACGCCAGATAGCCACATTGTGCACCTGCACCCGTTTGGCTATGAATATCGCGCCCCTGAGAATGAGTCCCTTCACCCGCGCCACCCTGTCACCGGGTATGACTGCACACTCTTTCCCCGCTATGACCATGACGGCAATCTGTTTATCGGCCTGCAGGGGGGTGCGCCCGGCGGTATGCTCAACCTGTTTTTTCAACTCGACGACCGGGCGGCGTGCGATCGCGTCGGCCCGGCAGCGGTGTTTCACTGGCACTATCTGGTCGATAACCGCTGGCAGGCGCTGTCTGCTGCACAGGTTATCGCCGATACCACCGAAGGGTTTACCGTATCCGGCATCATCACGCTGGATGTGCCCGCTGACATCAACACCAGCCACACCCTGATGCCTGATGGCCGCTACTGGCTGCGGGTCAGCACCGATGATGACATCGGCCAGTACGCCAACTGCCTGCATGTCACGCCCCATGTGGTACGCGTCACCCGGCAGTGGCCCACGCCAGAGGATGCGCCCGACACCGCCGACGGCAACACAACAGCAGGGGCGGCGCACCGTGATGACACGCAGACGCGGGCAGGAGACACCCTCATCTGGCGGGCAATATCGCCCCCGGCCGGGCTGGGGCCGATCGTACAACTGTTACCGCGCCACCCGGCACGCCCACGCGAATCAACCGCCGGGTTTCGGGCACGCGTCAGCGAGCAGTTGCGCCACAAAGGGCGGGCGCTGACCGGGTGGGATTATGAACGACTGGTACTGCAACACTTTCCCGATATCGAACAGGTGCGCTGCTTTGCCCACACCCGCTTTGGTGTGCCGGGCCACCATCCCGGGCAGGTACTGCTGTTGGTCTACCCGCACCATCATGCCTGCCAGCACCAGCCCTGCCAGCCGCTGCCGGTCAGCGCCGCCCGGCTGGCGCAAATTCAGCGCCATTTACAGGCACTGGCTCCCCCGCGGGCCGTCATTGATGTGCGCGCCCCGCACTACGAAAAAGTGCAGATACGCTGCACGGTGACGTTTGAACCGGGCCAGCACACCGGGCTGGCGCTGCGCCGCCTGAATCAGGATATCAACACCTATCTGTGCCCGTGGCGCGAGGAGAGCGTCAACCGGGGCTTTGGCCACACCGTGGCGCTGCGCCAGATTGAAGCGTTTATCGCGCACCGTGAGTATGTGCGGTTTGTCACCGGTTTTTCGCTGTTCACCCTAAGTTGCCAGCCCAACACTGACGACACGCCACCGTACTGGCAGTTGTTTGACAGCGCCAGCATGCCAGATGAGCGACAAATCGGTGATCCCGCCGTAAACAGCACGCTTTCGACGGGGCTAACGCCACGCTATCGCTGGAATATTATCTTGCCGGCAGAACAGCACGACCTGCGAGTCAGCACCGACCTGACATCGCATCCTGCGCGCCAAACCGGCATTGGCGACCTGACGCTGGGTGAAAGCTTTATCACCGTCGGGTAGCCCGTTTACCGTGGCGGCAACGGCCCCCTCTCCGGTGCCGCCACGGTTACCTGTCACCGGGATAACCAGACTGATATCACCAGCACGGGAGAGCGCCTCTGTGGCCAAACGAAACCGCAGCACCTTGAAGAATTATTTCCGCCAAGGGGCGATGCCATCCGCCGAACATTTTGCCGACCTGATTGACTCGTCGCTCAACAAGATAGAAGAAGGGTTTGATAAAACACCGGAGCAGGGGCTGAAAGTCTCCACGCTGGATGCCCACGCCCGGCTGATGACGTTTTATCGCGACAACGACCCTGGCCGCGAGCTGTGGTCGCTGGCGTTGCAACCCGACACACACCATCTCTCATGGCAGCGCCACAGCGACAACGGGCGTGGCCAATACGGCAGCACGGCCCAACTGACCTTCACACCCGAGGGTTACACCGGCATTAATACCGCCACACCGCAGCATACGCTCGACGTCCACGGGGTGATTGCCGCCGAAGGACGCTGTGGCACCCAGTGGGCCGAGCGCCTGCCCGCCGATGGCCAGTGGCACGACCTGACCCCGCCGCTGGAGGGCTGCCAGGCCTTTGAGGTGGTGGCCGGTGTCGGCATCCGCCATTCCGGGCGCTATGCGCTGATGCATGCCATTGCGCTGAACACCTGCGCGCCGGATGGATTTTGGTTCAACCTGTTCGGCCATAAAAATCGCATTCGCCCCCGGCACGCCTACTACCATTCGCGCGCCGACAAACTGGCGCTGCGCTGGCTGCGCGAGAGTTCACCGTCTGATCGCCACAGCACCATTCGCCCCTACCGGCTGCAAATTCGCACCCAAACCGGCTATGGCGAAGGCATTGTGGTGCGCTGCCACCTGACGCGGTTGTGGCACGACGCTTATATGCAAGGCAGCCTGCCGCCGGTCAGCGAGGTGTAACATGGCGGCCGCCTCGTTTATTGCGCGCGAAGCCCCCGCGCAAGACCCGGACAATCTGGCCTCGCTGCTGCGCGACGCGCTGGCTGAGGTGCAGCGCCTCAGCGGCCAGCGCTGGAGCGACTACAACCGCCATGACCCCGGCGTCACCCTGCTGGAATTGCTGTGTTTTGCCCTGAGCGACCTTATCTATCGCACTGATTTCGCGCTGCCAGACTACCTGACTCGCCCGGATGGCACGCTCGATTACGTCGCCCAGGGGCTGATGCTGCCCGAACAGATTTTCCCGGCGCGCCCCAGCACCCGGCAAGATTACCAGCACGCCATTCTCAGCCACTTTAGCGACATCGAACATGTCTGGGTCAGCAGTGATGCGCAAGGCCGCTACCATATCCGGTTTTTACTTGATGATGCCGCCCGCCAGCGCAGCACTGACGACCCCGCCTGGCGTGAGCGCCTTATTAACGACATCGCACGGCTTTATCAGCGCCAGCGTAATCTGGGTGAAGAGTTGGCGGATATCCGCCTGATTGACAGCCACGGCCTGCAACTGCATGCCGAGATTGCGCTACTGCACCACGACGATGCCGACGCGCTGGCCGCTGATATTTACCACCATACGCTGCTGTGGCTGGACGATGACAGCCAGCCGCACGACCTGCCGATCGCCAGCCGGGCCATCACCTCACTCTACTCGCATCTGATTCATCTTGACGCGGTGGCGCACATCCACCGTTTACGGTTGCTGCGCAGCGACCAGGCAGATGCGCACGCGCCGGTGCATATCGGCCCCGGCGACTGGCTAGTGCTGCCCAAACAGCCGGCGGATATCCACCTGCATCTGACCTACCAGGGGCAAGCACTGACGATAGATTTCAGCGCCATGCTCATCCGGCTGGCACAACGCCAGCGCCAGAAAAGCACCCTGAGCGAACAGTTACGCCGTCAGGCCGCCAGCCTGAGCGTGCCGCCACAAGGTCAGTTTCGCCCGCTGGGGGAATATCGCTCGATTCAGTCACTGTTTCCGGCCGTCTACCGGCTGGATACCCCCGCCTCGCCCGGGGCACTCAACCGCCAGGAACAGATGCAAATACAGCAATTTCGTGGGTATTTATTGCTATTTGAGCAACTGATGGCCAACTTTTGCGCCAGCCTTGCCAACCTGCGCACGCTGTTTTCCACCGACATTGACACCGGGCATAGCTACGGTTTCGCCCTGCTGGATGACGCACACTTTGCCGGAATCAACACGCTCTACCCCGAACAGGCTGCGCGCCATTTTCAGGCGTTGCAGGCCGAGGCAGACCACTATGTCGAGCGCAAAGGGCAACTGTTTGACTACCTGCTGGCGCTGTATGGCGAACAGCCTGACGCACGTTTCTGGCAGCCGCTGGACAATGAAACCGACAGCACGCCCGCTCCGCGACGCCTGCGCTACCCGCAGCATTTCCTGGAGCACATTGTCCCGCTCACGCGTGAGCGTGCCGGTGCCGCGTGCCTTGATGAGCCGCACCATCGTGGTGGTTTTGCCGACCGGCTCACGCTATTACTGGGCATGAATGACGCCGCAGGCTGGCCCTACAGTCAGGTGCTCGACCAGCCGACACACCGCTTTATTGACGATGAGGCGTTTCTTTACAGCGACACCGGCCGCTGGCAGTTGCAATGGCTGCCCGAGGCGGTTTGCGACACCTTGCTGGATGTGCCGCTAACGCCGCCGCCCGCCGCCGATGACAGTTCGCCCCCAGAAAGCACATGGCCGCATGAAAGACTGTGGCCGGATGATGACAACCCGGTCAGCGCCCGCTACCGGCAACTGCTGGCGGGCCTGCCACAACCGGTGTCGCTGCTCGCCCGCGGCATCCGTCTGGCGCATTACCAGATCCTCGCGCGCCCGCAGCAAGGTGACTATCAGGCGCTGTTTCGCCTCACCAGTGCGCCGGGGTTATGGCTCAGCCTCGGCTACAGCCCGGAACCCGCGCCACTGATTACCTTCATCAACCAGTTGCGCCGCGTATTGCTGCGCCTGAACCGCCTGTGTGAAGGCATTTATGTGGTGGAGCACGACGTGCTGCGGCCGTCCTCTGACGGCTCCCCCCACACGCCGGATTCAGCCGATCCGTACTTCGCCCAACTGAGTCTGGTGCTGCCCGGCTACAGCGCCAGAGGAAGCGACCCGGTGTTTCGCCATCAGGCTGAGCGGCTTATCGCCAGCCAAAGCCCGGCGCACCTGTTTGCGCACAGCCACTGGCTCAGCCTTGAGGCGATGCGGGCTTTTGAGCGCAGCTACCTCGACTGGCGCAGCGCGAGGGCCAGCGCGCCGGGAAGCATGGCCTGCGAGCAGGCGGCCGCTCAACTGATGGCCTGTTTAGCGCCGCGCCTGTCCCCCCCACAGCCCGCCTGCGGCAACGAATCCGAGACCGATATGACGCACTCCTCACCACAAGGACAGGACGCATGACACAGCCACACCGCATTGATACCGTCATCCTGACATTCGATGTTGATAGCGCAGCACTCGCCAGCCAGCTCGAACAGCAGGCTCCTCTCTGGGTAAAACAGTCTCTGCTGGTGCAAATGGATGCGCTGTTCGGGCGTATTTCACCGCCGCACCAGCATTGGGTGATGGATCAGTTGACGCTGGATCTCGGCGTGCTGCACGCCGATGACATCGCACAGCAGGCCGCTGCCGCCCTCGAACGCCAGCTTAGCGCACTGTGGCTATCGCCCCCGGCCAGCGCCGGGCAAACGCCTGCCGATGGGCTGAAAGCCCTCTCCCCGCCCAGCGACGGCGATAACGCACCGCACATTGCGGTGTGGGACGACGCTCAGGTGCGCTGGCAGCAGTTAGCCTTTTTCCTGCAACACGGCGTGATGCCCTGGCATTACCCGGGCCGCAAAGGCTGGTATCAGGATGACGATGGCCGCCACTGGCTGGCAGAGGCGGTACGCTTGCACCATACCCGGCTTGAGCGGTTGCTGCGCACCAGCGCGCACCCGGCCACGCTGCTCACCCGACTGGTTTCACAACTCCCGGCCAGTGCCCTCAGTGGCTGGCTTGCCCGGCTTGAGCCGACTTATCAAACCATGGCACTGCGCTGTCTGGCCGCCCAGCCGGAAACCGCCTCACTGCCTGCCGCGCTGCGCCTTCAGCTCCATCACTACTGGCATCAGCACATCCATCAGGCACTGATGCAGCGGCGCTTGCGTCAGGAATTGCTGCCCCTGTGGCCTGCGCTGATTGGCGCACAGCGGCTGCGTTTTCAGCTCGCGCTCTATGCCTGTAGCCAGCAGCCGGAGGTTATTCGCGCCATCGTGCAGGCGCTGGATGATACCCGGTTTGATGATGTCCTGATGCTGCTGGCACCACAGGCCCGGCCTTTTATCCGTGATGTTATCCGCCATCCACACTGGTTTGCCCCGGCGCAAACCACCCCGGCCGAGGCACAGCCAGAAGAAGCCCATGCCAGCGTGCGCCATCACCTGCGGGAATTTACCCTGCACTACCTGCTGGTGCAGCGTGGCAGCCACTTTAACAAACGCCGTTACATGGCCGGATTAGTGGCACGTCTGGCGGCCCACCACAATCTGGCGCGCACCGCCATGCTGCATAATTTGCACCAGCACCTGATGCTCTGGCAGGGCGACAGCGCGCTGCGCCAGCAACTGCTGTCACTGCTGGCGGTGCTGTGGGAAGAGATGGCCGCGCCCCAGCAGCGCATCTCCGCTCCCGCCCCCTCAGCCTCGCGCATCGCCCCCCACACATCGACCGGCCATGATGCACCTGCGCACGCCGATATACAGGATGGATCACGCTGGCAGTGGTGGCAGCATGCGCTGCAACAAGGTGATGAAGAAACGGTTAATCAGCTATGGCAGCGGTGCCACAGCGAAGACTTGCCGCTGCTGCACCACATCCTGTTGGCCTGCGGGCAGACCGAGAGCGTGCGCCAGCTCTGGGTCACGCACTTTAGCGAATCCACCCGTGAGCGGTTGTTAAACCTGCTGGAACCGGCGGGCGCACCGTTTATCAGCCAGGTGATAACCGATGTGCAGGCCAGCAGCCCGCCAGCGCCGGGCAACGGCCTGAGTGCCACCCGGCTTGCTGAAAGCCTCTGGAGCCTGACACTGAGCTATCTGCTGGCCGCGCGCGGCAGCGAATTCAACCGCCGGGTTTACCTGCAAACGCTACTGCGCCAGTTGGCCGCACACCACAACCTGAGCTACCACACGCTGCTCGACGGCCTGCGCCAGTACGTGCAGCGCACACAGGCTCACACGGCGCTGCATCAGGCGCTATTGTCTGTGCTCACCGCACTTGCCGATGAATATCAGGCACAATCTCCCATCGAACCGGCACCGCCGAAAGCCGTGCCGGATAACACCCCGCCTGACCACTGCGCCGGGCAAGGCGCTGTCACGGTAATCGCGCCGCCAGACGACATGGCGACATCTGCCACACCGCCCGCGCAACCAGCCTGGCGCAGCGAGGAAGACCTCACTGCGTCCCCCTCGCTGTTGCTCGACAGCGCCTGCTACCAGTATCTGCATAGCGTGTTGTGCCATGCCAGCCCGGCACGGCGTTTTCACCTGCCTCCGGCACTGCGCAGCCTATGGTTACGCCATGACCACCGCGAGCAAGACGACCTGCTGCGCTGCCTGTGTTATTTACAGTTACACAATCCGCTGCTGCTCCAGCGCTGGCAGGTCACCTCTGCCGATTACCCGGAGCGCTGGCAGCGCCTGAGTGCCGCCCTGCGACCTTCACAGGCCATGCGCGTCGTGATGCTGCTGTTGCAACTGCGCCAGCCTGCGCTGCGCCCGCACCCGATAGCCCGCGCGCTGGACGACGCGACCCGCACGCTTAACCCTACACAGCGGCGGGCGTTTTATGGCGAGGTGATGGCGCAACTGGCCGACAACCGGCTGCCTGACTGGGCGGCCATCCGCGCTGACCTGAGCCGGTCAGCCGGTACGCGCGTTGCGTTGCCGCCCTTGCCGGTATCAAGACCACGGCCCGCAGCCACCACACCGGTGCGCAGCGCACCCTCGCTGACACCGGCAGAGGCGCTGACCTGCCTGACCCGATTTTGTGACGATGCGGCCCCCCAGCTCACGCCAGAGGTGATTGCCGCTCTGCGCACCTTGCTGGCACAAGATATCGATGCGCTGTGCCGCCTGCTGTTACCTTGCCTGCGCTCGGCCAGTACCGCCCGGCAACTGGCCTCCCGCCTGCCGGAAAGCCTGCACACCGCCCTGCTATCGCACCGCTGCCGGGATGATTTCATGGCGCTGTATCCTTACGCCCGCCTGATAACCAACCTGTGCCTGCGCCACCCAACCTACCGGGCTAAACCACAAACGCTGGAAAGCCTGTTTTGGTATGGCTTGTATCAGGCGCTACCGGCCACGGGCGCACGCGCCGATATCGCGCCATTTATCAGCCGCTATCTGGCACTGCTGGGTGAGGACTGGCAACAGCGCAGCCACGCCAGTGACGCACAGGCGCTCTACCGTTTTCTGCTTGAGCAGGTAAAAGAAACCTCGTGGCCTGCCATGCACCGCCTGGCTGCGCGGCTGCAACGCTGCCTGCAACCGGCGTACCTGCCCCGCCCCCGCCCGCTGCCCGCGCCTTCTGAAACCGCGCCACCGGGCACGCAGATAATCACACCGGGTGCGGCCGCCACACTCGCGCCTGCGCCACTGCCGCGGGTGGTCAGCACCACGCCGCCTGACTGGCGCGGTGATGAAGCGCTGCCATCCACTGAGCCGATTGTGGTAACGCATGCCGGGCTGGTGCTGCTTGCCCCTTATTTACCATGCCTGTTCACCACCCTGACGCTGGTGCAACAGGGTGAGTTCTGCGGTGAGCCACAGCGTTATCAGGCGCTGGCCTGCCTGCACTATCTGGTGGATGAACGCCAGACGGGTGCCGAATACCAGCTGGCGCTCAATAAGTTGCTGTGTGGTATGCCGCTCAATGCGCCGTTGCCCGCCATGCCCGTGCTGAATGCCGACACACGCGACACCGTAGCCTCGCTGCTGGATGCCGTGCGCCAGCACTGGCAGGCACTGGGGCACACCTCCAGCGCCGGGCTGCGGCAGACGTTTTTGCAGCGCGAAGGCTGCCTGTGGCGACAGGCGGATAGCTGGCGGCTGGAGGTGATGCCGGGGCCGTTTGACATGCTGATTGACCACCTGCCGTGGGGATTTAGCACCCTCAAATACCCGTGGATGACGCACCCACTGCATGTGGTCTGGCGCTAACACGCCATGACGCCCATTCTTTCGGAGACACGCTCACCATGAGACTGCAATCTGTCATGGGATTGACCTTCCCTCCAGGCTGGCAACGGGGGGCCGCCAGCCTGATACTGCTCCTCAGCGGCCTGCTGCCCCTGTCCGCCCAGGCGGCGCGGTCTGCCGCCAATACCCTGGCAGCATCGGCAGGCTATGCGCAGTGTTTTCAGGCGCTGTCACACATGGATGGCCGCCGCTTTACCCATATCACGCAGGGCAGGCTGGCGATTATCTACCGCGATGAACCAGACTATCAGGCCGATTATCACCAGCCGGGTGACTACCTGGCCGATGGCGTGTTTGGCCCGAAAACCCGTAAATGGCTGGCCACCTTTTGTGGCGAGTTTGCCATTGAGCCTGCGCCTAACCGCAACCGTTTTGCCGAGGATTTGCTGGTGGCGCTGACGAAAGTCTCGGAGCTGAACCAGCTTTTCCCTTTCTGGCGCAGCCGCTTAAGCCCGCCGGAACTGCTGCAATGGCCGACGCAGAAAACCATCGAGTTTCTCAGCGCCCAGCCGCTTGACGAGCAGACCCGCGCAGACGCCTTGCCAGAAAGCTATTACCTGTTAAGCGACGATGATCTGCACCGGCTTTCAGAACACCACCGCCTGCAAACCCAGCTTGATGCGCTTACCAGCCAGCAGTTTACCAATCCGGCGGCGCTCAATAACGCGGTGCGTCCGCTGATTCGCCAGTTACACGGCGACGAGCAGCAGATTCTGCAACAGATTGTCGAAGCCGTTCCCGCGCCTGAGATAAGCCGCCACCCCCCCAGCACGGCCGCAGATGACGCCACCACGCCTCCCGCCAGCGAGCCGAGTGACCACACAGAGCCGGAAGCGGATGACGACCGCGCACCGGACGCGCCGCCTCGCGCGCCGGTCACACTGTATGCCATCAACCCCAATGCGCTGGAACTGGCCTATCTGGATTTGCATCTGGTGACGCTCAATGACACCGCGCTGGCGCAACTGGCGACGCTGAAAAACATCCCGTTTGCCGATCGCTACCACCTGTCGGTTGCCATGAAACTGGCCGGATTATCGTCGCTGGGCAGCGAGAGCTGGCAGCGCATTGAGGATCTGGCCTACAAACCCGGCGTGGCATCAGCGCACCTGCCCGCGATGGTGTGGCGAGCGCCGGAGAATTGCGGGTGTGAAGAGAGCCAGCCCAACATCAGCTGCCCCCAGGCGCTCTTCTACGGTTTTTATCCCTACTGGCAGCCTTTGGCACAGGGGCAGAGCCTCAACTTTCGCCATTTAGATCGTATCGGCTATTTTTCCGCTTCCGTGCTGCCCGGCGCACGCGGCCCACAACTGGTGTTGCCGCCGAACTGGCGCGCCACCCGGCCCGAGGCTGACTTTATCCGGCTGGCGCACCGCTACCGTACCGATGTTGATCTGGTGGTGTCCACACCACGCAAGCTGGCGGAACCAGTGCTGATGAGCCTGCTCACCACCTCGCTGGTCACTCGCCTGCGCGACAGTATTCAAACACCGCTTGCCGATGACTGGGTCAACCTCGCCCGCCCCTGGCTGACTTTTGGCCAAAGTGCGCCCTACACCCAGGGCGACGGACTGACGCTGGATTTCGACCTGACGCGCCTGACCACCCGCGCAGGCCAGCAAGCGTTTATTCGCTTCGTGCAGGTGTTACACCGCAGCCTAAACCCACCGCCTCAGCCCGCTGGCAGCACGCCACATTACGCGATTAACCTGATAGTCCCGCCGGAGGCACTGATCGCCGGGCAAGGCTTCTACACGCTGGAGAACCTGCGTGCACTCTTGCCTTACATCACACTGTTGATTTTGCAAACCGACGGCAGCGACATCCCCACCCCGGCGCGCAACGCACAGGAGCAATTGCGCAACCTGCATCACTTTTTAAGCCAGCAGCCACAAGCGGAGGTGCCCGAACTTTATCGCAAGATGGTGCCGGTGCTGATAACCGCGGACAACCGCCAGCCATTACCGGCATTAACGGAACTGTTACACTACAGCAGTTGGAGTTTTTCCGGCGCAGCTTACTGGCCGCTGCCGCTTGATGAGGCCAGCCAACAGGCCATTGAACACACCTTCTACCCAATAGATGACGTGCTGCCCGCGCCGCTGGCACACATGGCAGCACTGATCGATACGGTGATGGATGTGGTGTGCCCCAACCGCTGGGTGCTGCGCCTGATGCTGTTTATCACCTTTTGGCTAATGACGCTGACCTGGCTTACCAGCCTGTGGTTTTTTCCGCTGCGGCGCGTGACGGAATCACTCTGGTTTAGCGGTTTTGTCGTGCTGTTTAGCGCGGTACTGATGCTGGCCTTGCTGGCCGACCCATACTGGCAACAGTATCAGATGATAATTTTGCTGCTGTTTGCGGCCATTATCGTGCTCATCCTGTTGCGACAGCAGGTGCGAAAAAACCGGCGTGAGCGCAATCCGTAAGCGATGCGGCTGATAGTCTGGTACGGCTGATATGCCTGGCGCGATATCCGCCCAGACCAATCAGCCTGATGCAGCCAATGGCCGTGACACGACCTTCCCCTGCGGCATTGGCTGCACCGTATTATTATGCGGGTTAATCCCCTGCGGCTGGCCGATAAACTCCCAGCCGCTCTGATGTGGATTGAAGTGCATCACATTGGCTGAAACCGGCATCAACGCCACACTGTGGGGCTGGAAATACTCTTTCTCGCTAAATGCATCCACCCGGCTACCGGCATGCTCATGAATCAGGTCGCTCTGTTTTTGTCTGGTGGGGTGCTGGTTATGAAAGACGCGATAATAATCGCTACGCTCCGGGTGCTCTCTCACCTCCAGCGAACAGCCATTCATCCCAGGCGTGAAGGCAAAGACCGCGTTGTCATGTGCGGCGGCCAGGCGCGGGTTCTTCGGTATATCGGTATAACCTGGCAGAACATCGCCGCTTTTAAACGGGATCCAATGGGCGTAAATCGCCTGCTCCGCCTCTCGGGTACTTGCCACGGTAACGGGCTTGAGGCTGACTTTATTTTTATCCATCGCATCGGGAATCAGCGCAAAGTACCCCTTTTTCGGGCTCTCGTTGAGCTGCATCGGCGTGCCGGTTTTATCATTCGCACGCATCACCCCGGAAATATCCAGCAAGTGATGCTCAAGATAACGCTGCGGGTGTTGTTTAAAGGCCTGAGTATGTGCCAGCGCGTCTTTTGACAACGCCGAGGCGCGAATGACCTCAGCGGCAGACGCCGCAGACGACGGCCCGGCGTGCGGGGAGGTGGCAGAACGAATGAACATCATCGCTTTCCTGTGTAGTGGACATGACAACGTTAAGTGTCCGCCACGTTGCGGCCAGTTCCATCCCACAGGAATAATTGCACTGAGTGACTATCGGGCTAATTCAGGCTGGCAGCCAGCCAGCCGGTCAAACCGCGCACTCACGAGGCGCTCGCAAACGCCCTGTCGTCGCTCTAAGACACGCCGACGGATGCGCCAGCCGGTGTTGCCAGCACCGACTCACGCACCACCAAATGCCCGGCCAGCTCAATACGCTGGGCGATACCGAGCGCCTGGGCAGGCAGCAATTGTTGCGTCAGTAACTGAAGTGCAGCGCGCGCCATTTCCTCAAACGGCAGATGGACGGTAGTCAGCGACAGCGGCAGCATGTCGAGCGGCAGGATGTCATCCATCCCCATCACCGAGATATCTTCCGGTACGCGTAATCCGTGGTGATTCAGCGCGTCGGTGACGCCAATTGCCTGATTATCGGCCGCACAGAAGATGGCCGTGACACCCAGCCGGTCAGGGTGGTGCACCAGCCAGTCGCGCAGCGCATCCCGGGCGGTCAGCGGCTGAAAATCCGGCAGCGACAGAATCAGGCGCTCATCCACAGCGATACCGGCCTCGGCCAGCGCATCACGATAGCCGCGCTCACGCTCACGGATCGTCTGGCGCGATGGCCAGGTGAGGTGCAGAATGCGCCGGTGCCCCTGAGCTATCAGGTAGCGCACGGCGGCAGCGGCCGAGTAGTGATTGGCAGGCATCACCGTGTTAAGGCGCATGGTGGGGTCTTCACCGTTAATCAGCACGGCGGGCACACCGCTTTCCGCCACGGCATTAAGCAATGTCGGGTGGTCGTCATTGACGATGAGAATGCCGCTCGCCTTGCCCTCTTGTAGCGCCTCAAGCAATTGCTGCTCGTTGATGCTGTCCGGCTCGCCAACAAACGGGCTGAGCTGAATGTTGCGCTGCTGGCACAAGGTTTTCAGCCGGTTAATCAGCGTCAGCGACACCAGATTCAGATCGCTTTCCAGCATCAGGTTACGCGGCGTGGCCAGCATAATATGGCGCAACGGGTCTGGTTGTTCCGCCACTTTGGCCGGTTTATGAAGCGGATAGCCTTGCTCGGTGGCAATCGCCATCACCTGCTGGCGCACTTTGGCGCTGATGGGCGCACTGCCGCTCAGCACCCGTGACACCGTGCTGATAGACACCCCAGCCCGCTCGGCTATCTCCTTAAGTGTCGCCATCTATTTCATTCCCGTGTTAGCAATGCCGGTAGTGATGTATTTTTGCAGGAACACAAACACCGCCGTGACCGGTAAAAGCGAGAGCATGGTCATCGCCAGAATGTAGTGCCACTGCACCGAGAACTGGCCCTGAAAGGCATTCAGGCCAATTTGCAACGTGAAATTATCCTGGCTTGACAGCACGATTAACGGCCACAGGAAATCGTTCCAGCGCCAGATAACCGAGAAAATCGCCAGCACTGCCAGCGCAGGCGCGGTGAGCGGCAGAATGATTTTCCAGTAAATCCGAAACTCGCTGGCCGCGTCAATGCGCGCCGCTTCAATCAACTCATCAGGAATGGTCAGCATATACTGGCGCAACAAAAACACCCCAGTCGGCGTGGCGATGGTCGGGATAATCACCCCCCACAGGTTGTCGCCCATGTGCAGGCCAATCACCACCAAAAACGTCGGCACCATCACCACCGACAGCGGGATCATCATGGTAGACAAAAACAGCGTCAGCACCGTGCCGCGCCCGCGAAACTCGTATTTTGCCAGCGCAAACGCCGCCATTGAGCTCAGTAGCAGCGTCAGCAAGGTCGCCATCACCGTGACAAATACGGTATTTTTCAGATAGGTGGCGAAGTGGAATTTCGCCAGCGGCGTGGCGTAGTTATCGGTTTCCAGATGCAGGGTTTTCTGCGGCGTCAGGTTTTGTACCGGCACCCGGATAATATCCTGCGGCGTTTTCGGGTCAACCATCTGCGCCAGCAGGCCGATACGCCGCACCATCGCCAGCGTTTTGTCACTGCCATCCTCAAGCTTGACCTGCCACAGCTCCAGCGGTTTCGGGTACTCAGGCAGCGTTACCGTGCTGGCTGCTTGCGGCAGAAAGCTCGGCGGAAAGCGGTTGATTTCCGACGGGGTTTTCAGCGATGACATCGCCGCCCACATCACCGGGATCAACACCAGCAACGTGCCGATGACCAGCCACACCCAGCTTAAAATGTCGGTGACATGAATACGCCCCGGATAGCGGGTGCGGGTAAGAAATGCAATGATCTTCATGATGCCGACTCCCGGTTATTTTTTGCCTTCCAGACGGCGGGTAAGCAAGAACTGCAATGCCGTGAGGATCATTAACACCAGCCCCATCAGCACTGAGGCTGCCGATGCCAGCCCATACAGCGAGGCATTGGAGGAAAACGCCGTCTGGTAGATGTACTGCACAATAAAGTTGTTGGCGGTGCCCGGCCCGCCGCCGTTGGTCAGCACCCAGGCTTCATCGAAAATCTGCACGCTGTTGATGGTCAGCAGAATCACCACCACCAGAATATTGGGTGCCAGCAGCGGCAGCGTCAGGCGGTAGAAACCGCGCCAGCGCGAGGTGCCGTCCACGGCGGCCGCTTCATAAATATCGCTTGGGATAGCCTGTAACCCGGCCAGCAGAATCAGGGTATAAAAGCCGACATGGAACCACACCGAAACAAATACCACCCAAAAGCGCGCCAGCGACGGCTCCAGCAAAAACGTGACCGGTTGGCCCCCCAGTGATGACAACACCAGGTTAAGCAGGCCATTGCGGTTAAGAAACCACTGCCACACCAGCCCCACCACCACCGGCGAGAGCAGTACCGGATAGAAAAAGATGGCACGAAAGAACCCTCTGGCCATGATTTTACGATTGAGGATCAGCGCCGTCACCAGCGCCCACCCCAGCGTGCACACCACGTTGAAGAAGGTGAAGGACACGGTGTTGTAAATCCCGGTCCAGAACAGATCCTGTTCGCAGGTGGCCGGCTCGGCATAATTGCCGCAGTTGAGCAAGGTGGCAAAATTCTGTAGCCCGATAAACGGGCGATCCCACAGCAGAATGTTGGTGCCGCCGGTAAAGGCGTAACACACCGCCAGCAGAATCGGAATAAACACAAACACGGCAAACAGCAACATGTTCGGGGCGATAAAAAACCACGGCATCACCCGCCGCCCACCGAATTTTTGCAGCAAATTGACCGATTTTTCTACCGGTGTCACCAGCGTATCAACCAGCGATGCACCGGGCTGGAACAAAGGATTTTGCTTCATGGCGCTCTCCGGTTATCAGGCTTGTGGGTCAGTCAGGCGAGTCAGTGTCTCACCGCTGTCGGCATCAAACAGGTGGCAGCTGGCCTCAGGGAAGCGCACAAAAACCAGCTCGCCGCTGCGAAACTCATGGTGGCCTGGCAAATGCACGATCAGTTCATTGTCCATTCCGGCGCAGCGTCCGTAGATAAAGGTTTCATGCCCCATCATTTCACAGCGGTCAATGCACAGTGAAATGCCACCCTCCTGATCGCCAACCAACTGGCAATGCGACGGGCGGATACCGAGCTCCACGCATTTTCCGGCTTCGCCGCGAAACGGCAGCGTTAACACCATGCCCGACGGACACTGCACCTCAACGCCATCCGCCGTGCAGTTGCCAAGCGTCACCGGGAAGATATTCATGCGCGGCGAACCGATAAACCCGGCGACAAATTTATTACAAGGCCGGTTAAACAGCTCCAGTGGCGTGCCGACCTGTTCGATACGCCCGCCATTAAACACCACGATACGCTGCGCCATGGTCATCGCTTCCACCTGATCGTGGGTGACGTAAATCATGGTGGTGCGCAGTTTTTGATGCAGCCGGGTCAACTCGCCTCGGGTTTGCACGCGCAGTTTGGCATCGAGGTTAGATAACGGCTCGTCAAACAAGAACAGATCCGGGTCACGCACGATGGCCCGGCCGATAGCCACACGCTGCTGCTGCCCGCCCGACAAGGCGCGCGGCTTGCGCTCCAGATAAGGCTCCAGCCCCAGCATCCGGGCGGCCTGCTCAATGCGCCGGACTATCTCGTCTTTGGGAAAATGCAGGTTCTCCAGGCCGAAGGCCAGGTTTTTACGCACCGACAAATGCGGGTAGAGTGCGTAGGACTGGAACACCATCGCAATTTTACGTTCCGCCGGGCCCAGCGCATTGACGTTGCGATCGCCAATCCACAGCTCGCCCTCGGTGATGGATTCAAGCCCGGCAATCATGCGCAGCATCGTCGATTTACCACAACCTGACGGCCCGACAAACACGATAAATTCGCCGTCGCGGATGCTCAGGTTCACCCCTTTGATAACAGGCACCGCGCCATAACTCTTATGGATGTTTTTCAGTTCCAGACTTGCCATTACCGCGTCCTCACACAGAATGTCGCTGCGCCAGCAGCATCAGCATGACCAGTGCCTGGCCATAGGGCACCGCCACATTGGGAATGTCGTGATAAAATTGCAGGTCATGACCCATCGCCGTGCCATCAGACACGCCTTGCACCACGCCTTGCGGGTCAATTTGCGCCACCACTGCCGCCAGCCCCTTCTCCAGCACTGCCTGCGGGAAATCCCCTAACATACCGAGCCTGCGGGCATTCAGAATTCCGGCGATGAACCCGGCGCTGGCCGACGTTTCCAGCGGTGAGTCCGGGTCATTGAGCAGCGTGTGCCACAGCCCGGAGTGATGCTGGCAGGCCGCCAGTGCTTTCGTCTGTTGCGTTAAGATGGCTTCCAGCGTGCGCTGAACCGGCGGCGAGAGCGGGGTTTGCGCCAGCCAGCAGATTTCCGGCAACACCAGCGTGACCCAGGCATTGCCCCGCCCCCAGAACGCTCCGGCATAATGGTGACGGCCAAGAAACGTCCAGCCGTGATACCACAGCCCGCTGGGGGCATCGGCCAGATAACGCGCGTGCGTCAATAACTGGTATTCCGCTTCATCCTGCAACGCCTGACGGTTGAGCACCCCGGCGCTGACGACGAGAAACAGCCCGGCCATAAACAGCGTGTCATCCCACAGTTGCCCGGTATTCGGGCGCTCTTTCACCGTGTGTTGAAAACCGCCGTCTTCGGTTTTCGGCAACGAATGCAGCAGCCAGTCGGCCCACTCTTCGACCGCCTGTAACCAGTGCGGGCGAGGGTCATCACGGCACAATAGCGCCAGCACCAGCATGGGTGCGGTCGAGTTGATTTGCCGGGGCGGTAATCCGGCCTGTAATTTCTGCTCATACCACTGCGCCAGCGCCGCCAGCATCGCGCTATCGCCACGCTGTTGCGCCAGTTTCCAAAAACCATATAGCCCGACGCCCACTTCCCAGTCCCACTCCTCAAACTGGATGGTCAGCGTATCGCTGGCGGGCGTATCCTCGGTCACGCTATCAATCGCTTTCAGGCGGCAAAATGCCAGCGCTACCTTATCCAACAGCGTATCGATGTTTTGCGGCGTCAACGGCGGAGCGCCCTCAAGAGCCTGTGGCGTGTGTTCGGTCATGTTACTGCGCCTCCTCAGTACGCTGTGGTATCACCGATACGGTGTCGGGAAAAACGAACGGCTGACTGTCGATGGTAAAACCGCCCTCCGGCTGCCAGGCCATCAGGCCATAATCGGGGTCATCAAACTGCACGCTACCGTCGGGCGACTGCTGTGCCTGACGATGGCGAAAATGGTCGATAAATTCAGCAAAGCCGCGGCTGCCCGCACCGCAATCTACGGCGATGTACCAGACATTGCGTTCGCCAAACGCCCGCAATTCACTGCCCGGCTGGCCACCTTGCGGCGTGTACAGATGTAGCCCGGCGGGGTTATGCAGCGCGGCATAGCCATTGCCGCCGCGCACAAAACACCAGCACGCCTCAACCACCACCTCATCAAGCGCGGTACGCGGCAAATACAGGTGCGTCCAGCGGCGCAAATCATGCTGCAAATCAAACAGCATCCAGGCGCGGTTACGGTGCTGCATCACCTGCGGCAGGCGGCCATTTCCGGCCCAGTAAGAGGGGCGATGCACGCCATCCGGGCGGTCTTCGCCGGGGTGATTGACCCACAACCGCGCGGCATAATGGCGGCCGAGGCGGATATCCAGCACATGCTGCTGATGCCCCGGCTGGCCGGGGTGATGGTCAAACACCGAAGAGAACGCCACATCCTGCTGTTTCCAGGCAATCACGTTCGCGCTGCGCCCAAGCCCCTGCACCCAGCGTGCCTGAGCCCCCTGCGGCGATTGCCACTGGGCAATGGCTTGCGCTTCCTGCGGCGGTTGATACTGGCTCAGACACATTAACGGCAAGGCGGCGCAGTGCGGGAGCATCCAGCCTTCGCCCCAGAGCAGTGCGCAAAAGCCAGCCAGCTCGGTCAGCATGCCTGAGCGCAGCTCTTTGTCATACGCCCGCCCCATGGTGCCGACGGCCACGCCGTTTTGGTGTACCCAGGCGGTCATCAGCACGATTCTGTCGATAACCGTACGCGCGCGCTCCCGCAAACTTTCATCGCCAGCCAGCTCTGAAAGCGCCAGTAAACCGATAAGGTCAATCGGGTAATAGGCAGCCGAGTTCCACTCCACCAGGCCGTGCGCCAGAATGGCATCAAACCAGCGCTCCAGCCGTTGACGCGCAATCGCATGCTGCTCGCGCCCGGTGCGGCCGCTGCACACAAACACCTCATCCGGGAAGTTTTGCCCGGCCAGATACTGGGCGACGTGGAAACACAGGCAGTGGTTTTCGCTCCAAAACCACATGGTGTCGCAGCCCGGCTCATCAATCCAATAACGAAAACCGACAATGGCGGTACGCACGCGCTGCCACTGCGGTGCGCTCAGGCGCTGCCCCTGATAGCGCTGCCACAGCCAGATAAGCGGCACCAGTTGAAAATCGGCACAGTCTTCACGGCGGCTGATTTTGTGCAACACCTGATTGAGAATAGGGTCGATAGCCTCGGTGCCTTCGCCGGTCGCAAAACTGGCCAGCACCCGGCCAATACGTTCAAAACCGTGTCGCGCCGTATGGCGCAATAGGTGCTCCCGCCGCTGTGCCAGCGAGGGTAATGCGGGCAGGGTCTGGGTCGGCAGGCGGCCAAAACTGATGTTACGACTCAGCGAGATCCCCTCGTACTCTGCGCGGCACACCAAATCGTAATACCCGACCAGCCCTGCGGGTAGCTGAGCCTGCCAGTCGGTTTGCCCGGCACAAAGCGCCTGTTGCTGCTGCCAGGGCGTGACGGATTCATTGACGTTACACAACAGGTGGTGATGCACCGTCACCGCGTCGGGGAGCGGCACCGCGGCGCGCAGGGTCAGGGTGTCATGGTTAATCAGGTTATCGTCAAGCGACAGGCTATTGAGCCAATTATCCAGCGCCCACGCACGCTCGCTACAGGCGGCGTCGGGTGCAAGCTGCCAGCGCAACGGCCGTTCATCCAGGTAACGCAGACTAAACAGATAATCCGTATCACGCTCGCACAGCTCTTCTGCGTGTACTATCAGCGTGTTGAGGCCCAGTTGCAGCGGCAGTATCAGCTCGCAAAACTGCTCAGTATTGCGGCTAAACGGCGTAAAGCGGGCAATCTGGCGGCCATTGAGCCACAGCGTCACGCCACCGCACGTCCCCAATCTAAAGCGCGCAGCGTGCAAACCATCACTGTAAATAAAACAGCGGGCAAAGCGCTGCACATGCGTCGGGCACGGCCAGAAGTCGCTGAAATTGACCGATTGGCTCTGATCTCCGCCACTCCAGAGGGCGTTAAAATCGACATGATTCGGCAGGCTTATCTCGCGCGGGGCGGTTTCTTTTAAAAAGCGCACCCGGCAAGGTAATACCCCTACATCAACAAAGCCATTAATAAAGCGGTAATTCACCGTATCCGGCAGGGTGTCAACCTCTGCCGGATAATATTTTTCCGCAAGTGAGGTAATCATAAAGCGGTTAATAACGCTGTTCTGCTTTAATACCCAACCGATACTCATGGTAAATCCTTTGTTGCCGCCTCAGCGAATAAATGAAATATCGAAAACGGATGACACAATAAAAATGCATGACGAATAAAAAAATCAAAAATAAACACAATCGGTAAAATTGTGGATGCATTTAAGGTATCTGCACCGTTATCGTGCGCAATGCCCATTACTGTATTCACGCCGTGCAACTTTTTGGTGCTTTGGTTATTTTCATTGCGAATGAATGCAAACTTTGCATTCATTGCCAATTTGCACTTAACATCGTATTTTTGCATTATAGAGTAAATTATTGGATGAACAATATGCGATTCTTATCACAAAAAGAGATTGACTATGCTAAAACCCGAAATATATTTAATATGCTTCACAAAACAAACGGCCATTATTGCTCATAATCAGTCGCCACACCGGGCAATTGTGCAAATTTGCATTCATGCATCAGACATGCCGTAAAATATACCCAGCGTGATGTGGTAATGGGTATTTACCGGCGCTACCTATTTTGGAAGGAAGGGGTTTATGAATCGCTATCAACATGCGCTGTTATTTTCCTTCATGACGCTGGGTGCGCTCGCCAGCAGCAGCGCTATCGCCGCCAAAACACAAATTACTTTTTTATACAGTGACGACGATCCAGAGCTGGTTCATTTTATGGAGCAGAAAGTTAAATCGTTTTCACAAAATAACGATCATATTGACGTGAATTTTGTCAGCACCGGGTATAACGCGCTGCAAACCCAATTACCGATGCAACTGGCCGCCGGCCTGGGCCCGGATATTGCCAAAACCACCCAAATGGGCCTGCTGTCTTACACACTCGATTTGCGACCTTATCTGACGGACGCTGCCGGATTTGAAAAGCGTTACGGCGCGGGCATTGAAAAAATCATGCGTATCAAAGGCGTGCATAAAGATAACGCTCTACCGGGCTTTGTCGCTTCATGGACGGCGGATTTACCCTTCGTCAATGCCACCTTGTTCCAGCAGGCAGGCGTGCCGTTGCCGCAGCCGGGTTACACCATGGAACAACTGATGCAGGCCTCAAAGAAAGTGGCGGAAAAAACCGGCGTGGCGATCCCCTTTACCATCGATCGCAGTGGTTTTCGCTTCTCCGGCCCGGCTTACTCCTACGGCGCTCGCTATGATAAAGACGGCCAGATAACCTTCCCCGATGCGGCGGCTCAGGCCTGGATAAAAGACCTGAAACGCTGGTCAGACGAAGGGATTTTCCCGCGTGAAATGTGGGGTGCAGCCGGTGGCGGGCAGTACAAAAGCATGGCGGATGACTTTGTGAACGGCAACATCGTCACTTACTTCTCTGGTAACTGGCAGTTAAACCAGTTCAGTAAGCAAATCGGCAACGGGTTTGACTGGAAAATGCTGCCAGCCCCCTGCAAAGAGAAATGTATTTCAATGGGCGGGGCCACCTTCATCATGCCGTTTAAAACCAGTAAGCACCCGAAAGAAGTGGCGGAATTCATGGAGTGGCTGGGCAGCGAGGCCATCCAGCGTGAAATTGCCGAACACTTTAACATTATTGTCGGCGCGGATATCGCCAGCCTGAATTACCAGACCAAAGATCAGCATGTGACAGACGGGCTCAACACCGCCCGGGGCGAGATTGCCAACATCCCGGCGTATGTGTTCGACTGGGAAAAAATGGAGAGCTTCGGCGGCAGTGAACTCTACCCGATTATCCTGACCCGCTTTACGCAATACCTGAACAATCAGGTGTCGTATGACGAGTACCTGCGCCTGACGGAAAACGACGTGAAACGGCTCAACCAGACCATCACCAGCAACCGTCAACAGCAAAAAACCCAATAACCGGGAGTCATGCCGGGATGAAACTTGCGCTAATGCCCGTGCCGATTGACGGTGACACCCCGTTTGACCGGCAGGCAGAACATGAACAATGCCAGCAGCACTGGCCGGACACACCGCGCTGGTTGCTGGTAAGCGGCACGTTCACCCGGCTGTTGTACTGGCAGCCGGGCAAGCTGCACTGCTATGGCGGCGGCCTGTTTCCGCTGGGCGACCCGGCGAGCCTGGCTCGTCTGGGGTTGTGGGGGGTACAGGCCATGTTGCAGGCAGCCGAAGGCATCACCCCGCTCACCCCGCTGGCAAGCCAGCTGTTTACGCGCTTTTCAGGCCACATCGAACAGGTGGTGGACTGGTCAAAACGGGCGCAGGCCGCTGACTATGCGGCACTGACAGCAGACATGTTGGCTCACCCCGATGACCCGCTCGCCCAACCATTGCTCAGTCGCGCGGCTCAGGAACTGTGGGCGTTGCTGCATGTCGCGCGTGCGCAACAGGCCGAACAAGTCTGGCTTAGCGGGCCGCTGTGTACCGCCTGTCTGGCGGTACTGGGTGACGAAAGCCACAGGGAAGCATGTTGATGAGTCACATTGATAACGCACTCGCACCGCTGTATGCCGGAGTAGACGGCGGTGGCACCGGCTGCCGGGCGCGCCTTTATCGCGCCGATGGCACGCCGCTCGGTCAGGGCGCTGGCGGTCGCGCCAATCTGCTGCTTGGCGTCACATCTGTCCGCCAGTCGGTGGATGACGCGCTGCATCAGGCACTGCTGCACAGTGGCCTGAGTGTGAAAGATGCCGCGCGCCTGCACGTCGGGCTGGCGCTGGCGGGTGCCGAGCATCGCAGCGCCTATCAGGCTTTCCTGGCGCTGCCGCACGGCTATGCCTCACAAGTGCTGAATACTGATGCACTGGGCGCTTGTCTGGCGGTGAACCGGGGTGACGAGGCCGGGGTAGTGATTGCCGGCACCGGCTCGTGCGCACTGGTCTGGCAACAGCGCACCATCACGGCTTATGGCGGTCACGAATTTCCCATCTCCGATCAGGGCAGTGGAGCGCGCCTCGGCCTTGCGGCATTGCAATACTTGTGGGGAGTCAGACAGGGCTGGGCGGCACCGTCTGCGCTCAGTCAACAACACGCCCTCCCCTTTGACAATCAACAGGATGCAGAACAGTGGCTCCAACAGGCCCAGCCGGGAGATTATGCCCGCTTCGCCCCTGCAGTGTTTGACTGCGCCCGTCAGGGTGATGCGCAGGCCACCGCGCTGCTGCACCACACCGCCCGCGAAATTGAAGCGCTGCTGGCGGCGGTGTCGCGCCATGCGCTGCCCCGCCTGTCGCTGATGGGCAGTATCGGCCTGCACATTCAACCCTGGCTATCGCCAGCGTGGCAACAGCGTTTATCGCCCCCCGGCGGTGACGCGCTGGACGGCGCACGGCTTATCGCCTTGCATGGCTACGCGCTCTACCCTGAGTCAGATTCAGCGGCCCGCTGACACCGCTCCCCGCCAAAACACATGTTATCCAGACACACTTTTTTACTTCTGATCCTCCCGCTGATGATTGTTATGTTATAACATATGACAATTAATCGGAGGATACTGTGGCCAGTCTTTACGCATTTTCTGCCGTTGCCCGTCTGGGGCTGGTCGGCATGTTGCTGTTATTACTGTGGGGACTCATTGGCTGGGCGGTGGCACTGGCATGATTGCACTGCATTCACTGACGTTCGGTTATCCCGGCCAGCCGCTGGGTACGCTTGATGGCTGCTTTGACAGCGGTTCGCTGACGGCGATTGTCGGTGCCAACGGCTCAGGCAAATCCACCCTGCTGAAAACACTGGCGGGGCTGCTGCCTGCACTGGCAGGCCATTTCTGTATGGCTCCGGGTGAGCGCCGCCCGCTCGGTTATCTGCCGCAACTCAGCGAGTTCGACCGCCAGTTTCCACTCAGTGTCAGCGATCTGGTGCTGATGGGGTGTGTACCGCACTGTGGCCTGTTCGGCCGCATTAGTGGCCAGTGGCGCAAACACGCGCAGGAAGCCCTTGATACCGTCGGCATGGCTGATGCCGCGCACGCACCTATCGGCACACTCTCGGGCGGCCAACTGCAACGGGTGCTGTTTGCCAGACTGCTGGTGATGCAATCGCCGGTGATTCTGCTCGATGAACCCTTTACCGGCATTGATGAACACACCACGCAGTTGCTGCTGGCGACCATCCGACACTTGCATCAACAAGGTCGCACCATTTTGGCGGTGCTGCACGACCTTGAGCAGGTACGGGCACACTTTCCCCAGGTGTTAATGCTGCACCCGGCAGGCCACCGCTGGGGCGATTGCCGGTCGATTTTGGCTGAAAGCCATACTGCGGATGCCACAGGCGCACACCACCCGATACGAGCCAAACAGCCAGTGCTAAGGCAGGTGACATGATGCTGTTTGACCTGCTGACCACACCGTTTAGCGACTTTGGCTTCATGCGCCGCGCACTGGTCGGTTGCCTGGCGTTAACGCTCAGTGCCGCGCCGCTCGGCTGCTTTTTGCTGTTACGCCGCATGAGCCTGATTGGCGATGCGCTCTCTCATGCAGTGTTGCCCGGTGTCGCTATCGGCTACCTGATTTCAGGCATGTCGCTACTTGCAATGGGCATCGGCGGTTTTATTGCCGGGCTGTCGGTCGCCATGCTTTCAGGTGTGGTGAGCCGCCATACCGAGCTGAAAGAAGATGCCAGTTTTGCCGGGTTTTACCTCGGCTCACTGGCACTCGGCGTCACGCTGGTGTCGCTGCGCGGCTCAAGCGTTGACCTGCTGCATGTGCTGTTTGGTTCAATACTGGCGATTGATGCCGAGGCCCTTATCACCATCGGCGTTATCAGTTCCGCCTCGGTGCTGATACTGGCGGTTATCTACCGCGCACTGGTGATTGAATCGTTTGATGTCACCTTTATGCGCATGCTGTCACACCGCGCGCGCGCGCTTATCCACGGAGTCTTTCTGTCACTGGTGGTGCTGAATCTGGTGGCCGGTTTTCAGCTTCTTGGCACGCTGATGGCCGTCGGCATGATGATGCTGCCGGCTGCCTGTGCCCGCTTCTGGAGTTGCCGTCTGCCGGTGATGCTGGCAATCGCCGTTGCTATCGGTGCCACCGCCAGCCTGGTCGGGCTTATCTGGTCTTACTATGCCGATTTGCCTGCCGGCCCGGCGGTGATCCTCACCACCACGCTGTTGTTCTGTTTTTCGGTTCTGTTTGGTCCTAATGGCGGCATGTTGCGCACCGGCCGCTCATAACAACGTATTGAGAGGGAAGAGAAATGAAACGTTCTGTATTGACTGTCCTGCTGGCCGGCCTGCTGTTAAGCCCGCTGGCCATGGCAAAAGAGCTGAATGTGGTCGCCAGTTTTTCTGTGCTGGGGGATATGGTCAGCCAGATTGGTGGTCAGCACGTCAAGGTGACGATGCTGGTGAAACCCAACGGTGACCCGCATGAATTTGAACCGTCGCCCAAAGACAGCAAAACCCTGTCGCAGGCCGATGTGGTGTTCGTTAACGGATTAGGGCTGGAAGGCTGGCTGGATCGCCTGATTAAAGCCTCCGGTTACAAAGGCGAGGTGGTCACGGCAAGCCACGACATTAAGACGCTGAAGATGGAAGAAGACGGCAAAACCGTCACTGACCCGCATGCCTGGAACAGCATGAAAAACGGTATCGTCTACGCCCGCAATATCGCAGCGGCGCTGGCCAAGGCAGACCCGCAACACGCCCAGGACTATCGCCAGCAGGGCGAGCGCTACATCCAGCAGTTACAACAGTTGGATGATTACGCCACCCAGACCTTCACTGCCATCCCGAAGGAAAAACGCAAAGTGCTGACCAGCCACGATGCTTTCGGGTACTTTGCCGCCGCTTACGGCGTGCATTTCCTCTCGCCGGTGGGCTACTCCACCGAATCACAGGCCAGCAGCAAAACCGTAGCCAAGCTCATCACCCAGATAAAACAGGAGCAGGTTAAGCTCTATTTCATCGAAAACCAGACTGACCCTCGGCTGGTCAAACAGATAGCCGATGCCAGCGGCGCGCAGCCCGGCGGTGAACTGTACCCGGAAGCGCTGACCGATGCCAGTGGCCCGGCCGCCACCTATACCGCCGCCTTTAAGCACAATGTGGACACCCTTGCCGCCGGGATGAAATAACTCTCCTGAACCCGCTTGCCCGTTCACACCGGCAAGCGGGCCTCTTTATTCGCCAAACCGCGTCAGTTCGCGCGCAAAATCCAGCGGCCGGACACCGCTTGCCGCACGGTCATCCTGAGTGAGTTGATCGGACGGGATAAACCAGGTGATTTCAAACAGCAGGCCGTCCGGGTCATGACCATAGACACTTTTGTGCACACCGTGATCTTCCTCCAGCCCTAACCGGCCCTCTTGTTCCAGCCGGTCACGAATGCGTTTTAGCTCATGGAGCGAGTCCACTTCCCAGGCCAGATGGTAAAGCCCGGCAGGCGGCTCATGCTCGCCCGGTTGCTCGCCGCGCGCACGAAATACCCCCGCCCGCTGCTGCCCCTGATTTTTGGCAAACAGCGCCAGGTCATGATCGTTTTGTGACTCGGCAGCCTGGGTGAACACCGCCTGACGGCCGTGTGATTTGGGGCGAAAACCAAGAATATCGCGGTAAAATTCGGTGCTTTTTTCCACATCCGATACATACAACACAGCATGATTCAAACGGGTAATTCCCATGCTCATCTCCTTGTGGCTTGATGGGGTAAAACACCATCCTGACACAGGCGCGTTGCACGACATATACGGATTTCAGGCAGCTAACCTCGCCAGATGCATAAGCTGGCAGGCAGGACAAACCCGCAGGGGAAACAGGCAGTAAAAAGAAGAAAAAAAGAAGACGATTCTGGCAAAAAGGCCGCCGGTCAGCGGCCTGCGACCGTCACAAGCTGTAGCTCCAGCGGTTGTGCGCGCAACTGGCGCTCCACTTCCGCGGGCAAGCTGCTGTCGGTGATGATATCGGTCAGTTCAGATAACGGCGAGACGCAAAACAGCGAGTAGGCACCGTATTTACTGCTGTCAGCCAGCAACACGCGGCGACTGGCATTGGCCCCGAGATCTTGTTTGATCCCGGCTTTTTCTTCGGTAGGCGTGGTAATGCCCTTCTCCAGGCTCCACGAGTTACAGCTGATAAAGGCAATATCGGGGTAGACGCTGCGTAACAGGCGGCGGCCATGCTCACCGATGCAAGACTGGCTGCTGTCATCAATGCGCCCGCCGATAATCGTCACCTCAATTTGCTTGAATTCGCATAAAAACAGCGCGATTTGCAAATCGGCGGTGATCACGCGCAGCGGCAGGTGCGTCAGGTTACGTGCCAGCTCCAGCATGGTGGTGCCGGCATCCAGCACCACCGCATTACCCGCTTTGACCAGCGTTGCCGCCTGCCGGGCAATCGCCTGCTTCTCCGCGAGACTACGCTGCAATTTTTCATTGGTAGTGGGCTGGGAAGGAATAAAACGGTTGAGCGTGACCCCGCCGTGACTGCGGCTGATAACACCCTGCTCGTCGAGTTTTATCAAATCGCGGCGGATAGTCGCAGGTGAAGCATCAATGACCGTAACCAGCTCATCCACCGTCACCAGATTGTGACTTTTCAGATAATCCAGAATTTGATCAAGCCGGCTTTGCCCTCTCACTCGCTCTCCGGTTACACGCAATGTATCAGTCAATCTATGCCCCACACCCTATTCAACAGCGTTGCTGCTTTATCACGGTATTACTGCCTGATTACCACCTGCACCAATCGCTGATGGCACAATATCGTATTATGCCATCAGCGCGTCAGGCCTGCTCCTTTTCCCTTCACAAAAAGACAATCAGGCAAAAAGCAGGCCCGCTCACTCACCGAACACGTCCTCTGGCGTGCAAACGCGCAGGGCTATCAGGCCAACGTTATCAAACCAATCAGGCCAATTGCATCGCCAGTTTAATCGAAACGGCCATGCTCTCAGGCTTCGCTTTCCCTGTCCAGGCGATATCAAATGCGGTGCCGTGATCGGCCGAGGTGCGAATAAACGGCAGCCCGGCGGTGATATTCACGCCATCATAAAAGCCCAGCAGTTTGAGCGGAATATGCCCTTGATCGTGATACATCGCCACCACCATGTCATATTGCCCTTCATAGGCCTGTAGGTAGACCGTATCCGGCGGGCACGGGCCGTAAGCGTCAATGCCTTTGGCTTTCATCGCCTCGACAGACGGGCCGACAATGTTAATCTCTTCATCACCAAACAGACCGTTCTCACCGGCATGCGGGTTGACCCCGGCCACGGCGATACGCGGTGCCTGATAGCCCACACGCTTAAGGAAGGTATCGGCCATCGCAATCACGGTTTCCACACGGTCGCGGTTGAGCGTATCCAGAAATTTGCGCAAGGCAATATGGGTGGTGACATGAATCACTTTCAGCTTATCGGTATAGAGCACCATGGCGTAGTCGCGGCTGTTGGTCAGCTTGGCCAGCAGCTCGGTATGCCCCGGATAGAGATGCCCGGCTGAGTGCAACGCTTCTTTGTTAAGTGGTGCGGTAGCGATAGCATGCACTTCGCCGGCCATCGCCAGCGCGGTTGCACGTTTGATACAACGGTAGGCCAAATCACCGGCCTGCGCCTGCACCACACCTTGCCTGAGGCTCTCAGGCTCGGCCAGCGGCTCATTGATAACATTGACAACGCCGGGAGCGAAACGGGCGTCGGCAGGACGCGCGATTTCATTGAGCTCCACCTGCGGCACAATCCCCAGTGCCAGAATACGGCGCAGCGTTTGTATACACCCCACCACCACCACCGGTGCACCAGACAATTCGCCTTCAGCCAGCGACTTAATGATGATTTCCGGGCCAATACCTGCCGGGTCGCCCATCGTTACCGCAATTATTTTACTCACACGCACTCTCCTCAATAAAACGCAAAACATGTAGCAGGGTGGCGTCATCGCCAAACCCGCCCGCTTTCGTCATCACAGGGATATCTCCCACCAGGCTGTCTTGCAGGTGCCCCCAGGGAACACAACCGGCAATCTGCCCCAGAATGCGAAATCCACTGGCTTGCAGCGTACTGGCCGCCGCTATCGCAATATCCCCACCCGATAAATAGAGCCCACCTGGTCGTTGCTGCTGCACTGTCTGTCGTGTCAGCTCACCGAGCCGCTGACTGATGGTTTCCCCCAATTGCTGTCGGCTCATGGCGTAGCGCTGGCACAAGCGCGCTATCTCAAAACGCTGATTGTCGTCATGGCAGGTACGCACAATGCAGTGCTGACCGCGAGCCAGTAACGCCGCTGCCTGCGCTGCGGTCTGAGCCAGCGCCCCGTCACCGGCCAGTAAAGCGTCGATATCCACCGCCAGCACGGTGACATCAGCCCGCTGGCTGGCTGCATGAATCTGTAACTGAGCGATTTCGCTCATTGAGCCGACCACCGCCAGCAACGCACGGCAGGGAGCCGACAATGTCAGGTGCCGCGCCAGGGCATCACTCAACCCGGCGGAACCAACCAGCAACGGCTTTTCTGCCAGTTGGGCCGCCGCGCTGACAATCCGGTCAAGGTCTTCGGGGTGTTCTGCATCCAGAATCACCAACCGGGTTCCCTGTGTCGCCAACTGTTGCAGCGTTGCACTCAAGTCACCGTGACGGATCTGCGCCAGCGACAGGCTTGCCTGTGGCAATACCGTTTGCGCCGCCAGACAGACGCTCACCGAGGCCGAGCGCACTGGTGTTTTCGGGTCGCTGGCGAACTCGCTGTCCGTCACTAACGTGCCATTCACCCATACCTGGCCGTCGCGGGTGATGCGGCCAAGCGCGGGTGCCGCAGGTGCAATCAGCGCCAGCGACAAATCAGCCGCATTCAGTGCGGCTTCAATTTCTGCCCCCAGGTTGCCGCGTAAGGTGGAATCAACTTTTTTTACTATCCAGCCCTCTGCGCCCTGCAGCCGAAAAGCCGCCACCGCCTGAGCCGTGCGTTCTGCGGCAATCGGCGCAGGCAGCGCACGGCTGTCGGTATTGACGACCCACGCGTCACACGGTGGTGCGCTACGCCATTGCACTGCATCAAACAGCACACTGACACGCGCCCCTTTAAGTGCCAGCCCGACACCGGCGTCATTGGCACCGGTAAAATCATCTGCCACCACGAAGACCTGGGTGAGTTCACGCCGCTCAGGCATACTCGCTCTCCATCCGTTCGATAACCTTAAATTGATTATATTGAATCACGATTGATTATATGTGAGCAATATCAAATTATTCAAAACCAATTTCACCTATAAATTAGCCACACAATGCAGGAAACCGATTTATTTCCATCAAAAATCCAGGTTGTGATTGAAATAAATCACTCACATCCCACTGACATCACAGTGAAAAAGCGACAAGACAAGGTCATCGTATGAATATCAACAGCACTCTTATCAGCGGTTATCAGGCACTCGGGGATCTCAGCTACCTGCTGCACGGCAAGCAACAGGTGTTACTGGTCACTGACAAGAACATCATCGGGCTAAGTGGCGTACAGGCACTGATGACACAACTGCAAACCGGCGTGCCGCAACTGACGGTGATAGATAACGTACCGGCAGAGCCAAGCCAGCATGACGTAGCAGCACTGCTGCAACACCTGCCTGAGGCACGGCCTGATCTGGTGGTGGGCGTTGGTGGCGGTAGTGTGCTGGATGTGGCCAAACTGCTGTCCGTGCTGTGTGCCGGGGAAGAGGGCATTACGCTTGAGAGCCTGCTGGAAGGCCGCAAACCCACGCGCCGGGTAACATCGCTGTTGATCCCGACCACCGCGGGCACCGGTTCTGAGGCCACGCCAAATGCGATTCTGGCGATCCCGGAGAAAGAAACCAAAGTGGGCATTATTACCCCGGTGATGCTGCCTGATTACGTCGCGCTGATACCGGAGCTGACCACCAGTATGCCGGCACACATTGCGGCCTCTACCGGCATTGATGCGCTCTGCCATCTGATTGAATGTTTTACCGCTACCATTGCCAACCCGGTAGCCGACAACTATGCGCTGATGGGCATGAAAAAGCTGTTCGCCAGTATTGAAACCGCCGTCAGTGAGCCGGAAAACCTGGAAGCGCGCCTGAACATGCTGTGGGCGTCCTATTATGGCGGGGCCGCCATCGCTCATGCCGGTACTCATCTGGTTCATGCCATGTCTTACCCGTTAGGCGGCAAATACCACATTCCACACGGGGTGGCGAACGCCATTTTATTGGCTCCTTGCATGCGCTTTGTGCAACATGCGGCAGCGGAAAAATTCGCACAAGCCTACGACCTGCTGCCGAATGCCGATGCCACGCTCACCCAGGAACAGAAAGCCGAGGCACTGGTCGATTACTTCAGTGCCCTGGTGAAGCGGCTGAACCTCCCCTCATCGCTGCAACAGTTAGGCATCAGCCGGGATGACTTGCCCTATCTGGTGGATTCCGCCTTGCAAGTGCAGCGACTGATGAAAAATGTCCCGACAGCGGTGCTGGCTGACGATGTGCACGCCATCTATTCAACGCTGTTTTAATCCTGTAGCACGCCAACGTCAGCAGGTTCGCAAACAACGATTTTGATACATAACAGTTGATACATAACGGTTGATGAATAACGAGGCATAACAATGAGTAAACCCATTAAAGGCGTTCTGACAGCGATCGTCACGCCCTTTGACCATCAGGGGGAATTTAGCCCCACCGCCCTGCGCCAGCAGGTTCAACGCCAGATGCGTTACGGCAACGGCATTTTCTGTAACGGCACCAACGGTGAATTCTTTGTGTTGCACACCGACGAGAAAGTTGCCGTCACCGAAACCTGCGTGGATGAAGCCGCCGGAAAAGTGCCTGTCGTGGCACACATCGGTGAAATCTCCACCCGTGAAACCATCAAGCTCGGCAAACGCATCGCCGCGCTGGGCGTGGATGCCGTTTCCGTGATCACGCCGTATTTCGTGCCGCTCAAACAAAGCGAACTGATCGCCCACTACCGTGAAGTGGCCGATGCCCTGCCGGTGCCGGTGTTCATGTACAACATTCCGGCCCGCACCGGCAATACGCTGCAACCTGAAACGGTGCGCGTGCTGGCTGAGCACCCGAACATTATTGGCATCAAGGACAGCGCCGGCAGCTACGAAAGCCTGAGCGGTTTCCTGAGCGCGGTGAAAGATATGCCGAACTGCGATGTGCTCAACGGGCCGGACTCGCTGATTCATCAAGGGTTTGTCGATGGCTGCTCCGCGTGTATTTCTGGTCTTGCCAACGTCGCGCCACGCGCCATTAGCGAAATCTGGCACCGTTTCCACGCCGGTGACATCGAGGGTTCCCGTCAGGCGCAGGAGCAGGTGAGCGATCTGCGCAAAACGCTTTATGCGGTGGCATTTTCACCGGCGGTGGTGAAAAAGGCGCTGGTGCTGATGGGGCAGGATGTTGGCGTCAGCCGTTATCCTATCCAGTTCTCAGCACAAGACGAAGACACCATTCGTCAAATTATTCAACCATTCGCTGAATGAATGAACACTTACCCTTACTCCTACAGGATCGAAAACCATGAACCATTTTGATCTGACTGACACACTTATCATCGTTGGGATAATTGTGTTTTACATTGCCTTTACCTCCTGGCTGACGCTGCGCCTGCGCAGTAAGTCCAACTCGGAATTTATGGAAGGCTCACGCTCACTGCCCGCGTTTATCGTCGGCGTACTGCTGATGACGGAGTTTATCGGTGCCAAATCGACCGTCGGCACCTCACAGGCCGCCTTTGAGAGCGGTATCGCCGCCTCCTGGTCGGTGATTGGCGCGGCCATCGGCTTC
This sequence comes from Dickeya aquatica, assembly GCF_900095885.1. Classification (NCBI taxonomy): domain Bacteria; kingdom Pseudomonadati; phylum Pseudomonadota; class Gammaproteobacteria; order Enterobacterales; family Pectobacteriaceae; genus Dickeya; species Dickeya aquatica. The sequence goes on from NZ_LT615367.1 coordinate 3,779,766, forward strand.
CTGCTGTTTGGCATGATTCTGGTGAAGAAGATCTATAACACCGGGAAAATCACCATTTCGGGGGCGATTGCCGAGCGCTACGGCAACACCACCAAAAACATCATTTCCATCATCATGATCTACGCACTGTTGCTGGTTAACGTGGGTAACTACGTCAGCGGCGCGGCGGCCATTTCTACGGTGCTGAAAGTGAGCCTGCCGGTGGCGGCGCTGATTACCGCTATCGTCAGTACCTTCTATTTCTACTTCGGCGGCATCAAAGGCGTTGCCTATGTCACGCTTATCCACAGCGGCCTGAAATACGTTGGGGTGATGATCATTCTGTTCGTGGCGCTGAAAATGACCGGCGGCATCACGCCGATGGTTGAGAAAATGCCGGAATTCTACTGGACCTGGGATGGCAGCATCGGGGCCAGTACCATCGGTGCATGGCTTATCGGCACTATCGGCTCGATTTTCTGTACCCAGTTTGTGATTCAGGCTATCGCGTCCACCAGGGATGAAAAATCCGCCAAGCGCGCCACCTGGATTGCATTCCTGTTCTGTATGCCTATCGCCATTGCGATTGCCATCATCGGTGTCGCCGCCAAATTCGTCCACCCGGAAATCAAGAGCCTGTACGCCCTGCCTATCTTCTTGCAGGACATGAATCCGTGGCTGGCAGGGCTCGTGACTACCTCACTGGTCGCGTCCATCTTCATTAGTGTCAGTACCGTGGCACTGGCGATTGCATCTCTTATCGTGAAAGATTTCTACGTGCCGTACTGCAAACCGACGCCAGAAAAAGAGTTCAAGATGACGCGCGTGTTCTCGCTCATCATCGGTTTCCTGCCGCTGGTGTTCGTGCTGCTGGTGCCGGAAGTGCTGAAACTGTCGTTCTTCACCCGTGCTATCCGCCTGTCGATTTCCGTGGTGGCGATGGTTGCCTTCTACCTGCCGTTCTTTAGCAGTTCCCGTGGTGTCAACGCCGGTTTGATCTTGTCGTGTGTGGTGACATCCGTGTGGTACATCATGGGTAACCCATTTGGCATCGACAACATGTACATCGCGCTGGTAACCCCGGCGATAGTGATGGCGCTTGACCGCTTGATCCCCAACAAAGCCGCCAAAGCCAAAGCGCAAACTCAATCTTCCGTCCCCCATTCTGGAGCCTAAGTAGTCATGACGACCGAAACTATTACCATTGAACGTGACGGCCTGGTGCGCCCGGCTGACGCTGACAACCAACGTCTTGATGCCTACATTCCGTCAGAATGTCCGCAGAATCATGCCGCCAACCTGCTGCATCTGCCCAATGGCGATGTGCTGTGCGTCTGGTTCGGTGGCACGCAGGAAGGGGTGTCTGACATCTCGATTTATCTGTCGCGGCTGGTGAAAGGCAGCGAGCAATGGACGCCCGCCGTCAAGCTCTCCGACGACCCGACCCGCTCCGAACAGAACCCGGTGCTGTTTCTGGCACCGGACGGCGTACTGTGGTTACTGTACACCGCGCAGAAATCCGGCAATCAGGACACCGCCATCGTGCGTTACCGCCAGTCGCTGGATCAAGGCTACACCTGGGGCGAAATCGGCGTACTGCTGGAGCAGCCCGGCACTTTTATCCGCCAGCCGATTACCGTGCTGCCCAACGGCGACTGGCTGCTGCCGGTATTCTACTGCCGCATTCAGCCGGGTGAAAAATGGGTCGGCAACGATGACATCAGCGCGGTGAAGATTTCAAGCGATCGCGGGCAAACCTGGCGTGAGTCGGTGGTGCCGAACAGCACCGGCTGCGTGCACATGAACATCACCCTGCTCAAGGATGGCACCCTGCTGGCGCTGTTCCGCAGCCGCTGGGCCGATTTCATCTACCGCAGCCACTCCACCGACGGCGGCGAAACCTGGTCAGAGCCCGAGGCGACCGATTTGCCGAACAACAACTCGTCGATTCAGGTGACGACACTGGACAACGGCCATCTGGCGCTGGTGTTCAATGCCATGAACGCCGACGGAGCCACCGAGCGCCGCCTGTCGCTGTATGACGAAATCGAAGATGAAGAAGAAACCGACGCCAAAATGCCAGAGGTTTCTTCCGGTCGCAGCGCCTTCTGGGGCGCGCCGCGTGCGCCGATGACGCTGGCGATTTCCGAAGACGGCGGGAAAACCTGGCCGTGGCAGCGCAATCTGGAAGTGGGTGACGGGTATTGCATGACCAACAACTCCACCGACAAGCGCAACCGCGAGTTCTCCTACCCCAGTATCAAGCAGGGGTCGGATGGCAAGCTGCACATCGCGTTTACCTACTTCCGCCAGGCGATTAAGTACGTCAGCGTCAGCGAAGCGTGGGTCAAAGGTTAATATCGCCCCACCTCTCCCTCCCCTGCTTGCGGGGAGGGAAAAACGCTGGCTCGCCCATTTCCCCTACTTGCTAAGGAACCGCTTATGATCGCAGGTAATCTGAATCATCTGCCGCTGGCAACGCTACCCGAACCGCTGTGGCACATTCTTTCTGGCTTCACGCTGGCACAGTTAAACGCCTTGCCGGAAGGCAAATACCAGCCGGACGGCGTTGACTGGTTCTACTCCATCGGCACCGTATCCACCGCCCCGAGAGCCGGGCGTCATACCGAATTTCACCGCCGTTTTCTCGACATCCAGCTAGTTCTGGCAGGCGAAGAGATAATCGGCTACGACCTGAACGACGCCCGCGATCGTCCTGCGACCGAGCGCAAACCGGATCTGTTTATTCTGGAACAACCACAGGTGCCGCACGCCATCCGGCTCAGTGCCGGGGATTTCGTCACGTTTTATCCCGGCGAGCCGCATCAGGCACTGTGCGCCATTGATGACACACCGGCTGCGGTGAAAAAAGCGGTGTTCAAAATCCCGCTCGGGCTGCTGCATTCACAGGAGTAAACCGCATGTCAGACGCGAAACGGGCGCTGATCACCGGCAGCAGTTCCGGTATCGGTGCGGCCATTACCACGACCCTGCTGGCAGAAGGCTGGAAAGTGATTGGTGTATCACGCAAGCCCGGCATGCATCAGCATCCCAACTTCACGCATCACGCACTGGATATTACTGACCTGTCGGCACTCGCTGACTGGCTCGATAGCCTGCCAGCCCTTGATGCCGTGGTGCACGCGGCGGGGGCCATGAAAGCCGCCAGGCTAGGCCAGCTGGACTACGCCGACAGCGCACAGTTGTGGAAGCTGCACATTCAGGTAGCTGAGGTGCTGGCTGACCGGCTGGTGAGTAAACTGCCGCAGGGCGGGCGCATCGTGCTGTTAGGCAGCCGCACAGCCAGCGGAGCCGCCGGACGCAGCCAATATGTTGCCACCAAGTCAGCGATGATTGGCATGGTGAGAAGCTGGGCGGCAGAGCTGGCTCCCTGCGGCATTACCGTGAATATCGTGGCTCCGGGGGCAACAGAAACACCGATGCTCCACCAGCCCGGCAGACAAAGTTCGCCGCCGAAGCTGCCACCGATTGGCCGGTTTATCCAGCCACAGGAAGTCGCTTCGCTGGTAGCCTACCTGCTCTCGCCAATGGCATCCGCCATTACCGGGCAACAGCTGGTCATCTGCGGTGGGGCCTCGCTCTGACTTCGTGATGACCGGTAACAGACCGTGTTCACGTCGTCGCCTTATCGACAAGCTCCGGCCTCGCACCCAGGCCGGGGCTTCTGTCATTGCTGAGGTTGAACAATGATCTGCGTTATCTCAGACGCAATACCGCACCTGACGATGTTAAACCCGACACATGTTCATCAAGGGTAAACTGGCTGACGGACTGTTTAAGCTGATGTGAGTGCGTTTCCAGATAAGCCGTTTCTGTCGTCGTCTGCTCAACCATCGCCGCATTTTGCTGGGTCGAGCGCTCCATTTCGCTAAGCGCCTGCGCTATCTCTTGCGTGGCAACAGATTGCTCCGCCGAGGTATCTGCAATTTTACTGATAAATTCACTCGATAAATCAACAGCCTGATTAATTCGCTGCATCGCTTCGGCCGCCCGACTGATTTCGCTATACCCGGCACCGATCTGGCCGGATGACGCCTCAATGAGTTTTTTGATCTCGTGTGCCGACGAGGTGGTTTTCTGTGACAACGCACGAATTTCCGCCGCCACGACGGAAAACCCGCGCCCAACCTCTCCGGCGCGGGCGGCCTCAACGGCGGCATTAATCGCCAGAATATTGGTCTGAAACGCGATGCCCTCAATCACTTTGGTGATGGACGAAATACTGTCGGAGTGCTGTTTAATACTCTCCATGGTACTGACAATTTGGTTCACCTGCTGATAGCCCTGATGTGTTTCATTCGCGGCATTCTCTGATAACTCGCTGGCCTGTCTGGCATTGGCGGCATTCTCCCGTACGGATGCCGACACCTGCCCCATCGCCGAGGACGTTTGCTGCAAGGCTGCCGCCTGCGTATCGGTACGCTGTGACAAGGCTGCACTGCTTTTGCTGATGTTCTCACTGGCAGCCGTCACCCCATCGGCGCTATTGAGCACATTGGCCACTATCGCTATCAATGACTGGCGCATCGTTTCTATCGCGGCCATCACACTGTGCTGCTGCTTTTCATCAATGGCCGTTTTCACCGCCAAATTACCGGAGGCAATCGCCCGGGTCATCGCCAGCAACACCGCAGGCTCTGCGCCTAATGCCTGAAGAATACGGCGTCGGGTTGTCAGCATCGCTAATGCACCCAGTAATATGGCCACCAATAAAATAACGGGCATCGCCACCGTAAAATATCGGGCTGTGTCTCTGGCTGAGTGCGTTAATTGATTATTCTGAGCCGCTTTATCATTAATGAATGCATTCACATCAGCCAGCCATTGCACAAAGGTACCTCGCCCTTCATTCAATAATAAAATACGTGCTACATCCGTTTTCCCCTCGCTTTGCAGACGAATCAGTTTCTCAATAATCGCGCGGGTTTTACTGTCTGAACGCTGAATATTCTGATACAACTGCTTTTCTTTTTCTGTCGCTTCCAATTGGCGTAACATCACCTCAAGCTGGGTATCTGACTGTTGGTAAAATCTCGACAACTCATTAATATTATTAACAATGCCAGGCAATTCCTGTTTATCGGCGATCAGTAAATCACGCACCGCAATCGACCTGTCATGCACACTGCCACGCAAGTTCACGGCATAAAATTGCTTCACGCTGTTTTCATCATTAATTTCAGTTAATATTGAACTGATATGACGAATAGTCAGTAGCCCCAACACGCCCAACAAAACACTAACGACAATCGGAATAATAAAGCCAACAACAATTTGTTTTTTTACCGTCATGGTATTTTTCATACTGCCTCCGGTGCCAACGTAATCAATCACCATTTATTTTCATTTCAGTCGTATTTTTATTTCATACTAAGTTAAATTAGCGCGGTAATCGATAGGTCAGTACATCGTCTCATGCTATTAATACGATTGGAGACAATGATATAACGGCCATAACACGGCCAACGGCGACACTCTGTGGCTCATTTTGGCAACCGGCTCCCCCTGACCACTACACCCCGTCAGCACAGATAACACCGGCTGCCACCAGCGAGTCATGCCCGCAGGAAAATGCACGGTTGCTGTTAGCGCTTATCGATAAATGCGCGGTATTTCTCCAGCAACGCCAGAAAATCATCCAGCCCGCACAGCGACAGGCTTTCCTCATCGTAATAGCTCATGCCCTCTTCCAGCTCGTCGGTTTCAAACGCCAGTTGGTTAGCGCGCACCATCACTTCTTCGCTGTCCAGCAGTAGTGTGTATTCATGACCGGCACGCTCCCACTGGCGTTCGCTGCCAGAAAGCTCACGCACGGCGGCCTCAACTTCATCCAGCACCGCCTGTTCACCTTTGACTTCTTCATTTAACCAGTGGCCAACGGCTTCATGCCCCATCGACATGCGCACCACGACCTGCCCGGTCACATCACGTAAAAATTCATAATCCATGTTCGTTCTCCTGTGTTCCACCGGTACATTTACGCAGGTGGCCAATGTACTCTGGCGGTAAAAAGAGCAAAAAAGGGAGACCTCTCGGCCTCCCTTCCTTTGTGACGACGAACTATAGCGATTTAGACGGCCGTCTGGAAGATAACCTTGTCAGCTTTATCAGCGTATTGCTGCAACTGATCAAAGTTGAGATAACGGTAGGTATCCGCTGCCGTTTTATCTACCTGCGCCATATATGCCTGATACTCTTGCGGCGTTGGCAGCTTCCCTAACAGGGCTGCCACAGCGGCCAGTTCGGCTGAAGCCAGGTACACGTTAGCCCCATTGCCCAGACGGTTCGGGAAGTTACGGGTCGATGTGGAAACGACAGTTGAACCATCGGCCACACGCGCCTGATTACCCATACACAGCGAACAGCCAGGGATTTCAACCCGAGCACCACTCTTACCAAATACGCTGTAGTAACCCTCTTCGGTCAGTTGTGCTGCATCCATACGGGTCGGCGGAGCCACCCACAGGCGCGTTGGTAACTGACCTTTGTTTTGATCCAACAGTTTGCCTGCGGCACGGAAATGGCCGATGTTGGTCATACAAGAGCCGATAAACACTTCATCGATCTTGTCGCCCTGCACATCAGACAGCAAACGCGCATCATCGGGATCGTTCGGCGCACACAGAATCGGCTCTTTGATCTCATCAAGATCAATGTCGATCACTGCGGCGTATTCCGCATCGGCATCAGCCTCAAGCAACTGCGGGTCTGCCAGCCATTTTTCCATGCCCTGAATACGGCGCTCCAGCGTGCGGCGGTCGCCATAACCTTCAGCAATCATCCACTTCAGCAGCACAATATTCGAGTTCAGGTACTCGATAATCGGCTCTTTATTCAGCTTGATGGTACAGCCTGCCGCCGAGCGTTCAGCCGAGGCATCCGTCAGTTCAAACGCCTGCTCGACTTTCAAGTCTGGCAAACCTTCGATTTCCAGAATGCGCCCGGAGAAGATGTTTTTCTTGCCTTTCTTCTCAACGGTCAGCAAGCCTTGTTTGATAGCGTAGAACGGGATCGCATGAACCAGATCACGCAGGGTAATGCCCGGTTGCATCTGGCCTTTAAAACGCACCAGCACCGATTCCGGCATATCCAGCGGCATCACGCCGGTTGCAGCGGCAAACGCCACCAGACCAGAGCCAGCCGGAAAAGAGATACCAATCGGGAAACGGGTATGAGAGTCACCACCGGTGCCAACGGTATCAGGCAGCAGCATGCGGTTAAGCCAGGAGTGGATAACACCATCCCCCGGACGCAGCGACACACCGCCACGGTTCATGATGAAGTCCGGCAGGGTATGGTGAGTCGTGACATCGACCGGCTTTGGATAGGCTGCGGTGTGGCAGAATGACTGCATCACCAGATCAGCGGAGAAGCCGAGACACGCCAAATCTTTCAACTCGTCGCGGGTCATCGGGCCGGTGGTATCTTGCGAGCCGACTGACGTCATTTTCGGTTCACAATAGGCACCAGGACGAACGCCAGTGACGCCGCACGCACGGCCCACCATTTTCTGCGCCAGCGAGAAGCCGCGTTCACTCAGCGCGACATCTTTCGCCTGACGGAATACCTCACTGTGCGGTAAACCGAGAGACTCACGCGCTTTCGCCGTCAAACCACGGCCGATAATCAGCGGAATACGACCACCGGCACGGACTTCATCCAGCAGGACGTCGGTTTTCAGCTCAAAACTCGCCAGCAGTTCATTGGTTTCGTGATGACGCACTTCCCCCTTGTACGGGTAGATGTCAATCACATCGCCCATATTCAGTTTGGTGACATCCACTTCAATCGGCAATGCACCGGCATCTTCCATGGTGTTAAAGAAGATAGGAGCAATCTTGCCGCCCAGCACTACGCCGCCCGCACGCTTATTCGGCACGTTCGGGATATCTTCACCCATGAACCACAGCACCGAGTTAGTGGCGGATTTACGCGAAGAGCCTGTCCCGACCACATCCCCGACATACGCCAGTGGAAAGCCTTTCTCGTTGAGGGCGTCGATCTGTTTGATAGGGCCAACTGCGCCGGGTTGATCCGGTTCAATACCTTCACGGGCATTTTTCAGCATCGCCAGCGCATGCAGCGGAATATCCGGGCGTGACCAGGCATCTTGCGCCGGTGAAAGGTCATCGGTGTTAGTTTCACCCGTCACTTTAAATACGGTGACGGTGATTTTTTCAGCCAGTTGTTCACGGGAGAGGAACCATTCAGCATCAGCCCAGGATTTCACCACCTGTTGCGCATAGCTGTTACCTGCTTTGGCTTTTTCTTCCACATCATAGAAGTTGTCAAACATCAGCAGGGTATGAGACAACGCTTTCGCTGCAACTGCGGCCAACGCCGGGTTATCCAACGCGTCAATCAACGGATGAATGTTGTAGCCACCCTGCATAGTACCGAGCAACTCGGTTGCTTTTTCCGGGGTGACGAGAGGAGAAACCGTCTCGCCTTTGGTGATGGCAGCCAGGAAACCGGCTTTGACGTAGGCCGCCTCATCGACACCAGGCGGAACGCGGTTGACTAACAAATCGACTAAAAACTCTTCTTCTCCGGCGGGGGGATTTTTCAGCAACTCCACCAATGCCGCCATCTGCGAAGCCTCTAACGGTTTGGGTACGATCCCTTGTGCAGCCCGCTCGGCTACGTGCTTGCGATATTCTTCTAGCACGACGTTCTCCTCGCTCTCATTGTCTAATTATGCCCGGCACTCAGTTCCAGGTTATTCCCCTACTTCACGTTGCCGGTACGTTGGCTTTTGTTACCCTGCCCTGCGGGCCGTGACAAACCACTTTAACATCAGTCTTTAACATCAGTTTTTGCCGGGTTGTCACTCCTCCGATCACCGATTTGAGTGAACGGTATTGGATTCGTTTACACTGGCCCCGCCACGCAAATGATTTATGATCATTACCGATCTTGATGAATGAGCTGTGCGTGAATAGCCAAAACCAGCGGCCCAGTCCAGCTAATCGAGCATACCAGAGTTCAAACTGATTGTTAATTCGTTTACATTAAAGCAACATTTCATAAATAAGCTGCCCGTCACGGTTATTTTTATATTTTCGGTTCCCGTGTTGACGCAACGTACTCATACCTTTCATTTAACAGCGCTGTACCAGCACGATATCGGGACACCAGCGCTCGCCGCGCAACCCGTAATTCAGTAAATGGGCTATAAAGGCCAGCATAGCAGTTGACATGAAAATCAACCATTGGGTAACCCACATAAACGAAAAGGATAATGAGAAAGAAAGCCCTGCGTCTGGCTCACTTGAGTCGTCAGGGTTTCCCCGTTATCGTCAACCGATGCCGCATACGATTTGCGGCCTATACTTGATGCCCTGTTCACGGCATTGTGCTTCTTCTTCATTCACCTGCAAATGACCCGAGCCGATATTACTATGTCTGCCCATTCCAGCCTCACCCGCCAACTGGCGGATCTTATTGTCTCAACGCAGCCTGAGACTCACGCCCTGCCTCTTGCCCGTGAGGGCGTCATCGATTTTCTCGCCTGCGTACTGCCCGTCTGGTATGGCGCGGTTGTCGATAGCGGCCTGACACCGCTAAAGTCTGTGTATAGCGGCCGCGACAGCCAGACTCGCAGCCTGCTGCTGGGCTACGCCGGTCACGCTCTCGATTTTGATGACTTCCACTCAGGGTTCCGCGGGCATCCCAGCACCGTTATTCTGCCAGCCCTGTTCGCACTGGCCAGTGAGCGCACCCTCACCGAAACCGCATTTCTCAGCGCCTATGTCATCGGTATAGAAACAGCCGGGCGGCTCGGATTGGCCGCCGGGCCGCGTCATTACAGCCTTGGCTACCATAACACCGCCACGCTTGGCCCGTTGGCCGCTGCGGCAGCCGTATGCCATGCTTGCCGGGCATCCGCCGGGCAAACCGCGAATGCGCTCGGTATTGCCGCCACACAGGCAGCCGGGTTGCGTGCGCAATTCGGTTCAGCCATGAAACCGCTGCATGCGGGGCTGGCGGCTCGCGCTGGCTTAAGTGCTGCTCAACTGGCATTTGCCGGATTTCACGGCAACCACGACACGGTGCTGGATGCCTTTCTCCTTGCCCACGGCGATGGCCAGCATCACAGTGAAGCGTTGATAGCCGATTGGGGAAAACCGTGGCGCATTGTTTCTCCTGGGCTCACCTTCAAGCGTTACCCCACCTGTGGCGGTACACACAGTGCGGCAGAAGCCGCCTTTCAACTACGGGCTGAGTGGCAGCGGCATACCAACCTGCCGTTTGAGCAGTTAGCCGCATCCGTTGAGCGAATCACCGTTTCCTTCCCGCCCGGTGGTGATGCTGCTCCATTTATCCATCAGGCCCGCACCGGTGTTGAGGGGCGTTTTAGTCTGGAATATGTGATTGCAGCGGCACTCATCAAGGGTGAATTACGCCTGGATCGCTTTAGTGAAAGCCCGGTTGACGCGCATATCGCCGCACTGGCCAGCACCGTCACCCGAAAGCCTGACCTGAATGCACCACCGGATGAGCTAAACCCCGACGCGCGTTTTCATGACGTCAGCCTGTGGCTAAAAGGGGGAGACAGCCTGAACGCCAGAGTAAGCTGGCAGCAAACCGCCGCCATTCGAACAGATGTCACCGCCAAACTTGACCAGACGCTGGCACTGCTGCCGACCCTGCCCGCCAGCCAAATACGCCAGGCCAGCTTGCTGGCCGCACCGGGGTCACTATCAGCGCTGGTGAACGTGCTGTCATAACCGCCAATGTCGCCGGCCGTTTCGGTGCACACCCCGCTAGCGCACCGAACGCCCCGTTGACACACCCAGCATACTATCCAGCCAGTGAAATACCGCGTCCTGCTGTTCCTGATAAAACACATGTCCCAGTTCCGGCCAGATGCGCGTTTCCAGTTGTGCCTGCGCGTGTTGCGACTGCCATACCTGATGCAGGCGTTGATAAGCGGCTTCGACAACCGGTTGAGCAAACAAAGGGTCTTTGCCACCGTTGAAAAACAGCATCGGGCGCGGAGCGGCAATACTGGCCACATCAGGAAAATCAAGATGTGCAGGCAAGCCGGGGTGCAGCATATAAAACGATGACTGACCGCGCAGAATGTTATTGCCAGGCACCATCAGCCCTTCATAGGTGCCCATCCAGGCGATGGCGGCGCTGGCCGCCGCTTTATCGGATAACGCCGCCAGTTGCCAGGCCCGATACGCTCCCATCGAAAACCCGAGCACACCGACGCGTTTCGGGTCAACGTCAGGCAACGAGGCCAAAAAATCCAGCGCGCGCGTATCTTCATAGGCAACAAGGCCCGCCAGCGAGCGGCCAAGGTTAAAGAAATTGCTGGCCAGCGCCTGCTGTTGCTCGTATTTCAGCGGCCCCCGGTCACCGAATCCCAGTGCGTCCACGGCCAAGACTACATACCCTCGCCCGGCCAGTTCATCACCTACAAAACGCCCGGAGAAGTAGCGTTCTGCCCAGGCGGTGGCGGAGGCTATACGGCCCTCATCGCCCCACGGACGGACCATTTTCTCTTTACCGATGTCAAATTTCGCGCCGTGATCGTGCAGTAACAACACCGCCGGATGCGGCCCCGGCGTTTTCGGCACTAACAGTAATCCTGGCACCCGGCTTTCATCTGTGAGGTTAAAGGCTACCTTTTGTGCGACATACGTCCCTCTATCCTGACTATCAATGACCTGGGGTGTAAAAGCGCGTCGGGAATCTGGCGTCAATAGCTGTGAGCGCACCACTTGTCTGGCGTGTTTCTGCCAGTCGGCAAAATGGTGATAACGCCCGGACAGCCAGGAGTCAGGATAAGTAAGCTGTTGTTTGAGTTGTGGATAGAACGTGGGCAACGCGTCATCGGTGATTGCACGCGTTGTGTAAGCAGCATCATTAGCCATAAGCGAAAAACTGACCAGACAAGCTATCAAGGCACTGAGAATACGACGTAAACTGAATTTTTTCATGGACGTTCTGATGAACGTTTTCATGCACACCGTCATGAGATCTCCCTAAATACCCAGCGGTTTCCTTTGTGGTGGCTAAGTGTAAAGCCCCGATAAACGCAGGACAGGGAGAAAAGTGAATTCTGGGAGCGGGATTAAAAAAAATCCGGCAACCAGTGCCGGATCTGCAACGCAATAGCAAGAAGCACCGCACTCCGCCGCCAGGCGGCGGAGCCGCAGATTATTTCTTCTTCGCTTTCGGGTTTGGCAGGTCAGTGATACTGCCTTCAAACACTTCCGCAGCCAGGCCCACGGACTCGTGCAGCGTCGGGTGAGCATGAATGGTCAACGCGATATCTTCTGCATCGCACCCCATTTCAATGGCCAGACCGATTTCACCCAGCAGTTCACCGCCATTGGTGCCGACAATCGCCCCACCGATGACACGGTGTGTTTCTTTGTCGAAAATCAGTTTGGTCATACCGTCAGCGCAATCAGAAGCGATAGCACGGCCAGAAGCCGCCCACGGGAATACCGCGGTTTCATAGCTGATGCCTTTCTCTTTCGCTTCTTTCTCAGTCAAGCCAACCCAGGCCACTTCCGGCTCGGTATAGGCAATTGACGGGATCACTTTCGGGTCAAAGTAGTGTTTCTTGCCCGCGATCACTTCAGCTGCAACGTGACCTTCGTGCACGCCTTTGTGCGCCAGCATCGGCTGACCAACGATGTCGCCAATCGCGTAGATGTGCGGCACGTTAGTACGCAACTGCTTGTCAACACGAATAAAGCCGCGATCGTCAACTTCCACACCGGCCTGACCGGCATCCAGCAGTTTACCGTTCGGCACACGGCCGATAGCCACCAGCACCGCGTCATAACGCTGGGCTTCGGCAGGGGCATTTTTGCCTTCCATCGAAACATAGATGCCATCTTCTTTGGCTTCTACTGCGGTCACTTTGGTTTCCAGCATCAGGTTAAACTTCTTGCTGATACGCTTAGTGAACACTTTAACGATGTCTTTATCCGCTGCCGGGATCACCTGATCGAACATTTCTACGACGTCAATCTGTGAACCCAGAGCATGATATACCGTGCCCATTTCCAGGCCGATAATACCGCCGCCCATCACCAGCAGACGGCCGGGAACGGTTTTCAGCTCCAGTGCGTCTGTTGAATCCCATACGCGCGGGTCATCATGCGGAATAAACGGCAGTTGGATCGGGCGGGAGCCGGCGGCGATAATCGCATTATCGAAATTCACCGTGGTGCTGCCGCTTTCGCCTTCCACAACCAGCGTATTGGGGCCGGTAAATTTACCAAAACCGTTGACGACTTTGACTTTACGGCCTTTCGCCATACCAGCCAAACCACCAGTCAACTGATTGATGACTTTCTCTTTCCAGGTACGGATTTTATCAATATCAGTCTGCGGCTCGCCGAATACGATGCCGTGTTCCGCCAGTGCTTTGGCTTCTTCAATGACTTTCGCAACATGCAGCAGTGCTTTGGAGGGGATACAGCCTACGTTCAGACAGACACCACCCAGAGTGGAGTAGCGCTCGACCAGCACGGTATCCAGACCTAAGTCTGCACAACGGAACGCCGCAGAGTAGCCTGCGGGGCCCGCGCCAAGTACCACCACCTGAGCTTTAATTTCAGTACTCATCATGACCTCTTGTTTTGTTTGTCCGGCGGGTCAGACGTCGTTATTTATGGCGAGTCAAGTCATTACGCCCGTCATCCACCGGGACGCGTCCACCGCCAGCAGTTTACAGAATTGTTAATAATCTGCAAAGCACGTAACGGTGCGCCTCACTCACACCGTAGTACACAGGTGGTGCGCTACGGTGCGGGCATTAACAAAAAGGCTGGCCGCAGGGCCAGCCTCCACGGTTACATCACCAACCGGCGAATATCGCTCAGCGTGTTGTTGATGATGGTGATAAAGCGAGCACCATCAGCACCGTCGATCACGCGGTGGTCGAACGACAAGGAGATAGGCAGCATCAGGCGCGGCACAAACTCTTTACCATTCCAGACCGGCTCCATTGAGGATTTGGACACCCCAAGAATCGCCACTTCCGGTGCATTGACGATCGGCGCGAAGTGGGTGGTTCCCAGACCACCAATGCTGGAGATGGTAAAGCATCCGCCCTGCATTTCACCCGCCGTCAGTTTACCATCACGGGCTTTCTTGGAGATGACGGTCAGCTCACGAGACAGCTCAATGATGCCTTTCTTGTTAACATCTTTGAACACCGGCACTACCAGGCCATTTGGTGTATCTACCGCCACACCGATGTTGATGTATTTCTTCAACGTCAGGCGCTGGGCGTCTTCAGACAGTGAACTGTTGAAACGCGGCATCTGCTCAAGCGCAGTGGCCACAGCTTTCATGATGAACACCACAGGGGTTATCTTCACATCCAGCTTACGCTTCTCAGCCTCCACATTCTGCTGCTTGCGGAACGCTTCCAGATCGGTGATATCGGTTTTGTCGAAGTGCGTAACGTGCGGAATAACCACCCAGTTACGGCTCAGGTTAGCACCAGAGATCTTCTGAATACGGCCCAGTTCGACTTCTTCAACTTCACCAAACTTGCTGAAATCAACTTTCGGCCACGGCAGCAAGCCAGGCAGGGAACCACCGGTCGCGGCACCCGCTGCTGGCGCAGACTCGGCGCGTTTCACCGCATCTTTCACGTATGCCTGCACGTCTTCACGCAGGATACGACCTTTACGGCCAGTGCCTTTTACCTTCGCCAGATTGACACCAAATTCACGCGCCAGACGGCGGATAACCGGGGTCGCATGGATGTAAGCATCATTTTCAGCAAACTCGCTCTTACCCTCGGCTTTCGCTGCCGCCGGTGCAGGAGCGCTGGCTGCCGGTGCCGGTGCCGCAGCAACAGAAGCCACCGCAGGAGCCGCACCTTCGACTTCGAACACCATAATCAGCGAACCGGTTTTGACTTTGCTACCGGTGCTAACTTTGATTTCTTTTACGGTGCCCGCAAACGGTGCCGGGACTTCCATTGAGGCCTTGTCGCCTTCAACGGTAATCAGCGACTGTTCGGCCGCCACTTTATCACCGACTTTCACCAGCACTTCGGTCACTTCGACTTCATCGCCGCCGATATCCGGCACGTTGACGTCTTTGGCACCACTGCTCACGGCCGGGGCCGCAACCGGGGCGCTGGCTACGGGAGCCGCTGCCGCCGCAGGTGCTGCGCCTGCAACCTCAAACACCATGATAAGCGAACCGGTTTTCACCTTGTCGCCCGCCTTGATGCGAATTTCTTTGACGGTGCCCGCAAACGGTGCCGGCACTTCCATTGACGCTTTATCGCCTTCAACGGTAATCAGCGATTGTTCAGCGCTTACGGTATCGCCCACTTTTACCAGCACTTCGGTCACTTCAACTTCGTCGCCACCGATATCCGGCACTTCGACTTCTTTAGCTGCACTGGCCGCGGCCGGTGCCGCAACAGGCGCAGCCGCGGCTGGAGCCGGTGCGGCAGCCGCCGCACCTTCTGCTTCAAAGACCATGATCAATTTGCCGGTCGCCACTTTGTCGCCAACCGCCACTTTAATTTCTTTCACCACACCGGCTTGCGGTGAGGGTACTTCCATTGAAGCTTTGTCGCCTTCTACGGTAATCAGCGACTGCTCAGCTTCCACTTTGTCACCCACTTTAACCAGCACTTCGGTGACTTCAACTTCATCTGCACCGATATCCGGTACGTTGATTTCGATAGCCATTACGCTTTCCTTCTTATGCTACGCGCGGGTTAACTTTTTCAGGGTCAATGCTGAATTTCTTGATGGCCTCAGCCACGACAGATTTTTCAACGTCACCGCGTTTAGCCAGTTCACCCAGTGCCGCCACAACCACGTAGGACGCGTCCACTTCAAAGTGGTGACGCAGGTTTTCACGGCTGTCAGAACGACCGAAACCGTCCGTACCCAGTACGCGGTAGTCGCTGGCTGGAACGTAAGTACGCACCTGCTCGGCAAACAGTTTCATGTAGTCAGTAGACGCGACTGCCGGTGCGTCGTTCATCACCTGAGCGATGTACGGTACGCGCGGCGCTTCGGTCGGATGCAGCATGTTCCAGCGTTCGCAGTCCTGACCATCGCGGGCCAGTTCCGTGAAGGAGGTGACGCTGTACACATCAGAACCGATGCCGTAATCGTTGGCCAGGATCTGCGCGGCTTCACGCACATGACGCAGAATTGAACCTGAACCCAGCAACTGCACTTTACCTTTGCTGCCCGCCACCGTTTCCAGCTTGTAGATACCTTTGCGGATACCTTCTTCAGCGCCTTTCGGCATCGCTGGCATGTGGTAGTTTTCGTTCAGCGTGGTGATGTAGTAGTAAATATTTTCCTGTGCTTCACCGTACATACGCACCAGACCGTCATGCATGATGACAGCAACTTCGTATGCGAATGCCGGGTCATAGGAAATACAGTTCGGGATAGTCAGCGACTGAATGTGGCTATGGCCATCTTCATGTTGCAGACCTTCGCCGTTCAGCGTAGTACGACCAGACGTGCCGCCGATCAGGAAGCCGCGAGCCTGCTGGTCGCCTGCTGCCCAGCACAGGTCGCCAATACGCTGGAAACCGAACATTGAATAGTAGATATAGAACGGGATCATCGGCAGATCATTTGTGCTGTATGACGTTGCCGCCGCCAGCCAGGATGAACCTGCGCCCAGCTCGTTGATCCCTTCCTGCAAGATCTGGCCTTTCTGATCTTCTTTGTAGTACGCCACCAGCTCACGATCCTGCGGGGTATACTGCTGACCGTTCGGGCTGTAGATACCAATCTGACGGAACAGACCTTCCATCCCGAAGGTACGCGCTTCATCGGCAATGATCGGCACCAGACGGTCTTTAATCGACGGGTTCTTCAGCATCACATTCAGCGCACGCACGAATGCAATCGTGGTCGAAATTTCTTTGGTCTGTTCTTCTAACAGCGAGCTAAAGTCTTCCAGTGAAGGCAGTGCCAGCTTCTCAGAGAAATTCGGCTGACGGGACGGCAGGTAGCCTTCCAGCGCCTGACGGCGTTCGTGCAGGTATTTGTACTCTTCGGAGTCTTTGTCAAACGTAATGAACGGCAGATTTTCGACATCCGCATCAGATACCGGCACATTGAAACGATCGCGGAAATAACGCACGCCGTCCATGTTGATTTTCTTGACCTGATGGGCAATGTTCTTGCCTTCAGCCGCATCACCCATACCGTAACCTTTGACGGTATGCGCCAGGATAACCACCGGCTTGCCTTTGGTTTCCTGTGCTTTTTTCAGTGCTGCATAGACTTTCTTCGGATCGTGGCCACCGCGGTTCAGTGCCCAAATGTCATCATCGCTCCAGTCTTTTACCAGCTCGGCGGTTTCCGGGTATTTCCCGAAGAAGTGCTCACGCACATAGGCACCGTTTTTGGACTTGAAGGTCTGATAGTCACCGTCAACGGTTTCATTCATCAGTTGGATCAGTTTACCACTGGTGTCTTTACGCAGCAGTTCATCCCAACGTCCGCCCCAGATAACCTTGATAACTTCCCAGCCAGCGCCACCAAAGATACCTTCCAGCTCGTTGATTATCTTGCCGTTACCCGTTACCGGGCCATCCAGACGCTGCAAGTTACAGTTGATGACAAACACCAGGTTGTCCAGTTTTTCGCGGGTTGCGATGGTAATCGCACCTTTGGATTCTGGCTCATCCATTTCACCATCGCCCAGGAAGGCGTAAACGGTTTGTTTGCTGGTATCTTTCAAACCACGATTATTCAGGTATTTCAGGAATTTAGCCTGATAAATCGCATTAATTGGCCCCAGGCCCATAGAAACGGTCGGGAACTGCCAGAATTCCGGCATCAGTTTCGGATGCGGATAAGAAGAGAGCCCCTTGCCATGAACTTCCTGACGGAAGTTGTTCATCTGCTCTTCGGTCAGGCGGCCTTCAAGGAAAGCACGCGCGTAAACACCGGGAGAAATATGGCCCTGGAAGAACACCAGATCACCGCCATCCTGTGCATTACGGGCGCGGAAGAAATGGTTAAAGCACACGTCATAGAAGGTAGCGGAAGACTGGAAAGACGCCATATGACCGCCCAGCTCCAGATCCTTCTTAGAGGCACGCAGTACCGTCATTACCGCATTCCAGCGAATCGCGGAACGGATACGGCGCTCCAGATCAAGGTTCCCCGGATATGCGGGTTCATCTTCAACCGCGATGGTGTTGATATAGCGGCTGCCAGCACTACCCGCAGCGACTTTCACACCACCTTTGCGTGCTTCAGTCAGTACCTGATCAATCAGGAACTGAGCGCGCTCAACACCCTCTTCACGGATAACCGATTCGATCGCTTGCAGCCAGTCACGCGTTTCGATCGGATCCACGTCATTATTCAAACGTTCTGACATGGTGTATTCCTTATCTGTTTCTAATCAGTGGATTTATCTGGAGCCTGTCTTCTTGCACTCTGCTACCAAATGATAAAGCGCAGGAAGACAGGCCCTTCGTCTTGTTTGCCGCATTTGGCTACCAACTGGCAGCCTAATCCTTGCGTTGCTGGAGCCGTCGTAACGAGCGTTCTCGTCGGCTATGTTCCCGGTTAAGTTCCAGCAGTACTTCCTCAATAAATGCCAGATGGCGATGTGACGCCTCGCGTGCCTTTTCCGGTTCACGAGCGACAATTGCCTCAAAAATTCTGGCACGATGGTCACTCACCTGTGTCAGCACTTCACGACTCAGGTAAAGCAACTCAAAATTCTGTCTGACGTTTTGCTCAAGCATCGGCCCCATGCACCGCAACAGATGCAGCAAGACCACATTGTGCGTTGCCTCGGTAACCGCCACCTGATACTGCATCACCGCCTCGGACTCGGCGACCAAATCGCCCGATTCACGCGCCGTCTCAATCAGTGCATGGCAGTCGCGAATACGCTGCAAGTCTTCTTCCGTACCGCGTAGAGCAGCATAATAAGCGGCGATGCCTTCCAGAGCGTGACGGGTTTCGAGGAGATCAAACTGTGCTTCGGGGTGATTACTCAGCAATTCCGCCAGCGGATCGCTGATACTCTGCCAAAGATTACTCTGCACAAATGTACCGCCACCCTGACGGCGCAAAAGCAACCCTTTAGCTTCAAGACGTTGAATAGCTTCGCGCAGCGAAGGGCGGGAAACATCAAACTGTTTAGCCAGCTCACGTTCGGGAGGAAGTTTCTCACCAGGACGCAAGGTTCCTTCAAGGATCAGAAACTCCAGTTGCTGTTCAATCACATCTGACAGTTTGGGCTGACGGATCTTGCTGTAGGCCATGTAGATTCTTCCCGGCGAAAAAGCGCGGAGTCAATTGGTAATACCAATTTTAAAAACGTGACGCACAAAGTAACAAAGTATTCACCTTCTGTCCATACGGACGTCGAGTGAAATTACCAATCACCTCACTTTTTAACAAATGCCCTGAATGTTGTGGAAAAATCACCAACAGGTCAGTGGTATTACCATTCCCAACCCCGGTTTGTTTTAACTTTTTTGAAACCAAAATCAGGCAAAGCTGAACCGTTTAACCCATGACGAAATGAATAAAAAAATCCAAAAAATGCATAAAAAATCAAACATTATGCATTCGTGCGCTGGAGCACACTGTCATCACGCTTATCGATGACTCTCCGGTATTGGCATAGCTGAAAACAACGGGAGACGGTATTGAGCAATATCGCTTCTGCGCACCATTTAACAACCGTGAAGAGAACGGCGAGATGACATGACCTGGTGGCGAAAATCATCCAATCATAGTGAGAAGATGACAACGATCATGACATCACACTTTTGCGTTCCTGCTCGCAAGAAATCAGTGCAATTCGGCACGCTTATCACTATTCTCTGACGCGCGATAGCGTTGATAACAATTCAGGTTTGTCAACGTCGTAAAAATAAAATTACATATACGTAAAAAGGCAAGCACACCGCGCGGGTGCCGGGCTTACCTTTCCATCGGCAGAGGGTTAAAAGCATGCAAGATCAACAAGACGGTACGCTACAGCGTGGCCTGAAAAACCGTCACATACAGTTGATTGCCCTGGGGGGTGCAGTAGGAACCGGCCTGTTCCTCGGTATCGCACAGACGATCAAAATGGCAGGCCCTTCCGTATTACTGGGCTATGCGATAGGCGGCTTGATTGCGTTTTTCATCATGCGCCAGTTAGGTGAAATGGTCGTAGAAGAACCGGTTGCAGGCTCCTTTAGCCATTTCGCCTATAAATACTGGGGCAACTTTGCCGGTTTCGCCTCCGGCTGGAATTACTGGGTGCTCTACGTACTGGTAGCGATGGCCGAGTTGAGCGCGGTCGGTATTTATGTTCAGTACTGGTGGCCGGGTGTGCCTACCTGGATTTCCGCAGCCATCTTTTTTGTGCTGATTAACGCCATTAATCTCGCCAACGTCAAAATGTACGGTGAGCTGGAATTTTGGTTTGCGATTATCAAAGTTGCCGCCATTATCGGCATGATTGCCTTTGGTGGCTGGCTCTTGATGAGCGGCCATGGTGGGCCTGAGGCGAGCATAACCAACCTCTGGGCTCAGGGCGGCTTTTTCCCCAATGGCGTCAGCGGATTAGTCATGGCGATGGCTGTCATTATGTTTTCCTTTGGCGGCCTCGAGCTGGTGGGTATTACCGCCGCTGAAGCCGACAAACCAGAAGAAAGCATCCCACGCGCAACCAACCAGGTGCTCTATCGTATATTGCTCTTCTATATTGGCTCACTCACCGTGCTGTTATCTCTCTATCCTTGGGGGAAAGTGGTAGAAGGCGGTAGCCCGTTTGTGATGATTTTCCATGCATTAAACAGCGAACTGGTGGCTAACATTCTCAACCTGGTTGTGCTGACAGCGGCGTTATCGGTCTATAACAGTTGTGTCTATTGCAACAGCCGCATGCTTTACGGCCTTGCCAAACAGGGGAATGGCCCGCAGTCACTGCTGAAAGTCGATCGTCGCGGTGTTCCTGTCGTCGCCATTGGATTATCAGCGCTGGCAACCGCCTTGTGCGTACTCATCAACTATCTCATGCCGGGTAAAGCCTTTGAACTGTTGATGGCGCTGGTTGTTTCCGCATTGGTTATCAACTGGGCGATGATCAGTCTGGCCCACCTGAAATTCCGCGCAGCGAAGGACAAACAAGGCGTTAAGACACGTTTTCAGGCGCTGTGGTTCCCGTTCGGTAATTATCTGTGTCTGGCCTTCATGGCCGGGATTCTGGTGATTATGTTCATGACTCCGGGTATTCAGATTTCGGTGCTGCTGATCCCCGTATGGCTGGTGGTGTTAGGTATCGGCTATCGCTTCACCAAAAAACGCCAATAATCGCTATTTCTCGTCATATCAGGCAATAACGAAAAGAGGATGACCATTTCGTCATCCTCTTTCTTCATTCTTCATCGCCAATACCTAAATCAGCGTGCCATAAATCGTCAACAACGCGACCACCACGACCAGCACCAGCGTCACTTTTTTTGCCAGCGACGCTGCGGCCCGGGGGGTCGAGAGAGGATCGCTATGCGGTTCCCTTTCCAGTGAAAACTGCGCCAGTCGGGTTAAAACCCAATATTGCGAGGAGCGCAAATCCATCATCGCGGCAAACCACGCTGGCAGCGCTTTCTCACCATGCCCCAGCAAGGCATAAGCCACGCCAGCCAAACGCACCGGAACCCAATCAAGCCAATGTAACAGCATATCTACACCAGCGTTCGCCCGCTCCAGCGGCGTATGATGGCGAGCCAGACAACATTGCCTTGCCCGTAGTACCGAATACCCCACTAACGCAACCGCACCATAAGGGCCCGCCACCACAAACCAGAACAACGGGGCCAGATAAAAGCGGAAATTTAACCACAGTAACGCATTTTGCAGCTCTTTTAACCGTTCACGCTCCGTTGCGTCCTGCGGTAAGCCGTGGATGAGCGCCAGCTCAAGCGCCATTTCCTGACAGGCATCTCGTTCTCCGCGTTGTGCCGCCTGAATGTAACGATGATAGTGTTGACGCGCCTCACCGGCTCCGATGCACAATAACCCAACGGCAATCCACAACAGTAGCAGTGGCAAACCAAACAGCCAGCCACCGAGCAACCATTGCAACATCAGCATGATGCCCATCGACATCGCTGACAGAAAAAGCGTTTGCAGCAATGACGGAGCAGACAGATGGCGAAACACCTGCTCCAGATGATGATCCAGTTGCCAGTGGTCGCCGCGTTTAAACATACGCTCCCACCCCAATACCAGTAACAGGCTAAACAACGTCATCGGTTTACTCCCCTTGTTGCTCTTGTGTCTGCCATAACTGTTGATATCGGGCCCAGTCGAATGCCGGGCCGGGATCGGTTTTGCGCCCCGGCGCAATATCACTATGCCCGGTAATACGGTCTGATGTCATACCGTACTCTTTACTGAGTAATCGCGTCACCCGCGCCAGACTCTGGTACTGTTCCGGGGTAAATGGCTCGGTATCAGTGCCTTCGAGCTCAATACCAATCGAGAAATCATTACAGCGCTCGCGCCCTTGAAACACCGAAACACCGGCATGCCAGGCCCGTTTATCAAACGCAACATACTGAACAATCTCTCCGTCACGACGAATCAAACAGTGAGCGGACACCCGCAAATGGGCTATCGTGGCGAAATAAGGGTGGTCACGGCCCTCTAACATACCGGTAAAAAGCTGGTCAATATAAGGCCCGCCAAACTCTCCCGGTGGCAAACTGATGTTGTGAATCACCAACAAAGAAGGGGATTCCGCCTCTGGACGCTCATCCTGATGCGGTGACAGAACGCGTTTAACGCCTGTCAACCAGCCATGCTCGACTCTCATCAACACTCCTTTTATCTGACCGGCTATTGCGAATGCGAGCCACTGCCCACTCCGGTATCCCCCCGTCATCGGCCACAGGCCCTAACCGCCTGTTCGAACTCATCATGCAGACATCTTACCGCATCTGCTATGCTTCTGAGGCGCGAAAAAAGCATGCCAATTTATCCGCTGTCATCACTCCTGAGACGCCCCCCCCATGATGTTCTACTCATCTTCTGGTATGCTGCGCCCCTTCTGCGGCCTGTACCCAGCGAATTTGTCATGACAGGCAAACGTGGTTGTCCGCAGTTCATCGCCGGAAAATTTTTCAGTCTTTATTTTGTTATTACCGTCCGAACCCCCTTTGCAGACCGGGCAGGCCGGGATGCCAATCGAGCATCGGACAATACAGAGAATCATCATGAAAAAAATCCTTGCTGCCTGTGCAATCAGCACATTGTCATACAGTTTACCCACCCTTGCGGATGCCAGCGCCCCGCAATATCTTTCTGACTGGTGGCACCAGAGCATTAATGTTGTAGGCAGTTATCACACGCGCTTCGGGCCCCAGTTAAACAATGATGTGTATCTGGAGTATGAAGCTTTCGCCCGCAAGGACTGGTTTGATTTTTACGGCTACGTCGATGTGCCAAAAACGTTTGGTGCCGGTAACACACCTGACCGTGGTATCTGGGACAAAGGTTCTCCGCTGTTTATGGAAATTGAACCGCGCTTTTCCATCGACAAGCTGACCAACACACAGTTAGGATTCGGCCCGTTCAAAGAGTGGTACGTCGCCAATAACATTATCTACGATCAAGGCCGCAACAACGACTCACGCCAGAGCACCTGGTTCGTCGGTCTGGGAACCGACATCAACACCGGCACTGACCTGTCACTGTCCGCCAATATCTATGCCCGCTACCAGGGCCAGAACTACAGCGCGCCAAATGAAGACCGCTGGGATGGCTACCGTTTCAAAATCAAATATTTCTACCCGATCGCACTGCTGTGGGGCGGCAAGCTAACCTATATTGGCTTTACCAACTTCGACTTTGGCTCCGACCTGGCAAACGCAGCGGGCCCATCGCGCACCGGCAACGCCATTGCCTCAAGCCATATTCTGGCCTTGAACTATGACCACTGGCACTACTCGGTCGTCGCACGTTACTTCCATAACGGCGGCCAATGGGCTGAAGGCACAGAACTGGATTTTGGCCGGGGCCCGTTTAATGTTCGCTCCACCGGCTGGGGCTATTATCTGGTCGCAGGTTACAACTTCTGATTGTTGGCATTATCTATCCCGGCCAGCACCGGGATAGAAAAACAACATGTTGAACTACAATAATATTTAGAGCATATACCGCCCGCTAAATGGGATAGCATAACGTCCGGATTTCCGTCGGAGTAACATGATGACAACACGTCGTTATAGTCAGGAACAGCGTCAGGCTGAACTGCTGGAGCGCATTGAGCAGGATATCCCCGCCAGCGTACATCTGGCATTACGTGAAGACCTTGGCGGCGATGCCAGCGCGGAGCGCGACATTACCGCACAATTGTTGCCAGCAGACGCCCAGGCCCACGCCGTCATTATTACCCGTGAAAGCGGGGTTTTTTGCGGCCAGCGCTGGCTGGATGAAGTGTTCCGTCAGTTGGGCGGAAACGTGGCCATCGACTGGCTGGTGCACGACGGTGATGTTTTGACAGAAAACCAGCCGCTGTGCCGCCTGCACGGGCCTTCGCGCATACTGCTCACCGGTGAGCGCACCGCGTTAAATTTCCTGCAAACGCTCAGTGGCGTGGCAACCGAAGTCCACCGTTATGTCGCTCAATTAGCAGGAACACACACCCGGTTGCTGGACACGCGAAAAACGCTGCCCGGTTTGCGTACTGCTCTTAAATACGCGGTACTGTGTGGCGGAGGAAGCAACCATCGCCTCGGCCTGGCAGATGCCTTTCTGATTAAGGAAAACCACATTATCGCTGCTGGATCCATTAAACTGGCAGTCGAACAAGCCTTCCGGCTGCGTAACGATGTACCAATAGAAGTCGAAGTCGAAACACTCGATGAACTGCAACAGGCGCTGGACGCTAATGCCGATATCATCATGCTGGACAACTTCACGCTGGCAGCCATTCACGAAGCGGTAACGCTGACCCGTGGCCGTGCACTGCTGGAAGTCTCGGGTAACGTGACACTGCAAACACTGCCCGCTTATGCCGCGACCGGCGTCGACTATATCTCGGTCGGCGCGCTGACCAAGCATGTACAGGCGCTCGATCTGTCGATGCGGTTTAATTAATCCTTCATCACTCTTGTTGCATTCGCCTCCACGCCATCAGCCCAGCCTCTGTGGGTTGATGGCTATCCTACCGCCGTATCTGTTTTTCCACCCGTATTCCTTTCACATTATTCCGTCATTTTGCGAGCGGCCTCGCCCGTATCCTGTAACGCCACATCGTTGATCAAGGCTGTTTGCATAGCGGATTCCTGATTAAAAATATCACTGTCGCCAGCGATGCTCACCGCCATTATCCTGCCGCTACCAGCCACACCAGGGAATGAACAACATGACACAACAAGGATTTTCATTAATTGAACTGATGGTGGTGATTGTCATCATCGCCATGTTGAGTGCTTTAGGTATACCGGCCTATCAAGGCTATCTGCAAAAAGCAGCGATGACCGATATGCTGCAAGCCATGGCATCCTATAAGACTGCCGTCGATTTGTGTGGGCTTAGCAATGCAGGGTTTGACGAATGCAGCGCAGGTTCACAAGGTATTCCGGCTGCCGCAGCGTCACGCTATGTCAGCAACGTCACAATCAATCGTGGTGTCATTACACTTACCGGGCAATCGACATTGCAAGGGCTAAGCGTGGTGATGACCCCCACCATGGATACACAAAATGGTGCACCGCGCTGGACCCGTGCCTGCCAGTTGGGTTCTGGATCCGAAAGCTTGCGCCAGGCCTGTGAAGATGTGTTCCGCTTTGATACCAGTGCGGGGTGAACATCATGACCAACATCACCCGGCAACATCATGAGTTACAAAAACTCTGTCAACGCTATCATGCGTTGCTACTGGATATGGATGAGCACACTGTCTGTATTGCCGTGACAGGGTTGGTTGCAGAAGAACTGATTGCCGCGCTGCGTTTTGCCAGCCACCGGCGGGTTATCGTCGAGCAGTGGCCTGCGGCACGCATGGAGCAGCATCTGGCCGCACCACATGTACAAGAAGCGGCGACCGTTTATCAGGCACAGACATTGCCATCACAAGAAAGCGAGGATGCCCCCGTCGTCCGGTTCATTAATCGCACGCTGGCGCTGGCGATTGAACGGCGGGCATCTGACATTCACTTCGAACCGCTCAGCAACACCTATCGCGTCAGGTTGCGTATTGATGGTGTTTTACAATCAGCGCTAACTGTGCCGGAAGGGATCTCCAGCCACCTTGTCGCCCGACTAAAAATTATGGGCCGCATGAATATTGCTGAACGCCGACTGCCTCAGGATGGCCAGTTCAATCTAGAACTGGAACAGCAAGACTACTCATTGCGCATCGCCACGCTACCAGTACAAGGGGGCGAAAAAGTCGTTCTGAGAGTATTGCAAACACAGCAGCAAGCGCTCGCACTTGATGAATTGGGGCTACCGACTTCAGCATTACAGCAGTTCAAACAGATACTGGCCCTGCCGCAAGGGTTGATTCTGGTTACCGGGCCAACAGGGAGTGGAAAAACCTTCACACTCTATAGCGCCATCGACTGGCTAAATGAAGTCAGTCGCAATATTTGCAGCGTGGAAGATCCTGTGGAAATCCCACTCGCCGGTATTAATCAAACCAGTGTCCATAGCAAAAGCCAGTTAAGTTTCGCCAGGGTGTTACGTGCATTACTGCGCCAGGATCCAGATGTGATAATGATTGGCGAGATACGTGATACAGAAACAGCGGAGATTGCCGTTAAAGCCGCACAAACAGGCCATCTGGTGCTATCAACGCTGCATACCAACTCAGCCATCGAGACACTTACTCGCCTGAGTCACCTTGGTATTCCGGGTTATTTGCTCAGTGCGGCCCTGAAACTGATAATTGCGCAGCGTTTAGTTCGGCGTTTATGCCCGCACTGTCGCCAGCCTTTGCAGGATATTACCACTCTCCCCGGTTCCCTCTGGCAAGGCTCACTGAGGCAATGGCAGCCTGCCGGATGTGAACACTGTTTTTCAGGCTACTATGGCCGGGCCGCCCTCTATGATTTACTTCCCATCACTCCGGCAATTCAGCAAATACTCACTGAACCAGCCGTTCAGTTGATGTCTCCACATGCCAGAACACGGGTTGAAGAGAATGGCTTGCTACGCGCTGGGCTGGTTTTGGTTCATGAAGGCATTACCTCACTCGCGGAAGTCTATCGCGTCGTGGGAGAACAGATCCCCCCACAAACACCATGACAAAACAAACGCTCTATTACTGGCAGGCATTGCGACCTGATGGCACATTATGTCGCGGTGAACGCATAGGCCTTAGCAAAACGGATGTCTATCATTTTTTGCTATCTGCGGGCTATCAGCCGCTGCACCTAAAAACGGGCCCGAATCTGACAAAACGCTACTGGCGCGGGCCACAACTGGTGGGCATCACCCGGCAGTTAGCCACACTCTTGCAGGCTGGATTACCCTTGCTGGACGCACTGGGGCTGTTGAGCCGCCAGCATGAAAAACCCGGCTGGCGCTGCCTGCTGGAGGAAATCAGGTTGCAAGTCTCGCAAGGGCGGGCGCTATCGAGCGTTCTGACTGACTATCCTGACGCATTTCCTCCCCTGTTCAGCACATTGCTGGCCGTTGGCGAATTGACAGGCAAACTGGATGAATGCTGCTCACGATTAGCGGAATATCAGGAAACCCGGCAAAAACTGGCCGGAGATATCATGAAAGCGCTGCGTTATCCCACCGTTGTGATAATAACGGGTATTCTGGTTGCCTTGTTAATGCTTACGCTGGTCTTACCCGAGTTCGCCACCTTGTATGCCTCATTCAATGCCCCTTTACCCTGGCTCACCCGTGTGATGCTCGTTATCTCGCAACGTTTCACAGAGTATGGTGCATGGGGAATCGGCTTACCCGCTCTTGTGTTACTGTACTATCAGCGATTACGTCGGCAACACCCGACATGGCAAACACGGGAGCATCGGTTATTACTGAAGCTCCCCCTGCTTTCCAACCTGATCCGCAGTCATTGCCTTAGCCAAATATTTCATACGCTGTCGATGACACAACAGGCAGGGTTGACTCTGCCTGTTGGCCTCCTCGCAGCAGCCACATTGAATAACAAGCTATATCAGCAGTCGCTGACTGCCATACAGCATCAACTAGAGCAAGGTATTTCACTCGGCCAGGCCATGCAGAGATACTCATCCCTTTATCCCTCACCTTGCGAACAGCTCATTATCGTCGGAGAAGAGAGTGGTGCACTCGATGAAGTATTTACGCGGCTGGCACTCTGGTATGAAAATCATACGCGCCAGTTTGCCGATACCCTGACTCAAACACTGGAGCCGCTGTTATTAACAACGGTTGGCGGATTAGTCGGTATATTGGTCATCGCCATGTACCTCCCCATATTTCAGTTAGGGAACGTTCTGGCCGGGGCCTGACACGGACTACCATAGCTAACGCAATCAGGCTCTGTAACATGTAACGTGCCAGCCGAAGTGGTGAATGCTTACTCTCACTGTCCCGCTATATCTCACGGATAATGCCAGTGTACAGCACTGCGATTTTCTACCGAATTGGGCTAGAATCCGGTAAATTTACCCGTCCATTTTCAGTGGATTATCATGGCCTATATCATCGCGTTAACTGGCGGCATTGGCAGCGGGAAAAGCACTGTTGCCCAAGGGTTTGCAGCTCTGGGGATCGGCGTTGTCGATGCCGATGTGATAGCTCGCCAGGTTGTAGAACCAGGGCAGCCGGCCCTTGCGGCCATTATTGAACATTTTGGTCACCAAATCCTGTTGCCCGATGGCTCGCTAAATCGCGGAGCACTGCGTGAGCGTATTTTTTCAAACGGGGAAGACAAAGGCTGGCTGAATGCTCTGCTGCACCCGATCATCCAGGCACAGACACGGCGTCAGTTGGCTGCGACAACCAGCCCTTATGCTCTCTGGGTTGTCCCGTTGTTGGTAGAAAATCACTTACAACAGCAAGCCCAGCGAATTTTGGTCGTTGATGTTGAGCCTGAAATTCAATTACAACGCACAATGGCAAGAGATAAAATCTCACGAACTCAGGCACAACGTATTTTGGCCGCACAAGCCAGCCGGGAACAACGGCTCGCCTGTGCAGATGATATTATCGACAATAACAATAATCCGAACGAACTCGCTCTGCGAATTGCTGCACTTCACCAGCACTATCTTGAGCTGGCGGCTTTCGCAACTGACAGGATGAACCATAATGAGTGACGAAACCCCAACAGTCCTTTTTGAATATCCGCTAAATGAAAAAATGCGTACCTGGCTGCGTCTGGAGTTTTTACTTCAGCAGATGTATGACAATTCTGAATTGAAAGACATTGGCGTCGCGCTGATATTTTTTCGTGCAGTGGCTGAGTTGCTGGATATTCTTGAACGGGGTGATGTGCGTCCAGATTTGCTAAAAGAGCTGCAACGCCAGCAGCAGAAGCTGGCGCAATGGAGTGAACTCCCCGAAGCAGACATCGAGCGCATCCATAACTTGCGGCAGAAATTACACAATTTATCAGCAATACTCATGGCTGCACCGCGAATGGGGCAGGGCCTGCGTGAAGAGAAACTTATCGGGATGGTCAGGCAGCGCCTTAGCCTGCCTGGGGGCTGTTGCAGCTTTGATTTACCCACCTTACATATCTGGCTACATCAAATACCAGAGCTCAAACAGCGTCAGACGAATATGTGGCTTGATAGTGTGAGTGCGCTAAAACACTCGCTGGACAGCGTTCTTGAGCTGATTCGTCACGCCGGTACTTTTCGCGAGCAAACCAGCCTCAACGGTTTTTTTCAGGACAACGCGAGCGATGCAGACTTGCTGCGTTTAAGCATTGCGTTGGAATATCAGCTCTATCCGCAAATATCTGGTCATAAGACACGCTTTGCCATTCGTTTTATACCACTGGATAGCGAACAGGGGTTAATTCCTGAGCAGATCACTTTTGAACTCGCCTGCTGCTAACGCGCCTGCTGAACCTTCATGGGCAATACAGGGAGCGGCTGAAAGAGTTACCCATCATGGGGTATGGATAGCACTCGTGTGCAGCCAGCGACTCTGAATAAACATAACTAATAGAAGGCAACCGAGTGGACATCAACAACATGGATAATGAGATAATTTTTGTGAAATGCCCCACCTGCATGCGGCCTGTCGAATGGGGCGAGAATAGCCCTTACCGGCCATTTTGCTGCAAACGTTGTCAGTTAATTGATCTGGGCGAATGGGCTGATGAAGAAAAGCGTATTCCCAGTGAGGAAAATATTTCTGATAGCGACACCTGGAGCGAAGCACAGCAATAACCAACCACTCCGTGGCCCGGTACAGGGGCTGCTGACCGCTGAGTGTAACACTTCACTGAGGGGCTTTTCTCTAAAACATATCGACTCATGCCTCGGCGGGCATGAATCGATATGGCGTTTTATGTTGACGCAATACCGGCTTTAAGACGCCGGATCATGTCTACATTCGCGGGGGGGAATGCCTCTTCGTCCAGTTCATCAGCGCGTAGCCACCGGGACGCCTGCCCTTCACGCCCATAAGGTTCACCCAGCCACTGCTCTACCAGAAAAAAATGCAGAGTGATGATACGATCACCGGCAGAAAATGTTTTACTCTCTAATGGTTTAGCACTAATCACATCAATGCCGACTTCTTCGTGCAGCTCACGTATCAGCGCTTGCTCGGGCGTTTCCCCTTTTTCTACTTTGCCTCCGGGGAATTCCCACTTACCCGCCATATGTACCCCTTCAGGACGGCGGGCAATAAAAAATGCCTGCTGTGGATTACGAATAATCCCTACAGCAACAGATAAGGATTTTTGCACCATATTGACCCTTCTCTCAGTAAAAAGGCGGTCATAGACCGCCTCAGCACACATATCAATACGCGATGACCGTATTATTTTTGCAAACGACCATGACACTGTTTGTATTTCTTACCTGAACCACATGGGCAGGGGTCGTTACGGCCAACCTTGCGATCGGCAAACTGGGCATCTCCCGCCACGGCAACCTCAGCCTGATGGCTCAGCTGCTGCTGGCGTGCCAAACGCTCGGCCTCTTCGCGACGCTGCTGCTCCAGCGCCTCGATTTCTTCTGGCATCCTTACCTGTACTTTACTCAATGTACTGATAACTTCATATTTCAGACCTTCCAGCATAGAAGCAAACATAGCAAAGGATTCGCGCTTATATTCCTGTTTCGGATCTTTTTGTGCATAACCACGCAAGTGAATACCCTGACGCAGATAATCCATCGCCGCCAGATGCTCTTTCCACAGTGAATCCAGCGTTTGTAGCATGACGCCTTTCTCGAAGTTACGCATTACATCACTGCCGACCACTTCCTCTTTGCGACGATAAACCTCAATCGCCTGCTCATAAATGCGCTCACGCAGCGTTTCTTCATGCAACTCCGGCTCTTTATCCAGCCATTCAGCAATCGGCAGGTCGAGATCGAAATCATTTTTAAGACGTTGTTCCAGGCCCGCAATATCCCACATTTCTTCGAGCGATTGCGGTGGAATATGCGCATCAATGGTGACTTTAAACACATCTTCGCGGATGCTATTGATGGTTTCACTGACATCAGAGGCATTCAGCAATTCATTACGCTGGGTGTAGATAGCCCGCCGCTGGTCATTTGCAACATCATCATATTCAAGCAGTTGCTTACGAATATCGAAGTTGCGGTTTTCCACCTTGCGTTGTGCATTGGCAATCGCTTTCGTTACCCACGGGTGTTCAATCGCCTCACCTTCTTTCATCCCCAGTTTGCGCATCATGTTCGATACGCGATCGGAGGCAAAAATACGCATCAACGCATCTTCCATCGACAGATAGAAACGTGAAGAACCGGCATCCCCCTGACGACCGGAGCGGCCACGTAGCTGGTTGTCGATACGACGTGACTCATGGCGCTCGGTGCCAATAATGTGCAGACCGCCTGCGACCAGAACCGCATCATGTCGCTGCTGCCATTGCGCTTTAATTTCGGCTATCTGTGCATCATCCGGGTTCTCTAGCTGCGCGACTTCCGCCTGCCAACTGCCTCCCAGCATAATATCCGTACCACGACCTGCCATGTTAGTGGCTATCGTCACCGCACCAGGACGTCCGGCCTGTGCAACAATATCGGCTTCCATCGCGTGGAACTTGGCATTCAAGACATTGTGGGTGATTCCGGCTTTCGTCAGCGCATGAGAAACCACCTCAGATTTTTCAATCGAGATCGTTCCCACCAGTACCGGTTGACCGTTAATGGTGCGTTCTCTGATGTCTTCAATAATTGCGCCGATTTTTTCCTGCTCGGTCATGTAAACCAGATCGGGCAGATCTTTACGGATCATCGGGCGGTTGGTCGGCACAACAATAGTATCCAGCTTATAGATAGAGCTGAATTCAAACGCTTCCGTATCCGCCGTCCCTGTCATCCCGGCCAGTTTTTCGTAAATACGGAAATAGTTCTGGAAGGTAATCGAGGCCAGCGTCTGGTTCTCGTTATTGATTTTCACATTTTCCTTGGCTTCCACCGCCTGGTGTAAGCCATCAGACCAGCGACGTCCCTGCATAGTTCGCCCGGTGTGCTCATCCACGATGATAACTTCGTCATCTTTTACGATGTAATCCACATCACGGGTAAAGAGCACATGAGCGCGCAGTGCCGCTGTCACATGGTGCATCAACATAATATTGGTAGGTGAATACAGTGACTCACCTTCCGCCATGATGCCTTCATTGACCAGCAACTCTTCAATTTTGACCAGGCCACGCTCCGTGAGGTTAACCTGACGAGCTTTCTCATCAACAGAAAAATGGCCTTCGCCCTGGAAAGTGTCAGAGTCCTCTTTTTCCTGACGAATCAGATACGGAATAATTTTATTCACCCGCATATACAGCTCAGAACTGTCTTCCGCCGGGCCGGAAATGATCAGCGGAGTACGCGCCTCATCGATCAAGATAGAGTCCACTTCATCCACTAATGCATAGTACAACTGACGCTGTACACGCTCTTCCGGGCTGAACGCCATGTTGTCACGCAGGTAATCGAAACCATATTCGTTGTTGGTGCCATAGGTGATGTCGGCTGCATACGCCTCACGTTTGGCGGGTGCAGGCATTCCCGGCAGGTTAATACCAACCGTTAAGCCCAGGAACTCGAACAGCGGACGGTTGTTTTCCGCATCGCGCTGTGCCAGATAATCGTTGACGGTCACAACGTGTACACCACGGCCGGTCAGCGCATTCAGGTACGCTGGCAGTGTTGCCGTCAGTGTTTTCCCCTCCCCGGTACGCATTTCGGCAATGCAGCGCTCGTTCAACACCATACCGCCTATTAGCTGTACGTCGAAATGGCGCATGCCGAACACACGTTTACTGGCTTCACGTACAACGGCAAAGGCTTCCGGCAGCAACGCTTCCAGCGTTTCACCTTTCTTGAGCCGTTCACGAAATACCTGCGTTTTGGCTTTCAGTTCGTCGTCAGAGAGCTTTTCCATATCGGGCTCAAAGCGGTTTATCACCTCAACGATTTTGCGCATGCGACGCAACGCACGGTCATTACGGCTACCAAAAACCTTGGTTAATAATTTGATTAACATAATAATTTTAGTCTCAACAATGCCAGTTCACTGATGCTGGCACGACATCAAAAAAGGAAATTTTTCAGCACAAGCGCTACGCGCACACGAGTACGCGGTTGCAACTGTCAGCGGAATGGCCCGGCCCGAATCCCCTGAATCTGTGATAACCACAGACCGGTGTGATAAGAAGGAGTAACATGGGGAGGTGCAATGGATGTGCCGGAAAAAACAAGTGGCGTCGCATCGCGCATTAACAGTGCGTTGAGCGTTTCCAGCAATGCCTGATGATGCACTGACGTAACCTCCGCAACCGTCACCGGGGGAGTCAGTGCAAACGAGAGATGCCGAATAACTGTACGAATGGCATGTTGATGCCAAAAATCGTTACTCAATGACGAGCGAAGACGAGCGTCTTTTAAGGCAACCAGATCGTGAAGATTAAAATAAGAGGCATGCTGACGGCTAACCGTCGGGGCAGAATTAGGCTCCGTTGAGGTATCACGCGACTCGGTAAAATTGGCAGGCAGGCCGAGCGTGGCCGCGACCATCCCCAATAGCAGGTGAGGCCAGAAATAACGTCTGCCAAATTGTCGCCAACGATTTAAAATACCAATCACAAGTTTCTTTCCGTCGGAGCCTGCGTTATGCGTGATAACCGTCCACAATCACTGGATTCATTTTTCGATGGCGCATCGCCAACTGCCTCTGGCCCGCTGCAGGATATTCAACAACGTGCGGTCGCGCTATTAAAACTTAATCGGGCAGTTCAGAGCCTGCTTCCCGCGGCGTTACATCCATTTTGCCGGGTCGCTAACTATCGGCAGGGAATGCTGATACTGGAAACAACCAGTGCCAACTGGCTAATGCGGTTACGTTATGAGCAACCAACAATATTGTCCGCCCTGCGCGCACAAATACTACCATCATTGGTCGCAATCGACATCAGGATTAATCCAGCACTGGCCGCAAAAGTGCATGAAAATGAGAGCCACCACATGACAAAAGCTATCGCCGCAGCAACACCGACAGCACGCATATTGAGTGCACAGAGTGCTGAAATATTAAAGAGTTTGGCAGAACAAAGCCCGGAGGGATTACAGAAAATACTAAAACGACTGGCGTCACTGGCCGGAGAGAATACCAGCAACACCTCGTCGTCATAAATCACTACAGCACTTATGTTATAAAGATTAACTCTGATGGCTAATCGCTATAACGTTAAGCTTTCCGTGTGGCACTCAAGCCAACACGGTAGAGGGCGCTTTGAAAGCCAGCGGCATTTCCGCCTCATCTTCAAAGGTAACAAGCTCCCACGCTTCCTGCCTGGCCAGCACAGCCTGCAACAGCTTGTTATTCAGCGCGTGACCAGATTTAAACGCCGTAAATGCACCAATGATATTGTGCCCGCACATGAACAAATCACCGATGGCATCGAGCATCTTGTGACGAACAAATTCATCATCAAAGCGTAAACCATCTTCATTCAACACACGGTAATCATCAACCACGATGGCACAGTCGAAGCTTCCGCCCAGACACAGACCCCGTGACTGTAGGTATTCGATATCGCGCATAAAACCGAAAGTACGCGCCCGGCTAATCTGGCGAACGAACGCATCCGCAGAGAAGTCCAGTTTAAAACGCTGTGAACCGGCATCAATCACCGGGTGATTGAAATCAATGGTAAAATCCAGACTAAAACCGTTGAACGGCTTCAATTCGGCCCACTTGTCGCCTTCTTCCACCCGAACAGTCTGCTTGAGGCGAAGGAACTTTTTGGCACAATTCAGTTCTTCGATTCCGGCATCCAGCAACAGGTAAACGAAAGGACTGGCGCTACCATCCATAATCGGGATTTCCGGCGCATCGACTTCAATCATAATATTGTCGATCCCCAATCCCGCCAGAGCCGCATTCAGATGCTCCACGGTTGAAATACGCACGTCATGCTCATTAACCAGGCAAGTACAGAGCATGGTATCACGCACGGATTTGGCATCAGCCGGGAAATCAACCGGTGGATTCAAGTCAGTACGACGATAGATGACCCCGGTGTTTGCCGGTGCAGGGCGCATAGTCAGGGTGACTTTCTTGCCGGTATGAAGCCCGACCCCTGTCGCCTGTACAATACGTTTTAGTGTACGTTGTTTGATCATCGTATTCTCTCGCATTCATCTGAACCTACGGCCTTAGCTTATACCAAGACCGGCGGCACAGTTTAGCACAAAGAGCGGAGATGCCAACCGACCTTAGTCGGCCTGCTTGCGCAGGAAAGCGGGAATATCAAGATAATCCGGCTCTTTATTGGGCTGCACGCTCTGATCATTGACGACTTTAGCAGCAGGTTTTTCCTGCGGCAATGGTGCCATGCCATGTTGCTGATAGCGGTGATCCATCACGGGCTGACTGCTGGTCTGCTTGTTCGTCACCAGCGTAATTTCGGGACGTTTATCCATACCTATACCGGTTGCAACCACCGTGACACGCAGCTCGTCATTCATATCCGGGTCGAGCGACGTACCAATTACCACGGTTGCATTATCGGATGCAAAGGCTCGAATGGTATTCCCCACCGTCTCAAATTCATCCAGACGCAAGTCAAAACCCGCAGTAATGTTAACCAGCACACCACGGGCACCGGACAGGTCGATGTCTTCAAGTAACGGGCTGGAAATCGCCATTTCTGCGGCTTCTTCGGCACGATCTTCACCGCGAGCGACACCAGACCCCATCATGGCATAACCCATTTCAGACATCACGGTTCGCACGTCAGCGAAGTCCACGTTCATCAGGCCTGGGCGAGTGATCAGTTCAGCAATACCCTGTACCGCACCTTTGAGCACATCGTTAGCGGCACCGAATGCATCCAGCAGAGAGATGCCACGACCCAATACTTTCAGCAGCTTATCATTCGGGATGGTAATGAGCGAGTCAACGTGTTTGGAAAGCTCGGCAATGCCCTGTTCGGCAAACGCCATGCGCTTTTTACCTTCGAAATTAAACGGTTTAGTAACGACGGCAACCGTCAGTATGCCAAGCTCTTTGGCAACTTCTGCGACAACCGGAGCCGCACCCGTCCCGGTACCACCGCCCATTCCGGCAGCGATAAATACCATGTCTGCGCCTTCCAGGGCTGTACGCAACGCTTCACGGTCTTCCTCAGCAGAATTACGGCCTACCTCAGGGTTCGCTCCCGCGCCCAGCCCTTTGGTAATGCCGCTACCAATCTGGATTGTCTGACCTACTGCCGTTTTCCTCAGTGCCTGGGCATCGGTGTTAACCGCAAAGAATTCAACACCTTCGATGCGTTCACGCACCATGTGTTCGACGGCGTTACCGCCACCGCCACCGACGCCGATGACTTTAATCACCGCGTCGTTGGTCAACTCCATTGGTTCAAACATAATCTCTCTCCGTCTTGTGCCTGTGTTACTTCAAGATCAAAAAAGTCGTAATCATGATCTCTTTTGATAATCGTCAAAATTCTTTTCTCAGCCAGCTATTCAGGCGTTTAAACCAGTTGCTGACCGATGCTCGTTTCTCAACTTCATGTTCACCACTCAGATGAGACTCTTTGCCGTAATGCAGTAACCCTACAGCGGTTGAATAGTAGGGTTCCTGCGCATAATCCGTTAAGCCTGTAATGTTCAGCGGCTGACCAATACGCACCTGTGTATGAAACACACGCTGTGCACAGGCCGCCAGCCCGTCAATTTGCGCAGCACCGCCAGTCAGTACGATACCGGCTGCCAGATGGTGCTTAACGCCCTGCTGACGCAATTGCTCCTGCAATTGCAACAGCTCTTCATTGACCAGGTTCAGCAATTCGGTATAACGCGGCTCAATCACTTCAGCCAGTGTCTGACGTTGCAGACTACGAGGAGGTCTTCCGCCTACACTCGGTACTTCTACGGTTTCATCCTTGCTGACAATCGAACCGAGCGCGCAGCCATAACGCACTTTGATGGCTTCTGCATCCGTCGGCGGCGTGCCAAACGCGTAGGCTATATCGCTGGTGACAACGTTACCAGCATACGGAATCACTTTTGTGTGGCGTAACGCACCACCGGTATACACCGCCATATCCATGGTGCCACCGCCGATATCCACCACACAGACACCTAACTCCCGTTCATCTTCGGTCAGCACCGCATAACTGGAGGCAAGGCCGGCAAAAATCAGTTGATCCACCTTCAAGCCACAGCGTTCTACTGCCTTGACGATATTCTTCGCCATATCATTATGGCAGGTGATTAGATGCACCTTGGCCTGCATTCGAACGCCGGATAAACCGACCGGATTTTTAATCCCTTCCTGATAATCAATCGCGTACTCCTGCGGAATAACATGCAAGATACGATGTTCGTCACGAACGCGGACAGATTTGGCCGTATGCACCACGCTTTCCACGTCATCCTGTGTGACTTCCTCTTCCGAGATAGGCACCATGCCAATCTCGTTTTGGCAACTGATGTGCTTGCCTGACAATGCCAGATACACCGAAGAGATCTGGCAGTCTGCCATCAGCTCCGCCTGATCGATGGCGCGCTGTACACACTTGACCACCGACTCCAAATCATTAACACCACCTTTATCCATACCCCGGGATGGGCAACTGCCCACGCCGATGATATTGATCATGCCATCTGGCAGAACCTCACCAACCAGTGCAGCGACTTTCGCTGTCCCGATTTCCAGCCCAACTACCAGTTTTCTGTCCGTCGACTTGATCATTGCTGTTTAGCCTGTGCCTGATTCTGTTGCTGATTACCGTTCTTTTGCTGATCAATGTCTTTTTGCTGATCAATAAATGCCGGGCTCCACCCTACCGCAGCGCCGGTGTCATAGCGTAAATCGACATAATTAACCCGCTTGTTTTCCGTCTGAGCCTGCCGTTGTAACAACGCATACAGTTCCAGAAAACGCGCCAGTCGCCGACTGCGATCATCTCGCCCCAGATTAAGGCGGACATCATCTTCTAATCCAACCTGCCATGAGTGACGCGCGGTCATCGCCACCATCTTCACGACAAATTTGCCTGCCGCCAGGGTCTGGCTGATTTCGCGGTATCCCTCAAGCACGTCGTCTTCACTGCCTTCAGGGCCATACAGCATCGGCATTTTTTTATTACCGACCCGCTCGGCTGGCACACTGAACGTGTTCCCGTCACTATCGACCATTAACTGGTCATTCCAACGCGCAAACGGAATATATTCAACCAGATGAATCTTTAATTCATCCGGCCATTGCTTGCGTACACTGGCCTGTTTAATCCAGGGCAAGCGTTCAATCTGCTGCTGGATGACATTCACATCCTGTGTCATAAACGTTCCTGGCGGGCCCAATGACAAGATCGCCTGACGAATATCGTCGTTGGTGGTGTAGTGCCTCTCACCTGTGACCACCAGCCTGGAGAGCG
Organism: Dickeya aquatica; assembly: GCF_900095885.1. Taxonomy (NCBI): domain Bacteria; kingdom Pseudomonadati; phylum Pseudomonadota; class Gammaproteobacteria; order Enterobacterales; family Pectobacteriaceae; genus Dickeya; species Dickeya aquatica. The sequence goes on from NZ_LT615367.1 coordinate 3,818,817, forward strand.
GCAGACGGCTGGCATCTTTCATCCAGCCCAGTACCATCCAACTGCCCCACAGGATGGTACCCAACACCATCAGCAGGAAAATCATCCCGGCCAGTTGACCACCATTACTGCGTCGTGCGCCTTTTTCCGGCTCACGCCCGTGTGTATTTAACGCCGCCTGCGACATACTAATCAGCCAATTCCGCAATACATGCGCGGCGATACCCCGGCTTCTTTCGGGGTTGAGCGCGTGAAGCCCGCGTTATGGCTCTGCATCGTTCGGCCTCCTCCCGCCTGCTGTGCATCGGGTCGCTGACGATGAAGACAGCCAATATCGGTTTGCTTTATTACTGCCATCACGCGCTCGTTTTCCCATGCTCAGTCTTTGGTTATAGGCTGTAGACGGCTTTCCGCCAGCCGACGCGCCAGTTTACCGATGTTACCGGCACCCTGTACCAGTATCAGGTCGTCACCCTGTAATGCCTGCGCCAGCAATTCCGGTAACGCTTCCACGTCAGGCACCATAATCGGGTCTATTTTTCCACGCCCACGAATCGTACGACACAGTGAGCGGCTATCCGCCCCAGGGATTGGCGCTTCACCGGCCGGGTAGACATCCAGCATCAGTAACACATCCACCTGAGATAAAACATGCGCAAAATCATCGTACAGGTCACGGGTACGGGTATAACGATGCGGCTGGAAAATCATCACCAGCCGTTTATCCGGCCAACCCGCTCGCGCCGCTTTAACGGTCGCATCAACCTCGGTCGGATGATGCCCGTAGTCATCCACCAGCATGGCAGTACCGCTTTTGCCATTCACCGGCAACAGCGGAAACTCACCCAGAAAGTCAAAGCGCCGCCCGGTACCCTGAAAACGCGCCAGCGCTCGCAAAATCGCTTCGTCGTCAATGCCCTCTTCCGTCGCCACCGCAACTGCGGCCGCGGCATTCAACGCGTTATGACGCCCTGGTGCGTTCAGTGTCACGTTCAATAGCGGTTTCCCCTGGCGCGCCAGGGTAAACATGCCTTGTGCACCCACCTGACGGTAATCCGCCACGCGCACATCCGCATTGTCACTGAACCCATAGGTTGTGATGTGGCGGCCGACACGCGGCAGCAACTCACGGATCACCGCATCATCAAGGCACATCACCGCATGCCCGTAAAAAGGCAGGTTGTGCAGGAAATTGATGAACGTCTGCTTGAGGTTCTCAAAATCGCCCTGATAGGTGTCCATATGGTCGGCTTCAATATTGGTGACAATAGCGACCATCGGCTGCAAATGCAGGAAGGACGCGTCACTTTCATCAGCTTCAGCGATAAGAAAGCGGCTTGAGCCCAAACGGGCATGTGTACCCGCCGCTTTCACCAGCCCGCCATTGACAAAAGTCGGGTCTAATCCGGCTTCGGCATAGATACTCGTGACCATTGCCGTCGTCGTGGTTTTACCGTGCGTGCCCGCAACTGCAATGCCATGACGAAAGCGCATCAATTCTGCCAGCATTTCTGCACGACGAATCACTGGAATACGGGCCTCATGAGCCGCGATAATCTCCGGGTTGTCGGCTGTAATCGCACTGGACACCACGACCACACTTGCGTTATTCACATTTTCCGGGCGGTGATGAAAATAAATTTGTGCGCCCAAATCGCTCAGTTGCTGCGTGACCGCATTCGGTGCCAGATCAGAACCGCTTATTTCATAGCCTTCATTCGCCAGCACCTCAGCTATGCCGCCCATACCCGCGCCGCCGATGCCGACAAAATGGATGTGCCGGACGCGGTGCATCTCGGGCACGATGGAACGCAGTTTCGCCAGTTCTTGAGTATTCACTATTGTTATCGCAACCTACATCAACGCCGGACTTCTCCGGCCATATCATTAATTCTGTGCAGAACGGGGCGGGTTTGCTATCGCTGCGGCGATAACGTACCCGGCCACCCTCTGCGTCGCATCGGGGATCGCTACTGTCCGGGCCCGTTGTGCCATGTCACACAGCGTGGCGCGATCCCAGCCAGACAAAACCGCGCTTAACGCCTCAACGCTAAGATCAGCCTGCTCGATAATTTTTGCCGCGCCCGCCTTCTCCAGCGGTAAAGCATTCCAATACTGCTGGCGGTCTTTATGCTGGAAGGGAACAAACAGTGCCGGTAAACCTGCGGCGGCAACTTCACTGACGGTCAACGCGCCAGAGCGGCATACCACGACATCAGCCCAGGCATAAGCCTCGGCCATGTCATCAATAAATTCGCTAATACGATGCTGTGCCTGCCCGCTATGAGCATAGGCCGCCTGCACCTCGGCCTTAGCCCCTTTGCCTGTCTGGTGCCAGATAGTCACCGTCTCACCCAGTTTTGCCGCCACGCCAGGTAGCGTTTGATTGAGCACGCGGGCCCCCTGGCTCCCACCGACCACCAGCACGCGCACCGGGCCGTGACGATCGGCCAGCCGTTGTTCGGGAGTGGGGAGCGCCAGCACATCGGTACGTACCGGATTCCCCACAACCTCTGCATCAGGAAAAGCACCGGGAAACGCCTGTAATACATGGGTGGCAATACGTGAAAGCCAGCGATTAGTCAGACCTGCAATGCCATTTTGCTCATGCAGAACCACCGGCACACCGCATAACCAGGCAGCGATACCGCCGGGGCCAGACACATACCCCCCCATGCCCAGCACGACATCCGGCTGATAACGCTGTATTATCGCCCGAGCCTGTCTCACCGCGCGAAAAATACGCACCGGGGCGAGCAACAGCGCCGCCAACCCTTTGCCTCTCAGGCCGGAAATACGAATAAAGTCGATATCAATGCCGTGTTTAGGCACCAGTTCGGCTTCCATTCTGTCAGCGGTACCAAGCCAGCGCACCTGCCAGCCCTGCGCCATCAGGTGTTGCGCAACAGCAAGACCGGGGAACACATGCCCACCGGTTCCGCCCGCCATCACCATCAAACGCTTGCCTTTGCCACTCATCGGGCACTCCTCGTAAACGCCTGCGCGTTGGCCAGGCGCGTTTCATAATCAATACGCAACAACAACACGATGGCCGTTGACATAATCAACAAACTGGAACCACCGTAACTGATGAGCGGCAGTGTTAACCCTTTGGTGGGCAGCATGCCCGCCGCGGCACCAACATTCACCAGCGTCTGAAAACTAAACCAAATCCCTATCGAACAGGCCAGAAAACCGGAAAAACGCTGATCGATTTCCAGCGCCCGCCGCCCGATGGACATCGCCCGAAAAGCGACGAAGAATATCATTAACAATGCCAAAACCACACCGATATAGCCCAGCTCCTCTCCCAGAATGGAGAAAATAAAGTCAGTGTGCGCTTCGGGCAGGTATTCCAGCTTCTGGATGGAATTTCCCAGCCCCTGCCCCCACAATTCTCCGCGGCCAAAGGCCATCAAAGACTGGGTGAGCTGATAGCCACTGCCAAACGGGTCATCCCACGGGTTCCAGAATGAGGTGACACGACGTACACGGTAAGGTTCGGCAATAATCAGCAGCCCTACCGCAAACGCGCCACACCCAATAATCGCCAAAAACTGCCACAGCTTGGCACCCGCCAGAAACAGCATCGCCAGCGTGGTAATAAACAGCACCACCACCGTTCCTAAATCCGGCTGAGCCAGCAGCAGCACCGCCAGCACCACCATGACGCCCATCGGTTTGCAAAAGCCCCAAAAGTTGCTGCGAACTTCATCGACTTTGCGCACCATATAGCTCGAGAGGTAGCAAAACAGCGAAAGCTTTGATAATTCAGCGGGCTGAATACGCAGCGGGCCAAGTGAAATCCAGCGTGATGCCCCATTGACCGAGCTGCCAACCACCAGCACCACCAGCAGCATCACGATGGATGCCAGCAGCAGCACTATGCTATAACGCTGCCAGACCTCCATCGGCACTCTCATCGTCACCAGCGATAAGCCAAATGCCAGACCGAGATAAAGAGCATCGCGCTTGGCGAATAAAAAGGGATCGCTGGCTAATCGTTGCCCGACCGGCATGGATGCCGACGTCACCATCACAAAACCGATCACCGCCAATCCCAGGGTCAGCCATAATAGCGTCCGGTCATACAGCACGGTGCTGAGGGTATCGCTTTCACGCGTCCCCATGACCCAGCGTTTCAGACGCTCAATGACACTGGCCCCGATAATGCGCATTATCCCAGCTCCTGCGCCAAACGGGCGAACTCATCACCGCGTTGCTCAAAACTGCGAAACTGATCCAGGCTGGCACAGGCTGGCGAGAGCAGTACCATGTCACCGGGATGCAGACGGCTGGCAATCAGGTGCATGGACTGCGCCATGGTTTCTGTCTGATCGGCAATGTCAGGGCGCAGCGCCGCCAGTTGGGCACCATCACGCCCGAAGCAGTAGAGCCGCAGGCTATCACCTTGCAGGTAGCGCAATAACGGCGAGAAATCCGCGGATTTACCATCACCACCGAGTAATAAGTGCAAGGTGCCATCGATATGCAGGCCACTGAGTGCGGCTTCGGTGCTGCCGACATTGGTGGCTTTCGAGTCATTCACCCAACGCACACCCTGGCGCTCAAGCACCAGTTGAAAACGGTGCGGCAGGCCGGTAAACGTGGTCAGGGCCGTCAGCGCCGACGCGCGCGGAATGCGAACGGCATCAGCCAACGCTAACGCAGCCAGTGCATTGGTATAGTTATGCTGGCCGACCAGTTTGATCTCACGGGTATTTAGTACCCGCTCACCGTTCACGCGCAGCCAGGTCTCCCCCTGCTGGCGATTGAGGTGATAATTGCCGACATCCACACCGAAACTCAGGCAACGTGCATCCGCACCGCGTACCGGCATGGTTAACGCATCATCGGCATTCACAATGCAGACACCCGCCTGCTCATAGATGCGTAACTTGGCAGCCCGGTACTGCTGTAACCCCAGCGGATAGCGGTTGGTATGATCTTCGGTTACATTCAGAATCGTGGCCGCTGCCGCACGCAGGCTGTAGGTGGTTTCCAGTTGAAAACTCGACAGCTCCAGCACATACAACTGGCATTCCTGCTTGAGTAATTCCAGCGCCGGAACGCCAATTATTCCCCCCACACCCACCGCCCAACCAGCCGCTCGCGCCATTTCCCCCACCAGCGTGGTCACGGTACTTTTACCGTTAGAACCGGTGATGGCAACAATCGGGGCCTGTGCTTCACGGCAGAACAGCTCGATATCGCCAATGATTTCAATCCCCGCTTGCGCCGCCTCACAGAGCAATGGCGTGGCCAGCGCAATACCCGGGCTTGCCACAATCAAGTCGGCTGAGAGCACCCACGTCTCATTAAGGCTACCGAGGTGGCGCTCGACATTGGCAGGTAACTTATCAAGGCCTGGTGGACTGATACGGGTATCTACCACGCGCGGCACAACGCCTCGCGCCAGGAAAAAATCAACACAGGAAAGCCCGGTGAGGCCCAACCCGATAATGACAACCTTTCTACCCTGATAGTCCATGTTTACCGTACCTTATTTACCGTACCTTGAGCGTGACCAGACCGATGAGCATCAGCATCAGCGAAATAATCCAGAACCGTACAATCACCCGGGGTTCCGGCCATCCTTTAAGTTCATAATGGTGGTGGATAGGAGCCATACGGAAAATCCGCTGGCCGCGCAGCTTGAAAGAACCGACCTGCAAAATAACCGACAGGGTTTCCACCACAAAAACGCCACCCATAATCACCAGCAGGAACTCCTGACGCAGCAGCACCGCAATCGTTCCCAACGCACCACCGAGCGCCAGTGAGCCGACATCCCCCATGAAGACCTGGGCCGGATAGGTGTTAAACCACAGAAAGCCAAGGCCGGCACCGACAATCGCGGTACACACCACCACCAGTTCACTGGCGTGGCGAATGTAGGGGATATGCAGATAACTGGCGAAATTCATGTTACCGGTGGCCCAGGCCACCAGCGCAAACCCGGCGGCGACAAACACGGTCGGCATAATCGCCAGCCCGTCGAGGCCATCGGTCAGGTTCACTGCGTTACTGGTGCCGACGATGACAAAATACGCCAGTAAAATGTAGAGCAACCCTAACTGTGGCATCACATCTTTGAAGAACGGCACCACCAGTTGCGTTGCCGGCGTACCTTTGCCAATGGCATACATAGAAAATGCCACCGTCAGCGCCAGCACTGACTGCCAGAAATATTTCCAGCGCGCAATCAGCCCTTTGGTGTCTTTACGCACCACTTTGCGGTAATCATCGACAAACCCGACAATGCCATAACCGATTAACACCAACAGCACACACCAGACGTAGGGGTTGGCAAGGTTGACCCACAACAACACCGAGACAATGATTGAGGCCAGGATCATCACCCCGCCCATCGTTGGCGTACCACGTTTGCTGAAATGAGACTCAGGCCCTTCACTGCGTACCACCTGGCCTATCTGCAAGCGCTGTAGCCAGGCAATCAAATGCGGCCCCATCCATAGCGAAATCATTAATGCCGTCAGCAGGCTGACAATGGCCCGGAACGTCAGGTAAGAGAAGACGTTAAAGCCGGAATAATACTTGACCAGATGCTCGGCCAGCCAAACTAACATGTGGCATTCTCCTGTAATGCATGTACTACCTGCTCCATCGCCGCGCTGCGGGAGCCTTTGATTAATATCGTCAGGGTATCGTGCTGCGCCATGAGCGCGCGTAAGCGTGCTATCAGCGCCGGTTTATCCGCGAAATGCTCACCCGACCCGCTGGCTTCACTGATGAGCGCACTTAACACGCCCACACTGAGTACCTTGTCAATGTTTGCCTGACATGCCGCCTCACCAACCTGACGGTGGCAGGCCTGCGCATCCTGGCCCAATTCAGCCATATCGCCAACCACCATCACACGGTATCCCGGCATTTCTGCCAGCACCTGCACGGCGGCCTGCATTGAGCCAACATTGGCGTTATAGCTGTCATCAAGCAGTTGTTTCCCGGCAGCAAGCGTAATCGGAAACAAACGACCGGGTACGGCAGCGAGCTGCGCCAGACCGGCTTTTACCGCCGTTAACGGCGCACCAGCGGCCTGCGCCAGTGCCGCTGCCGCCAGCGCATTGGCAATATTGTGCCGCCCCGGCAGTGGCAGCGTGACCGCTATCGCCCCGGTCGGCGTATGCAGGGTAAAATCCGTTCCCCTGGCGCTGACATTTACCTCACTGACATAAAAATCTACGCCGTCACGTTGCTGAGGTGAAAAACGCCAGTGAGTCTTGCCCTGTAATGCCGCCTGCCAGCGGGCTTCGTCATGACTGTCAGCATTCACAATCGCCACACCGTCTTGCGGCAGGCCGCTGAAAATTTCCCCTTTCGCCTGTGCAACACCCGTCAGAGAACCAAACCCCTCCAGATGCGCGGCGGCAAGATTATTCACCAGGGCGGCTTGCGGGCATACCATCGCGGTGGTGTACGCGATTTCGCCAATGTGGTTGGCTCCCAGCTCAATCACCGCGTAGTCGTGCTCTGGCGTCAGGCGAAACAGCGTCAGCGGCACGCCAATGTCGTTATTAAAATTCCCGGCGGTATAAAGCACATTGCCACACTGGCGCAAAATCGATGCGGTCATCTCCTTAACGGAGGTTTTCCCCGAAGAGCCCGTCAGAGCCACGACTTTCGCACGGCTGTGCTGCCTGACCCAACGGCCTATTCCCCCCAGCGCCAGCCGGGTATCCTCAACAACCAGTTGCGGCACGTCAATTGGCAAGTGCTTACTGACCAGCAATGCCGCCGCCCCTTCTTTAACGGCAGTATCAGCATAATCATGAGCATCAAATTGCTCGCCACGTAATGCCACGAACAGACAACCCGCGGTTAGCTTACGGGTATCGGTTGAAATCTCATCAATCGAGAGGTCATCCCCGATAAGGCGGGCAGCGAGAATATCGGCAAGTTGTCGTAACGACACACGGATCATGCCACTACCCCCAGCAGGCGTGCGACGGTGATACGGTCAGAGTAGTCCAGCCGCTCGTTGCCTATCAGTTGATAATCTTCATGCCCTTTCCCGGCGACCAGCACCACATCCTGAGCGGATGCCTGCATCACTGTGCTGGTCACCGCTTCTGCACGCCCGGCAATCACCTGAGCGCGCCCGGCATCAAGCAGTCCGCTGAGGATATCAGTCACAATTGCGTGAGGGTCTTCGCTGCGCGGGTTATCGTCTGTAACGATCACCCGATCGGCGAGCTGCTCTGCAACCGCCCCCATCAGTGGGCGTTTACCTTTATCCCTGTCACCACCACAGCCAAACACACACCACAAGGTGCCGTGACAATGCAAACGCGCGGCCTGCAAGGCTTTTTCCAGCGCATCCGGCGTATGGGCATAATCCACCACCACCGTTGGGCGATTCTCGGCAACGAAAACCTCCATGCGCCCGCACACTGGCTGAAGCGAGGAGCCCGTTTCCACCAATTGCGCCAGCGGATAGCCCAACGCCAGCAACGTCGCCAGCGCCAGCAGCAGGTTACTGACATTAAAAGCGCCCATCAGGCGGCTGTTGATAACCCCGGCCCCCCAACTGGAATCAAAATGCACCGTAAAACCGCTGTCGTGATACGTCACCTGCGTTGCGTTAAGCCAGCGCGGGCGGCTGGCCTCGATATGCCTTTCTGTGCTTATGCTGACGGCAACGGCATCAGGCAGACGCGACAACCAACGGCGTCCAACCTCGTCGTCCACATTAATAATGTGCTGCCCTGACTGATGTTCGGCAAACAGTTGCCATTTAGCCGCTTCATAGCTGGCCATGTCGCCGTGATAATCGAGATGGTCGCGGCTCAGGTTGGTAAACACCGCAGCGGCAAACGACAGTGCGGCAACACGATGCTGCACCAGCCCGTGTGAAGATACTTCCATCGCCGCAAATTGCGCCCCCTGGCTCACCAGTTGGCTTAATCTCTGCTGTACATCGACCGCCGAGCCGGTGGTGTTTTCCGATGGCACCACATGCCCTAACAGACCATTGCCCACCGTACCCATGACCGCGCTGGTTTTCCCCAACGCCTGACACCATTGGGCCAATAACTGGGTCGTGGTGGTTTTGCCGTTCGTCCCCGTCACGCCGACCAGTTGCAACGCTGACGAGGGCTGGTGATAAAAACGCCCGGCCAGCGCTGACAGCCGCTGATTCAGGTTGGCAAGATAAATCACCGGGACACCGTGCATCTCAACGCGCGTGCCATCTGGTGTATCGGCATCTGCCTGCGCGACAATCGCCGCCACACCCTGTGCGATAGCCTGCGGAATATAGTGCCGCCCATCGGTTTTATGACCCACCACGGCCACAAACAGATCCCCGGCAGCCGCTGCACGGCTGTCTAATGTCATTTCCCGCAGCGCACATTCCGGGGCATCACTGACCCACGGCGTCAGGACATCGCGCAAGTTACGATCTGTCACCTGAACCCTCTTTTCTGTTAGTCACAAATTCACTTTTATCGCCGTTCGCCAGCGCATCAGGCTCGATGTTCATGGTACGTAGCACACCGCCCATAATTGCGCCAAAGACCGGTGCCGATACTGCACCGCCATAGTATTTGCCCGCCTGTGGATCGTTGATAACCACCACCAGCGCAAAACGCGGATTACTGGCAGGAGCCACCCCGGCGGTATAGGCAATGTATTTGTTGATGTATTTTCCATCCGGGCCGACTTTCTTCGCCGTACCGGTTTTAATCGCAATACGGTAGCCTTTCACCGCCGCCTTCGTCCCGCCGCCGCCGGGCAATGCAACGCTTTCCATCATGTGCACCACGGTACGGACTATCGATTCGGGGAATACCCGTTCACCAGGGACGGGCGGGTCAACTTTGGTTATCGACAGCGGGCGAGACACGCCAAAGCTGCCGATAGTGGCGTAAACCCGGGCCAGTTGCAGCGGTGTCACCATCAGACCATAGCCAAATGAGAAGGTCGCGCGCTCGATATCTGACCAGCGCTGACGATTCGGATAGAGCCCGAGGCTTTCACCAACCAGCCCGAGATTGGTTGGTTTGCCAAGGCCGAAGCGAGAGTAAGTGTCCACTAACGCCGAGGCAGGCATCGCCAGCGCCAAATGTGATACGCCAACGTTACTGGATTTTTGCAGCACACCGGCCAGCGTCAGTTCGCTATAGCGCGCCACATCTTTGATTTCATGGCCATTGATGTAATACGGCTGCGTATTGAGTACCGCATTCTCCTTGACCACGTTGCGCTGAAGTGCCGTCATTACCACCATCGGTTTGACCGTTGAACCGGGCTCGAAAATGTCGGTAATCGCCCGGTTACGAATCACATCCGTTGCTGTACCGCTCAGGTTGTTCGGGTTATAAGACGGGCTGTTAGCCATCGCCAGCACTTCGCCGGTGTTGACATCCACCAACACGGCTGTGCCAGACTCCGCCTTGTTAAACGCCACCGCATTGTTCAGCTCACGGTAGACCAGCGCCTGCAAACGCTCATCAATGCTAAGCACCAGATTATGAGCGGCCTGACTGTCTACCGAGGAGATATCCTCAATCACACGGCCAAAGCGGTCTTTACGCACCGTACGCTCACCTGGCCGCCCGGTTAACCAGCGGTCAAAGCTCTTCTCAATGCCTTCAATTCCCTGCCCGTCGATATTGGTAAAACCAATCAGATGCGATGTCACCTGGCCTGAAGGATAGTAGCGGCGCGATTCCTGACGCAGATTGATACCCGGTAATTTCAGCTTATGGATATAATCGCCGATTGCCGGGTTAACCTGACGGGCGAGATAGACAAAACGGCCATTCGGATTGGCATTGACCTTGGCCGCTATCTGGTCAAGGGGTAAATCCAGCGCATCCGCCAGCGCTTTCCAGCGCGTATCAAGGGAAATGCCGCCGTGGTCATTAACATCTTTCGGGTCTGCCCATATCGCATTGACCGGTACGCTTACCGCCAGCGGCCGGCCAGCACGGTCACTGATCATGCCGCGCGCGGTCGGAACTTCCTGTACGCGCAGGGAGCGCATGTCACCTTCACGCACCAGTTTATCGGGGGCTATCACCTGCAAATAGGCCGCCCGCAACATCAGGCCGAGCATGCACAACAAAATTCCCACACACAGCAACGCAAAACGCCAGCTGACAAAGCTGGCATGTTCTTCCTGACGCTTTAATTTTCCTGGCCGCGCTGCTTTCATAATTTAGCAGATACCTGTTAACTCATTGTTGCTTAACCACAATATTTTCCTGTGAAGGATCAACATGCACCATATGAAGCTTTTCGGTGGCGATCTGTTCAACACGGCTGTGATCGCCTAAGGCATTTTCTTCCAAAATCAGGTTACGCCATTCGATATCCAGTGCGTCGCGCTCCAGCAGTAGCCGTTCCCGCTCGGCCGTCAGCAAGCGCGTACGGTGCGCCGTTGTCACCACCAGAATGGCGGAAACCAGCACCCCAATCAGTAGCAATACCGCTATCTTGCCGTGACGCAGCAAGTCTTCCCCAATCACCCCACCAAGCGAATGACGTTCATTACCGATCACGACGGCAGCCTTTGGGCAAAACGCAGCACCGAACTGCGCGCGCGCGGATTATCGGCGACTTCAGCCTCTGATGGCATCATTTTCCCTATCGTTTTCAGCGTCTGGCCGCCCTGACTGCGCAACTGCTCTTCCGTTAGCGGTAATCCGGCAGGCACCTGTGGCCCACGGCTATGCTGACGGATAAAGCGTTTTACAATCCGGTCTTCCAGCGAGTGGAAACTGATAACCGACAGGCGGCCATTGGGGGCAAGCACCTGCAAAGCCCCATTCAAGGCGCGCTCAATTTCTTCGAGTTCACTGTTGATATAAATGCGAATAGCCTGAAACGAACGCGTCGCCGGGTGCTTGTGTTTTTCCCGTATCGGGCTGGCAGCAGCAATCAGTTCGGCCAAAGCCTTGGTGCGAGTCAGCGGTTCCACGCGATTGCGCTCCACAATGGCGCGGGCAATACGTTTGGCAAACCGTTCCTCACCAAAAGTTTTCAGCACCCAGGCGATGTCCTCTTCTGCGGCGCTCATTAACCATTGAGCGGCCGACTGCCCGCGAGTCGGGTCCATGCGCATATCCAATGGCCCGTCACGCATAAAAGAAAAGCCGCGTTCCGGGTCGTCAAGCTGAGGTGAAGAAACGCCTAAATCCAGCAAAATGCCGTCGATTTTGCCGGTCAGTCCGTATTCTGAAACATAGTCAGCGAGATCGGAAAATGGCCCGTGAATAATGGAGAAGCGAGCATCGTTAATGGTGCTGGCCACGGCCACGGCCTGTGGGTCACGATCAATCGCCAGCAAACGGCCTTCTGGCCCGAGATGAGACAGAATGAGGCGCGAGTGACCACCACGACCAAACGTGCCATCGATATAGATACCGTTACTGCGGATATTCAAGCCGTTCACGGCTTCATCCAACAGCACGGTGGTATGTTTAAACGTTTCTGCCATGACTATAGTGATAAGTCCCGCAGCCGCTCAGATAAAGGTTCCTGAGTTGACTGCTCCGCGTCAATATCATCCTTGACTTGTCGATACCAGGTCTGTTCATCCCACAGCTCAAACTTGTTGAACTGTCCAACCAGCATCACTTCTTTCGTAAGACCCGCATGTTGCCGTAGTGTGGATGCAATCAGTATCCGGCCAGCGCTATCCATCTGGCATTCACTGGCATGCCCCAGCAACAGACGCTGAACACGACGCTCAGCAGGGTTCATACTCGACAGGCGAGAAAGTTTCTGTTCGATAATTTCCCATTCGGGCAGCAGGTAAAGCAGCAGGCAGGGTTGATGAAGGTCAATGGTACAGACCATTTGGCCTTGTGCTTCCTCGTTCAGTAAATCCCGATACCGGGTAGGAACGGCGAGCCGTCCTTTACCATCGAGGTTGACCAGCGTCGCCCCACGAAACATGACCGTATTTAACCCTTCATGGCCTTTTTTACCACTTTATCCCACAAATCCCCACTATTGAGAGTTTACGGAGCGGATGAAAAGCTTGTCAAGCCAGCACGGGCGCGCCTGGGTATTATTTCCAGCCCGATCGTGGTATGAAAAAACCGCCAAAAAATCACCACCTCAAAATAATGAGTATTAACGCTGTGATTATTTAAGGAAAATTAATGCCTCATCAGAGGGTGCATAAAGATATAGAGTTTTTTATCCAGTGCAATATTATTTTGATTGTCACAGTTAGATACGTATTTTTTGATTTTGCCACTGCGGATGAACTATTTTTATCGGCTGATTTTTAAACATTTTCCTGACAAATTTTGTTCATTTCTCACGTTCTTTGGCAACTGAGCGAATTTATTTTTATCGGAATGACATTTTTTTGATGTAGCACACACTCTGCGCCACTTCAGACAACGTTATCTATTTATCACAGAAATATTAAGCGGCGGTTTCGTTACTTCCGCCAGACATCTTGGGTGTTATATCCACCCCCATTCACATTCACTTGCACTTTACTCGCGCGCAACATTCCCCGCGAAAAAACACGCCATGCGCACTGCATGAGCCCATTCGTGGTGAAAAAATATGTAATCAACTGTTTTATATGAAATTAAATATTCACCTCCCGATATATGGCACAGAAAAGACGATTTGCAGCCATAAAGTTGCGCCGCTGAACAAAAAACAGGCAAAAATAAGTTTTTTTTACTAGTTAAAACATCATTGATAGTCATGTAGACTACATTTCAAGCCAAAATGCCACATCAAAAACCAAAAAACAGCCTTAAAAATAAAACATTGTCCTTTAACATGAGGTCAAAGAAGATGATTTCTTCTCCATCCAAAATGCGCGGCATTATCGCCGATACTTTCGCCATGGTGGTCTACTGTTTTCTCACAGGAATGGCCATTGAAATACTGTTATCTGGCATGACATTTGAGCAGTCACTTTCTTCACGGTTATTATCTATCCCGGTTAATATCGTCATTGCCTGGCCTTATGGGGTTTATCGCGACCGTATTGTTGCAATAACGTTGCGATTTAAAATGCACGGCCAAAGAGGAAAAAACATGGCCGACCTGTTTGCTTATGTCAGTTTCCAGTCACCGGTGTATGCCGCTATCTTACTGATTATTGGTGCAGAACCCGCACAAATCATTAAAGCGGTTGCCAGCAACGCGCTTATTTCCATGTTCATGGGCGTCGCCTACGGTTATTTTTTGGAATATTGCCGCCGCCTGTTCCGGGTCACTATTTCCCAAAGTTCACAAATTATCAGTCATTAATCCAGAATGATTAACCGGAATATAAAAGAAGAAAAAAAAAGAGAAAAGGAATAAAAATGAGAATTATCTTATCAAATAAACTCGGGAATATGGCGCAAAAGCCACACGGTGATTAACGCAGAAATATGGACGTTATCCGCGGTTCCGCGATCTTGCTACGTTTGAGCCCGTCGGGTGTGAAGCACATCACTCGCTGAATGAATCAGGTGATATTGACACCATCATTACCCTGCCAGAGCGGATTCATCTGTTAAGAAACGCCTCACTGACAGGGCACAATACTTGCCGATTAACGTCGACTGAGAAAACCACGCCGGTACAGGTTGCGACGAATACGGTACAAACCGGGCTTGGGCTTACGCGGCTCATCCAGGCTCGCCAGCACCAGCTCCAGCACACGCTCGGCCACCTCACGATGGCGCTGCGCCACCGCCAGCACCTGGCACTCCAGAAAATCCAGCAGCTCGTTGTCGCCAAAGGTGGCAATCGCCAGATTATTAGGCAGGCGGCCACTCTGCTTGAGCGTCACATCCATCACACCCTGCAATAACGGAAACGAGGTGGTGAACAGCGCCTGGGGCATCGGATGCGTGTTCAAATACTCTTCGAACACGGCAGCAGCGGCACTGCGCTCATAGCTATTGGCGTAAATGTAATCGACCTGACGCGCATCGCCTTCCCAGGCACGCCGGAACCCTTGTTCACGCAAGAAACTGACCGATAACTCCGGCAGTGCGCCAAGGTACATCACCGCCTGAGCATCGATTTTGCGCAGCTCTTGTGCCAGCATCTCCGCATCTTCCATGTCCGCGCCGACCACGCTGGTAAAATGCTCGCGATCAAGGGCGCGGTCGAGTGCGATAACCGGTAACGGATCATTAGCCCAGCGTTGGTAGAACGGATGTTCTGGTGGCAAAGCCGTCGAGACGATGATGGCATCGACCTGGCGTTGTAGCAGGTGTTCAATACAACGCATTTCGTTATCGGGTTGATCTTCCGAACAGGCAATCAGCAACTGATAACCACGCTGACGCGCCTGACGCTCCAGATAATTGGCAATACGGGTATAACTGGTGTTTTCCAAATCAGGAATCACCAGCCCGATAGAACGGGTGCGCCCGGCACGCAAACCAGCAGCAACGGCATTGGGGTGGTAATTATGCTCCCTGACCACCGCCATAACTTTCTCGACGGTTTTATCGCTCACGCGATATTGCTTCGCCTTACCATTAATGACGTAACTGGCCGTCGTACGCGAAACCCCAGCAAGACGCGCAATTTCATCCAGTTTCACTGGCAACCCCTTAATAAGCCGGATAAAAAGTAAAGAATAAACCGATAACCATGAATTAACCGTGGATATGATACCGATCTAAGCGCAGAAAACACTGACGGGCAACCGCTTTTATTATTTATCTCTCTCGCCAATAAAAAGCCCGGCATCATAGCCGGGCCAGATATTACCACCATAGAAGCCCGTTTTGCTGTAAGAAAATCAGCATATCGCCAAACGGCTGGCCTTGTTTCAGCTTCGCGTCAGCGCATGATACGCTCGCCGCGCGCGACACCCACTACCCCGGAACGAGCGACTTCAATTATCTCGGCCACGTCGCGCACGCTGTTCAGAAAGGCATCCAGTTTCTCGCTGGTGCCCACCAGTTGTACGGTATACAGCGACGCAGTGACATCCACTATCTGCCCGCGGAAGATTTCTGCACTGCGTTTGACTTCTTCACGGCCATAGCCGGTTGCCTGAAGCTTCACCAGCATCAGCTCACGTTCAACACACGCGCCTTGCCCAAGTTCGCTCACGCGCAGCACATCGACCAGCTTATGCAGTTGCTTTTCAATCTGTTCCAGCACTTTTTCATCACCGACGGTCTGAATCGTCATACGTGAAAGTGTCGGGTCATCCGTCGGGGCTACGGTCAGGCTTTCAATGTTATAACCGCGTTGTGAAAACAGGCCAATCACGCGCGACAGAGCACCTGATTCATTTTCCAGCAATACTGACAAAATACGACGCATGATCAGGTCCTCTCCGTTTTGCTTAACCACATCTCATCCATTGCTCCGCCACGGATTTGCATAGGATAGACATGCTCACTGCTGTCTACGCGTACATCCACAAACACCAGGCGGTTTTTCTGCTCCAGCGCCGCTTTCAGCTTCGACTCCAGCTCATCTGGCTTATCAATGGTGATACCGACATGGCCATAAGCCTCTGCCAGCTTGACAAAATCTGGCAGCGATTCCATATAAGAGCTGGAATGGCGACCGGAATAGATCATGTCCTGCCACTGTTTCACCATGCCGAGGAAACGGTTGTTGAGGCTGACGACAACCACCGGCAAGTCATACTGCAACGCCGTAGACAACTCCTGAATATTCATCTGGATACTGCCATCACCGGTCACGCAGATAACCGTTTCTTGCGGCAACGCCAGCTTAATCCCCAGCGCGGCAGGTAAGCCAAAGCCCATGGTTCCCAGACCACCGGAATTTACCCAGCGGCGCGGCTCATCAAAGGGATAATAGAGCGCAGCGAACATCTGATGCTGACCGACGTCAGAGGCAACATACGCCTTCCCCTCTGTCAGCCGGTGCAGGGTTTCAATCACTGCCTGCGGTTTAATGGCATCACCCTCGGTGCTGTATTTCAGGCACTGGCGCGTACGCCATTGATCAATCTGCTGCCACCAGTCACGCAAAGCATCGAATTTTTGCTGTGTATTGCCACCTTGCGCCAGCAATTCCAGCATCAGGCCGAGCACCTGGCGAGCATCACCAACGATGGGGATATCAGCCGCCACCGTTTTGGAAATGGACGCCGGATCGATATCAATGTGCAAAATGGTGGCATTCGGGCAGTACTTGGTCAGATTATTAGTGGTTCTGTCGTCAAAACGCACCCCGACGGCGAAGATAACATCGGCGTTATGCATCGTCATGTTAGCTTCATAGGTGCCGTGCATACCGAGCATGCCAAGGCACTGACGATGAGTGCCGGGAAATCCCCCCAGCCCCATCAGCGAGCAGGTCACCGGAAGATTCAGTTTTTCTGCCAGCGCACGCAGCTCCTGATGACAATTGGCATTGATAACGCCACCGCCGCTATAAATCACCGGGCGCTCGGCAGCCAGCAGCGTTTGCAACGCACGTTTAATCTGCCCCTTATGGCCCTGCACGGTCGGGTTGTAGGAGCGCAGGCTCACCTGATCGGGATAGGCATAGGGCAGCTTGTTGGCGATGTTGAGAATATCTTTTGGCAAGTCCACCACTACCGGGCCGGGTCGCCCACTGGCAGCAAGGTAAAACGCTTTTTTCAGTACGGTGGGGATATCTTCCGTTTGTTTTACCAGATAACTGTGTTTCACCACCGGCCGGGAAATGCCCACCATGTCGCATTCCTGAAACGCGTCATAGCCAATCAGAGACGTCGCCACCTGGCCGGAAATCACCACCAGCGGAATAGAATCCATATAGGCGGTCGCAATCCCGGTAATCGCATTGGTGGCTCCCGGGCCGGATGTCACCAACACGACCCCCACCTCACCTGTCGCTCTGGCATAGCCATCGGCCATGTGTACCGCGCCTTGCTCATGACGCACTAAAATATGCTCAATACCGCCGACGGTGTGCAGTGCATCATAAATATCCAGCACCGCCCCCCCGGATAACCGAACACATGTTTTACGCCCTGATCGATCAACGATCGAACCACCATTTCGGCGCCTGACAACATCTCCATGGGTTTGCCTCTTATTGTTCAGATGGCGACGCTTCACGCCACTGTATTGACAGGGGAAAGACCCCGCGCTCGCAGACGGTGACCTAAAAGAGCCCGTCCGGGTTTTAACATATAACTTATTAACATAACGCCAGATGATGATGCAGGCAAACGCCGCGCCCACGCTGAAGATGAGGCACTTTTAGTAAATCAACTGTTAAAAGAGGGTAATAGGGGATAAAACGCTAATGCATCGGCACGGCATTACAATATATCCCGCCGGGCCGATGCATTACAGAGTGAAATATTGGCACAAAAAATAGCAAATCACGTCACCTGACCGCCAAAACCTCTGCTAATCCGTGTACATGGCTTCGATTTCCAGCTGATAACGCTGATGAATGACTTTTCGGCGGAGTTTTAGTGTCGGCGTCAGCTCGCCTTGCTCGAGACTAAACGGGGCCGACAGCAACGTAAATTTTTTCACCTGCTCGAAACGGGCAAACTCTTTTTGCACCGTGTGCAGGCGTTGTTCAAACAGCGACAAAATATGGCTGTGGCGTAACAGCTCCATCCTGTCCTGATAGATAAGGTTGATAGAGCGGGCGTACTCTTCCAGCGCATCAAAACAGGGGACAATCAGCGCCGACACATATTTACGCGCATCGGCAATCACCGCGACCTGTTCGATAAAGCGATCCTGGCCCAGCGCACCTTCGAGATGCTGTGGCGCGATATATTTGCCCCCAGAGGTTTTCATCAAATCCTTCAACCGCTCGGTGATGAACAGGTTGCCATGCTCATCTATTTCCCCGGCATCTCCGGTTTTAAACCAGCCATCAGGCGTGAAGGCGGCGGCCGTCTCTTGCCCCCGACGATAATAACCGCGCATCACCGTTGCACCGCGCACCTGAATTTCATTCTGCTCGCCAATCCGTATCTCAATACCAGGCAACGGCGTCCCTACGGAGCCGGTTTCGCCATACTCTTGCCAGCACGAAACGGTGGCACAGGTTTCCGTCAACCCATAGCCATAGACAATCCGCACGCCCATCGACTGAAAAAACGCAATCACCCGGCTATCAAGATGTGCGCCTGCGGCAGGCAGAAAGCGCACATTACCGCCTAATACGTGACGCAAACGCGACAAAACCAGCCGATCTGCCAGACGATAACACAGCATCTGCCACAACCCGGCCCGTTTACCGGCCTGACGACACAAAAAGCGCTGCTTCCCCTGCGTCATCGCCCAATGAAACAGCCCGCGTCGCAACCACGGAGCCTGCGCAACTTTTTCATGAATCGCGCTAAATACTTTCTCGTAAAAGCGCGGCACCGCACACATCACCGTTGGCCGCACCGCCGCCATCGCCTCGCGCACCCGATTGGTATCGCGCAGAAAAACGTTCACCGCATCGCTGTGCATGATAAAAAAGCTCCAGGCACGTTCAAACACATGCGACAGCGGCAGAAAACACAGCGACACATCCTGCCCACCCACGTCTAAGCGTTCATCATGCAGCGCCAGTTGGGTCGCCATGTTGGCATAATCGAGCATCACGCCTTTGGGCTCGCCAGTCGTGCCGGAGGTGTAGATCAGTGTGAATAAATCCTCAAGGCTGCGCTCTGCCACTCTCTGGCGCAGCACCGGCTCCCATACCGACAGTTCCGCCTTCTCTTCAAACTCCTGTAACGATACGGCAATATCGCAACCACGGCGGCGAATCTGCTCATCCATCAAGATAATGGTACGCAATTGCGGGCAGCTATCGCGCAAAGACATCAGCAAGTCAAACTGCGCCTGACCGCCGACAAACACCGTGCGGATATCCGCATCATTGAGAATAAAGGCTGTTTGTGCAGCCGCACTGGTTGCATACAGCGGTACAGTCACGGCGCGCAAGTGCAACAGCGCTAAATCTGCCAGCGACCAGGCAATCGCATTGTCAGCGAAAATCGCAACCCGCTCCTGCACATCAATGCCTAATCCGAGCAGCCCGCAGGCGATGCGGCGAATACGTTCACCGGCCTGATGCCAGTCGAGCTGGCATTCCCTGTCCGGTTCCCATTCACGAAATGCCAGCGCATTTGGCCGCTGGGTTATCTGTTGTTGAATACGCTGAACCAGGTGGTATTGCGAAAGTGACGGGTTTTGAGAGTGTGAATGAGTCTTCATGATGCGTGCATGAGCCTGGCAATTTCAATAATCGGCGATATAAATCGGGCTGGCAGTCTACCCTGCCAGAAAGCGGCGTCAAAGCGCTTTCCACTGCTTTTGCGCAGGGACTGTGACCGACCAGACACCTGACCCGCGCTCGTTTGTATTATATCCCGTTGTTGACATCACAACGTGAATCAAGTACCAATAAGAGCAGAACTGAATTTTAATCGATTTGGATGACGAAACAGCATGTTTAACTTCGCTAAACTACTAGGCCTACTACTACACGCATCTTCTTTGCGCGGTATGCCAGTGGGCGATAATCACAGCTGATTTCACGTCACACTTCACATAAAAACCCGCGCCAATGCGCGGGTTTTTTTTTACTCGCCGGGCGTCAGACACAACACATTAAGGAAGAAGACTGATGAGCCAACAAGTCATTATTTTCGATACGACATTGCGTGACGGTGAACAAGCGCTGCAAGCCAGCCTCAGCGTAAAAGAAAAATTGCAGATTGCGCTGGCGCTGGAACGTATGGGCGTCGATGTGATGGAAGTCGGTTTTCCGGTCTCCTCTCCCGGCGATTTCGAGTCTGTGCAGACGATTGCCCGCAACATCAAAAACAGCCGCGTCTGCGCCCTGGCCCGTTGCGTTGAAAAAGACATTGATGTGGCAGCCGAATCCTTGCGCGTCGCTGAGGCGTTCCGTATCCACACCTTTATTGCCACCTCGCCGATGCACATCGCCACCAAGTTGCGCAGCACGCTGGATGAGGTCATTGAACGCGCGACGTATATGATCAAACGCGCGCGCAACTACACCGATGACGTAGAGTTCTCCTGTGAAGATGCGGGTCGCACGCCGATTGAAGATTTAAGCCGGGTGGTGGAAGCCGCTATCAACGCCGGTGCGCGTACCATCAACATCCCTGATACCGTGGGCTACACGCTGCCGCACGAATTCGGCAATATCATCGCGTCCTTGTATCAGCGCGTACCAAATATCGATAAAGCCATTATTTCCGTACACACCCATGATGACCTGGGTCTGGCGGTCGGTAACGCCATGGCCGCGGTTCATGCCGGGGCGCGTCAGGTAGAAGGCACGCTGAACGGTATCGGCGAGCGCGCCGGTAACTGTGCGCTGGAAGAAGTGATTATGGCGATTAAGGTGCGCAACCAGTTGATGAACCTGCACACCGGTATCAACCATCAGGAAATTTACCGCACCAGCCAAATCGTCAGCCAGATTTGCAACATGCCGATCCCGGCGAACAAAGCGGTGGTCGGCGCTAACGCCTTCGCGCATTCCTCCGGTATCCATCAGGATGGCGTGCTGAAAAATCGCGAAAATTACGAAATCATGACGCCGGAATCGATCGGCCTGAAAGAAGTGCAGTTGAACCTGACTTCCCGCTCCGGCCGTGCTGCCGTCAAGCACCGCATGGAAGAAATGGGTTACAAAGAAAATGATTACAATCTGGATACGCTGTACGCCGATTTCCTGAAACTGGCCGACAAGAAAGGCCAGGTGTTCGATTACGATTTGGAAGCACTGGCATTCATCAACAACCAGCAGGAGAGCTCCGAGTTCTATCGCCTCGATTACTTTAGCGTGCAGTCCGGCTCAAGCGTGATGGCAACAGCATCCGTCAAATTGTCATGCGGTGAAGAGACACTGTCTGAAGCGGCGACGGGCAACGGCCCGGTGGATGCGGTGTATCAGGCCATCAACCGTATCACCGGTTATCCGATTAATCTGGTCAAATACCAGTTGTCGGCCAAAGGGCAAGGCAAAGAAGCACTGGGTCAGGTTGACATCGTAGTGGAATATCAGGAACGCCGCTTCCACGGCGTGGGGCTGGCAACGGATATCGTCGAATCCTCCGCGAACGCCATGGTTAACGTATTAAACAACATCAAACGCGCACAGTTGGTAGAAAAAGAAGTGCAACGTTTGCAGCAGCACAACAAACACAACAGTCAGGAAACAGTGTGATGACCAAGAGTTACCATATCGCCGTCTTACCCGGTGACGGCATCGGCCCGGAAGTGATGGCCCAGGCATACAAAGTATTGGACGCCGTTCGCCAGCGTTTCGGTTTACAGCTCACCACCAGCGAGTATGACGTCGGCGGTATCGCCATTGACCGTCAGGGCACACCGCTGCCGCAAAGCACGGTCGAGGGTTGCGAACAGGCCGACGCCATTCTGTTCGGCTCCGTCGGCGGCCCGAAATGGGAACATCTGCCACCGGCAGAGCAGCCGGAACGCGGCGCGTTGCTGCCGTTGCGTAAACACTTCCGCCTGTTCAGTAACCTGCGCCCGGCACGCCTGTACCAAGGGCTGGAAGCCTTCTGCCCGCTGCGCAGTGATATCGCCGCCAAAGGCTTTGATATTCTGTGCGTGCGCGAACTGACCGGCGGCATTTACTTCGGCCAGCCGAAAGGCCGTGAAGGCAGCGGCATGCACGAACGCGCGTTCGACACCGAGGTGTATCACCGTTTCGAAATCGAGCGGATTGCCCGCATCGCCTTTGAATCAGCGCGCAAACGCCGCAGCCTTGTCACCTCTATCGACAAGGCAAACGTGCTGCAAAGCTCGATTTTGTGGCGCGAAATCGTCAATGAAATCGCCCGTGACTACCCGGACGTGAAACTCAATCACCTGTACATCGACAACGCCACCATGCAGTTGATCAAAGACCCGTCGCAGTTTGACGTGCTGCTGTGCTCTAACCTGTTCGGCGATATTTTGTCCGACGAGTGCGCGATGATAACCGGCTCTATGGGAATGCTGCCGTCAGCCAGCCTCAACGAGCAGGGTTTTGGCCTGTATGAACCGGCTGGCGGTTCGGCACCGGATATCGCCGGTAAGAACATCGCCAACCCGATTGCGCAAATCCTGTCTGCCGCGCTGCTGTTGCGCTACAGCCTGGGGGCCGATGACGCCGCCACCACCATTGAGCAGGCGGTTAACCGCGCACTGGCGGAAGGCTATCGCACCGGCGATTTGGCAAACGGTGATGAAGCCGTTACCACGGATGAAATGGGCGACGCGATTGCCCGCTTTGTAGCAGAAGGGGCGTGATCATGGCGAAGACCTTATACCAAAAACTGTTCGATGCGCATGTGGTGCACGAAGCGCCGAATGAAACCCCGTTGCTGTATATCGACCGTCATCTGGTGCATGAAGTCACGTCACCACAGGCGTTTGACGGCCTGCGCGCC
The DNA here is from genome assembly GCF_900095885.1 of Dickeya aquatica. Classification (NCBI taxonomy): domain Bacteria; kingdom Pseudomonadati; phylum Pseudomonadota; class Gammaproteobacteria; order Enterobacterales; family Pectobacteriaceae; genus Dickeya; species Dickeya aquatica. Next base: position 3,842,176 of record NZ_LT615367.1, read on the forward strand.
ATGGGCCGCAAAGTACGCCAGCCGGGGAAAACCTTTGCCACCATGGATCATAACGTGTCCACCCAGACCCGCGACATCAATGCCAGCGGCGAAATGGCACGGATCCAGATGCAGGAACTTATCAAAAACTGCGCCGAATTCGGCGTGCAGTTGTATGACCTGAACCACCCGTTTCAGGGCATCGTGCATGTTATCGGGCCGGAACAAGGCATGACGCTGCCGGGCATGACCATCGTCTGCGGTGATTCTCACACCGCGACTCATGGCGCGTTTGGCTCGCTGGCATTTGGTATCGGCACCTCGGAAGTCGAGCACGTTCTGGCGACACAAACCCTGAAACAGGGCCGCGCCAAAACCATGAAAATTGATGTCAGTGGCGAAGCAGCCCCCGGCATCACCGCCAAAGACATCGTGCTGGCCATCATCGGGAAAACCGGCAGCGCGGGCGGCACCGGCTATGTGGTGGAGTTCACCGGCAACGCGATTCAGGCTCTGAGCATGGAAGGCCGTATGACGCTGTGCAACATGGCCATCGAAATGGGCGCAAAAGCAGGTCTGGTGGCACCGGATGACACCACCTTTGCCTACCTGAAAGACCGCCAGTTCGCCCCCACCGGCAGCGACTGGGATGCCGCCGTTGCCTACTGGAGCACCCTGCGCTCTGATGACGACGCTACCTACGACGCCGTCGTCACACTGGATGCCGCCGACATCGCGCCGCAAGTCACCTGGGGCACCAACCCCGGTCAGGTGATTGCCGTTGATCAAATCATTCCGTTACCGGAATCGTTTAGTGACCCGGTAGAGCGTGCCTCGGCGGAAAAAGCACTGGCCTACATGGGCCTGCAAGCGGGCGTGAAACTGACCGATGTTGCCATCGACAAAGTGTTTATCGGCTCTTGCACCAACTCGCGTATTGAAGACTTACGCGCCGCCGCCGCCATCGCCAAAGGGCGCAAAGTGGCCAACGGCGTACAGGCTTACGTGGTGCCCGGTTCTGGCCCGGTCAAGGCGCAGGCGGAAGCCGAAGGGCTGGACAAAATCTTTATCGACGCCGGTTTCGAATGGCGCTTGCCCGGTTGCTCCATGTGTCTGGCGATGAACAATGACCGCCTGAACCCCGGCGAGCGCTGCGCTTCCACCAGCAACCGTAACTTTGAAGGGCGTCAGGGCCGCGGTGGACGTACCCATCTGGTCAGCCCGGCGATGGCAGCGGCGGCGGCGGTTACCGGCCGTTTCGCAGACATTCGTGAACTGAATTAAGAGAGGCACTCCATGGCTAAATTTACCCAACACACAGGTCTGGTCGTACCGCTCGATGCCGCCAACGTCGATACCGATGCGATTATCCCCAAGCAGTTTCTGCAAAAGGTGACGCGCACCGGCTTTGGTCAACACCTGTTTCACGACTGGCGTTTTCTTGACGATGCCGGGCAGCAGCCTAACCCGGAGTTCGTGCTGAACCTGCCGCGCTACAAAGGAGCCAGTATTCTGCTGGCGCGCGAAAACTTCGGCTGTGGTTCTTCGCGCGAGCACGCGCCCTGGGCGCTGACCGATTACGGCTTCAACGTGGTGATTGCACCAAGCTTTGCCGATATTTTTTACGGCAACGCGTTTAACAACCAGCTGTTGCCGGTCAAACTGAGCGAGTCGGATATCGATGACTTGTTCAAACTGGTCGCCAGCCACGAAGGCATCACCTTCACGGTGGATTTGGAAGCCCAGCAGGTGAAAGCGGGCGACAACACCTACGCGTTTGAAATAGACAGCTTCCGCCGCCACTGCATGATAAACGGTCTGGACAGCATCGGCCTGACGCTGCAACACGATGCCGCCATCGCCCGTTACGAAGAACAGCAACCGGCGTTTCTGCGTTAATTCGGCTCTGTGGGCTTTTGGCTTACAGACAAAACGACTTAAGCGCAGGCAAAGCGATTTCAGGCATCCAAACTGCGCTGAGGTGGACGACTTCGCCGGGTGAGCCGCATGGATGCGGCGAAAGCCCGTGCCGCGTATGGAACGCGTCACGGGCGGCCCGAACAGCGAAGGCGAACGCCGAAGGTACCGCGTTAGCGGCGCAGTTTAGCCTCCAGCCAGTGGTCAAGGAGAGGCGGCGTTTGAGCCTCTCCTTGTCGTGCGTGCGACGGTGCTGCAAAGGGAGAATCGCCGTTATCGCGCACGAAACCTCCCACCAGTCTTGCATAAGCTCCTCAAGCAACAAAACACGGCGGTTTGCCAACAAACTCAATGTGGACGCGGGCCCCGGCTCCAGTAGGCCATGAACGTGATGGCATCCTGTGCGCCCCCTTTTTCTGCCAGCAGATAGCGGCGCAATGCTTTCACCGCAGAGGATTCCGCCGCCACCCAGCCAAAGAACTGACCTTGCTGCGCGCTGGCCGGTTGCCAGACTTTTTCCCCCTCGGCGATATCCTCAACCGTCACCGGATGTGATACGGCTTGCGCTGTCGGGCATGACCAATGCCGCGCGGCTTCCAGCAAACGCTCACCATAGGTTGCGCCCGTGCCTTCGCGCGGCAGCCACACCACCTCGGCAAACGGCAACGTGCGATAGTCATCGGTGCAATCCGCCTGTAACGGTACTTCGATGAACGCCTGCACCTGCGGCGGGTTATCCTGCCGCGCCAGTTGCTCAAGAATACTCTTGATGGCCGGTAGCGCCGTTTCATCGCCCATCAGTAACACCTGCCGGGTCAGTGCTGACTGCACCCACTCATAGCCGCCGTTATCACCGGCATAATCCCCACGCGGCGCGACCACCTGCAAACGCGCACCGGGCTCGGCACCCAGCGCCCAGGCGGAAGCCGGGCCTTCGGTGCCGTGCGCGACAAACTCTACCGTCATCTCACCGCGCTCGGTATCCAGCGCACGCAGCGTATAGGTACGCGCAATCGGGCGCTGTGCTTTGGGCAGCGCCTGCGCCAGCTTGTACCACTCGCCTGTCGGCGGCAGGCTTGACGGCGTGCCATCTTCCGCAGGCAACAGCACTTTGATGCGCTGATCCGGCGCACAGATTTTCATCTCTTTGACCGCCTCGCCCTGTAACACACACGCTATCAGAGACGGCGTCAGCAAGACCTTGTGCGCCAATGTGACATCAAAGACTCTATATTCCTTTACCCCAGCCATAACGCTGCTCACCTCTTGATTACACCGGTTTTCGCCACCCGGCCTGAACATGGCAAGTGGCTTTCCGCTCTGTTTTACCAGCACTTCATGGTAATGAGAAGCATTATTGATATGTTGTTATTCTCATCACGCCTCACTGCCTGGTGCCGGTTTGCCCGTGGGATCACGGTTTTTACCACCGCTTTTCGCCTATGCTGGGCTTTCAAGACTCACGAGATAAGGAGGGCTCATGACACGTATCATCCGGTGTTATCGACAGAACCTCTGTGGCGACTGCCGCCCCTGGTTCAATATCGACCATCGTCTGACCAATGATTTTCCCCGCCCGTTTCATGCCTGAGTCAGCCGCGCGCTGACCTTCCGTTGTTCTGTCCATCTGGCGCATAACCGCCTGATTTTATTGCATTGACAAAACATTCAACTGACGCCACATCCGAAACGTGGTGCCGTTGCGCCCCTGCGGGCGAGAGGAGAGATTGCATGAAACGTATTCCTGAACCTTTTCGTATCAAAATGGTAGAAAACATCCGTATGACCAACCGCGCCGAGCGGGAGAAAGCCTTGCAGGAAGCAGGCTATAACCCGTTTTTGCTGCGTAGCGAGGATGTGTATATCGACCTGCTGACCGACTCCGGCACCGGTGCCATGAGCGACCGCCAGTGGGCCGGGCTAATGATGGGTGATGAAGCCTATGCCGGGTCGCGCAACTACTACCATTTGTGTGAAAAAGTGCAAACGTTGCTGGGCTACCCCTTTACGATTCCCACCCATCAGGGCCGTGGTGCCGAGCAAATTCTGTTCCCCTGCCTGATAGCCAAAAAACAGCGCGCCGGCGGCGGCAAAAAACCGGTGTTTATTTCCAATTTCCATTTTGATACCACCGCCGCCCACGTTGAGCTCAACGGCGCGCGCGCCATTAACGTCGTCACGCCGAAAGCCTTTGACACCACCACCTATTACGACTGGAAAGGCGACTTCGACCTCGACCTGTTACAGACGACGATTGAGCAGCATGGCGCAGACAACGTGGTGGCTATCATCACCACCGTCACCTGTAACAGCTCCGGCGGCCAGCCGATTTCAATGGGTAACATGCGTGAGGTGTATCGCATCGCGCAGCAGCACGGCATCCCGGTGGTGATTGACTCTGCCCGTTTTTGTGAAAATGCCTGGTTCATCAAACAGCGTGAAGCCGGTTATGAAAACCGCTCCATCAAAGCGATCGTCCATGAGATGTACCAATATGGCGATATGCTGACCATGTCAGCGAAGAAAGATCCGATGGTGAACATTGGTGGCCTGTGCTGTTTTCGCAGCGATGAAGAACTGTTCAACGAGGTGCGCATTCGCTGCGTGCCGATGGAAGGCTTCGTCACCTATGGCGGGCTGGCCGGGCGCGACATGGAAGCGCTGGCGATAGGGCTTGAGGAAGGCATGAACGAAGATTACCTGACCTACCGCATCGGCCAGGTGACGTATCTTGGCGAGCGCCTGCGCGCAGGCGGTATTCCGATTCAATACCCGGTGGGCGGCCATGCGGTATTTGTCGATGCGAAAAAGCTGCTGCCGCACATTCCTGCCGAGCAGTTCCCGGCACAGGCGCTCAATAACGCGCTCTATCTGGAAGCCGGTATTCGCAGCGTGGAAATCGGCTCATTACTGCTGGGGCGCGACCCGGATACCGGCGAACAGAAACCTTCGCCGCTGGAGTTGCTGCGCCTGACCATTCCGCGCCGCGTCTACACCAACGACCACATGGACTACATCGCCGATTCGCTGATTGCCCTCAAAGAGAGAGCCAGCAGTATCAAAGGGCTGACGTTTACCTATGAACCGCCGGTACTACGTCACTTCGTCGCCCGGCTAAAACCGCTGGAATAACGCCGCACCATAAAAAAAGCCAGCGGAACAGGCCGCTGGCTGGTGAACAGCACCATTACTCAGAACTGTGTGGCGGTGAACCGCCACGTTATTTAGCACCACCGGATGTGATATCCGTCAGCGTTAACCGATGACGTGTCGTTATAACCAGTGGCGATACGTCTTCTCATCCATCTGTGCGATGTGCCATTGCGTGGCCTGTAGCAATATGGCCATCCGCTCGGCCTCACTCAACCGCGCCAGGCCACAACCGATGCCGCGACACAGCCAGTAGCGATAGAAATACAATAATCGGTTCATATTGCCCCCCTCAGATAACTCCCCTTCGCTGTCATCAAGTATCCGCGTAATATAGGGAAAAATATATTGATGAGCTTAAGCCGTGGAGTTCCTCTTTTATGCCTTCGCCACCGATGTCTTCGCCCCGTCTGCAACAACAATTCATCCGGCTCTGGCAGTGCCTGCAAGGCCAGGATACCGACACCACGCTGCAACAACTGGCCGGATTGCTGCATTGCTCACGCCGCCACATCCGCTCGTTGCTCGGCGCGATGCAACAGCAAGGCTGGCTGACCTGGCAGGCGCAGGCCGGACGAGGTAAACACTCACGCCTGTGCTTTCTCTACACCGGGTTGACCCTGCAACAACAGCGCGCCGAAGACCTGCTTGAGCAAGACCGCATTGACCAACTGGTGCAGTTGCTGGGTGATAAAGACGCCGTGCGCCAGATGGTGCTGTCCCATCTGGGCCGCCGCGTGCGTCAGGGACGCCACCTGCTGCGCATCCTCTACTACCGGCCGATGCTGAACCTGTTACCCGGCAGTGCGCTGCGCCGCTCGGAAACGCATCTGGCACGCCAGATTTTCAGCGGCCTGACCCAGCTAAATGAGGAAAATGGGGAACTGCTGGCGGATATCGCCCACCATTGGCAGGCGCTGTCGCCGCTGCACTGGCGTTTTTACCTGCGCCCTGCCGTCCGGTTTCATCATGGCAGGGAGCTGACGATGGAGGATGTTATCGCCTCGCTAAACCGGCTAAAGCCACTGGCACTGTTTTCGCACCTGACAGACATCCGCTCGCCGATGCCGTTCGTGCTGGATATCCACCTCAATATGCCAGACCGCTGGCTGCCGTGGTTACTGGGCAGCGTGGCGGCGATGATGCTGCCCAAAGAGTGGCCGACGTTACCCGATTTTATGCGCCAGCCAATTGGCACCGGGCCGTATCAGGTGGTCCGCAACAGCCCCGACCAGCTCAAAATAGACGCCTTTGATGATTACTTCGGCTACCGGGCGCTGATTGACGAGGTGAGCATCTGGGTGCTGCCCGATGCGCCGGTGATCCCCGCCTGCACCGTCACGCTGCAAGGTGATGACACCCTCGATAATGAGCTGGAAAACCGGCTGGAAGAAGGGTGCTATTTCCTGCTGTTTGACCGCCGCTCCCCGGCCATGACTGACACGGATGTGCGCCACTGGTTATCTCAGGTACTCAGCCCGGTGGCGATGTTAAGTCTGGCGCAAAGCCCCTACCAGAGCGATTGGTCGCCCGCCTATGGCCTGCTGCCACGCTGGCATCACAGCCCGCCGCGCAGGGTGCGCGACAAACCCATCGGCCTGACCGAGCTGACCCTCAGCTGTTATCGTGACCACCCGGAATACGCGGTGATAAGCCGGATCATGCAGCAATTGCTGGCCGCGCACGGCGTGAAGCTGACGCTGCGCACGCTGGAGTTCGACGCGTGGTGCCAGGGAGAAGAGGCCGGTGATCTCTGGCTTGGCAGCGCCAATTTTTATCTGCCGCTGGAGTTTTCCGTCTTCGCCATGCTGTGCGAGCTACCGCTTTTGCGCCACTGCCTGGCTGATGGTGAGCTTGATGGGCTCACCCGTCAATGGCATCAGGGCGAGCTGGATCTGGCGCAGTGGTGCCAATCACTGGTGTGCGATGCGGCCATTCACCCGCTGTTCCACCACTGGCTGCGCCTGCAAGGGCAGGCCAACATGCGCGGCCTGCGCATGAACACGCTGGGCTGGTTTGATTTTAAATCCGCCTGGTTTGCACCGGGGGACTAGACGACAGGCGTAAGGAATATCGCCCGCCGCGCGAATCGCGCTTTTCCTGCTGTAACGAACCCTCTACAATAGCGCCGTTCTCAACGGGGTGCGCCTGGGCATTGTGTCATGGGCCGCTGAGAAAATACCCGTCGAACCTGATCCGGTTAATACCGGCGAAGGGATTTGAGATTGCATACTTTGCCTGCTCAAAGACCTTTGCCGCCTTCAACATATTGGAGCGCAAAGTGCTTAAACATTCTCTTACTGCCTTGATGTCCTGCCTGCTGGTGCTCAGTGCCCCGGCGTTCGCCAAATCCACCCTCACGGTCTACACCTACGAGTCATTCTCCTCTGAATGGGGCCCAGGCCCGTCTATCAAGACCGCATTTGAAAAAACCTGTGACTGCGAACTGAAATTCGTGGCGCTGGAAGATGGTGTGGCGCTGCTCAACCGTCTGCGCATGGAAGGTAAAAACACCCCGGCCGACGTGGTACTGGGGCTGGATAACAATCTGGTGCAGGCGGCAGAACAAACCGGGCTGTTTGCCAAACACGGTATCGATACGGGTGCGTTAGCGGTGCCCGGCGGCTGGCAAAACGCCACGTTCCTGCCCTTTGACTACGGTTACTTTGCCTTTGTCTACAACAAAGACAAACTGAAAAACCCGCCTGCCAGCCTCAAAGAGCTGGTAGAAGGGCCGCAGGCGTGGAAAGTGATTTATGAAGATCCGCGCACCAGCACGCCGGGCCTGGGGCTGCTACTGTGGATGCAAAAAGTGTACGGCGATAACGCGCCGGATGCCTGGCAGAAACTGGCGGCGAAAACCGTCACCGTTACCAAAGGCTGGAGCGAGGCCTATGGCCTGTTCCTGAAAGGCGAGGCGGATTTGGTGCTCAGTTACACCACGTCTCCGGCTTACCATGTAATTGCCGAGAAGAAAGAGAACTATGCGGCAGCGAACTTTAGCGAAGGCCACTACCTGCAAGTGGAAGTCGCCGCACCGCTGGCAGGCAGCAAAAACCCGCAACTGGCGGCGCAGTTCCTGCAATTTATGGTCAGCCCGACGGTTCAAAACCTGATCCCGACCACCAACTGGATGTATCCGGCTATCCGTACCGATCTGCCCGCAGGCTATCAAAACTTATCCGTACCGGCCAACGCACTGACCTTTAGCGCTCAGCAGGTCGCAGAACAGCGTGCCGGTTGGGTGCAGGCATGGCAACGCGCCGTCAGCCGTTGATAACATCCCGGCGTTTTCTTGCCGGAGCACTGTGGCCGGGCGTTTTCGCCGCCGGGCTGCTGTGCGCCACCGCGTTGCTGGCATTCGGCGCGCTGTGGTACGAGGCGGGCGATGCCCCCTGGCTCGCCTTATGGCAAGACCACTACCTGTGGCACGTTCTGCGTTTTAGCGTCTGGCAGGCGCTGCTGTCTTCAGCGCTCTCGCTGGGGCCGGCCTTGCTGCTTGCCAGGGCGTTATACCGCCGCCGTTTTCCCGGCCACCGCTGGCTATTGCGCCTGTGCGCCATGACGCTGGTGCTGCCGGTGCTGGTGGCAGTCTTCGGCCTGTTACGGGTCTATGGCCGCGAGGGCTGGCTGGCGCACGCGCTGGCCCTGTTCGGTCTTCCCTATACGTTTTCGCCCTATGGCTTGCCGGGCATTTTACTGGCCCACGTCTTTTTTAATCTGCCGCTGGCAACGCGGCTGTTTTTACAAACGCTGGAAAATATTCCCACCGAACAACGCCAGTTGGCCGCCCAGCTTGGCCTGCGCGGCATGGACTTTTTTCGGCTGGTGGAGTGGCCGTGGCTGCGCCGCCAGTTGCTGCCCGCAGGCGCGCTGATTTTTATGCTCTGTTTTTCAAGCTTTGCCACCGTACTGGCGCTCGGCGGCGGCCCGCAGGCCACCACCCTTGAACTGGCGATTTATCAGGCCCTGAGCTTTGACTATGACCCGGCGCGCGCAGCGCTGCTGGCGCTTTTGCAACTGTGTTGCTGCCTGACGCTGCTGCTCGCAAGCCAGCGCCTCAGCCACTGGCTTGCGCCAGGCACCAGCCAGCGCCTGCACTGGCGTGACCCGCAAGACAGCCGGTGGAGCCGCCTGTGCGACACGCTGATCATTACGCTGGCGCTCGCTCTGCTCTTGCCGCCGCTGCTGGCGGTGCTGGCGGATGGCATTAACCCATCGCTGCGCACCGTCTTCGCCCAGCCCGCACTCTGGCAGGCGCTGGGCACCTCGCTTAGCGTGGCACTGGCCGCCGGGATGGTGAGCGTGTGCCTGACGCTGATGCTGCTGTGGAGCAGCCGGACACTGCGCTTACGCCAGCAACCGCTGGCGGCACAATGGCTGGATCTCAGCGGCATGCTGATTCTGGCGATGCCCGGCATCGTGCTGGCGTGCGGCTTTTTTCTGCTGTTTAACCGCACAGTCGGTCTACCCTCGTCACCTTACGCGCTGGTGGTGCTGACCAACGCCCTGCTGGCCATCCCCTACGCGATGAAAGTGCTCGAAGGCCCGATGTATGACACCGCCGCGCGCTATAACGGGCTGTGCCAGTCACTGGGTTTATGCGGCTGGCAACGGTTGAAGATGGTGGAATTGCGCGCCTTGCGTGCCCCGCTGGCACGCGCGCTCGCCTTTGCCTGTGTGCTGTCGGTAGGGGATTTTGGCATCATCGCGCTGTTTGGCAGCGAGCAGTTTCGCACCCTGCCGTATTATCTCTATCAGCAAATCGGCGCTTATCGCAGTAGCGAAGGAGCCGTCACCGCGCTGATACTGCTGGCGCTGTGTTTTCTGTTGTTTACGCTCATTGAGAAACTGGCAGGCAAGAATGATAACGCTTGATACGCTGACCTACGTCTACCAACACCTGCCGATGCGCTTTGATGTCACCATTGAGCCCGGTGAACGGGTTGCTGTGCTTGGCCCCAGCGGTGCAGGCAAGAGCACGCTACTGGCGCTGATAGCCGGTTTCCTGATGGCGGACAGCGGCGCACTGATACTCAACGGGCAAGACCACCGCGCCAGTGCGCCGTCACAACGCCCGGTGTCGATTTTGTTTCAGGAAAATAACCTGTTCGCCCACCTGACGCTTTGGCAGAATATCGCGCTCGGCTTACACCCCGGCCTGAAGCTGACGGCCACGCAACACGCGACGCTGCATGACATCGCCGGGCGCATGGGGTTAAGCGGTTTGCTGGAGCGCCTGCCTGCGCAGGTGTCCGGCGGTCAGCGCCAGCGGGCCGCACTGGCACGCTGCCTGATTCGCCAGCAACCGATCTTGCTGCTTGACGAACCGTTTTCCGCGCTCGACCCGGCACTGCGCCAGGAGATGCTGGCACTGGTCGAACACATCTGTCAGGAGCGCTCACTGACGCTGCTGATGGTGTCCCACCAACTGGATGATGCGCTGCGCATCGCGCCGCGTAGCCTGTTGGTTGCGCAAGGCCAGATTGGTTACGACGGCCAAACCACCATGCTGTCACACCACCCTGAAGCGGCCAGAATGCTGGGACTGGCATAACGTGCTTGCTGTCTTTGCAAAAAAAACGTGACATTCAGCACGATTTTACCTTTTTATGGTGGTAAAGCCTTGTCGGCTTTTCCACACCCATGCTTATATGGGTGCGCTAATTAACCAAAACGAACAAAGGTTCTCCGTGAAACACACCGCCGCTACTTTCGCACTACTAAACAACACCGCGCTGCTTGACGCGGTCGTCGTCGTGCGCGTGGTGGTCGTGGTCGGCAGCGCGCCGTAACGGGTTCCGAATCAAACCGAGATTCCAAACCCCGCCGGCGCAAGCCGAGCGGGGTTTCTGCTTTCTACCCTCCCCGCTCTCCTGACACCGGCTCTGAAAAAGGACAGGATTATGCGTTATACAGGCGCGGAGCTGATCATCCGCCTGCTGGAACAGCAAGGCATTACTACCGTGACCGGCATTCCCGGCGGTGCGGCGTTACCATTGTACGATGCACTGGGCAAAAGCCAGACCATTCGCCATGTGCTGGCCCGCCATGAACAGGGAGCCGGGTTTATCGCCCAGGGGATGGCACGCGTCAGCGGTAACGCCGCCGTCTGCATGGCCTCCAGCGGGCCGGGAGCCACCAACCTGCTGACCGCCATCGCCGATGCCAAGCTCGACTCCATCCCGCTGGTGTGCATCACCGCGCAGGTTTCTTCCGGCATGATTGGTACAGATGCGTTTCAGGAAGTTGACACCTATGGCATCTCGATTCCGGTCACCAAACACAACTATCTGGTACGCGACATCAACGAACTACCGCGCGTCATCCACGATGCCTTCCGGCTGGCACAAACGGGCCGCCCCGGCCCGGTCTGGGTGGACATTCCCAAAGATGTACAAACCGCGACCATTGAACTTGACCGATTGCCCGAACCAGCCGTGCTGCCAGCCACTCCGGCAGTTGACGATGCGGCCATCCATAAGGCAGCCGCGCTTATCAATCAGGCCAAACGGCCGATTCTGTATCTGGGCGGTGGCATCATCAGCGCCGGAGCGCATCAGCAAGCCATCGAACTGGCGGAGCGCGCCGGTCTGCCCACCACCATGACGCTGATGGCGCTCGGTGCCATGCCGGTTGACCACCCGCTGTCGCTTGGCATGTTAGGAATGCACGCCGCCCGCTGTACCAACCTTATCCTGCAACAATCCGACCTGCTTATCGTGCTCGGCGCGCGCTTTGATGACCGCGCTATCGGCAAAGCCGAACAGTTCTGCCCAGATGCCAGCGTCATTCACATTGATATCGACCCGGCCGAGCTTGGCAAAATCCGCACGCCGCATGTTGCCCTGAATGCCGATGTGGCAGAGGCGCTCACACAGTTGCTGCCGTTAATTGAGGCACAATCACGTCAGGCATGGCGCGATGAGGTACAGGCGCTGCAACGCGAATTCCCGCTGAGTATGCCAAGGGCCGATGACCCACTCAGCCATTACGGGCTGGTGCGTGCGGTGGCCGGGCACCTTGATGACAACGCGATTATCACCACCGATGTCGGCCAGCATCAGATGTGGGTGGCGCAGGCTTATCCGCTGCGCCGGGCTCGTCAGTGGCTGACCTCCGGCGGCCTTGGCACCATGGGCTTTGGCGTGCCTGCCGCCATTGGTGCTGCGCTGGCTGAACCTGCGCGCACCGTGGTGTGCTTCTCCGGCGATGGCAGCCTGATGATGAATATTCAGGAGATGGCCACCGCCGTTGAAGAGAACCTGAATGTTAAAATCGTGCTGATGAATAACCAGTCACTTGGGCTGGTGCATCAGCAGCAGGATTTGTTCTACCAGCAAAATTATGTTGCCTCTGACTACCGCTATCAGACCAATTTTCTGGCCATTGCCGCGGGCTTTGGCTTCGCCACCTGTGACCTGAATGCCGCCGATGACCCGCAGGCAGCGTTGCACGATGCGCTGCACCGCCCTGGCCCGGTGTTAATTCACGCCGTAATCGATATCAACGAAAAAGTGTTCCCGATGGTGCCGCCGGGTGCCGCCAACATTGAGATGATTGGAGAGTAAATCATGCCGACCCCGACTATTGCTGCACAGGTTACGCTAGAGCTTTCGGTTCGCAACCATCCGGGTGTGATGTCACATGTGTGCGGGCTGTTTGCCCGCCGCGCCTTTAACGTCGAAGGCATTATGTGTATGCCGCTGCCAGACAGCGAGCAAAGCCGCATCTGGCTACTGGTTAAAGACGATCAACGGCTGGCACAGATGATAAGCCAGGTCGAAAAGCTGGAAGACGTGTTGCAGGTGACGCGCCACGGCGAAGAGATGCGGATTTTTGATCAGGTAGCGGAGTTCTACCGCTAACCTGCGGGCAGCCATACCGGTTTACCCGGTATGGCTGCGACCCGATTATCCATTCAGGATTTGCCACAGCAGATGCCGGTACACCGGCATCAACGGATGCTGCCACAACTGCCACAGACTAACGGCGGCGATAACCGATAACAGTGGAGCCAGCCAGCGCAGACGTAAAGCCGTCAGCCAGCCGGTTGACACGGCATCTTCCCCACGAGAGACGCGCCACCAACGCCACAGCAACCACCCCGCACACCACAGCAGGATAGCCGTCACCAGCAGCAACCACTTAAAACTGCCGCTATCGGCCTGCGCAGGGATCTCAATGGCTACCCCCGCCAGAATGCCGGGCATCAGGTATACCGGTGGCCAGGTGAGACAACCGATAATATTCGGCAGCGCAAAACGCCGGGGCGAAAGCTCCAGCATTCCCGCCACCATTGGAATAAGTGGTCGCGTCGGGCCAAAAAACCGCCCGATCAAAATGGTCGCCACACTGTGCTGGTGCAACATTTTTTCCGTACGATACAGGTAAGCGCTGTGCTTTTGCAGAAACGACCAGTTATGGAGTTTTTCTTTAAAACGCCAGCCAATAAAATAGGAAATCCAGTCCCCCAGCAGGCAACCGACAATCCCCATGCCCCAGGCCGGGTAAAGCCCCATGGTGCCGCTGCCGATAAGCGCCCCCAGTGACGCCATCATCAGCGTGCCAGGCAGCAGCAGCCCCACCAGCGCCAGCGACTCCAGAAACGCCACCAGCAACACCGCTGTGAGCGAATAGGCCAGTGATTGTGTGATGAAGTGTTCCAGCCAGGCTTCCATAAATCTCTACATTTCTGCTTTTTTATGAACGAAGATAACGGGATGATAGCAGGAAAGCGGCAAACGATGGCCGATAATAGCAGTGGGATGAATAGCAGTGGGATGTATCACGCCAGAGCGTTGTCAGGCACAGGCATAACTGGACAGATACTGTATAAATATCCATAATTTTCTACACCGTAGATTTTTTACTCTGACAACCTAACCCTGACGACATGTGATGAGCATTACCTCTCCCCGGCAAGGCTTTGTGTTAACCCGCCATTGGCAGGATACCCCCGCCGGTATTCAGGTCGATTTCTGGCTGGCGACGGACGACGGCCCTTGCCAGGTTCGCTTGCCGATGCAGCAGGCGGTGGCGTTCGTTCCCTTGCGCCATCAGGCATCAATCGCACGCCTGCTGCGCCATGAGCGCCACTGGCAATTGCGCCCGGTGCCGCTACAGAGTTTTCACCAAGAGCCCCTGCTGGGGCTGTATTGCCAGCAATACCGGCAGTTACTGCGCATTGAAAAACAGCTGCGCGAGGCAGATATCGCGGTGTATGAAGCCGATATCCGCCCGCCAGAGCGCTTTTTGATGGAGCGCTTTATCACCGCACCGGTGTGGTTTAGCGGTGAGCCTTCTGCCAGCGGCGTGCTGGAAAATACCCGCCTTAAGCCTGCCTCTGGCTATCAACCGGCGCTTAAAACCGTGTCGCTGGACATTGAAACCAGTCGCCACGGTGAGCTGTACTGCATCGGGCTTGAGGGGTGCGGCCAGCGTCAGGTCTTTATGCTGGGGCCAGCAAATGGCGAAGCCGAGGACGCCCGGGGGCTGCAACTGGATTATGTCGCCAGCCGCCCGCAACTGCTGGAAAAACTCAATCAGTGGCTGGCAACCTATGACCCGGACGTGATCCTCGGCTGGAATCTGGTGCAGTTTGATTTACGGGTGCTGCAACAACACGCGCAACGCTATCACATCCCGCTGCGCCTTGGGCGTCACGCACAGGTGCTGGAATGGCGGGAGCACGGCTACCGGCAAGGGCACTTTTTCGCCAGCGCACCGGGCCGCCTGATTGTCGATGGCATTGAGGCGCTGAAATCCGCCACCTGGCATTTTGCGTCTTTTAGCCTGGAATTTGTCGCGCAAACGCTGCTCGGCGAAGGCAAAGCCAGCGAGAATCCCTATCAACGGCTGGATGAGATAGAACAGCGCTTCGCCCACAATAAACCGGCGCTGGCGCACTATAACCTGAAAGATTGTGAGCTGGTGACTCGCATTATTGAACACACACACCTGTTGGCGTTTTTACTGGCGCGCGCCAGTGTTACCGGGTTAGCCGCTGACCGCAGCGGCGGCTCGGTGGCCGCCTTCACCCACCTGTACCTGCCGCGTATGCACCGCGCCGGTTTCGCTGCCCCCAATCTTGGCGAGGTGCCGCCGCAGGCAAGCCCAGGCGGCTATGTGATGGACTCGCGCCCCGGTCTCTACGACTCGGTGCTGGTGCTGGATTACAAAAGCCTCTATCCCGCGATTATCCGCACCTTTTTGATAGACCCGGTCGGGCTGATAGCCGGGTTGCAGCATCCTGATGAACAGCACGCGGTAGCCGGTTTTCTCGGGGCCTGGTTTTCCCGCCAGCACCACTGCCTGCCGGCGATTGTGGAAGCTATCTGGCAGCAACGCGACCTGGCCAAACAGCACGGTGATAAGCCGCTGTCGCAGGCGCTGAAAATCATCATGAATGCGTTTTACGGCGTGCTCGGCTCCAGCGGTTGCCGCTTTTTCGACCCGCGCCTCGCCTCATCGATTACCCTGCGCGGCCACGACATCATGCGCCAGACGCGGGCGCTGATTGAAGCCAGGGGTTATCAGGTCATCTACGGCGATACCGATTCGACATTCGTCTGGCTTAAGCAAGCGCACAGCAACGCCGCGGCGGATGCGATTGGCCAGGAACTGGCAGAACACGTCAACCACTGGTGGCAACAGCACTTATTTCAACAGCATGGGCTCACCAGCGCGCTGGAACTGGAGTATGAAACCCATTTCCGGCGCTTTTTAATGCCGACCATTCGCGGTGCCGAGCTTGGCAGCAAAAAACGCTACGCCGGGTTGATACACAGTGCGCAAGGCGAGCAGATGGTGTTTAAAGGGCTGGAGACGGTGCGCTCCGACTGGACACCGCTGGCGCAACAGTTCCAGCAGCAACTCTACCTGCGCATTTTCCACCGAGAACCTTATCAGGACTGGGTGCGAGCGTTCGTGCAGCGCACGCTCAGTGGCGAACATGATGCATGGCTGGTCTACCGCAAACGCCTGCGTCACAAGCTCAGCGACTATCAGCGCAATGTGCCGCCGCAGGTGCGCGCGGCACGCATGGCCGACGACTACAACCGCCTACACGACAGGCCGTTGCAATATCAGAACGGCGGCTGGATAAGTTATGTCATCACCGTCAACGGCCCGGAACCGCTGGAGAACCGCCGTTCCACGCTCGATTACAGCCATTACGTGGAAAAGCAGCTTCAGCCGGTGGCTGATGCAATTTTACCCTTCCTGCACGACGATTTTGCTACACTGATTACCGGACAAATGGGGCTATTTTAATGTGATGCTGCTGCCTGACAGGTGACGAACAGGCCACCATCCAGTACCATAGCGCCCTTTCAAAATATCAGGCGCTCCCCATCCCCGTACTACCCGCTATGCCCAGCATCGCCCCGGCGAGTTGCGCAAGGCAGGGCAGGTATTGCCAGATGAGGGGCGCGACCCCGGTCAACACATTCTCCGACAACGACGAGTATCGAGTTTAGAATTTATGCCTTTTACACTTGGTCAACGCTGGATAAGCGACACAGAAAGCGATTTGGGATTGGGTACGGTAGTGGCGATGGATGCCCGTATGGTGACGTTGCTGTTTCCCGCCAGCGGCGAAAACCGCCTCTATGCCAGAAATGACGCCCCCATCACCCGCGTGATGTTCAATCCCGGCGATACCGTCACCAGCCATGAGGGCTGGCAGTTACAGGTTGACGATATTCGTGACGAGAATGGCCTGCGTACCTATATCGGCCAGCGGCTGGATACGCAAGAAGCCGCCGAGCTGCGCGAAGTCTTTTTAGACAGCAAACTCACCTTTAATAAGCCGCAAGACCGGCTGTTTGCCGGGCAGATAGACCGGATGGATCGCTTTGCGCTGCGCTATCGCGCCCGTTTGCACCAGCACGCCCAGGCATTGCAGCCGTGGGGCGGCCTGCGCGGTATGCGCGCCAGCCTTATCCCCCATCAGTTGTACATTGCCCGCGAAGTGGGCCAGCGCCACGCGCCTCGCGTACTGCTGGCTGATGAGGTGGGGCTGGGGAAAACCATTGAAGCGGGCATGATTATCCACCAGCAACTGCTGGCCGGGCGTGCCGAGCGCGTGCTGATAGTGGTGCCGGAAACCTTGCAGCATCAGTGGCTGGTGGAAATGCTGCGCCGGTTTAATTTGCTGTTTTCCCTGTTTGATGACGAGCGCTACGCCGAAGCGCGTCTGGACAGCGATAACCCGTTTGAAACCGAGCAGTTAATTATCTGCTCGCTCGATTTTGTGCGCCGCAACCCCTCACGCTTTGAACAGTTACAGGATGCCGAATGGGACTTGCTGGTGGTCGATGAAGCGCACCATCTGGCCTGGAGTGAAGCGGCACCGAGTGCGGCGTACCGCGCCATTGAGAAGCTCGCCGAGGTCACGCCCGCCGTCTTGCTGTTGACCGCAACGCCAGAGCAGTTAGGCCAGGAAAGCCACTTTGCCCGCCTGCGCCTGCTTGACCCGGATCGCTTCCATGATTATCAGGAATTTGTCGCCGAACAACAGCACTACCGCCCGGTGGCGGATGCCGTCAGCTTGCTGCTGGGCGGCGAGCCTATCAGTGATGCGCAGCGCAACATGTTAAGCGACATGCTGGGCGAGCAGGATATCGAGCCGCTGCTGAAATCCATCGCCAGCGAGCGTGAGGATGCTATCAGCGCCCGTCAGGAGCTGATAGCGATGCTGATGGATCGCCACGGCACCAGCCGGGTGCTGTTCCGCAATACCCGTCAGGGGGTAAAAGGCTTCCCGAAACGCGAACTGCACCAGATAAAACTGCCGCTGCCGACGCAATATCAAACCGCGATGCGCGTCGCCGGTATCATGAATGCGCGTAAATCAGCGGAAGACTGTGCCCGTGATATGCTCTACCCGGAGCAGATTTATCAGCAATTTGAAGATGATAACGCGACATGGTGGAGCTTTGACCCGCGCGTTGAATGGATGCTGGATTTCCTCACCAGCCACCGCGATGAAAAAGTGCTGGTTATCTGCGCCAAAGCCGCCACCGCGCTGCAACTCGAACAAGTGCTGCGCACCCGCGAGGCGATTCGCGCAGCCGTGTTCCACGAAGGGCTGTCGATTCTTGAGCGTGACCGGGCGGCAGCGTATTTCGCCTCCGCCGAAGACGGCGCACAGGTGCTTATCTGCTCCGAGATAGGCTCCGAGGGCCGCAACTTCCAGTTCGCCAGCCATCTGATCATGTTTGATCTGCCGTTTAACCCGGATCTGCTGGAGCAGCGCATCGGTCGTCTGGATCGTATCGGCCAGAGCCGTGACATCCAGATTATGGTGCCGTATCTGGAAAATACCGCGCAGGCATTGCTGGTACGCTGGTATCACGAAGGGCTCGATGCCTTCGAGCACACCTGCCCGACCGGTCGCACCATTTATGATAAGCACCATGAACAGTTGATTACGCTGCTGGCGAAACCCACCGAAACCGACGGGCTTGATGAGCTCATCCACACCTGTCGCCAGCAACATGACCAGCTCAAGGCACAACTGGAACAGGGGCGTGACCGCCTGCTGGAACTGCACTCCAATGGCGGTGAGCAGGCACAGGCGCTGGCTGCGGCAATCGCCGAGCAGGATGATGATGTCGGTCTGGTCAATTTTGCCCTCAACCTGTTTGATATCATCGGTATCCATCAGGATGACCGCAGCGACAACCTGATCGTGCTGACGCCCTCTGAGCATATGCTGGTGCCGGATTTCCCCGGCCTGGCGCAGGATGGCTGCACCATCACCTTTGACCGGGAACAGTCGCTGTCGCGCGAAGATGCGCAGTTCGTCAGCTGGGAGCACCCGCTTATCCGTAACGGGCTGGATCTGGTGCTTTCAGGTGACACCGGCAGTTGCGCCGTCTCACTGCTGAAAAATAAAGCCTTGCCGGTTGGCACCCTGCTGGCGGAGCTGGTGTATGTGGTTGAAGCGCAGGCACCGAAAAAACTGCAACTGACCCGCTTCCTGCCGCCGACGCCGATTCGCGTACTGCTCGATCGCAAAGGCACCAACCTGGCCACACAGGTGGAGTTTGAAAGTTTCAATCGTCAGTTGAGCGCGGTGAACCGTCATACCTCCAGCAAGCTGGTCAATGCGGTACAGGATGATGTCCATGCCATGCTGCAAAAGGCCCAACCGCTGGTTGATGCACAGGCACAGGTGCTGATAACCGAAGCGAAAAACCGTGCCGATGCCGAATTACGCCGCGAACTTGAACGCCTGCAAGCGCTGAAAGCCGTTAACCCGAATATTCGTGATGACGAGCTGGAAGCGCTGGAAGAACAGCGTGAACAGGTGCTGCAAAACCTGCAACAGGCCAACTGGCGTCTTGATGCCATCCGTCTGGTGATGGTGGCGCATCAGTAAGCGCCGCCGGTTGTCTATCATTTAGCGCGGCAAGACCCCTTGCCGCGCTGTCGGAGTATTCATGCAACCCTATAATCCGCCGCGCGACCCCTGGTTACATATCCTGTATCAAGACCCGCACATCATGGTGGTGAATAAACCCAGCGGCTTGCTCTCGGTGCCCGGCCGTGCTGAAGAACACAAAGACAGCATCATGAGCCGCATTCAGGCTGATTTCCCCACCGCCGAGTCGGTGCATCGGCTCGATATGGCGACCAGCGGTGTGATAGCCGTGGCGCTGACGAAGGCCGCCGAGCGCGAGCTTAAACGGCAATTTCGAGAACGAGAGCCGAAGAAATCCTATGTCGCACGCGTGTTTGGCCATCTTGAGCAGGATGAAGGGCTGATAGATTTACCGTTGATTTGTGACTGGCCGAACCGGCCCAAACAGAAAGTCTGCTTCGAACAAGGTAAACCCGCTCAGACCGCCTATCAGGTGTTGTCACGCGATAATGATGGCTCGACGCGCGTCAAACTGATGCCGATTACCGGGCGATCGCACCAGTTGCGGGTACATATGCTGGCGCTCGGCCACCCGATTTTAGGCGACGGGTTTTATGCCTCACCCGAGGCGCTGGCGATGGCTCCACGGCTGTTACTGCACGCACAAGAGCTGGCCATCACCCATCCGGCGTTCGCCACACCAATACATTTTCGCTGCGAAGCCGATTTTTAAAGCGCGTCCGGCACGATGACGTGTCTCGTTAACAACAGGATGACAGCGGAGAAACGCGCAGGGCGTCAGCGGGAAAATTTGTGGGTTTTGAGAAATTCGTAAGCGGCCTGAATGTCCTGGGCTTTGCGCTTGGCCATTTCAATCATTCTGGGCGATAGCCCTTTGCCCATCATTTTATCGGGATGATGCTCACTCATTAGCTTGCGGTAAGCGCGCTTCACTGTCGCGGCATCATCACTGGTATGAACCCCCAGCGTGCGGCAGGCGCTTTCAAGCGTTGGCCCACGCGATGATATCGGCGGGCGCTGCCCGTAAGACTGCCCGCCGTAAGAACGCTGGTAGGATTTATTGCCCTGCCGGGAAGAAGAGTGATAGCTGTTGTTCTGTGACTGGGAATTCCCTTGCTGCGACTGCCCTTGTTGTCTCGACTGGCTGTTTTGCCTGGATTGGCTGTTTTGCCTTGACTGATAACTGTTTTGCCGCGACTGATAATTCCCCTGGCGAGAAGACGCGTTGTTGCGCTCGATATTGCGCATGAACAGTTCAAACTGTTCACGGGTGACGCCCAGTTCATCAGCAAACACGTACAGCAGACGACGTTCATTGGGATGCAGCGCGCCATCGACAAACGCAACCTGCAATTGAATTTCAAGAAACATACGAATCAGGTCAAAGCGCCCGATACAGGCATCACGCAGCTTGCGCAGCTTGTTGCGCACCGGAAACTGGCTGGCTTTACCTTCACGAAACGCCTGTTGCGCGGCATTGCGTGCTTCACCGTGTAGCTCCAGTCTATCCATCATGTTGGTGGCGACGCGGATATCCAGCTCGGTAACCCGCCCTTTGGATTTGGCCAGGTGCCCCATGGCCTGAAACGTAGTCAGGCAAAACAACGCCTGACGGGTCGCCTGGGCGGAAAAAAAGTCGCGCTGACGGGATGCACGGGCTCTGTCAACCAAATGACCCAGCAACAGCCCGATAATCAACCCGCTGATACCCGCGCTGGATACAATCCCGAGCGCCAGCCCCAGCAACTTTCCCCAATACCGCATATACTCCTCAAATCCCCATGCCGTCGGCTAAAAATTGCTTTATCATACCCGTCATTTATCTTTGCTCCTAACGGCAACGCATAGAAAATGGCGGGGATTTTGCACTGGCACCGTGCCAGTAGTTATATCGAGTCTCTGACCGTTTGCCGGCATGATGCCCTTGATGACGGAACACCTGATACCGCGTATGAAAAAAAGTCTTCCAACCTTGCTGGCCTCAGTTATTGGGTCGGCGCTGTACAGCCAGCACGCGCTGGCCGATCTCGCCTCTCAGTGTATGCTGGGCGTGCCTGTGTACAATCGCCCGTTCATCGCGGGTGATACCAGCCAGTTGCCGGTTCATATCACCGCTGACCAGTCACAGGCCAACTACCCGAACGATGCGGTTTTCACGGGTAATGTTTACGTTGAGCAAGGCAACCGCGTACTCACTGCCGATCAGGTTCTGCTTAACCAAAAGCAGCAGGCCAATCAGGCCGATCCGGTCCGTACCGTGACCGCGATTGGTAATGCGCATTACGACGACAATCAGGTCATTCTCAAAGGCCCGAGAGCCTGGTCTAACCTGAACACAAAAGACACCGACGTGGAAAACGGCAACTATCAAATGGTTGGCCGTCAGGGGCGCGGCGATGCCGACAAGATGAAGATGCGTGAGAACAACCGTTACACTATTTTGGATCACGGTTCGTTCACCTCTTGTCTGCCAGGAGATGATAGCTGGAGTGTAGTCGGTTCGGAAGTGATTCAGGACAGACAAGAAGAAGTGGCTGAAATCTGGAACGCCCGTTTTCGCATCGCAGGTGTCCCGGTGTTCTATAGCCCTTATATGCAGTTACCGCTGGGTGACAGACGCCGCTCCGGTTTTCTTATTCCGAATGCCAAGTACGGCAGCAGCAATGGTTTTGAGCTGATTACCCCGTATTACTGGAACATCGCCCCGAACTACGATGCCACCATTACCCCACATGTGCAGACCAACCGTGGTATGCAGTGGCAAAACGAATTCCGTCACTTGTCTCGTTTTGGTTTTAGCCTGATTGAGTTTGACTGGCTGGAGAACGACAAGCAGTACAAAAACGATGTGATGTCGGGCAAGTCCGGTTATGCGCCTGATGAAAGCTATACCCGCTGGCTGTTCCACTGGCAGCATTTCGGCGTGGTCGATCAGGTCTGGCGTTTCAGCGCGGATTACACCAAAGTCAGTGACTCGAGCTATTTCACCGATTTGGACTCCGTTTACGGCAACACCACCGATGGTTATGCCACCCAAAAGTTCAGCCTGGGCTATGCCAACCTGAACTGGGACGCCACATTATCAACCCGTCAGTACCAGATTTTCAGCAGCCTGGCTAACCGGGATGTCTATCGCGCGATACCGCAGCTCGATGTCAACTACTATCAAAACGACGTCGGCCCGTTTGACTTCCATCTCTATGGCCAGGCGGTGAAATTTACCAACGTAAACCCGGTCTACCCGGATGCGACACGGTTTCACATCGAGCCAACGTTATCACTGCCGATTGCCAACCAGTGGGCCAGCCTGAATACCGAAACCAAACTGATGGCCACCCACTATCAGCAGGAAAACCTGGATAAATACCTCGCCAGTGGCATTAACAATACCGAGGCTCAGGCTCTAAAAGAGAGTGCCAATCGTGTGATGCCACAATTCAAAACCGATGGAAAAATGGTGTTTGAGCGCGACATGGACTGGGCAACAGGCTACACCCAAACCCTGGAGCCTCGCGTGCAGTACCTGTATGTGCCGTACCGGAATCAGTCATCCATTCGCACCTACGACTCCACGTTGTTACAGGCTAACTACGCCGGTCTGTTCCGTGATAAAACCTTCAGCGGTCTGGATCGCATCGCCTCAGCCAATCAGGTCTCCAGCGGTGTGACCACCCGTTTATACGACGGTGCGCTTGAGGAGCGCTTTAATGCCTCCCTCGGTCAGATTTATTACTTTGACCGCCCGCGTACCGGCACGGCCGCCAGCATTGACCAGAATAATGACAGCGGCAGCCTCGCCTGGGCTGGCGATGCCTACTGGAAGTTTGCCGATAACTGGGGCGTGCGCGGCGGGGCGCAGTATGACAAGCGCATCAATAATTTCACGCTGGGGGATGCGGTGCTGGAGTACCGTGGTGGTGGCGAGCGCATGTTCCAGTTGAACTACCGTTTTGCCAGTGCTGAATACATTCAGGCCATGCTGCCCAACATAAGAAACCCCGGTTATCAGCAAGGGATTTCTCAGGTTGGTGCCACCGCCAGTTGGCCGTTATCAGAGCGCTGGGCAATTATTGGTGCTTACTACTATGACACCAAAGCGAATCAACCGGCCGATCAGTTACTGGGCCTGCAATACAACACCTGCTGCTGGGCGGTCAACGTTGGCTACGAGCGCAAAATTACCAAGTGGAACAGCAACCTCAACCAAAGCGTGTATGACAATAAAATAGGCTTCAGCTTTGAGTTACGCGGCTTGAGCAGCAATTACGGCCTGGGCACAGAAAAAATGCTGGGCAATAGCATCCTGCCTTACCAGCGCGCGTTCTAAGGTATGTTATGACGATGTAATGCCGGGAACTCTGACAACGAGAGACGTCTAAATAACCGGTAACGATTAAGAACCTGGCGCAGCAGGCCGTGTTTCGCGACCAGTGTTAACACGGCCTGCCTGCCAAAAACCGCAGCGCGCTTTTGGGGTAGTCTGGGTTCAACATGGCCGCTCACGCAGCCTTGATGGGATAGGTTCTCAACATTTAACCCGCTCTGGCGGATGACATTAACGGGAAAGGTATGAAGAACTGGAGAGCGCTTGTTCTGGGACTGGCACTGAGTGCCAACATGGCGTTTGCGGCACCGCAGGAGATGGATAAAATCGCCGCCGTGGTCGATAACAGTGTGGTTCTGGAAAGCGATATCAATAGCCTGCTGCAATCCGTGAAAATGAATTCACAGGAAGCCGGTCAGCAATTGCCGGATGACAGCACGCTGCGCCACCAGATCCTGGAACGCCTGATCATGGATAACATCATCATGCAGATGGCGCAGAAGATGGGTGTGCAGATTTCAGACGATCAACTGGATCGTTCCATCACCAATATCGCGGCGCAAAACCGCATGAGTCTGGATCAACTGCGCAGCCGTCTGGCCGCTGAAGGCGTCAATTTTGACACTTATCGCAGCCAGATCCGCAAAGACATGACCATCGCCGAAGTGCGTAACAGTGAAGTGCGCCGCCGTGTCAGCGTTTTGCCGCAGGAAGTGGATTCGCTGGCCCAGCAGCTCGCAAGCCAGGGGGCGAACGGCCCCGAAGTCAACCTGAGCCAGATATTGATCCCGCTTGCAGAAAACCCGACCCAGGATCAGGTCGATAAAGCCGAGTCACTGGCTAACCGACTGGTAAAAGAGGCCTCTCAGGGCGCAGATTTCGGCAAACTGGCCATCACCTATTCGGCCGACCCTCAGGCACTGAAAGGCGGCCAGATGGGATGGGGCCGCCCGCAGGAGTTACCGTCGCTGTTTGCTGAACGTCTCTCCAGCCCGCGTAAAGGCCAGATAATCGGGCCCATCCGCTCAGGCGTCGGTTTCCATATTTTGCGTATTAACGACACCCGTGGCGGCGATCAGGCGGTTTCGGTGACAGAAATGCACGCCCGTCACATCCTGCTGCGTACCTCGGTGGTGATGAACGACGCGCAGGCCCGCGCCAGGCTTGAAGATATCGCCAGCCAGATTCGCAGCGGTAAACTGAGCTTTGCCGCGGCAGCCAAACAGCTGTCGCAAGACCCTGGTACCGCCAATCAGGGCGGCGATCTGGGTTGGGCGTCACCGGATATGTACGATCCGGCATTTCGCGATGCGTTGACCCAACTGCAAAAAGGCGAACTCAGTGCGCCGGTGCACTCTTCTTTTGGCTGGCACCTGATCCAACTGCTGGATTCCCGTCAGGTAGACAAAACCGATGCGACGCAAAAAGAGCGCGCCTATCGCATGCTGTTTAACCGTAAATTTGCCGAAGAAGCCCAGACCTGGATGCAGGAAAAACGCGCCGCAGCCTACGTGAAAATCATCAGTGGGCAGAACTGATGCAGAGCGAAAAGCGGCAACCGCGTAGTGTCACCAGAATAGTGGTGACACCCGGCGAACCGGCCGGGATTGGCCCTGACCTGATAGTCACACTGGCCCAGCAAGACTGGCCGGTAGAACTGGTGGTGTGCGCTGATGCACATTTGCTGCAAACGCGCGCTCAGGCATTGCAACTGCCGCTGCAATGGCGTGAGTATCAGCCGGAGCAGCCCGCACAACCTCAGCAGGCCGGTACGCTGACGCTGCTGCCGGTATCGCTTGACGCACCGGTTGTCGCGGGGCAGTTAAACGTAGCCAACGCCCGCTATGTGGTAGAAACACTGGCCCGTGCGTGTGATGGTTGCCTGCGCGGTGAATTTGCCGCTCTCGTCACCGGCCCGGTGCACAAAGGGATCATCAACGATGCCGGTATCGCCTTTTCCGGCCATACCGAATTTTTTGCCGATCGCAGCCACCGCCCGCGTGTGGTGATGATGCTGGCAACCGAAGAGCTGCGCGTGGCGCTGGCTACCACTCACCTGCCGTTAAAAGCGGTGGCAGATGCCATTACCCGTGACAGCCTGCATGAA
Source organism: Dickeya aquatica (assembly GCF_900095885.1). Lineage (NCBI taxonomy): Bacteria > Pseudomonadati > Pseudomonadota > Gammaproteobacteria > Enterobacterales > Pectobacteriaceae > Dickeya > Dickeya aquatica. Next base: position 3,868,045 of record NZ_LT615367.1, read on the forward strand.
GTGATCACGATTTTGCATCACGACTTGCAGCAAAAATTCGGCATACCTCAGCCTGCCATCTACGTGTGCGGGCTCAATCCGCATGCCGGTGAAGGCGGGCACATGGGGCGTGAAGAGCTGGATGTCATCATCCCGGCTCTGGACGAATTGCGCCAAACCGGAATACAGCTTATCGGCCCACTTCCTGCCGATACCCTGTTTCAGCCCAAGTACCTCGACCATGCCGATGCGGTGCTGGCGATGTATCACGATCAAGGCCTGCCGGTACTGAAATATCAGGGCTTTGGCCGGGCTGTGAATATCACCCTGGGGCTACCGTTCATCCGTACCTCCGTTGACCACGGCACCGCGCTGGAACTGGCCGCCAGCGGCCAGGCCGACTCAGGCAGTCTGCGGACTGCCTTACATCTCGCTATTGATATGACGACTAACTGTAATGAATAATCGCGTCCACCAAGGCCATTTCGCCCGTAAGCGTTTTGGTCAGAATTTCCTCAACGATCAGTTTGTGATCGACAGTATTGTCAGCGCCATTCACCCGTTGCCGGATCAGGCGGTGGTAGAAATCGGCCCCGGTTTGGGGGCGCTGACAGTACCGATCGGCAATCGAATGGATCGTTTCACCGTGGTGGAGCTCGATCGCGATCTGGCGGCCCGTCTGGAGGTGCATCCGGTTCTCAAAGACAAGCTCACCATCATCCAGCAGGATGCGATGACCGTCGATTTTTCCGCGCTGTCGCAACAGGCAGGACAGCCGCTGCGGGTATTTGGTAATCTTCCGTATAATATTTCGACACCGCTGATGTTTCATCTGTTCAGCTATACTCACGCCATCCGTGACATGCACTTCATGTTGCAAAAAGAGGTGGTGAACCGGCTGGTCGCGGGCCCAAACAGCAAAGCCTATGGCCGCCTGAGCGTAATGGCGCAGTATTATTGTCAGGTGATCCCGGTGCTGGAAGTGCCGCCAACAGCTTTCCGCCCCGCCCCTAAAGTGGACTCGGCGGTGGTCAGACTGGTGCCGCACACCACGTCACCTTATCCGGTGGTGGATACCCGTATTTTGGGCCGGATAACAACCGAAGCCTTTAACCAGCGTCGCAAAACGCTGCGCAACAGTCTGGGGAATCTGTTCACTCCCGGGCAACTGAGCGCGCTAGAGGTAGACCCGAATATCCGGGCTGAAAACGTGACCATTACGCAATATTGTCGGCTGGCCGAATGGCTGACCGCACACCCCACATCGCAGGAATAAGCTGGAGTTGTCGTCATGATGAATGCGCCCCGAGTTTGCATACAGGTTCAGAGCTTCTATGTCGAAGCGCAATCCCAGCCAGAGGACGCGCGCTTCGTCTTTGCCTATACCATTACTATTCGTAATCTGGGGCGTCATGACGTCAAACTGCTTAATCGCTACTGGCTGATTACCAACGGTAACGGCAAACAGACCGAGGTGCAGGGCGAGGGGGTTATCGGCCTTCAGCCTGTTATCAAGCCCGGTGGCGAATTCCAATACACCAGCGGCGCGATTCTGGAAACCCCGATGGGCACCATGGAAGGGTATTACCAGATGATTGACCATCAGGGTGAAACATTTCAGGCTCCCATTACGGTATTTCGTCTGGCCATTCCCTCACTCATACATTAAACGATTATGGCTACCTATCTTATTGGCGATGTTCACGGCTGCGCCGTCGAACTCAAGGCGCTATTGGCTCAAATTGGCTTTAACCCTGGTCATGACACCCTGTGGCTGACCGGTGACCTGGTGGCGCGTGGCCCTGACTCGCTGGAAGTGCTGCGCTATGTGCGTTCACTGGGTGACGCAGTGCGTCTGGTGCTCGGCAACCACGATTTACACCTGCTGGCGGTTTACGCGGGGATCAGCCGTAATAAACCGAAAGATCGTTTAGATCCGCTGCTCAACGCACAGGATGCGGACGAACTGATTAACTGGCTGCGCCGCCAGCCGCTGCTTCAGGTCGATGAAGCGCACAAGCTGGTGATGTCCCATGCCGGTATCACGCCGCAATGGACACTGGAAACGGCAAAAATGTGCGCGCGCGAGGTAGAAGCGATCCTCAGCAGCGACAGCTACCCGCTGTTTCTCGATGCGATGTATGGCGATATGCCAAACCACTGGAGCCCGGAACTCAGTGGTCTGGCGCGGCTGCGCTTTAGTACCAATGTGCTCACCCGCATGCGTTATTGCTTCTCCGGTGGCCAGCTTGACATGCTGTGTAAAGAAGCGCCTTCGCAGGCTCCGTCATTACTCAAACCCTGGTTTTCTCTGGGCGGGCCGGTAGCTTCTGAATACGCCATCGCCTTCGGCCACTGGGCATCACTGGAAGGCAAAGGCACGCCAAAAGGCATCTATGCGCTGGATACCGGCTGTTGTTGGGGAGGCGCGCTGACCTGCCTGCGCTGGGAAGATAAACGCTATTTCTACGAGCCATCACGGCAAACGCAGCTGAACAGCGGCGACATCGCGCTTTAAGGTCACCGGCGCTGACAGCCGGTGACAGTCACATCACACCATCACGCGCCAATCACACCGCCATCGTCACGGGTTATCATCACAACCGATGAGCGAGGCCGCACGCTGTTGCCGGGAAAGTGTGAATCCCCTTTCTCACCGGGGTGCTGCACGTTGACAAACAGCGTGCGGTAATCCGGCGTAAAGGCGATCCCGGTCAGCTCGCAGGATTTCGGGCCGACCATAAAACGGCGGATCTCGCCGCTGGTCGGGTCACCCACCAGCATCTGATTATTGCCCTGGCCGACAAAATCGCCGCTGTTGCTGTAGTTACCGTCTGTCAGGATCCACAGGCGGCCATCCTTATCAAAGCCCAGCCCATCGGGGCTGTTAAAGCTGTTTTCTGCGGTAATATTTGGCGTACCACGATTCACGCCCTCCGGGTGTGCTACCGGATTGCCGCACAGGGCGTACATATCCCAGTTAAAGAGAGCCGCGCTGGCATCGCCGCCCTCATCCCAGCGGATTATCTGACCATAAATATTATTCGGGCGCGGGTTGGCGGCATTGACCGGCATCCCCTCCTCGCCCCGTTTGCTGTTGTTTGTCAGCGTACAATAAGCGCGGCCATCATGCGGGTTAACCGCGATCCACTCCGGCCTGTCCATGCGCGTAGCCTTCACCTGTGAGGCTGCTTTACGGGCGAAAATCAGCACCTCAGCCTGGCTGTGAAAACCGTTTTCCGGCGTCAGGCCACTCTTGCCAAACTCCAGCGCAATCCAGCGCCCTTTTCCTTTTAGCGGTGTACCGGCTTCATCGGCATCAAACTGCGCAACATACAGCACGCCGTCATCCAGCAGTGCGGCATTCGCCGCCGGATTACTCATATCCACCCGACCTGTCGAGACGTATTTATAGATAAATTCACCGCGCTCATCGTCCCCCATATACACCACCAGTTGCCCGTTTTTGGCCACGGTCACGGCAGCATTTTCATGCTTGAAGCGCCCCAGAGCGGTGCGTTTTACCGGCGTAGCGTCCGGGTTCATCGGGTCGATTTCCACAATCCAGCCGTGGCGGTTAAATTCGTTCGGGTGCACAGCGACATCAAAGCGATCATCAAAATCCACCCAGTTACGCTCAGGCTCCTTGACCTTCAATGAATAACGTTTCTGTTCTGATGTGGTTTGATAGTCCGCCTGACGGGTACCGAAGTAAGTGTCAAAATTCTCTTCACAGGTCAGGTACGTGCCCCACGGCGTCTTGCCGTTGGCACAGTTGCCAAATGTCCCCAGCACCTGCGTACCCTGTGGGTCGGCGGCGGTTTTCAACAGCGCGTGGCCTGCCGCCGGGCCGCTAAAGCGCATCGGCGTATTAGCGGTAATACGGCGGTTATAGCGCGACGGGCGTTCAATCTCCCAACGTACTGAATCGGCGACACGCTTGACGGCGACAATCGACACACCGTGAGCGGCCTGAGATTTGCGCACATCTTCAAGGCTGACGGCTTTGGTGCCGCCATGCGCAAACAGGTACTGCTCGTTGACATATTCGTTATTGATGGCCATCACGCCGTGGCGTTCATCAATCGGGAAAAAGCTCATGCCGTCGTTATTATCGCCAAACTGTTTTTCCTGATCGGCGGCGCTGTTCTTGCCCTCGGGATGAAAGGCCGGTGCCCCTTCGAGTAACGGCTCTCCCCAGGAGATCAGCACCTCGGCACGGTAGCCGGGCGTAATCACAATGTTGTCTTCCGTCGAGGTGGCGATGCCTTTAAAACCCAGTAACGGGCTGGAAGGCGTATTGCTGTTGGCCGCCTTGGTCACGCCGGGGAAAAAACCGATACCCCCGCCCAGGAAACCCGCCAGCCCCAGTGCTCCGGCGTGGCCCAACAGTTTGCGGCGGGCAGGATCCATCAGGCTGGCGTCATGATTAATGTGCATCTTGTCAGTCATAGTCGGCTACGTCCTTTGCATGATTCATTCAAATGAGGCCACAAGCCTCACGGCGAGACACAAATGACGACCAATGCTACGCAATAAATATGACCAAACGTTTACATGGAGATACAAAGAGACAACAAAAATGCAGCACCAGTAACAAGGATGGTGCACAAATCGCACCTGACGTGATAAAAAAACCCGCCGAACGGCGGGTCAGACAAGGGTGCAGCAAGACGCTAGCGGCGTTCCAGAATTTCGAAACAGTAGCTGTGGGAGTTCTGTTCATCGGCATCGTGGAATTCGCTAAAGCTCGATATCCACTCATCAGGCTCATAGTCAGGGAAATGGGTATCGCCTTCAACGTCAGCATCGATATGGGTCAGATAGAGCCGGGTAGCGCGCGGCAACATCTGCTGATACACCCGGCCTCCGCCAATCACCATCACTTCTTCAGCATCGCCTGCGGCTGCCAGCGCTGCATCCAGAGAGTCAACCCAGGTGACGCGATCGTCATCACCGGGATGGTGACTCACCACAATATTCAACCGGCCCGGCAGCGGCCTGCCAATAGACTGGTATGTCTTGCGCCCCATGACAACAGGCTTATTGAGGGTATTGCGCTTAAACCACGCTAAATCGGCGGGCAAATGCCACGGCATGGCATTTTCCATACCGATCACACGATCTATTGCCAGTGCGGCAATCAAACTAATCACCATGGTAAAACCCTACAGGCTACAAAATTGGTGTCACTATACGGAAAGGCCGTGGAGGCGTCGATATCATAACCGGGCCCCCGGCCAATATTTAAGAGAACACCGAACGCCTGTCGATTAGACTCCAGGCCGCTTACGGTAAATCCAGATACCGGGTAGTGACAAACCGATAGACAAAGCCCCGACAATAAAGCTGGCTTTCAAAAAATTGGTAATCAGCATCTGCATCAAGGCTTCGCTGTACCCCTGATGGGAGAGCTGCACCACGGAAATCATCGCCGTGTAGGCTGAGATACCGGGAAACATCGGGATAACGGCCGCCACCGTAAACACCTTGGGATGAGCCAGAAACCAGCGCGACCAGCGAATACCGATAATCCCTACCATGATAGAGGCCGCAAACGTCGCCCATTCAATCGGCACGCCAAAGTGAATCAATAAAAAGCGCGCGCCATGCCCCAGCCCACCGAGTAATGCACAATACGGCAGCGCCCGCATCGGCACATTGAACACCATGGCAAACCCCACCGCAGGGATGGCCGCCAGCAGCATATCCTGAATCAACGCAACAATCAGTTCAATGACCATCCGTGCAGCCCCCATAGTGCCATCGCCGTGACCACACCAATACAGGTCGCCAGTGTCAGCAGGCTGGCCATCGTCCAGCGTGCCAGCCCGGTATTGATGTGGCCTTTAAACATATCCGCCACCGCATTAATCAACGGAAAACCGGGTACCAGCAACAACACACTGGCCGCCATAGCCACCGGCGAGCTGTGTTCAAGGCCGGGGACTCGCATCAGCAGGCCCGATGCAGAGGTGGCAACAAAAGCGGTAATACAGAAATTAATCAAAGGATTGAGATGACGAGCCGTGAGAACCTGACGGACATACATCGCCATGCCGCTGGCAATTAATGTCACCAGAAACGCATCCCAGCCACCACCATTAAGGCGGCTGAAGCAACCGCACGACAGCGCCACCATCGTCACCATTAACCAGCGAGGATAACGTAGCGGTTTGATATGACTAAAGCGTTTCGCCACACCATCCACATCCAGCAGTTTATGCTCAGCCATAATCACCACGCGCTGAACCTCCGTCACCACATGCATATTGATGCCGCGATCGACGTTTTTACGCGTCGATGTCAGGCAGTGCCCCTGCATGATGGTGGTCAGGACAATCGAATTCGCCGAGATAGAGCCCTCAACACTATCCATCCCCAATGCCACGCCAAGGCGTGATGCCAGTTGTTCAACCAGCGTACTTTCCGCGCCATGCTGCAACAGCAACAGCGCACATTGAATACACAAGCGGGTAATATCCCGTTGCTGTGTCGTTTCACATACCATGTTACATCCCTACTGTCTGCCCAAATATAACCACTATCGCTGTGGCTTTTATAAGTTTATTAACACGTAAAACGGGTGATGGATAGCGTGGAAAAATGAATAGTGCGAAAAAATTTCACTGGCGGTATTATGCCCACCTTTTTCCGCCGGTTCTTTGATTGTCACACCTAATCCATCATGCTTGAGACCTCTTTATTTGTCGCCACCATCGCTGCGCTGGGGATGATTTCTCCCGGCCCGGACTTCTTTCTGGTTATCAAAAACGCGGTGCGTTATCCGCGTATCGCTGCCATGATGACCGTACTTGGCGTCATCGCAGGCGTCGCTACCCATATGGCCTACTGTGTCGCCGGGCTGGCGGTGGTTATCACCACCACACCTTGGTTATTCAGCCTGCTGAAATATGTCGGTGCGGCCTACCTTATCTGGCTGGGTATTCAGGCACTTCGCGCCCGTGGCGGCAGCCAGCTCGCGCTTTCCGGCATCCGTAGCCAGCAAATCGGGCTGTGGAAAGCCTTCATGCAAGGGTATCTGTGTAACCTGCTCAACCCCAAGGCCACGCTGTTCTTTCTGGCGGTGTTCACTCAGGTACTCCACCTGAATTCCAGCCTGGGCGAAAAGCTGTGGTACGCCGGGATCATTCTGGGGTTGACGCTCATCTGGTGGCCGCTGCTGGTGATACTGATCCAGAGCGAAGCCGTGCGGCAAGGGCTATCCAAAGCGCAAAAACTGCTTGATAAACTGCTGGGCGGGGTGTTGATAACCCTCGGTATCAAGGTCGCACTAAGCTAAATCGCCGCCCGGATAACCGACAAAAAAAACCGGCCAGATAGCTGACCGGTTTCTCACACGCCAATCCCGCGCCTGAACTCAGGCGCGGTTTTTTTATGCTTTAACCACGAATGCGGGCATGCATTTCCTGAACCGAGATAACCTGCTCGGTCGGGTCAGCATTCAGTGACATCGCTGTCGCAAAGCCGCCGTTCATGGTGGTGTCGTAATGCACCTTATACTGCAACGCACTGCGGCGAATCAGTTTGGAGTCTTCAATCGCCTGACGACCTGCCGTGGTGTTCACGATGTAGGTGTACTCGCCATTCTTGATACGATCCTGAATGTGCGGGCGGCCTTCATGCACCTTGTTCACCAGGCGCGGGTTAATCCCCGCTTCGCCCAGCACCACCGCAGTGCCGTGAGTCGCATCGAGTTCAAAACCGTGTTTGAGCAATTTAGCAGCCAGATCCACCACGCGAGCTTTATCGCCCTCACGCACTGACAGCAGCGCACGGCCGGTTTGCTTCATCGGCGAGTTGCTGCCCAGCATCGCTTTGGCAAAGGCTTCAGCAAACGTGCGGCCCACGCCCATCACTTCACCGGTAGAGCGCATTTCCGGCCCGAGGATCGGGTCAACGCCAGGGAACTTATTAAACGGCAGCACCACTTCCTTGACGGAGTAGTACGGCGGGATCACCTCTTTGGTGACGCCCTGCTGCGCCAGCGTTTGGCCAACCATGACGCGAGCCGCCACTTTGGCCAGCGGAACCCCTGTGGCTTTGGAGACAAACGGCACGGTACGCGCCGCACGCGGGTTAACTTCGATCAGATAGACTTCATTGTTCTTCACCGCAAACTGCACGTTCATCAGGCCACGTACGGAAAGCTCGAACGCCAGTTTTTCCACCTGCTGGCGCATCACATCCTGAATCTCTTTACTCAGGGTGTAAGCGGGCAGCGAACACGCGGAATCACCGGAGTGAACCCCCGCCTGCTCAATATGTTCCATGATGCCGCCAATCAGCACGCGCTCGCCGTCACAGATGGCATCCACATCCACTTCTACCGCGTCATCAAGGAAGCGGTCTAACAGCACGGGCGCATCGTTGGACACGCTGACGGCCGTCTGGAAGTAGCGACGTAAGTCCACTTCGTCATAGACGATTTCCATCGCACGGCCACCCAGCACATAAGACGGGCGCACCACCAGCGGATAACCGATGTTAACGGCTTTTTCCACCGCCTGGTCGATGGTGCTGACCGTGGCGTTAGCCGGTTGCTTCAGGCCAAGACGGTTAACCGCCTGCTGGAAACGCTCACGGTCTTCGGCGCGGTCGATGGCATCCGGGCTGGTGCCAATCACCGGCACACCGGCGGCTTCAAGCTGGCGCGCCAGTTTCAGCGGCGTTTGCCCGCCGTACTGCACGATAACCCCTTTCGGCTGCTCGATACGCACAATCTCCAGCACGTCTTCCAGCGTCACCGGCTCGAAGTAGAGGCGATCGGAGGTATCGTAATCGGTGGAGACGGTTTCCGGGTTACAGTTGACCATGATGGTTTCATAGCCGTCTTCACGCAGCGCCAGCGCCGCATGCACGCAGCAGTAGTCGAACTCGATGCCCTGACCGATACGGTTCGGCCCGCCGCCCAGCACCATTATCTTGTCGCGATCCTGATTCGGGTTGGCTTCACACTCATCATCATAGGTCGAGTACATATAGGCTGTGTCGGTGGCAAATTCCGCCGCACAGGTATCCACGCGCTTATACACCGGGTGCAAATTGTATTTCTGGCGCAGTTTGCGAATTTCACTCTCGGACACACCCGCCAGTTTCGCCAGACGCGCATCGGCAAAGCCCTTACGCTTCAGTAACCGCAGGAATTCCGGCGTCAGGCCATTCGCCCCTTGTTCAGCCACCTGCTCTTCCAGGCGCACCAGTTCTTCAATTTGCACCAGGAACCAGCGGTCGATGTTGGTCAGGTTGAACACGCCGTCAACCGACATCCCGGCGCGGAATGCATCCGCCAGATACCAGATACGCTCGCCACCGGCATCTTTCAGCTCGCGGCGAATTTTGGTCAGCGCTTCCGGGTCATCCAGGCTCACTTTCGGATCGAAACCGGTCGCGCCCACTTCCAGACCACGCAGCGCTTTTTGCAGCGACTCCTGCTGAGTACGGCCAATGGCCATCACCTCACCCACCGACTTCATCTGCGTGGTCAGACGATCGTTAGCGCCAGCGAATTTTTCAAAGTTAAAACGCGGGATTTTGGTGACAACATAGTCGATAGACGGCTCGAACGACGCCGGGGTGCGCCCGCCGGTAATGTCATTCATCAGCTCATCGAGCGTGTAACCCACCGCCAGCTTGGCGGCGATTTTGGCAATCGGAAAACCGGTTGCTTTGGAAGCCAGCGCAGAAGAGCGCGACACACGCGGGTTCATTTCGATAACGATCAGGCGGCCGGTTTTCGGGTTGACCGCAAACTGCACGTTGGAGCCGCCGGTTTCCACACCGATTTCACGCAGTACCGCCATCGAGGCGTTACGCATGATTTGGTACTCTTTATCGGTCAGCGTCTGTGCCGGAGCGACAGTGATGGAGTCACCGGTGTGAATGCCCATCGCATCCAGGTTTTCAATCGAGCAGACGATGATGCAGTTGTCATTCTTATCCCGCACCACTTCCATTTCATACTCTTTCCAGCCGATCAGCGATTCGTCGATCAGCAGTTCCTTGGTCGGCGACAGATCCAGCCCACGGGTACAAATCTCTTCGAATTCTTCGCGGTTATACGCGATACCGCCGCCGGTGCCGCCCATGGTAAAGGAAGGACGGATGATGCAGGGATAACCCACATCCGCCGCGACCGCCAGTGCCTCTTCCATGGTGTGTGCAATGCCGGAACGCGCCGTTTCCAGGCCGATTTTTTTCATCGCGATGTCGAAACGGCGACGATCTTCCGCTTTATCAATCGCATCGGCGGTAGCACCGATCATGGTCACACCGAATTCGGCCAGCACGCCCTGACGCTCCAGCTCCAGCGCGCAGTTCAACGCCGTCTGGCCACCCATGGTCGGCAACACCGCATCCGGGCGCTCTTTTTCGATAATTTTACGCACCACTTCCCAGTGAATCGGCTCGATGTAGGTGGCATCGGCCATCTCCGGGTCAGTCATGATAGTGGCCGGGTTAGAGTTCACCAGAATGACACGGTAGCCTTCTTCGCGCAGTGCCTTACACGCCTGAGCACCGGAATAGTCAAACTCACAGGCCTGGCCGATGACAATCGGGCCGGCACCGAGGATCAGGATACTTTTTATGTCTGTACGTTTTGGCATTTCTCGCTCCTGCGAACCCGTTTACTCACTGCTGCACTGGCGCTTTCGCCCTGTTCTTTTACCGCAGCGTGACTAAACGGGCTCCGATTATTTGGTGTTACGGTAAGACTCAATCAGTTCAATGAAGTGATCAAACAGCGGTGCGGCATCGTGCGGGCCGGGGCTCGCTTCCGGGTGCCCCTGAAAACTGAACGCTGCTTTATCGGTGCGGTGAATCCCCTGCAACGAACCGTCGAACAGCGATTTGTGCGTCGCGCGCAGCGTGGCGGGCAGCGACGTTTCATCGACCGCAAAGCCGTGGTTCTGGGCGGTTATCATCACGCGGTTGCCATCCAAGTCTTTCACCGGATGGTTGCCACCGTGGTGGCCGAATTTCATCTTGACGGTTTGCGCGCCGCTGGCGAGCGCCAGCAACTGGTGGCCCAGACAGATACCAAACACCGGAATATCGGTTTCCAGAAACGCTTTGATAGCCTCAATCGCGTAATCGCACGGTGCCGGGTCGCCGGGGCCATTGGAGAGGAAAATACCGTCCGGGTTGAGTTTCAGTACCTCATCAGCCGGGGTTTGCGCTGGCACAACCGTCAGGCGGCAGCCGCGATCCACCAGCATACGCAGGATGTTGCGCTTCACGCCGTAGTCATAGGCCACCACATGGTACGGCAGTTCACTCTCGTCTTTTGCTGCGGGCAATTCCCCTTCCAGCGTCCAACTGCCCTGTAACCAGGTATAGGGTGATTGTGTCGTCACCTCTTTGGCAAGATCCATCCCCTTAAGGCCAGGAAACGCTTTGGCTTTTTCCAGCGCCAGCGCCGCATCCGGCGCATCGCCCGCGATGATACAACCGTTCTGCGCGCCTTTTTCACGCAGCAAACGCGTCAGCTTGCGGGTATCGATATCGGCAATCGCCACAATGTTGTGACGTTTGAGGTAGTCAGACAGGCTTTCTTCACTGCGGTAGTTACTGGCAATCAGGGGCAAATCTCGAATAACCAGCCCTTGTGCATGAACAGCGGGAGATTCTTCATCGGCTTTGTTGGCACCGACATTGCCGATATGAGGATAAGTAAGAGTAACAATCTGGCGGGAATAGGAAGGATCAGTGAGGATTTCTTGATAACCGGTCATCGACGTATTGAAGACCACTTCCCCCACTGCCGCTCCCTCTGCCCCAATGGCCCGACCGTGGAATTGGGTTCCGTCTTCCAGAACCAACAGCGCTGACTTAATCAAAACACCCTCCAAGGAATAAAAAATCATGTTATTTGCATATTAATTCAGTTTCAAACGCTAAATCAATGCAAAAACCACCTGTAAGGCAAATTTTTGGCAAATTGCGCGCATTTTAATGATGCCCCCGTCCGTTGTCCACCCAAAGCGGCATTTTTTTAGGTATTTTATGGCTTCAAGACACAATTTCCAGCCACAGCGACAAAAACCCATATCAACTGGAAAAAGTAAACGGTTGCCAGCCATTATGAATCACAAAGTGATGAAAACTCCCGCACACCTGATTTAAAGAGCAAAAAACATACAGACAACCCCAACAAAACACAAAGAAAACCATGGAAAATGGCAATCTAAAAATAGAATTAAACTTAAATGCTATTTTTTGCATAAAAAAAATGGCATCCCTATAGATGCCATTTTTTTCAATGAATTATGAAAGTTTCTTTTAGAAGAAAAATCATAAATCATTTAACCCAAGCACATCTCTCATATCAAAAAGGCCGTGATTATGCGCACTTAACCACAATGCTGACCTGACAGCGCCATTTGCAAACGTCATACGGCTTGAGGCTTTATGGGTTATCTCAATGCGCTCGCCAATATCCGCAAACATGGCGGTGTGCTCACCGACGATATCGCCTGCGCGCACGGTAGCAAAACCGATACTCTGAGGATCGCGCTCGCCGGTATGCCCCTCACGGGCATAGACCGCACAATCCTTCAAATCACGCCCCAGCGCCCCGGCAATCGCTTCACCCATTGCCAGTGCCGTGCCTGATGGCGCATCCACTTTATGACGATGGTGCGCTTCAATGATTTCGATATCGGTATAATCGCCCATCACTTTGGCCGCTTTTTCCAGTAACTTCAGTAACAGGTTGACGCCAACGCTGAAATTCGCAGCAAACACAATACCGATATCAGCCGCTGCCTGCTGGATAGCCGCTTTGCCCTGGTCGTCAAACCCGGTGGTGCCAATCACCATCCCTTTACTGTGCTCACGGCAGAATGCCAGATGGTGAAGTGTGCCTTCAGGACGGGTGAAATCGATAAACACGTCAAAATCATCGACAACCGCATCCAGCGCGCTCTGTACCACGACACCGGTTTTTGCCACACCGGCCAGTTCCCCGGCGTCACAGCCAATCAGGGAAGAACCCTCGCGTTCCAGCGCCGCGCCCAGCACCACGCCTTCCATTTGTAACGCTGCCTGAATCAACTGCCGCCCCATGCGGCCACCCGCGCCCGCGATAGCGACGCGAACCTGTGCATCACGCATATTCATACTCTTTATCTGTTGAGGAGTGAGGAAATCGTCTCAGGTTAACCAGCCCGGCCCTGAGCCGCCAGCCGAAAATCTCCATAATTAGAAATTTACGACAGCAGCGGTGCGATATCAGTAAACGCCATAAGGCAAAGCGGCCCAATTAAGGCAGAGATGAAAGCATCTCAGACACCCAGTGACGAAAGCCGTCCACATCCAGCCCTACGGCAACCTGCGCATTCGCCGCTCTTTGCAGGCGATTGTCCAGATCCACCACCGTTGCCCCGGAGGTGTACTCTCCCTGTGTCTCAACCGTGGCAAAACAGCGCTGTAACCTGAACAACTCTGGCTTCACCAGCCAGGCAATCGCGCACAAATCATGCATTCGCAGACCACCGGTGATGCTGGCGCTGCGATAATGACTAAATAGCGCATGTAACATCGCGCCGGAGCGATTAAGTGCAGGCAGTGTCGCCAAATATTCAGGCGTCAGCACCGCCTGATGCGTGACATCCAGCCCACACATCACGATATCGATACCACTGTCAAACACGCGCCGCGCCGCTTCGGGATCAACGGCCATGTTAAATTCAGCACTCGGCGTGACATTGCCCCGCCCGCAAGAGCCGCCCATCATCACCAGCCGCGCAATACGCGAGCGACAATCAGGGTAGTGCATCAGCAGCAGCGCAATGTTGGTCAGCGGGCCAATGGTGACAAGCGTAACCGGCCTGTCGCTGTCGTTAAGGTATTGATAGATGGCCTGGAACGCAGGCTGGTTTAGTGCCTGACGACGCGGTGGTGCAAAATCATAGCCGCCCAATCCTGACTCGCCATGCACATCAGCGGCGCTCGATAATGGCCGCAACAAGGGGGCGGCGGCACCGGCTGCAACGGGAACGGTCGATTGCCAAAAATCGAGCAGTTGTAACGCATTGCGGGTCGTTTTATCGACGGTGACATTGCCTGCTACCGTGGTCAGTAAACGCAACTCCAGTTCAGGGCAAAACAGCGCAGCGGCAATGGCAACCGCATCGTCAATGCCAGGGTCGGTATCCAGAATTATCGCCAGCGGGGACATATCGTTCTCCAAAAAAATGCCAGACGATCTACACCGGCTGGCATTTTTATAATGGGGTTAACACGCAGTGGCTGCGTATCTCTTCAGTTGCGGGTTTATTCCACTTCGCGCACGTCTACACGCAGCTCTTTCGGTACTTCGAACACGATATTTTCTTCGCGCCCTTCCATCTCGAACGCTACCGCTCCACCAAGGCTCTGCAAGCGTTTTATCACTTGCTGCACCAGAATATCGGGTGCGGAAGCGCCAGCCGTGACGCCGACACAAGCCGCATTTTTTAGCCAGTGCTCCTGAATATCCTCGGCCGAATCAATCAGGAAAGAGGGCTTACCCACACGCTGTGACAGCTCCGCCAGCCGGTTGGAGTTAGAGGAATTTTTTGAACCGACCACCAGCACCACATCAGCCTGGGCGGCCAGATTGCGCACCGCCTCCTGGCGGTTGGTGGTGGCATAGCAAATGTCATCTTTACGCGGGCCGATAATCAGCGGGAAACGCGCCCGTAGCGCATCAATCACCGCTGAGGTGTCATCCACCGACAACGTGGTCTGCGTCATGAAACACAGGTTAGATTCATCCTTCACCCTGAGTTTCCAGACATCATCCGGCCCCTCAACCAGATACATGCCCCCTTTCGGGTTACTGTATTGCCCCATGGTGCCTTCCACTTCGGGGTGCCCGGCGTGGCCGATAAGAATCGCCTCCGTGCCTTTGCGGCTGGCACGCGCGACTTCCATGTGCACCTTGGTGACAAGCGGGCAGGTGGCATCAAACACCGTCAGATCGCGGTTTTTCGCTTCTGTTCTGACCGCCTGTGACACACCGTGAGCAGAGAAAATCAGAATGGCACCATCCGGCACATCTTCAATCTGCTCAATGAAAATCGCGCCACGCTCGCGCAACCCATCAACCACATAGCGGTTATGCACCACCTCATGACGAACGTAAATCGGTGCGCCATATACCTCCAGCGCCCGCTCCACAATGCTGATGGCACGATCGACTCCGGCACAGAACCCTCGGGGATTCGCCAGCAGGATTTTCATGCGTGACCTCCGTCTGAAGGGGGGTTATCTCCAGCACTTCCACGTCAAAGGTAATGGTATGGCCTGCCAGCGGATGATTAAAATCAACCGTGACAGACTCCTCGGCCACCTCACGGATAATGCCTGGCATATCATTACCCGCCATGCCGCTAAACAGCATAATCGTGCCCACTTCCGGCACTCCAGTCTGGGCAAAATCACGGCGCAGAAAAAACTGGACAAGATCCGGGTTGGACAGGCCAAACGCCGACTCCGGCGGCAGGCTAAACTGGCGTCGCTCACCGACAGTCAGCCCAAACAGCGCAGTTTCAAGCCCGGCTGACAGGCTACCGTCACCAAGCCGGAACATCGCTGGCTTGCCGCTATCTCGGGTTGCCTCAGCCACCGAGCCATCTTCCAGTGTCAGCGTGAAGTGCACCAGCACTTCACAGCCCTGAGTGACAGATACCGACATCGATTATTTACCTTCCTGCTGCTTTTTTTGTGGCGAGGTCAGGAACCCCTCCAGCACAATCAGCAACGCACCAATCACAATAGCGGTATCCGCCAGATTAAACGTCGGGTAATGCCAGTCACCGATGAAAAAATCCAGAAAATCGATGACGTAGCCATGAACCAGTCTGTCCGTCAAATTACCAATCGCTCCGCCGATAATCAGCGCATAAGCAATGTTGTTCAGTTTCTGGGCAGCACTGGAGCGGTACATCATCGCCAGTAACGCCACAATGATTGCCAGCGCAATGGCGGCAAACAGCCAACGCTGCCAGCCGCCTTTATCTGCGAGGAAACTAAACGCCGCGCCATAATTATGGGCATAGGTAAAATTGAAGAAAGGCATTAATGACGCGGATTGACCCAGTTGAAAGTGGGTCATCACCCACTGCTTAGTGCCCAAATCCACCACCAATACCAGTGCAGCCAGCCATAGCCAGCGCAAACCCGTTGTTGCTCCAGTCGAGTTACTCATCAGACAAATTTACGCTCTTCGCCATCACCGCCAATATTGGTCGCACAGCGACCACACACATCAGAATGCGCAGCACTGCTGCCGATATCCGTCTCATAGTGCCAACAGCGCGGGCATTTCTCGCCTTGCGCCTTACTGAGGACAATTTTCAGCCCCGGTAATTCACTTTGCTGCGCGTCTGCCGGTGCATTGTTGTCATGATCCAACCGCGCTTTGGAGGTTAATAAGGCAAAATGCAACTCACCTTGCAGGCTGTTGAGCTGTGCAAACAGTGTGTCATCGGCATACAGCGTCACCGCCGCTTCCAGTGAGCCACCGACACGCTTGTCGTTACGCGCCTGCTCGATAACCTTGTTCACTTCACCACGCACGTTTAGCATGTCGGCCCAGAAGGCATCGTTCATCGGCTCGTCATCAGCCAGACCGAACAGCCCGTCATACCACTCTTCGGTAAAGACGAACTGTGCACGTTTACCCGGCAGATATCCCCAGATTTCATCAGCGGTAAACGACATAATCGGGGCCATCCAACGCACCAGCGCCTCGGCAATATGATACAACGCAGTCTGGCAGCTACGACGCGCCACGCTGTCGCTCTTCGCGGTGTACTGACGATCTTTGATGATATCAAGATAGAACGAGCCCATCTCAATGGAGCAGAACTGCATCAGGCGTTGCACCACGCGGTGAAAATCGTAGCTCTCATAGGCTTCGACTATCTCCTCCTGCGCGGCTTTGGCACGACCCACCGCCCAGCGATCCAGCACCACCATCTCTTGTGGTTTCACGCTGTGCTGCACCGGGTCAAACCCATTCAGGTTAGCCAGCAGGAAACGGGCGGTATTGCGGATACGGCGGTACGCATCAGCAGAACGTTTGAGGATTTCATCAGAGACAGCAATTTCGCCGGAATAGTCGGTAGAGCCTATCCACAGACGCAGAATATCGGCACCCAGTTTATCCATCACATCCTGTGGGCTGACGGTGTTGCCGATGGATTTCGACATTTTGCGGCCCTGGCCGTCCACGGTGAAGCCGTGCGTCAGCACCTGACGATAGGGCGCTTTACCGTTAATTGCCGTCGAAATCATCAGTGAAGACATGAACCAGCCACGATGCTGGTCAGAACCTTCCAGATACATATCCGCCGCGTGACCGCTGAATTCAGGGCGCACATCCACGACTGATGCATGGGTTGAACCTGAGTCAAACCATACATCCAGCGTATCCGGCACTTTCTCGTAGTGCTCGGCATCCGCCCCCAGCAGATCCGCCGGGTTCAGATCCCACCATGCCTGAATGCCATCCTGCTCAACACGCAATGCCACGGCTTCAATCAGCTCTGCGGTACGCGGATGCAATGCCTGGGTTTCTTTGTGCACGAACAGTGACATCGGCACCCCCCAGGTACGCTGGCGGGAGATACACCAGTCAGGGCGGTTGGCGACCATCGACTCAATGCGCGCCTGACCCCAGTCAGGGATCCACTGTACCCCTTTGATTTCCGACAGTGACTGCGCACGCAACCCTTTTTGATCCATGCTGACAAACCACTGTGGCGTGGCGCGGAACAAAATCGGTGACTTGTGACGCCAGCAGCACGGGTAGCTGTGTTGCAGCTTTTCATGGTGCAGCAGTGCACCGCGCTCGCGCAGCAATTCAACAATCTTGTCGTTGGCTTTAAACACGAACAGACCATCGAGCCCAGGGAACGTACCAGACAGATAGCAGCCGTTCGGCCCGACCGGATTGGCGATTTCCAACTGGTATTTCTGGCTGATGACATAGTCATCCGGGCCGTGACCACCGGCGGTGTGTACTGCACCCGTACCGGCATCCAGCGTAACGTGATCACCCAAAATAGCCGGCACATCGAACGCCATGAACGGATGGCGGAAGCGCAGCAGTTCCAGCTCTCTGCCTTTTACCGCCTGGCCCAGACGAGAAACGGCGTCACTGCCCGTCACGCGCTTGACAACGGAATCAGCCAGACCTTCAGCCACGATAATCGCTTTATCCGCTACCTGAATCAGTACGTAATCAAATTCGGCATTCAGTGAAATGGCGCGGTTGGCAGGCAGTGTCCAGGGGGTCGTCGTCCAGATAACCAGCGCCACATCGCCATCAACAGCATCAGCCGCCAGCCCGAATTTTGCCAGCACCGCCGCACGGTCAACTGCGTTGAACGCCACATCAATGGCCGGAGAGGTTTTGTCGTAATACTCCACCTCCGCTTCCGCCAGCGCAGAACCACAATCGGCACACCAGTGCACCGGTTTAGCTCCTTTGTGCAGATGGCCGTTTTCGATGATGCGGCCCAGCGCGCGAATAATGTTGGCTTCAGTGTTGAAGTCCATCGTCAGGTAAGGGCGATCCCAGTCACCCAGCACACCCAGACGGATAAAGTCTTTCTTCTGCCCGGCCACCTGTTCGGCGGCATACTTACGGCAGGCTGCGCGGAACTCGGCAGCACTCACTTTCACTCCGGGTTTACCGACCAGTTGCTCAACTTTTAACTCGATCGGCAGGCCGTGGCAGTCCCAGCCGGGGATATACGGCGAGTCATAGCCAGATAACCCTTTGGATTTGATAATAATATCTTTAAGGATCTTGTTAACTGAGTGACCAATGTGAATGTTGCCGTTCGCATACGGAGGGCCATCGTGCAGAATAAAGGTTTTCTTACCCTTCTTGGCGCTACGAATAATCCCGTACAGATCCTGCTCATACCAACGTTTCAGCATGTCAGGTTCACGCTTGGCCAAATCGCCACGCATCGGGAACCCTGTTTCCGGCAAATTCAGGGTAGTTTTATAGTCACTCATTCGTTTCTCGATTTCGTTTTCGGCTAGAGAAAAATTAAACCGGTGCCTTCAACCCAAAAAAGTCACGGGCGGCCACCACATCGTTGGCGATTTGCTGCTTCAGCGCATCCAGCGAAGCAAACCGCTGCTCACTACGTAATTTCTTGCACATCACCACATCTATATGTTTGCCATACAGATCCAGCGTGACATCCAGCACATGCACTTCCAGTTGCTGGCGTTTATCTCCGGTTACCGTCGGGCGTGTACCGATATTCGCCACACCGGGTAGCGCGGCGGCTCCCAGTCCATGTACCTCAACAGCGTAAACACCACTAACAGGTGACACCTGACGTTTAAGCGGCAGATTGGCGGTGGGAAAGCCGATAGTGCGACCCAGCGCGTTACCATGCACCACCCGGCCCGAGATGCTAAACGGATGCCCCAGCAGTTCCGCTGCCAGCGTCAGCTCATCGTTTGCCAGCGCCTCGCGCACCGCGGTGCTGCTTACCCGTTTACCGCTGCGACAGAAGGTGGTGGTACTGCACACCTCAAACCCAAGCCCGGCACCCGCTTTCTGTAATAACAGGAAATCCCCTTCACGACCAGCACCAAAGCGGAAGTCATCCCCCACCACCAGGAATTTCACGCCCAGTTTTTCCACCAGCAGGCTGGAGATAAAGGTGCTGGCATGATTGGCGGCAAAACTGGCATCAAACGTGACGCACAATACATAATCCACGCCTGCCTGTGCCAGATACTTCACCTTATCTCGCAGACGGGTCAGCCTTGCAGGCACTTTGTCGGTCGCAAACAGCTCTAATGGCTGAGGCTCGAAAATCATCACCATCACCGGCAGGCCGCGCGATTTTCCTTCCTGCCTGAGGCGCTCAAGCAGCGCCTGATGCCCGCGATGAACACCGTCAAAGTTACCAATAGTTAGCACACAGCCGTAATGGCAGGCCTGAAGATTGTGTATACCGCGAATTAGCTGCATAACTGGCTCAAAACAGTGGAAATCGGCGGATTATACCTTGTACAACGGGTAAGGTTAACCCGCGATTCATGCCTTTTGTTGCCTGCGCACCGGATTTTAGTCTGCCAGAGCGATGAGAAATTTTCATCCAGCACTGGCTGCGGCCTGCGGCGCGGTGCTGGCTTTTAGCCCGTAATCAAACGGTTGAGCCTTTGTGCCTGAGATAAGGTGGGTAAAGGGTGAATTTATGACGCGAAAGGCTGTATTCCGGGCGCTTAAGCTGTTAAAATCCCGCGCCATCACAACGTAACTGGCGCTGACGTACAAACGGCGCTTATTTGCACAAATCCATTGACAAAAGAAGGCTAAACGGGCATATTCCTCGGCCTTTGAATTGTCCTCGATAGAATATATTTGGGAGTTGTACCTTGGCTAATATCAAATCAGCTAAGAAACGCGCCGTACAGTCTGAAAAGCGCCGCAAGCACAACGCTAGCCGTCGCTCGATGATGCGTACTTTCATCAAGAAAGTGTATGCGGCCATCGCCAGCGGCGATAAAGAAGCTGCGCAGAAAGCGTTTAATGACATGCAACCAGTCGTGGATCGTCAGGCCAGCAAAGGTTTGATCCACAAAAACAAAGCTGCGCGTCATAAATCTAATCTGACTGCACAGATCAGCGCGATGCAGTAATCACGGCAACGTGATAGCTCGCTAAAGAAACCGGCTCTGGCCGGTTTTTTTGTCGCTGAATCTACCAGGCTGGATGGCCCCTCCCTTACTGGCGATAGTCAGAATAATATCTATAGCCGGAATAGAGAGGAGTAGTCCTCATTGCATACCCGCTGCACCGCAGGATGCTGGATCATCCGTTCGGCAAAAATCACATAATACTCATCTTTAACATCCTCAAGGCGGCCAATCTCTTCGACCTCTCCCTGAGCCTGTATCACACTGACATGCAGCGATGGCGCAACGAAAATAGCATCATGATTAAGCCCAAACGCAGTCATCAGCGCAGCATCATCGAATTCGCCCATCACCTCAACCGACAGGTTCTGCCCGCTAATCCAGTTAAGCAACTTGCGGCCCAGCATGGTACGGCGCGCCGGAATGAGCAACTTGCGTTGCGTCAAACACGCAGGAAATGGCAAATCCGGTACCGGTTGACGACAATAAAAACTCACCTCGCATTCGCCAAGCTTCCGAGAGAACAACCCGGCCTGCTGGCCTGAATCGACCGGGCAATCAGATAAAATCATGTCCAGCTTATGCTGACTGAGCTGCTCTAACAGCAGCTCATGCGTTGACTCAAAACAGCGTAAATGAATCGACGCCTGTTCATTCACCACCGATTCCAGCACCCGACTGACCAGGCGTTTGGAGAGCGCATCCGCCACACCAACATCAAATAACAGGCTGGATTCTTTGCGGTAATTAACGATGTCCAGCATTTCCTGGCTCAGCGCAAACATCTTGTCAGCATAGCGGAATACCAGTTGCCCAAGCTCGGTAGGGACAAGCCCTCGCCCTTTACGCTTAAATAACCGGCCTTGTAAACGCACCTCCAGTAACTTGATTTGTCCGGTCACCGTCTGCGGCGTCAGGAACAGCCGTTCAGCGGCAGCGACCACTGAACCGGCTTTATACACCTGCCAGAAATAGTAGAGGTGGTTGAAGTTGATGTGTGACATATCAGCCGGTCCCCTAAGCGGGTGAGAGTTAACGTGCGCTGGCAGGCAACACTGAGCGTAATATCCAATAGCCCAGCACCGCGGTCACCAGAGAGGTCAGCAAAATCGCCAGTTTGGCATACAGGATGTCTTGCATATCGGCTTCGCCAAATGCCAGCAGGGTAATAAAAATCGACATGGTAAACCCGATACCGCACAACACGGATACCGCCATAATCTGTCGTAATGTCACACCTGCGGGCAATTTGGCCAATCCCAGACGCACCACCAGAACACTAAACAGTGATACACCAATTGGTTTACCCAGCAACAGACCGCTCGCTATCCCTAACGTTAACGGCGACACCAGATTATCCAACGTCACACCTTGCAGCGAGATACCGGCGTTGGCAAAGGCAAACAGCGGGATCACCAACAGGGCAATCCAGCTTTGCAAACCGTGCTCCAGCGTCACTGCCGGAGAAGGCTTACCCGCAGGAGCGCGCAATGGAATAAAGAACCCCACAATCACACCCGCAAGGGTCGCATGTATGCCTGACTTCAGGATAAACACCCACAGCACCGCCCCAACCAACAAATAGACCGAGGTTTTCATCACCTGCTGGTAATTCATATACGCCAGCAAGGCAATAGCAGCCAGCGCGCCAGAGAGTGCCAGCCAGTGCAGTTGCTGAGTATAGAACAGGGCAATAATCACAATCGCGCCCAAATCATCAATGATAGCCAGCGCCAGCAAGAACACTTTCAACCCGACTGGCACCCGTTTACCCAACAGCACCAGAATGCCTACCGCAAAGGCGATATCCGTCGCGGTGGGTATGGCCCAGCCAGAACGCATTTGCGCATCACTGGCGTTAAATAACAGGAAAAACAAGGCCGGAACCAGCATACCGCCGAGGGCAGCAAGCACTGGCAGCATGGCCTGTTTACGGCTGGCTAACGCTCCCATCACCAGTTCGCGTTTAACTTCCAGCCCTACCATCAAAAAGAACAATGCCATCAGGCCGTCATTAATCCACAGCAGCAACGGCTTATTGAGATGCAATGCTCCCATGCCCATTATCACCGGCGTGTCCAGAAATGCCTGATACCACGGTAATGTGGCCGGGTGATTGGCTATCGCCAGCGCCAGTAGCGTTGCGGCAATTAAAATAAGACCGGCTGCTGCCTCAAGGCCTATCAGATAACGAACGAGCTTTATCACGCGTCTTCTCCCTTATAGGTTATGCACCAGACGCACCGTTATCACTGCAACGATGCCAGAGAATGGCGCACAAAATCTGATGCAAACACACCAATAAAACCGTCATGGCGCAATACAGGCGTTCCCACCCGGCCATCACGGCAGGCAAGATTAAGCCACTTCATCCTTCGTTAAAAGCAGTTTTAAACGCAGTTAAAGCACGAAAAAACCGAGTCATTGTTTTGAAAACCGAGCCGTTGTTTTGAAAACCGAGCTGTTGTGTGCTGTCTCGCTGACGAGCATCAACTCACGCCCTGAGAGGGATAAGGTTGAGAGTAAAAGGTCGAGAGTAAAAAACCGGCCGCTACATAGCGGCCGGTTTTCTCACTCGTTGACTGCGCGCTTAACGCGTCAGGTCATCGAAGAATTTTTTCACACCATCAAAGAAACTTTTGGAGCGCGGACTATTGCCTTCGCCGGTGGGGCCACCGAAGCTTTCCTGCAACTCTTGCAACAACTGCTTCTGCCTGTCACTCAGGTTCACCGGTGTTTCCACCACCACGCGGCACAGCAGGTCGCCCTGCACACCGCCTCGCACCGATTTCACGCCTTTACCACGCATACGGAACAACTTGCCGGTCTGCGTTTCTGCAGGCACTTTCAGCATCACGCGGCCATCAAGGGTCGGTACTTCGATTTCGCCGCCTAATGCCGCCATGGCGAAGTTAATCGGCACTTCGCAATAGAGGTTATTATCTTCACGCTGGAAGATGGGGTGTTCGCGTACCTGAACCTGTACGTACAAATCCCCTGCCGGAGCGCCAAACTCCCCCGCTTCCCCTTCGCCAGCCAGACGAATACGATCGCCGGTATCAACGCCTGCCGGAATTTTTACCGACAGCGTTTTACTTTTCTCGACACGGCCATGACCGTGGCACTTGGTGCAAGGATCTTTGATTATCTTGCCGCGCCCATGACAGTGCGGACACGTCTGCTGCACCGTGAAGAAGCCCTGACGCATCTGCACCTGACCATTACCGTGACAGGTAGGGCACGTCACTGCGTTGCTGCCAGGTTTGGCACCGCTGCCGTGGCAAACATCACACTCTTGCAGCGTGGGAATTCGAATCTCTTTGGTGACGCCGCGCACCGCTTCTTCCAGCGTCAGCTCCATGGTGTAACGCAAATCAGCACCGCGACTGGCGCGCTGACGACGGCCTCCGCCAAAAATATCGCCGAACACGTCGCCAAAAATATCACCAAAATCTGCGCCGCCGAAACCACCGGCTCCGCCACCGCCCATACCGCCTTGCTCAAATGCGGCGTGCCCATATTGGTCGTAGGCGGCACGTTTCTGAGCATCGGTCAAAATTTCATAGGCTTCTTTGACTTCTTTAAACGTAGCCTCAGCGTCTTTATCACCCGGATTACGATCGGGGTGGTATTTCATCGCCAGCCGTTTATACGCCTTTTTAATCTCGCGCTCATCTGCGCTTTTCGCAACGCCCAGAGTCTCGTAGTAGTCTTGCTTGGCCATTATTTTTTCCTGCCCTCAACATGCGTGCACGGGCGCAGAGTTTCCCCGACGCCCGTGCTGGTTGCCAGCAACAGTATGAGCTACCGCTACTGCGCCCGCCTAAGGGCGATTATTTCTTGTCTTTAACTTCTTCGAACTCAGCATCCACCACGTCGTCATCCTGACGGGCGGCGTTATCAGCACCCGCAGCACCGGCCTGAGCCTGTTGCTGCTGCGCCGCTTCCAGCAGTTTGGTGGAAGCTTCTGCCAGCTTCTGGATTTTCGCATCGATATCGGCTTTATCTTCGCCTTTCAGCGAGGCTTCCAGCGCCTTCAGTGCCTCTTCGATAGCGGTCTTGTCCGCTGCGGCCAGTTTGTCGCCGGTTTCTTCCAGTTGCTTACGGGTGCTGTGCAGCAGGTGATCGCCCTGATTGCGCGCCTGTACCAGCTCTTCAAACTTACGGTCTGCTTCAGCGTTTGCTTCCGCTTCACGCACCATCTTCTGAATTTCTTCCTCATTCAGGCCAGAAGAGGCTTTGATGGTGATGTTCTGCTCACGACCGCTGTTCTTGTCTTTCGCAGACACATGCAAAATACCGTCCGCATCGATGTCGAAGGTCACTTCAATCTGCGGCATACCACGCGGTGCCGCCTGGATACCATCAAGATTAAACTGCCCCAGTGATTTGTTGTCATGTGCACGTTTGCGTTCACCTTGCAGCACATGGATAGTCACCGCAGACTGATTATCTTCCGCCGTTGAGAACACCTGACTGTGTTTGGTCGGGATAGTGGTGTTTTTAGAGATAAGCGGAGTCATCACGCCACCCATGGTTTCAATACCCAGTGACAGCGGGGTAACGTCCAGCAACAGCACGTCTTTCACATCACCAGCCAGCACACCGCCCTGCACCGCGGCACCAATCGCTACCGCTTCGTCCGGGTTCACGTCTTTACGCGGTTCTTTACCGAAGAAGTCAGCCACTTTCTTCTGCACCAGCGGCATGCGGGTCTGGCCGCCGACCAGAATCACATCGTGGATATCAGAAACAGACAGGCCGGCATCCTTCAATGCCACTTTCAGCGGCTCCAGCGAACGCGTCACCAGCTCTTCAACCAGAGATTCCAGTTTGGCGCGCGTCACCTTAATGTTCAGGTGTTTCGGGCCCGTCGCATCGGCGGTGATGTACGGCAGGTTAACGTCAGTCTGCTGGGCAGAAGAGAGCTCGATTTTCGCTTTTTCTGCCGCTTCTTTCAGACGCTGCATTGCCAGCGGGTCGTTACGCAGGTCAAAGCCCTGATCTTTCTTAAATTCATCAACCAGATAGTTGATCATACGGCTGTCAAAGTCTTCGCCGCCCAGGTGAGTGTCACCGTTGGTCGCCAATACTTCGAAGGTTTTTTCACCGTCCACATCATCGATTTCGATGATGGAGATATCAAATGTACCACCGCCCAGGTCATACACGGCGATAGTGCGGTTGCCAACACCTTTGTCCAGGCCGTAAGCCAGTGCCGCCGCTGTCGGTTCGTTGATAATACGTTTCACTTCCAGACCCGCAATACGACCGGCATCTTTGGTCGCCTGGCGCTGGGCATCGTTAAAGTAAGCCGGAACGGTGATAACGGCTTCGGTGATGGTTTCACCCAGATAATCTTCCGCCGTCTTTTTCATTTTTTTGAGGACTTCAGCGGAAATCTGCGGCGGAGCCAGTTTCTGGTCTTTCACATCAACCCAGGCATCACCGTTATCAGCCGGAATGATTTTGTACGGCATGATATCGGCATCACGCTGTACTTCCTCATCCTGAAAACGGCGGCCAATCAGACGCTTAATAGCAAACAGCGTATTTTTCGGGTTAGTCACCGCCTGACGTTTAGCCGGTTGGCCAACCAGAGTTTCACCATCCTGCGTATAGGCAATGATGGAAGGCGTGGTGCGATCGCCTTCGCTGTTTTCCAGTACTTTAACCTGCGTACCGTCCATAATCGCTACACAAGAGTTGGTTGTCCCCAAGTCGATACCAATAATCTTACCCATCTAAACATCTCCACTTAAAAGTCATATCCGGTGTGGTGGTTTAACCTACTATGCGGGCGAAAAACGACGTTTCAACACCCCGAAATCGTCTTTGTCATGCAGCCAAACCATACTGATGACTCTAAGATGGGGACAACAATTCCGGCATCAAGGGGCCCTCACCAAAAAAAACTGCATCTTCCCGGTTTTTGATCAAATTATTCGCTCCCTATCTTGTTGTCTCGCCCATGTCAGCCCGCTATGATGCCGCGCCCGCCACAGAAAAAGGGATTAACCCGGCCTGTAGGCAGGTTATGGCTCGTTAGCTGCCGGGTGATAATACCCAGGCGACACAACACATTGACCACGTATATTGACTATTTTGTTATTGCAGAGGATGTATGCACGCTAAAACGTTGGCGAATCCGGGTCCACTGGGACTGATGGGCTTCGGAATGACCACTATTTTGTTGAACCTGCATAACGCAGGCTTTTTCCCATTGACCTCTGTCATTCTGAGTATGGGGATCTTTTACGGCGGTATCGCGCAGATTCTGGCAGGCCTGCTGGAATACAAAAAAGGCAATACCTTCGGCGTCACCGCATTCACATCTTACGGCGCATTCTGGCTAACGCTGGTTGCGATTATCATGTTGCCGAAAATGGGTCTGGCAGAAGCGGCGGATGCCCAGTTCCTCGGGGTATTCCTGGCACTGTGGGGCATTTTCACCCTGTTTATGTTCTTTGGCACGCTGGCGGCCAACCGCGCGCTGCAATTCGTTTTTGCCAGCCTGACGGTACTGTTTGCCCTGTTGGCTATCGGCAACATCACGGGCAACCATGCCCTGCTGACCGTTGCCGGTTATGAAGGGATCGTGTGCGGGGCCAGCGCCATTTATCTGGCCATGGCTGAAGTGATCAATGAGCAGTATGGCCGTACCATTCTGCCAATTGGTGCCCGTGGCGCACACTGATAGACTCGCATGACCTAAGCTATCAGGTACAAAAAGAGAGGCATCCATGCGGTCCCTCTCTTTTTTATTCAGCTTTTTATCAGTGAGTTACCCCTTTCACGGAACACACCAGAGCAGCGACTATACGCCAGCAGGCGATGTCGCCGGTTCTGCATAAGCCTCCCCCTCTTCGTGGGTATGGCTTTGCAGATAAATCCCCAGCATCAGCCCCAGCGCACTGAGTGACAGCACATAAAAAGCCGGTGCCAGTGGTGTCCATTTCATCAGTAGCGTCACGAAGATAGGCGTCATACCGCCAAAAATGGCGTATGCCACATTGTAGGAAAAAGAAATACCGGAAAAGCGCACCGCTGGCGGGAACGCACGCACCATCACATACGGCACCGCGCCCACAACCCCGACGCTCAACCCCGCCAGCGCATAGCTGATGAACAACAGGCTATGGCTTTGAGCCGCCTGCGAATAAAAGAACCAACTGCACACCGCAAACAGCAGGCTGCCGATGATAAAGGTACGGCCGACGCCAATCTTGTCCGATGCCAGCCCGGCGATAATGCAACCGACCATCAGCATGACAATCGCCAGACTGTTGGCCTGCAATGTCAATGCCGCCGGGATACCGTACAGTTTCTGCAAGTACACCGGAGCCATCAGGATTACCACCACAATCCCCGCTGACAAAATCCAGGTCAGCAGCATGGAGATGGCTATCGCTTTTTTATGCCGATACACGACCGCCTTGAGCGGCATCTCCTCAGCCAGCGTTTTATGCGCCAGCATTTCGCGAAAAATCGGTGTCTCTTGTAACCAACGACGCAAATAGAGCGCGATGAGGCCAAAAATCCCACCGATAAAGAATGGGATACGCCAGCCGCCAGCCACAATTTGTGATGGCACCAGCAGCGTATTGAGCAAGGTTGCCACCATTGAGCCAAACAAAATCCCCAGCGTCAGCCCGGCAGTCAGTGTGCCACAGGCAAAACCAATACGCGCACGCGGTACATGTTCAGCCACGAAAACCCAGGCTCCGGGCACTTCTCCGCCAATCGCCGCCCCTTGCAATACGCGCATCAGTAACAGCAACAGCGGAGCCGCAATACCAATATTCGCGTAAGTCGGCAGCATCCCCATCACCAGCGTCGGTAACGCCATCAGCAGGATACTCAGGCTGAACATTTTCTTGCGCCCGACCCTATCGCCAAAGTGAGCCATCACAATGCCCCCCAGCGGGCGGGCAAGATAACCGGCGGCAAAAATGCCAAAGGTTTGCATCTGACGCAGCCACTCAGGAATATCTGAGGGAAAGAACAATTCACCAATAACGGCAGCGAAAAACACGAAAATAATGAAATCGTAGAATTCGAGGGCTCCCCCAAGTGCCGCCAGTGACAGGGTTTTGTAATCATGCCGGTTCAACCGGCGCTGTTGTTCAGCAATCATAAATCACCAAAAAATGCCAGCGTGATAAGAAAAATAACCTTCATTTTTCATGTAAAGGAAAGATTACTATAACGTAAGCATTCTTACACACCAGCATGGTGAAATATTTGGAAATTAAAATCGCAAAATTCAGCTTTTAATCTCGCGGATGGCACTCTTTGGTCGAAAAGCTGCTACGACATCGGGATTGGTTTCAATATACGGGCCTTCGAGCAGTTGAATACAGTAAGGCACGCTGGCAAAAATCCCTGCAACAATGACCTGCCCGTCAGCATCTTTAAGACCCGACAACGTTTCACGAATAGATTTTGGCTGACCCGGTAAGTTCAGAATCAACGCCTGCTTACGAATTACGCCCACCTGACGCGACAAAATTGCCGTTGGCACAAAGCGCAGGCTTATCTGGCGCATCTGCTCGCCAAAGCCAGGCATTTCTCTGTCCGCGACGGCGAGCGTGGCATCCGGCGTCACATCGCGTCGCGCCGGCCCCGTGCCGCCAGTCGTCAACACCAGATGGCAACCGCACTCATCCACCAGCTCGCACAGTGCCTGTTCAATTAACGGCTGTTCATCCGGCACCAAACGGGTTTGTACATTAAAAGGCGTCGTCAAGGCTTCTGAAAGCCAGGCTTGCAGCGCTGGAATACCTTCATCCTGATACACACCGCTGGATGCACGATCAGAAATCGATACCAAACCAACACACAAACTGTTCATAAACACCCCTTGTTTATCAAAAAATTTTTCTAAAAATTCGACGCATTATCTTACGCATTAAACCATTCAAAAATCTGTGTACTAATGCGACAATGCCTGAAATCTGTACGGAACAATAAGAAACGAGACAAGCCACCTTTAATTTCTAATTATTCATAGAGTTAGCAATTAGAGATTGGCGACCGTTTCAAATAATGCCCCCTAAATTTTCCGGGTTGCAGGGAAGCGCTACAGCGGTCATTTGCCAAAGCGTGGTGGCGGATAGCAACGCCATCTCCCCCCTCCGGGTTTAGCGGTTATAACCATTATTAAAGAGTCCACCCCAACCAGCATGGTGGTCAAGGCCCGTTTGCTCAGTGATTACCGCAGGAAAAAACCGCTCAACGCCGAGGGTTCTCCTGAATACAACGAGCAGCACGCGCTGATGAACCAAACCGCCATGGGGCTGGACTACATTGCCGTACTACGGCACATCACTGGGAAATGCAGGAAAAGTGAATGAATATAATTAAAAGCCAGCTTGTCCGGTTACTTGCCAACCCTGTTTCCGCATTTTTCTTATTCGGCATCTTCTCTGTTGCCTTGACCAGCCTGTTATTACTGAATTCACGTCAAAAAGACTGGCAGGAAGAAAAACGCAATTTCGACCATGCTGTTCAGGTGTACGAATCCTACAACACCGGTGGCGAAGCCATTGAAAGCGATCGTATCTATAAAGTGGGTAATGCCATGTTTTCCCGGGTGCGCATTATGTCATTTAACACGCGGGATACCCGCCATGAATGTATCAATCGCCTGTCGGAAATGAGCCTCTCACTCAATGAAATGGCCATTATCCGGGTATGCAGGAACCTGTTGCCTTCCTCGGGGAATCTGCCGGAAGAGAACCAGCTCACCACGGTTACTCCCATCTTGTCACCCACGGATCAGTTAATTGGCGTACGGGTGCGCATCACCACACTTGGCTCCTCACCGGGTATTGACAGCATTTTCTCCTCCTCGGCGGAAATTATCACGCTGGTCTGCATCAGCCTGATGACTGCGGTTATGGGCAGCGTACTGTCGCTGGTCGCAAAGAAATACCTGATAGAACTGCCTGCCTCTGCCCGCTATGACGATCTTACCGGTTTTTTACGTCGTGACGCCTTTTATCAATTCGCCAATCGTGCACTAAAAGCCGTTCGTCAGGGCAATAAACCCCTGTGCGCCATGCTGATTGATATTGATCACTTCAAACAAGTGAATGACACACTCGGACATGCTGCCGGGGATGAAACGCTAAAAGCCGTGGCCAACACGCTTCGCCATACCTTTCGCCATCACGACATATCTTGTCGTCTGGGTGGCGATGAATTTGCCATTGTGTTGCCGAATACCACGCTGGATAACGCGATTCGTGTAACAGAGCGCGTCAGAGCCAATCTTGGCGACCCACAGGCTGAGGTGCAAAAAATCGCACCCGGCATTTCTGTCAGTATCGGGCTGGTAGCACTGGAATCGCCTGATGAAGCGCTTAATGACATCATCCGGCGGGCTGACGTGAATCTCTATCTGGCAAAAAGAACGCGCGACTGTACCGTCACCGATAATATTGCTAAAACGATGGCATAACCCCAACACCAGATACGCTTTACACCAGTCCATGCCGAAATAAACAGACTCAGTAAACAAAACGGCCAGCATACGCTGGCCATTCTTGGGTCAACATCACTGGCCGAAGGGTGGCAGGAGTCGCCTCTCACCACACCGCTTACAGCAGCTCGGCGATCATTTTTTCCAGTTTGCCCTGGTCTACAGCAAATTTGCGGATACCGTCAGCCAGTTTGTCTACCGCCATCGGGTCTTGATTATGTTGCCAGTAGAATTCCGCTTCGGTCAGCTTCGCCGGGCGCGCTTTGACTTCACCGCTATACGCCAGTTTCCGCACCACGTCACCCTCACTTTCAGAGAGCTCTTTGAGCAGTGCCGGAGCAATGGTCAGACGGTCACAGCCAGCCAGCTCCAGAATTTCGCCCGCATTGCGGAAGCTTGCCCCCATCACCACGGTTTCATAGCCATGCTGTTTGTAGTAGGCGTAAATCTCAGTAACAGACACCACGCCTGGGTCTTCATGCGCCGCAAACTCTTTTTTATCGCCATTGGCTTTGTACCAATCCAGAATACGGCCAACAAACGGTGAAATCAGGAACACGCCCGCTTCAGCACACGCACGAGCCTGAGCAAAAGAGAACAGCAGCGTCAGGTTACAGTTGATGCCTTCTTTTTCCAGTTGCTCTGCCGCACGGATACCCTGCCAGGTCGACGCCAGTTTGATCAGGATGCGATCATTGCTGATACCGGCATCGTTATACAATTTGATCAGTCGCTTGGCCTTGGCAACACTGGCCTCGGTGTCATAGGAAAGACGAGCGTCCACTTCTGTGGAAATACGCCCAGGGATCAGTTTAAGAATCTCAAGACCGATATTCACCGCCAGTTTGTCACCGGCATCAATAATCTGCTGTTCGTGCTTGTCACTCTGGGCACGCGCCCAGGCAACCGCATCATCAATCAGCACACGGTATTCGGGGATCTGAGCCGCATTCAAAATCAGCGAAGGGTTGGTGGTGGCGTCCTGCGGCTGGTAAAGCTTCATTGCCGCGATATCACCGGTATCCGCCACTACAGTGGTGAATTGGCGTAGGGAAGTCAGTTTATCCGTCATGTTGGCCTTTCTCATTGTTTGTGCATGAACTGGTGGCAGGAACTGTCGCCAGAGCCTGATAATAACACGCACCACTACCTGCGCAAGCGGCCCGGTAAACGCCCCCGGCTTAGCACCATCAATTTATCACTTATAAATCAATAAAATACGATATTTACCTGTAAACAGGCCTCAGTCTGGCTACGTTAATGCCCGGCACCTGTTGCAGTCATTGCCCCTTTTTTTAGCCACGTTTGCTACAGTAAGCCCAACTCAAAACCTGCACGGGGTACGTTACATGTTGATAATTCTTTCACCGGCCAAAACGCTGGATTACACCAGCCCGCTTGCCACATCACGCTATACGCAACCCGAACTGCTCGATTGCTCCAAAAAACTTATCAGGCACTGTCAACGGCTTACCCCTGCCGAAATCGCCTCATTAATGGGGATTAGCGATAAACTGGCCGACCTTAACGCCGCACGCTTTCAATCCTGGCAACCGGTATTTTCTCCTGATAATGCGCGCCAGGCACTGCTGGCGTTCAAAGGCGATGTGTATACCGGGCTGGCCGCGGAGGACTTTAGTGAAAGTGACTTTGATTTTGCCCAGCGGCACCTGCGCATTTTGTCCGGCCTTTACGGCGTACTGCGCCCGCTGGATTTGATGCAACCTTATCGTTTAGAAATGGGCACCCGGCTGCAAAACGATGCCGGGGATTCGCTCTATCCATTCTGGGGCGACACCATCACGCACACCCTGAACCAGGCACTGGCGGCGCAAGATGATGAGGTGTTGATTAACCTGGCATCGGATGAGTATTTCAAAGCCGTCAAACCGGCTAAACTCAAGGCACGGCTGATAAAACCGGTCTTCCTCGATGAAAAGAACGGTAAGTTCAAAGTTATCAGTTTCTATGCCAAAAAAGCGCGTGGACTCATGAGCCGCTTCATCATTCAAAACCGCCTGACGCAACCGGAACAGTTAAAGCATTTTGACAGCGAAGGGTATTACTTTGATGCTGATAGCTCCTCGGCAGAGGAACTCATTTTCAAGCGCGATGAGCGTGATGCCTGATGAGACACCACGCCCGATAAACGCGGCCAGACAGCGTTTTCACCGCTGGCCGCAAGCGGCGACAAATTAGTGCGGCAGTTCCATCAGGAACTGACGCAGTTGGGCAAAGTCTGCGGCAAAGTGATGCGACAGCAACGCCAGGTCGGCACGTTCGGCCAGCGCCTGCGGCAGCACCAGTGTTTTACCCATAATCGCCTCCACGCTCTCTTTGAATTTCGCCGGATGGGCGGTACCCAAAAACAGGCCGTACTCGCCCGGCTGTAACTGATCGCGCAGCAGGCGATACGCAATTGCCGCATGAGGCTCTGAGGTATAACCCAGCGCTTCCAGCTCCAGCATGGTGGCTTTGGTCGTCTCATCGCTCACCGCACCAAACGCCAGCGCAGTCAGCGGCCAATTCTTACGACGGAACAATTCTTCGACTCGTGGCCAGTTGTTCGGCTGGCTGACATCCATCGCGTTAGAGAGCGTCGCCACCGTCGGGTTCGGCTGCCAGACACCGCTTTGCAAAAAGCGCGGTACCGTGTCATTGGCGTTGGTGGCTGCGATAAAACGTTTCACCGGCAAGCCGAGCGATTTGGCCAGCAGGCCCGCCGTCAGGTCGCCAAAGTTACCGCTAGGCACTGACACCACCAACTGATTGCGCGCATCTTGCGGTAACTGGGCAACCGCTTCGAAGTAGTAGCTGATTTGTGCCAACAGACGGCTGATATTAATAGAGTTTGCCGAATTCAGCCCTATCGCACGCTTCAGTTCTTCATCGTCGAACGCCTGTTTCACCAGTGCCTGACAGGCATCAAAGTCGCTATCAATCGCAATGGTGTGAATGTTGCCGCCCAGCGTACAGAACAATTTTTCCTGTAACGGGCTGATTTTACCGTTCGGGTAGAGGATAACCACACGTACATTTTTCAGGCCGTAAAACGCATGGGCGACGGCGGCACCAGTGTCACCGGAGGTGGCAGTCAGGATGGTGATTTGTTCATCACCAGCAACCTCGGCCAGCATCTGCGCCATCAGGCGGCCACCGAAATCCTTAAATGCCAGTGTCGGGCCGTGGAATAACTCCAGTGCACCGATATCTTCACTCACCGGGGCCACCGGGGCCGGGAAGCGGAAAGCGGCTTTCACTCGCTGATAGACGGTCTCATCAGACATTTCATCGCCAATAAACGCCGACAAAATACGGCTGCTGCGGGTGACAAAATCCAGCGACAGCAGTTCATCAATCGTGGTGCGATCGAATTCGGGTAACTCCAGCGGGAAGAACAGGCCCTGATTGCTGCCAAGCCCCTTTTTAATCGCTTCAGCGAAGCTCACCTGTTCATTGTGGTCTTTCAGATTGTACAGTTTCATGCGTTATCCCAATTGTCGCGCGCCTGCGGTATCCAGACGGCAAATATGAACAAACCCTTCGTCGTTTTGCAGATAGTTTTCACGCAGCCAATCCGCTACACGGTGGGCAGCGTTCATCTCGTTGCACACGGAAAACAGCGTCGGCCCGGAGCCGGAAATACCACACGCCAGCGCACCGAGTTCACGGGTTGCCTGACGTGCGGCCGCAAAGCCCGGTAGCAGACGGGTACGATACGGTTCAGCAATCACATCCTGCATCAGTTTTGCCGCCAGTTCCGCCTGGCCGGTATGGCAGGCATGGATGAAACCGGCCAGATAGCGGCCATGGCTAATACAATCCTGACGGCGGTACTGTGCAGGCAGGATCGCCCGCGCCTCAGCGGTGGAGACTTTAATCCCCGGATAGGCCATCACCCACAGCCACTCATCAAACCCTGGCACCGGCTGGCTGACGATCCCCATCTCTTCGACCATCAACTGAATACCGCCGAGGAAACAGGGCGCGACGTTATCGTAATGCACACTGCCGGAGATACGCCCTTCCAGCTCACCCATCAGCGTGAGCAGACGGTTATCATCCAGCGGTTTGCCACAAAACTCGTTCATCGCCATCAAACCGGCCACCACGGAGCAGGCGCTTGAGCCGAGCCCGGAGCCGATCGGCATGTTTTTTTCCAGCGTCATTGCGACCGGCACCGTCTTGCCGATTTCCTGACAAAAACGTTCCCAGCACTGATAAACGATGTTCTCTTTCGGGTTATCCGGCAATTTACTGACAAAACGCCCTTCGTTACGCAGCGTAAACAACGCCGCTTCCTGCACACTCACGCAGTCGCCCAGCAACGTACCATCAACCGGTGATACCGCCGCGCCCAGCACATCAAAGCCGACGCTGACATTCCCGATAGACGCCGGGGCATAAATCTTCACCATTCTCATACTCCTACCTTCCACGACAACGTGCGCAGCAAATCAGCAAACACCCCGGCGGCCGTCACGTCATTACCTGCACCGTATCCACGCAACACCAGTGGTAAGGGTTGATAATAACGGCTGTAAAACGCCAGCGCGTTCTCGCCGTCTTTAACTTTAAACAGCGGGTCATTGCTGCCCACGGCACTGATCGTCACCTGACATTTGCCCTCGTCAATCTTGCCAACGTAACGCAACACTTTACCTTCCGCGCGGGCAGCCTCAATACGCTGGGAGAATTCGGCATCCAGCGCCGGTAAGCGTGACAGGAAACTGGCGACATCGCCCTGGGCATAGTCAGGCGGCAGCACGGAATCCACCTGAATATCCTCAAGCTCCAGTTCATAGCCTGCTTCACGCGCCAAAATCAGTAACTTACGCGCCACATCCATGCCAGAGAGGTCATCTCTCGGGTCTGGTTCGGTAAAGCCTTTTTCTTTCGCCAGCAAGGTTGCCGCAGAAAGTGACATGCCCTCATCGAGCTTACCGAAGATAAACGACAACGAACCCGACAAAATACCATTAAAACGAATCAGCTCATCACCGGCATTCAGCAGGTTCTGCAAGTTTTCAATGACAGGCAACCCCGCGCCCACGTTGGTGTCATACAAGAACTTACGGCGGGATTTGGCCGCGACCTGCCGCAACTGATGGTAGTAGCGCAATGAGCCGGTATTGGCTTTTTTGTTCGGGGTCACGACATGGAAACCTTCAGCCAGGAAATCAACGTATTGGTCAGCCACCGCCTGGCTCGAGGTACAATCGATAATCACCGGATTGAGCAGATGGTACTCTTTCACCAGGCGGCTGATGGCCGCCGGGCTAAACGGCTCACGCGCCCGCGCCAGTTCATCACGCCAGTTATCCATCGTAATACCGTGTACGTTGGTCAGCATCGCCTTCGAGTTGGCAATCCCGCATACGCGCACATCGATATGTTTTTGCTTGAGCCACGGCTGTTGACGCTGGATCTGCTCCAGCAGTGCACCACCCACGCCACCCACGCCAATCACAAACACATCCAGCACCTGATTGGTGTTAAACAACATCTGATGCGCCACCCGCACGCCAGTGGTCGCCACGTCGTTGTTCACAACAACCGAGATTGAGCGCTCGGACGAGCCTTGTGCTATCGCCACAATATTGATGTTGGCGCTGGCCAGCGCGGTAAACAGACGGGCCGACAGGCCACGCAGTGTGCGCATACCGTCGCCAACAACGGAGATGATAGCCAGTCGCTGCACCACATCCAGCGGCTCCAGCACGCCTTCTTTTAATTCCAGATAGAATTCATCTTCCAGCGTTTTACGGGCTCGCGGCAACTCGCTTTGAGACACGCAAAAACTGATGCTGTACTCAGACGACGACTGGGTAATCAGCACAACGGAAATACCGGCGCGCGACATAGCGGCAAACACGCGCGCGGCCATGCCCACCATCCCTTTCATACCGGGGCCGGAAACGTTGATCATCGCCATGTTATTCAGGTTGGTGATGCCTTTAACCGGGTATTGGGTATCAAGACTTTCAAGGCCGATAAGCGTACCGGGTGCCTGAGGGTTTTCCGTGTTCTTGATAAGACAAGGGATCTGGAACTGAGCGATAGGCGCGATAGTACGAGGATGAAGCACTTTGGCACCGAAGTAAGACAGCTCCATCGCTTCCTGATAAGACATCGATTTCAGCAATCGGGCATCCGGCACCTGACGTGGGTCACAGGTGTACACCCCGTCAACGTCAGTCCAGATCTCACAACAGTCAGCCCGCAGACACGCTGCCAGCACGGCGGCCGAATAGTCAGAGCCGTTGCGACCTAACACGACCAATTCGCCTTTATCATTCCCGGCGGTGAAACCGGCCATCAGCACTACATGATCAGCCGGAATCGCAAGCTCGGCAATACGTTGAGTCGACTCGGTAATATCTACGGTCGATTCCAGATAGTGGCCCTGAGCCAATAAACTACGCACCGGATCGATGACAGACACCTGATAGCCGCGCGCCTGAAACACCGCATCCATAATGGCAATAGAGAGCTT
The DNA here is from genome assembly GCF_900095885.1 of Dickeya aquatica. Classification (NCBI taxonomy): domain Bacteria; kingdom Pseudomonadati; phylum Pseudomonadota; class Gammaproteobacteria; order Enterobacterales; family Pectobacteriaceae; genus Dickeya; species Dickeya aquatica. Next base: position 3,905,691 of record NZ_LT615367.1, read on the forward strand.
TTCACCACGGCAGATCATGGCTGCGTTAACGCTATCAGGACACTGACCTAACAGTTCAACACCATGTAGCACCTGTTTTATCTGGGCAAACTCGTCATCCACCCGTGCTTTCAGGCGGTCATAGGCAAAACCGGGTTGTGATTGCGCCAGACCCTGCAACAAATCAGCAAAAATGGCTTCTGCTTCGGTGATATTTGGCTGTGCATCCTGTCTGGCCACGGTTTTTTCAACCATAGCGACCAGATGATTGGTGATTTTCGCCGGTGCCGACAACACAGTGGCAACCTGTCCCTGACGTGCATTACTTTCGATGATATCGGCAACGCGCGCAAACCGCTCTGCGTTGGCAACCGAAGTCCCGCCAAATTTCAACACTCGCATTTTTGTCTGTTCTCCTGAATTTTCAGTGGCCAAAACGCCCGGTGCGTTTTTGAATACCGTTTACTACGGCCTTGTTAGGCTGGCAGGCAGAAATAAACCCGCGATATCTGTAAAAAAAAAGCCCGCACTCTCAGGTGCGGGCTTTTTCTGGATTCTTCTGTACGCGTCAGCCCGCACCGTTACTGGTAGTACCGGTGGTAATAATAATGGTGGTGATAACCAGGCTGATGGAATGCATTGCGTACCGTTCTTGTAAAAAGAAAATTAATCTGCCCTATTAGTTAGGGCAATCGCCCTGCCAAGTCAATGGATTTCTTCACTGCCTGTGTTTGTTTTCCGCGATCACAATGGAGATATTGGCTGCACCCAACAAAAAAAACCAGATAATCATTTATAAAAAAAAACTATGGGCGATGTTTTCCTAAAAATGACTCACTTCTCACTATCTTCTGCCAAGAACGTTTTTTCTACGTCATGTAACAGCCGATGCAGCATTGCGTTATCACGCTGCTCCAGCAATCCAAGGCGCTGTTGCAGCCAGTCACGCAGTTTTTCATCATGCTGCGCGCCCACCCTCGCCAGCAGACGTTCCCCCCTCTGTCTTAATGCTGCCAGTTGTCCGGCCTGCGCGGGTTGGGCTGCCGGAGCTGTAACCTGCATCAGTGATGACAACTGATAGCAATACACCATCACCGCCTGACCCAGATTCAATGATGGATAATCTGCCACCATAGGCACTCCGGTAAGAATATCGGCCAACGCCAGTTCCTCGTTGGTCAGCCCGGAATCTTCCCGACCAAACACCAGGGCGACAGACGATACCCACTGACGTTTCTCCTCCAGCACGGTCAGCAGTTGCGCAGGCGTACAATAATAATGAAAGCGTGCGCGACTGCGGGCGGTTGTCGCAACGGTAAACTCCACGTCAGCCAACGCATCGGCCAGTGTCGCAAAGGTTTCCACATTATCCAGCACATCCCCCGAACCATGTGCCACCCAACGCGCTGCGGGTTCCAGATGCGCCGAACTCTCGACAATACGCAACTGACCAAACCCCATGGTTTTCATCGCCCGGGCCGCCGCCCCAACATTTTCCGCTCGCGCAGGGGCCACTAAAACAAGATAAAACTGCACATTACCTCCCAGATGGCCTTCACAGGCACTGGCGTTCAGAATGTTATGGGCGCACAAAACCAGGAACAATCGCAGACAAAAGCAGCCTTGTTGCCTGACAAGCGCCAAATACCAGTAATTGCAAAAACGGAAACGCTTCAGCCATCAACATTTATTATGCCGTGGCGAAAATAAAAATGTTAAATTGTGATAGATACCAGTATTCGTTGCGCGTTTTCTACAAATTGCTAACGTGCTACAATGAAATTTGATATATGTCAATGGAACCGTAGATTTGCCAGTCGGTAAAATCAGTGTTCACTGTTATGTTGCTGTTAATAAGGTTAAACTGAGCGCTACATCAGGCCCGGTTGTAATGCCTCATCGTCACCTGTTACCAGATGCGCTTCAGGTGGAAACGAGTGCATCAAAACGTATTTACGTACTTGAGTCGGTCGGCGAAAAAACGGTGAACATGATTTCCCAAAACGCCCGAGAGAACCAGGACTTCTGTACTTTCGAATCTCTATATTAGTTGGCAATTTTAGGTAGCAAACATGCAGACCCCGCACATTCTTATTGTCGAAGACGAATTGGTTACTCGTAACACCCTCAAAAGTATTTTTGAAGCTGAGGGATATGTTGTTCACGAAGCCACCGACGGTGCCGAAATGCACCATATCCTGTCTGAGCACGACATCAATTTGGTCATTATGGATATCAATCTGCCAGGTAAGAATGGCCTGCTGTTGGCGCGTGAATTACGCGAACAGGCAAGCGTGGCACTGATGTTCCTGACCGGGCGCGATAACGAGGTTGATAAAATTCTGGGCCTGGAAATCGGCGCGGATGACTATATCACCAAACCATTTAATCCGCGTGAGCTCACCATTCGCGCGCGTAACCTGTTGTCGCGCACGATGAATTTAGGCGGTGGTACGGAAGAACGTCGTCTGGTGGAAAGCTACCGCTTCAATGGCTGGGAGCTGGATATCAACAGCCGCTCTCTGGTTAGCCCGACCGGTGAGCAGTACAAACTGCCGCGTAGTGAATTTCGCGCCATGCTCCACTTCTGTGAAAATCCAGGCAAAATCCAGACCCGTGCCGAGTTGTTGAAAAAAATGACAGGCCGCGAACTCAAGCCACATGACCGCACGGTTGATGTGACTATCCGCCGTATTCGTAAGCATTTTGAATCTACGGCTGATACGCCGGAAATCATCGCTACCATTCATGGCGAAGGCTATCGCTTCTGTGGTGATCTGGAAGACTAAACCGCTTCCAGCTCTGCACACAGTAAAAGGCCGGGTTTTATATCCCGGCCTTTATTATGCGCGTCATGGAATGAAAACCATCACTTATTCCAGGGCAGAATCGGCACGGCACTGAGTGCATTCTTCGGTGAACCATCGACCACACGATCAGAGTAGGTCAGATAAACCAATGCATTCCGTTTCGCATCATAGAAACGAACGACCTGTAATTTTTTGAAAATCAACGATGTTCGCTGCTGAAAAACCACATTCCCTTTACCCTTACTGTTAGTGATTTTATCACTCAACGTAATGGGCCCAACCTGCTGACAAGAAATGGCCGCATCTGACGTATCTTCGGCCAGCCCCAGCCCTCCTTTAATACCACCGGTTTTGGCACGACTCAGGTAACACGTCACATTGGCAACATCAGGGTCATCAAAGGCTTCAACAATAATTTTATGGTCTGGGCCAAACAGCTTAAAAACCGTATCTACCGAACCAATCTCCTCCGCCTGCGCGGTGGTGACGCCGAAAAACAAGGCCGCAGCCGTTAATACCCAGTGTTTTTTCATCATTGGCTTTCTCTCACTTTATCGCCATAACGGTGCTATGGCCGTGGTTCACAGAACATGTATGGGACAAATTACTGCTGCTGTCTATGTTAATCAGATTCTTTGCTCGTCAGGCACAAAAATCTTGTGTAAGTGCGTCAGGGAAAAAGTTGCTATGATGCCGGATCTTACACGCTTAGCGCTCAGTGTATTTTATGAGGACGATCTATGGATCAAGCCAGTATCATACGTGACCTGCTTAACTGGCTGGAGAGTCATCTTGACCAGCCATTATCGCTGGATAATGTCGCGGCCAAGGCCGGCTACTCTAAGTGGCACTTACAGAGAATGTTCAAGGATGTAACAGGTCACGCTATCGGTTCATACATCCGTGCTCGTCGCCTCACTAAAGCGGCTGTAGCACTGTGTCTAACCAGCCGACCGATTCTCGACATTGCCTTGCAATACCGTTTCGATTCGCAGCAAACGTTCACTCGGGCATTTAAAAAGCAGTTCGCCCAAACGCCCGCCTCTTACCGGCGCGCAGACGACTGGAACACCTTTGGCATTCATCCGCCCATTCGGCTCGGCGCATTTACCATGCCACAGCCAGAGTTCATCCAGCTCCCTGAAACGCAACTGGTTGGCCTGACACAAAGTTACACCTGTAACCTTGAGCAAATTACCTGTTTTCGCACCGAAATTCGTATTCACTTTTGGCGACAGTATCTGGGAGAAGCGAAGCGTGTACCGCCAGTGCTCTACGGCCTGCATCATTCTCGCCCAAGTAAAGAGAAGGACGATGAACATGAAGTGCTATATACCACAGCATTAGAACCTCATCATGTTCCTGATGGCGTTCACCCTGGTGAGCCGGTGATGTTGCCAGGCGGCGACTACGCGACATTTATCTACGAAGGCCCGGCAGATGATTTGCAGGACTTCATCATTACCCTGTACGACACTTGCCTGCCAACCTATAAGTTGACGCGTCGCCAGGGCTTTGACATTGAGCGTTACCATCCACAAGGTGACAGAGACGACGTTGAACCACCGAAGATCATTCGGTGCGAATACCTTATCCCAATTCAGCGTTAACGCTATAACTCATCCAACGCGGGGGCGTCAAGGTGGGAGACGTCTCCGGCGGTTTCCACCACCCATCCCGATGCCAGCCAAGGGCTTTGCTGATAATCCACTCGCGATAACGAGCAGTTACGCAGGCGCAATCGGCGCTCGGCAAAAGCGGGTAGCCCCAGTAGCGTACTGAGCAAACATCCCAGCGCAATGCCATGACTCACCAGCAGCGGACGACTGCCTGGCGGTAATGCCAGACATTTCTCCAGAACCCGATGCATGCGCAACGCCAGCTCAGACATGGACTCACCTTCAGGAACACGCCCGTCGCGCGTTCCATCAAGCAATCGCTTACGCCACCCTTCTTCTTCAGGGCTAAGAGAATCAATCAGACGCTCCTCCAATATCCCCATATTTAACTCGCGTAAGTCTGGCTCCAGAATAACCGGGCAATCACCACATGCCCGCGCAATAATGTCAGCCGTCTGGCGGGTTCGCCCCAGATCGCTGCTAAAAATATGTGTAATACCCAGTTTTTTTACTCTTTCAGCGACGCGTTGTGCCTGACATTCTCCGGCAAGCGTCAGTGCGCTATCTGATTGACCCTGAATACGACGCGCCACATTCCACTCGGTTTCACCATGGCGAACAAGATATACCTGTAACATACTCTTTTTCCGTTATACTGCGTCAAACTCACTGCAAGGTAGGGAAGCATTATGTACCATGTTGTCGCATCTACGACTAACCCGGCCAAAATTCGAGCCATCACTTTAGCATTTGCTGATGTCTTTGGTGCAGATAATTGCCGTATTGAAGGGGTGGATGTAGATAGTGGAGTACCCAATCAGCCGCTGGGTTCGGTTGAAACCCGAACAGGGGCCAGGAACCGTGTCATGAGAGCACGTCAGGTACGTCCCGAAGCTGACTTCTGGGTTGGCGTAGAAGCAGGCATTGAAGAGAGCATGACGTTCGCCTGGATGGTAATTGAAAATGCCACTATTCGCGGCGAATCTCGCTCAGCAAGCCTGGTATTGCCTGAAAGTATTCTGCAAGGCATCAGTGAAGGCCGCGAGCTTGGGGATGAAATGGCACGATTGACCGGAATTCAGGACATCAAACGCCAGGGCGGTGCAATTGGGGTCTTTACTGATGGCAAACTGTCCCGAACCAGCGTGTATTATCAGGCACTGCTATTAGCTCTGGTTCCGTTCCATAATCCGGTTTATCAACACCCGATACTTGCCCCAAGCGCATGATGGCAGCCATCTGGCAATCCCTCACGACTCTTTCGGTGAAGAAGGCTCATGCTCTGGTAATAATTGCGCTTCCAGCCACATTGTTAATCTGGGCGGCGCGGATTTGAGGCTGTTAGAGCCTCGTGTAATCGTCGCAATTCCGGCCCCCAGTTCATTTTTCAGCTCCCGCTGACTCATCTTGCCACGCATCAATTCCTGAATAATACGAACCCGCGTTCCCAGGGCGGTGCGTTCGTCCGGCGTCAACAATAACTGTAACAATGGCTGCTCCAGCCCTTCAGATACCGCCTGTTGCAGCAAGGCAACAAAGGCGTGCCAGTCCTTATCATATTGTTCAGGAGAATCCGCATCAGGGGGAGAAAATAGTGTCATAATGGCAGGCCATACTATTAAACTAGTACATCAGCATAGCATACTCTTTCAAACGAAAAAAAGCAGGCGGGAAAGGATATCTCGCTATATACCAGGCAGCCACAGCATAATCCCTGAGGCCCACACAGCAAGACATGCCCCCTTACTACGAGCCCGTATAGCTCTGGCTATGCTGGACTTATCAGGTTGCGAAAATGGACAGCATGATTGCCATAATCGCACTGCGGGTGAAAGCGGCAGAGATAAATACCGCTTTCACACCCCGTACATCTCAGTATCAGTAGTGCCGTTGCCATTCATTATCGGTAAACAAGGCGGTTGGCCGCTGCATCAAACTGCGGTAAAAGACGTCATACGCCAGCACATTCTTAACATAAGCCCGGGTTTCAGAAAACGGAATACTTTCTACAAACGCAACAGCATCTATACGGCCGCTACTGTCTTTCAGCCAGTTGCTGACACGAGAAGGCCCCGCGTTATAGGCAACTGATGCCAGAATGCGATTCTGCCCAAACGACTGATAAACATAATCTAAATAACGGGTACCCAACTGAATATTCATCAGCGGGTCTAACAACTGACTGCTGTTTGTGTAATTGGTCATGTTAAACATGCTTGCCGTATGCTGGGCTGTCGCGGGCATCAACTGCATCAGCCCTGATGCGCCAACGCTTGAGCGAGCCTGCGGATTCCACGCACTTTCCTGACGAGCAATCGCCATCGCATAGCTCTGGCTCACGCCCATTCCTTGCGTTGCCTGACGAAACACCGCCTCCCAGGCCAATGGGAAGCGCTCTTGCAAATTGTCCCATAATTTTGCGACGATCGTCGCCTGCACGCTGAGATCATACCAATTTTGCTCGAGCGCAAATCGTGCCAGTGCCTCTTGCTGCAAGCGATCCCGACTGGCGACTAATGCTCCCCATTCCGACCGCGCCAGGCTTTCCAGCCCCCAGAACATCAGCTCTCTTATACGCGCAATTTCAGCCAGTTGACCCAGTGAAGGATCGGGTTTCGCCGCAATAACGGTGGTTAACGGATAATTAAGATTCAGTTTCTGTGCTGCCGCCATTGGGTAAAAACCACGAATCGTCATCAATTCACGAAGCTGGTTTTCCCCTTCAGCCTTTTGGCCCTGTTCTATGAGTAAAATAGCACGCCAGTAACGCCATTCATCTTTCTGCTGCGCTTCAGAAGGCAGGCGAGCTAACCACTGTGCAAGCCCTCGTTTATCTGCCTGAGCCAATGCCATACGCGCACGGCGCTCCAGTAACGGCACCGAGGAGCTACGCTGAATAACCGCATCACGCCACTCTGCCTGTGCCTGCGTCACGTCACTGGCGATAAAGCGCCAGGCGACATCCTCTTCCATGCTCTGACGCTCCTGCGGGGTGACTTTCTGTAAACTCACCAGTTGGGGCAACAGCGCCTGTGCGCTTTCAGGCTCCTGACGAGCCAGGCGGCTAAACGCAGATAACATCGCTTTACGGGTAAAATCAGTTGGGCCAACACTGCGGGCAAAGCGGTCTAGCGTTTTAGGATTGCTTTGTAATTTCAGTAATGCATCGGTAATGGTTTTATAATCTGTCGGTAACTGTTTGGATAAGTGGCTGACCAGGCCTGCATTACCCGCATCTATTGCCAGCCTCATTCGCTCCAGAATCATTAATACTGTCAACCCGCCTTGTTGCTGCCAGGCTGAAAACAGCTTGTCACAGACAGGCGGCAAAGAACGCCCCGCCAGCCAGATTTCGCGGGTTTGCTCCCACACGCCCTGAGGCTGCCCTGTCATCACTTTGGCATACAAATAATTACAGCGTGAGGCGACAGGTTTAGGTTGCTCCGGACTAAAGGCCAGTAAACCAGGCCAATCCTGACGACGAGCCAGCTCATTAATAAAGCTGTGATTCAGTGTTCGTACTGACGGGAGTGTCGGGTGTTCTGCCATGAACTGTTTGACTTGCGCTACGCTCAGCACAGACAAATCCTGCGTTAATGCACGATATTCCAGATAAGGATAGAGCGGGTAACTGCGCAGCGTCGGCATCAACTGAGACACGATATCCATCTGGTTGTTGTCCCAGGCTGTTTTTATCTGCTGATAGCGCTGGCGTTGCTCATTGAGCGAATCGGCCAATACCTGACACGACGCCCCGATAAGACATAGCGCGATGGCCACATATCGCCAGCACCTCATTGCGAACATCACTTTCCTGCCCTCACTCATGATTATCTCCGCCAGTGTCACGGATTAAAGACGCGTTGCACCGATGCATACCCAATACCAACAGAGCGGTTTTCTCCACCATAATCTGTATCAGGCTCATCGCCAGTTTGGCATATCCTGCCTGGCAACGATACGCTCAAGCAGCCGGAATACAGAACAAAATATTGAGTTATTGGTATACGTTACCACGCGGCCCGCAGTTTCAACTGACAGCAATACCGTTAATGACATCGCTGCCGGAATGCACTTCGCAGACTCAGCAACACGGTAACGGGATAGCTGGGATCATTCGGCGAAAACAGCTAAACTCCGTCAACAGTAAATTCCCTTTGCTGGTCGCACATACTTATGTGCCGCCAGCAACATGCCCCTATAAGCGCCATGCTTTAATGGCATCACGCTAAACTGAACAGACAGAAAAGAGGCTCAGAGCAACGTGGCTCAATACGTTTACACCATGCACCGCGTCGGTAAGGTTGTTCCGCCGAAGCGACATATCCTGAAAAATATCTCCCTCAGCTTTTTCCCTGGAGCCAAAATTGGTGTGCTGGGGTTAAACGGCGCAGGTAAATCCACACTACTGCGCATCATGGCGGGTATCGATAAAGACATTGAAGGCGAGGCCCGGCCACAGCCAGGGATTAAAATCGGCTATCTGCCGCAGGAACCCCAGCTCAATCTGGAGCACACTGTCCGGGAAGCTGTCGAAGAGGCGGTATCTGAAGTTAAACGCGCTCTGACCCGGCTTGATGAAGTGTATGCCGCTTATGCCGACCCAGAGGCTGACTTCGATAAACTGGCCAAAGAGCAAGGTGAGCTGGAATCTATCATTCAGGCGCACGATGGTCACAACCTCGATAACCAGCTTGAGCGCGCAGCGGATGCTTTGCGCCTTCCCCCCTGGGAGGCAAAGATTGCCAACCTTTCCGGTGGTGAACGTCGTCGTGTTGCTATCTGCCGCCTGTTACTGGAAAAACCAGACATGCTGCTGCTCGACGAACCGACCAACCATCTGGATGCCGAATCTGTTGCCTGGCTGGAACGTTTCCTGCACGACTATGAAGGTACGGTCGTCGCCATCACCCATGACCGCTACTTCCTTGACAATGTAGCAGGCTGGATTCTGGAACTTGACCGTGGTGAAGGTATTCCGTGGGAAGGTAACTACTCCTCCTGGCTGGAGCAGAAAGATCAGCGTCTGGCTCAGGAAGCCTCAACAGAAGCGGCGCGCCGTAAGTCGATTGAAAAAGAGCTGGAATGGGTACGCCAAAATCCCAAAGGCCGTCAGGCAAAAGGGAAAGCCCGTCTGGCACGCTTTGATGAGCTTAATAGCGTTGAATATCAAAAACGCAATGAAACCAGCGAATTGTTTATTCCACCCGGCCCACGCCTCGGTGACAAAGTGCTGGAAGTCCAAAGTCTGACCAAATCCTATGGCGATCGGGTACTGATTGATAACTTGTCGTTCTCAATTCCTAAAGGTGCCATTGTCGGGATCATCGGCCCTAACGGTGCGGGTAAATCAACCCTGTTCCGTATGCTGTCAGCTCAGGAACAACCCGATGCCGGTACTATTTCCTTAGGTGAAACGGTACAACTTGCTTCGGTTGATCAGTTCCGAGACAAGATGGATGGCAGTAAAACCGTGTGGGAAGAAATTTCAGGTGGTCAGGACATTATGCGCATCGGCAATTTCGAGCTGCCAAGCCGCGCTTATGTTGGCCGCTTTAACTTTAAAGGCGTTGACCAGGGTAAGCGCATTGGTGAGCTGTCTGGTGGTGAACGCGGTCGTGTCCATCTGGCAAAACTGTTGCAAGTGGGTGGCAATATGTTGCTGCTCGATGAACCTACCAACGACCTTGATATCGAAACGCTGCGTGCGCTGGAAAACGCCCTGCTGGAATTCCCTGGCTGTGCAATGGTCATTTCCCATGACCGCTGGTTCCTTGACCGTATTGCCACACACATTATTGACTATCAGGATGAAGGTAAGGTCGAGTTCTTTGAAGGCAACTTCACAGAATACGAAGAGTATAAAAAGCGGACGCTTGGCGCTGAAGCACTGGAGCCCCATCGCATCAAGTATAAAAAGATGGCGTAAGGCCCAACCCGTATTTTATCTTCGCAAAGCTTATCCATCAGGTCAGCTTTTCTGGCCTGATGAAGCAACGCGATACGGTGCTGATAGCAACAGGCCCGCCATAATGGCGGGCCTGTTTTAGTCACGATGCCTGACTGGTTCGTCAGCGCATCAGAAGGTTTCCCAGTTATGCTCGCTGTTATTATCACGACGCCCGGCGCTTATTGCCGCAACAGGTCGCAGCGGCGTCTTATCCGATGGTAATGCCGCTTTTGCCGATACCCGTTCCTGATGGTGATTCAGTCTAAACACCGCCACCGCCTGCGTCAGCCTTTCAGCCTGAGACTCCAGTGATAACGCAGCCGCAGATGCTTCCTGCACCAACGCCGCATTCTGCTGTGTCGTACCTTCCATTTCCAGCACAGCCTGATTTACCTGACCAATCCCACGGCTCTGCTCATCAGAAGCGGAAGCAATTTCTCCCATGATATCCGTAACACTGACGACTGCCTTCACAATCTCTTCCATGGTAGACCCGGCTTTGGCAACCAGATCTGAACCGGTTTCCACCAGCCGGCCCGACTCACCAATTAACGACTCTATCTCTTTTGCTGCCTGAGCACTGCGCTGCGCCAGACTACGCACTTCCCCTGCTACCACCGCAAAGCCACGGCCTTGCTCACCGGCACGGGCCGCTTCAACCGCAGCATTCAGTGCCAGAATGTTAGTCTGAAACGCAATACTGTTGATAACACTGGTAATTTCGGAAATTTTCTTTGAGCTGGATGAGATTTCATTCATTGTGCTGACGACATCCTGCACAATACTTCCTCCCTGCTCCGCTTTATTTGATGCGTTACGCGCCAGTTGGCTAGCATGGTTAGCGTTATCAGAGTTCTGTTTCACCGTTGAGGTCAACTGCTCCATACTGGCAGCCGTCTGCTCCAGCGCAGCCGCCTGCTGCTCAGTACGGGAAGAGAGGTCAACGTTACCCGCGCTGATTTCGGATGCGCCTTGATAGATAGAGTCAGCCCCTTCGCGCACCACCGTGACTGTATTCGTCAGTGAGGCCTGCATCTGTTGCAGATTTTCACCCAGAATACCGATTTCATTACGCCCCAGATTTTCGGCCGGGTGTGTCAAGTCGCCCTGGGCGATACGCTGGATGCGCGTGATCAACACGTTGATCGGCACCAGAATCGCTTTACGAATGATAAGGTAGCTTATTACCGCCAGCAGGATAGCCAGAGCAAATGAGATGCCCATCAGGATATTGCCCAGACGAGAGTTTGACGCAGCCTGCGCATTGATGCTGCTGGCGTGATCTGTCAGGTATTTCACTTCTTTTCGTACCTGAATGGCATAGCTGGTATCTAACTGGCGAGCCTGCGTGGTTTCCAGTTCAATGGTACTTTCGAACTCGCCATTACGCACAAAGCCAACCATCGGCATCATGACCTTATCGCGGTAAGCAACATAATTGGACGTCAAATCAGCATCAAATGATTTTTCCTCGTCGGATTTATCAGTCCTTGCCATATAATCATCAAAACGCTTCTGAGAGCTCTTGATACGCTCCACCCCTTCATTGAGGGCTTTTGTATACGAGTCCTGATCACCCACTCTCGCCGCAGCCGCAGCCTGCACCAGTAACTGACGGGAAACACGAAAGTTATCCATACTGCTACTGATGCCCGCACGCATATCCGATACCAGATTCGCTCTATCCAGCGATGCATTACTCTGTTTAAGGAAATAGCTGGCTGTGCCAATTGAGAGCGCAAACAGAACCAGAATAATGGTTAGCAATGTAATAAAGAGCGTCACAAGACGAATATTGTTTATCGAAGAGATAGTCCCTTTTTGGTTTACCATTCTGATTTCTCACTTTCACCACAAGATGCTAATCGCTTCCGCCACAAACCGCAGCAGAAGCACGTATATCTGTCATGTTTCACGTTGCCAGAGTGTGGTTTCGGAGAACTGGCTGATGGCGTCAATCCTGCCGCACAAACCACAGTCACCGCATTGGGCAACGAGAATGAATGTCGTATCGATGGCGTTGCGCCATACCTGATTTCCTGAGAAAGCGTGAAAACTCTGATGCCAATATCACTATCAATGGTTAGAAATACCGCAGCTCACGCCAAACAAGAAAAACAAAACGATATTTTAATTTAATTATCGCTTCGTTTCTTTAAAAAAGAAAAGGTGTTATGACTTTATCACGCCCGTTAGATAAGTGGACAGCACAAATCATCGGGTTCCCTGTGTGCGATCTCATTCTGGACATTAAAATAATGTAATTGCCAAACGTAACCGTAATCATTGTCATAAAACATAATACTGCCTCACCAGGCGAGGTGATTATGCTGATTTTTTTGGCGTATCGACGCAGGCTGAAAGGGAAAAGCATGCACCTTGCCTTAACATTTTCAGGGGGCAGTCACGAGAACCGGCTGTTTTGTGGTAATGCCGCGTTTTCGCCTGTAACGAGAACGCTCAGGATGCACTTATCCGTCGCGATGTAAACCACAGGCAGTAAAAAGCCAGCCGTTATTGGCTGGCTTTTTCAGTTCTCATCGGATACCCAATGAAAACAACACGGGCTGATTAATACAGCAGGCGCGCACGGATGGTGCCGGGAATGGATTTCATCAGTTGCAACGCACTGTCTGCACCATCGGTTTCCACATCAATCACCACATAGCCAATTTCCGGGCTGGTTTGCAGGTACTGAGCGGCAATGTTCACTCCCAGATCGGCAAAAATGTGGTTGATTTGCGTCATGATACCGGGACGGTTTTCATGGATATGCAGGAGACGGCTGGCGCGATCGCCATGTGCCGGCAACGAGACTTCCGGAAAGTTGACGGCTGACAAGGTAGAACCGTTATCAGAGTATTTCGCCAGTTTTCCAGCCACTTCATCACCGATATTCACCTGAGCTTCTTCGGTAGAACCACCGATATGCGGCGTCAGAATGACGTTATCAAACTCACACAACGGTGACTGGAATGGGTCGCTGTTGGTTGCAGGCTCTTGCGGGAACACATCAATCGCCGCGCCGGAAAGGTGTTTACTGGCCAGAGCTTCGCTCAATGCCGGGATATCGACCACCGTGCCGCGGGATGCATTGATAAGGATGGAACCGGGCTTCATCAATGCCAGTTCGTTGGCACCTATCATGTTCTGCGTACTGTCCGTTTCCGGCACATGCAGGCTCACCACATCGCTCATATTCAGCAAATCAGACAGGTGGCGCACCTGTTGGGCATTCCCCAATGGCAGCTTGCTTTCGATGTCATAGAAATACACATGCATCCCGAGGCTTTCAGCCAGAATGCCTAATTGTGTACCGATATGGCCGTAACCAATGATGCCAAGCTTTTTACCACGCGCTTCAAAACAGCCTACGGCTTGTTTGTGCCATACACCACGATGAGCCTTGGCATTAGCCGCAGGCACACCACGCAGCAGCAACAGCAATTCACCGATAACCAACTCAGCAACGGAACGGGTATTGGAAAAAGGCGCGTTAAAAACCGGAATACCGCGCTTGGTCGCGGCCGACAACTCAACCTGGTTAGTCCCGATACAAAAACACCCCACAGCAACCAGCTTCTCTGCCGCAGCGAAAATCTCTTCCGTCAGATGGGTACGTGAGCGAATCCCCACAAAATGCGCATCGCGAATCGATGCTTTGAGCGCTTCAGGATCCAGCGCGCCTTTGTGATATTCAATATTGGTGTAACCCGCCGCACGCAGATTTTCCAGTGCATTCGGGTGAACCCCTTCCAGCAGCAGGAACTTAATCTTGTCTTTTTCCAATGATACCTTTGCCATTTCCCGACCTTATTTTCAGACTTCAGATGTGACGGTTCGAAAACCAGTCTGTGCAAACATAACAAAAAATACGCAAGCGGCAATACAAACGATTGCCTGCCCCTCTCCCACTACGGCCTGATGGTGGCCGCTTAATGGCGAAAAATACTGCCAACCTTTCAGTGAGCCATACAGGAATGATACGAAATAAGAAAATCTAATATTAAGTACCAAAATTGAGCCGTTATGCAAAGCTGGATTTTTTAGATAAAAAAATCCAGCCGCTGCAAACAGGGGCCGGATTGAGGCGCGCAACGCAGGCAGGCTTCCTGACCTGCGATTTATTTTAGCCGGACGGTTTTCACCCCATCAGCTGTTCCAACCAGCGCCACATCCGCACCGCGATTCGCAAACAGCCCAACGGTCACCACACCGGCGATACCATTGATATGGTCCTCCATCGAAACAGCATTGGATAGATCCATATTGTGCACATCGAGAATAATATTGCCGTTATCAGTCAACACGCCCTCACGATACACCGGTTGCCCTCCGAGTTTAACCAGCTCTCGAGCGACATACGCACGCGCCATAGGAATTACTTCCACCGGTAATGGGAAACGCCCCAGCACATCCACCTGTTTGGACGCATCAACAATGCAGATAAACTGACGCGCTATCGCGGCGATAATTTTTTCACGCGTCAGCGCGGCACCGCCACCTTTGATCATCTGCATATGCGGGTTTATCTCATCAGCGCCATCCACATACACATCCAGCACATCTACGGCATTACAGTCAAATACCTGAATACCAAGACTTTTGAGTTTGGCGGTAGACGCATCCGAACTGGAAACTGCCCCCTCAATCTGATGCTTGATGGATCCCAGCGCATCAATAAAGTGCGCGGCGGTGGAGCCTGTTCCTACGCCAACAATGGTGCCGGGGCGAACAAAATCGAGAGCGGCCCAGCCAACGGCTTTTTTCAGTTCATCCTGCGTCATAGTGTGTTTATGCCTGTGGGTAAATAGCGACGAAAACGTGTGCGTATTATAAGACATGGTCGCCCCAAAAGGAGGCTTTTGTCGGTAGCGGGTGGGAATATTTCGGTGCAAATACGCCAAATAATGTGATTTTTTCGGCGATGCCTCACAAAAATGTGGCATATTGCCAAAATGGTTTTTACGCAAAGGAATCTTCATCTCCATGAAACGCCCGGACTATCGCACGCTTCAGGCGCTGGACGCCGTGATCCGTGAGCGCGGTTTTGAACGTGCCGCACAAAAACTTTGTATTACGCAGTCCGCCGTCTCGCAGCGTATCAAACAGTTGGAGAACCTGTTCGGCCAGCCACTGTTGGTAAGAACCATTCCACCACGCCCTACTGAGCAAGGCCAAAAACTGCTGGCACTGCTACATCAGGTGGAGTTGCTGGAAGAAGAATGGCTGGGTAATGAAAGCAGTAATGAAACGCCGCTGTTGCTGTCACTGGCAGTGAATGCCGACAGCCTTGCCACCTGGTTATTGCCCGCATTACAACCGGTACTGGTGGATTCACCTATCCGTTTGAATTTACAGGTAGAAGATGAAACCCGCACTCAGGAACGTCTGCGTCGCGGCGAAGTGGTTGGCGCAGTGAGTATTCAGCCCCAGCCGCTGCCGAGCTGTCTGGTTGATAAACTGGGCGCACTCGACTACCTGTTCGTGGCCTCGCCCAATTTTGCCAACCGCTATTTCCCGAACGGGGTGACCCGTTCTGCACTGCTGCGCGCACCGGCTGTCGCTTTTGATCATCTTGATGATATGCATCAGGCGTTTTTGCAGCAGAACTTTGATTTGCCGCCAGGCAGTGTGCCTTGCCATATCGTCAATTCGTCTGAGGCCTTTGTGCAGCTCGCCCGCCAGGGTACTACCTGCTGCATGATCCCCCATCTGCAAATCGAAAAAGAACTCGCCAATGGTGAGCTTATCGACCTGACTCCGGGGTTATTCCAGCGACGGATGCTGTACTGGCACCGCTTCGCACCAGAAAGCAGAATGATGCGACAGGTAACGGATGCGTTGCTCAGTCACGGACGTCAGGTTCTTCGCCAATCCTAACGTGAGCGCCCCTCTGCCAGTGGCAGCGGGGCACGGCCGATTATCACGGGGTACGTTGTAATTCAAACACCACGTCGACCTGATCATCGAAATGGATAGCCTGTTGCTCATAGGTTTGCGACACCTCCGCGGGTGCTGCCCGGTCAGCGGCTTTAAACATGCGCGCAACCGGCATCGGCTGATAGTTGGCAACATGATAGCGGATGCTATAAATCGGCCCTAAGGTCGTGCTAAACCCGTTCGCCAGCGACTGTGCCTGCTGAGTCGCCTGCTCTATCGCCTTTTTCCTTGCCTGGTCACGGTAAACCTCTGGATTAGAGACCCCCAGTTCAACCGTATGAATTTCATTCAGGCCGCTTTTTAACGCCCCATCAAGCAGCTCATTAAGCTTATCCAGTTGGCGCACCGTCACCGCTACCTGACGCACGGCACGATACCCTTTCAGCGCTGCACTGCCATTCTTCAAATAGTCATACTCTGGTTGTGTACGCAGGTTAGCCGCATTGATGTCTTTTTTATCAATACCGCTTTTATCCAGAAAGGTGAAATATTGAGCAACCCGTTCATCCACCTGCTTTTTAGCATCAGCAGCATCTTTGGACGACACACTGACTTCAATTACCAGTTGGGCAACATCGGGTATCGCCTCGACACTGGCCGTACCTGAGGTGACGATATGTGGCCCGTTAGGTAATTCATAACTCGCCAGCACCGGTGCTGACGCCAGTCCCAGCCCGAGCAGGGCTGTCCATGCCAGAACATTCAGCTTCACGTTATCCCCTTTACCTGTGATTGAGAGACATAACCTAACCGGGTCAGGCTACTCTCAATATCGGTAAATCAGTATAGGCGAATATCCGAGAATGGCAGCTTCGTCATGCCCTTGGCTGGTGCCATCTGGTATATCACCGTCAGACTGAGGGCATGAAACCCAGCTCACGGGAGATGTTCTGCGCCGTTTCACGCAACGGTGTCACCAGCGCGGCCATTCCAATCTGCTGTAAGCGTGCCATCGACAACGAAATGGAAACGGCATAGGCCACGCGTTGCTGAATATCAAACACCGGTGCGGAAATACACGATACGCCCAGCTCGTTCTCTTCCCTGTCCATTGCCAGACCATGGTGCCGAATTTCCGCCAGTTCCTGCTCCATTCTGTCCAGTTCAATAATGGTATTGGTCGTCAGCGGGCGAATCAGGTGATGGTGAGTACGCCAGTATTCTCCGGGGTAATCTGCGGCACCATAAGCCATAAAGATCTTTCCCATCGCCGAACTGTGTAACGGCATATGCTGACCAATATAGGCACGGGTACGCATCATGCCCGTCGTGGGTTCCAGCTTATAGATTAAGATGGCGTGATCATCTTCACGCGTTGAAAAATTGACGGTTTCCCCCACTCTCAGGTTCAATTCCTCGAGGTGTGGAGCGGCAACATGCAGCACATTGAGTGATGAAAGCGCCTTTTGACCAACAGCAATAAACTTGGTGGTCAGGCGATAGCTACCGGGTTGCTGGGCAGCAGCCACATAGCCGCATCCGGCAAGGCCCTGTAACAAACGGTGCACCGTACTTTTGTTCATACAGGCGAGCTCGGCAATCCGTGCCAGCGGGCACCCGTTTGGGTAATCACTCAAAATTTCTATCAATTGCAAACCGCGAAACAAACTTTGACTACCCAGCGGTTTCTCCGCTTTTCCCTCTTCATCCCTGCTCTGTTCATTTATCACGTCTGATTTTCCTCTCATCGCATCAGTCAGGACATCCAACTCTGACTGATGAAACATCATGAAACAGCGTTCTATTTGATGCAACAGGAGAAACCGGCCCGCAAGCGCAACAGGGTGGACATCAATCACGCATTATCAGTAGGTTTATCCGGTAAACCGGCGTGCAGAGAAGGGGTAGCATGGTGCAAATGAACATCCATCTGCGGGTAAGGAATACCAATACGGTGTTGATCCAACACCCGTTTGAAGTTTTCCAGCAGATCCCAATACACGGCCATCGCGTCACCGTTGGTTGTCCAAACTCTGACAATAAAATTCAGCGAAGACGCGCCCATTTCATTGAGCCGGATAGTGACATCTTTCTCATGCTGAATACGCTTATCCGCCGCCACAATATCGCCCAGCACTTTTTTTACCATATCGATATCAGCATCATAGGCTACGCTAACGACAATCTCAGTGCGTCGATCGGGCTCACGGGAACTGTTGATAATATTACCGGCGATAATTTTACCATTTGGCACTACAATAATTTTTCCATCCGCAGTACGAAGCGTGGTAGAAAAAATCTGAATCTGGATAACCGTCCCGCTAATTCCGCCGAGATCGACAAACTCCCCAATGCGAAATGGCCGAAACACCACCAGCAATACACCGGCAGCGAAGTTAGATAATGACCCTTGAAGCGCTAAACCGACGGCCAAACCCGCCGCACCCAGTACGGCAATAATCGATGCCGTCTGAACGCCAACCCGACTCAATGCGGCAATCAGAGTAAAGGCAATGACACCATAACGCACCAGCGCCGACAGAAAATCAGCGACGGTTGCATCAATGCCTCGCCCCGTCATCAGGCGGTTAAGCGTGTTGCCAACCACACGAGCAGCTACCATCCCAGCGAACAAAATCATTAATGACGCAATCATGTTGACCGCGTATTGCAGCAACACATGCTGGTTATCTACCAGCCAGGTGTGCAAACGGCCCATACTTTCAGTGACATTCAGCTCTTCCATTCATTCACTCCCGTTGGGTTGTTGGATACGCAGGAAAAATTAAGGCTCCCGCAGGAGCCTTAGTCAAATCATCAGGTCGATAATGATATCGGTCGATAGATTATAGTACGTCGATAGCGTTCAGTTCTTTAAACGCCTGTTCCAGACGGGCTACCATGCTGGCCTGACCGGCACGCAGCCAGACACGCGGGTCATAGTATTTTTTGTTCGGCTTGTCGTCACCTTCCGGGTTACCCAGTTGGCCTTGCAGATAGCCTTCATTTTTCTTGTAGTAATTCAGGATGCCTTCCCAGGTCGCCCACTGGGTGTCGGTATCAATGTTCATTTTTACCACACCGTAGCTCACCGCTTCGGCGATTTCTTCGGCAGAAGAGCCGGAGCCGCCGTGGAAAACGAAGTCCAGGCTGTTGTGCGGCAGATTGAATTTCTCTGACACATATTCCTGCGAGTTGCGCAGAATTTTCGGCGTCAGTTGCACGTTACCCGGCTTATAAACACCGTGGACGTTACCGAAAGAAGCCGCGATAGTGAAACGCGGGCTGATGGCGTTAAGTTTTTCATAGGCGTAAGCCACGTCTTCCGGCTGGGTATAGAGCGCGGAGTTATCCAGGTGGCTGTTGTCCACACCGTCTTCTTCGCCGCCGGTGCAACCCAGTTCAATTTCCAGCGTCATGTCCAGTTTGGCCATACGCGCCAGATATTGGCTGCAAATGTCGATGTTTTCTTCCAGTGACTCTTCAGACAGGTCAATCATATGAGAAGAGAACAGCGGTTTACCGGTCGCAGCAAAATGTTTCTCGCCAGCATCCAGCAGGCCGTCCAGCCACGGCAACAGTTTTTTCGCGCAGTGGTCAGTGTGCAGAATCACCGGTACACCGTAGTGTGCCGCCATCTGATGAACATGATGAGCACCGGAAATCGCACCCAGAATTGCCGCCTGCTGACCTTCAGCTTTCAGACCTTTACCGGCGGTAAATACCGCACCACCGTTAGAGAACTGAACAATAACCGGCGCGCGCACTTTGGCTGCGGCTTCTAAAACAGCGTTAATGGAATCCGTACCGACGCAGTTAACTGCGGGCAGCGCAAAGCGGTTTTCTTTGGCAACTGCGAAAACTTTCTGAACATCATCACCGGTGATGACACCAGGTTTTACGAAATCAAAGATTTTAGACATGTTACGTGTCCTGTTTCGTTGGCCGTGGAGGGTTAGAGATTTGTCTGTTACTTACAATCCATTAATACCATGACGATCATTGACAATGATGGTCACGGCGACAATGGTTGTTACAATCGCCACTGCAATCACAGTGACTATTATAACAACCACTTACCGTAGCGAGCACCGCAAGCGGGCATCGCACGAAGGTGAAAAGCGCGGGCATCTGTTACCTGACCGAGGGCCAGGTAACAGGACGCGGGCCACGTCACCCGCGTTCAGCCTCTACGCGCCTTACTGACGAGCGCGCTCTTCCAGCATCACGACCGCTGGCAGTTTTTTACCTTCCACGAACTCCAGGAAAGCGCCGCCGCCGGTAGAAATATAGGAGATCTTGTCGGCAATGCCGAACAGGTCGATGGCCGCCAGTGTGTCACCGCCACCGGCGATAGAGAACGCATCACTGTTGGCAATTGCGTTAGCGATGATTTCTGTGCCTTTGCGGAAGTTCGGGAATTCGAACACGCCAACCGGGCCGTTCCACAAAATGGTTTTCGCATTTTTCAGAATGTCAGCCAGACGCTCCGCAGAAACATCGCCCAGATCCAGAATCTGCTCATCGTCTTTAATTGCGGTCACAGATTTCAGGGTCGCCGGAGCCGTTTCAGAGAACTCAGTTGCGACACGCACGTCACTCGGTACTGGAATATCACAGGTTTCCAGCAGTTTTTTCGCTTCAGGGATCAGTTCGGCTTCATACAGAGATTTACCGACGTTATGGCCCTGTGCCGCAACGAAAGTGTTGGCGATGCCACCACCGACGATCAGCTGATCGGCGATTTTAGACAGCGAATCCAGCACCGTCAGTTTTGTGGATACTTTTGAACCACCGACGATGGCCACCATCGGGCGAGCCGGGTTGCCCAATGCTTTACCCAGCGCTTCCAGTTCATCGGACAGCAGCGGGCCAGCACAAGCGATCGGTGCAAATTTACCCACACCGTGAGTTGAGGCCTGCGCACGGTGGGCGGTTCCGAATGCATCCATCACAAACACGTCGCACAGTGCGGCGTATTTTTTAGACAGCACTTCGTCGTCTTTCTTCTCGCCTTTGTTAAAGCGCACGTTTTCCAGCACAACCAGTTCGCCTTCCGCGACCTCAACGCCGTCCAGATACTCTTTCGCCAGACGCACCGGAGAGGACAGATGCTCTTTCAGGTAGTTCACCACCGGCAGCAGCGAAAACTCTTCGTTGTACTCGCCTTCAGTCGGGCGACCCAGATGCGAGGTGACCATCACACGGGCACCCTGTTTCAGGGCGGTTTCAATGGTCGGCAGGGAAGCACGGATACGCGCGTCAGACGTCACTTTGCCATCTTTAACCGGCACGTTCAGATCCGCACGGATCAGCACACGTTTGCCAGCCAGATCCAAGTCGGTCATCTTAATTACAGCCATGGTGAACCCTCTTGTTGATTCTCTTTAAAGTTGCTTGAGTGAGGCGGCAGTTTCCCGCCGCCGACTATCAGAAACCGCAGGCTGCCATTGCCAGTGTTGTATCCAACATCCGGTTGGCAAAGCCCCATTCGTTATCGCACCAGACCAGCGTTTTGATCAGATGCCCGCCGCTAACACGGGTTTGTGTTCCATCCACAATCGCACTGTGCGGATCGTGATTAAAATCCACGGAAACCAGCGGCAAATCGGTATAGTCAACTATACCACGAAATGTATTCTGCGCTGACTGGCGAAAAAGCGTATTGATTTCACTTACGTTTACCGCATTTTTCACACTGACGCTCAAATCGATCGCCGTGACATTAATGGTAGGTACTCGCACCGAAATCGCTTCAAACCTGTCTTCAAATTTCGGAAAAAAGCGGGTGATCCCCACCGCCAGCTTAGTATCCACCGGAATGATCGACTGACTGGCGGCGCGTGTGCGCCTGAGATCATGATGATAAGCGTCGATCACCGGTTGATCGTTCATCGAAGCATGGATAGTGGTCACTGTACCGCTCTCGATGCCATACGCATCATCCAGCAGTTTGATAATCGGAATAATACAGTTAGTGGTGCAAGAGGCGTTCGACACCAGCCGGTGCACTGAAAGCAGGTCGCGATGGTTGACGCCATAAACAATAGTGGCATCGAGCTCTGGCGCACCTGGGTGGGAGAACAACACTTTCTTCGCCCCTGCCGCCAGATGGGCCTCGCCATCAGCGCGGCTACCATAGGCACCACTGCAATCCAGTACGATATCCACCCCGAGCTCACGCCACGGCAACCCATGAATATCAGGCTCATGCAACAGACGGATGGTGTCATCACCGACTAACAGACGGTCACACTCCTGACGCACATCCCACGAAAAACGGCCGTGACTGCTGTCATATTTAAGCAAATGGGCGATACCTTCAGCATTCGCCAGCTCATTGATTGCCACCACCGAAATCTCAGCCCGTCGCCCGGATTCATACAGTGCGCGCAGTACGCTGCGACCGATACGACCAAAACCGTTTATCGCAATACGGATCGTCATGAAATTCCCTGTGTAGTGATAAAGACACCGCGCATCATAGAATAATCAGTACGCCGCCAGGAATAAACCGCTTATTGCATGCTCTCTCGCATCAAGCTCATCACCACAAATACGGCATATAACATGCCGCCACACCAATGACTGAAACGCTTCAGCTAGCATAAACGAATTGCAGGGCAAAGGAAATATGGCGTCAGGGTGGATGCCAGAAGGGTGATCCGCGTCAAAAAATTACCGCACACTTTGTTGTTTTTTCTTAGGGGTCGCGGTTGTGCTGAACCGGCCGGTTTTGGCCGTCAACATCAAAAAAAAGGCCGGGAAATGTCCCGGCCTGACTGAGTGGTCAACACAAGTACGCTGGATTTATTTCAGCAGTGCTTTGGCTTTTGCCACCACGTTATCGGTGGTGAAACCGAAGACTTCAAACAGTTTTTCTGCGGGGGCAGATTCACCAAAACCTTCCATACCGACGATGGCACCATTCAGGCCAACGTATTTGTACCAGTAATCAGCGATACCGGCCTCAATAGCCACACGCGCGCTGACCGCAGCAGGCAACACCGCTTCGCGGTAAGCAGCATCCTGCTTATCGAACGCATCGGTAGACGGCATGGACACCACGCGAGCCTTGATGCCGTCAGCGGTCAATTGCTGCCAGGCAGCCACGGCCAGTTCTACTTCAGAACCGGTCGCAATCAAAATCACCTGAGGCTGGCCGCCGCTGTCTTTGAGCACATAAGCCCCTTTCGCCACATCGGCCAGTTGCCGGGCAGTACGCTCCTGCTGCGCCAGATTCTGACGAGACAGAATCAGCGCCGTCGGGCCATCTTTACGCTCAATAGCGTATTTCCAGGCCACCGCAGTTTCAACCTGATCGGCCGGACGCCAGGTGCTCATATTCGGCGTGACGCGCAGGCTTGCCAGTTGTTCTACCGGCTGATGGGTCGGGCCATCTTCACCCAGGCCAATCGAGTCATGGGTGTAGACATAGATACTGCGCACTTTCATCAGTGCCGCCATACGCACCGCATTACGGGCATATTCAACGAACATCAGGAACGTTGCGGTATACGGCACAAAACCACCGTGCAGCGAGATACCGTTCGCAATAGCGGTCATACCAAATTCACGCACACCGTAGTGAATGTAGTTACCGGCAGCATCTTCATTCAACGCTTTGGAGCCAGACCAAATCGTCAGGTTGCTCGGTGCCAGGTCAGCGGAGCCGCCCAGGAATTCAGGCAGCAGCTTGCCATAGGCTTCCAGCGCATTTTGCGAGGCTTTACGGCTGGCAATCTTCGCCGGGTTGGCCTGCAATTGTTCGATAATTCTGGCAGACTCGGCCTGCCAGTTAACCGGCAATTCACCGCTCACGCGACGGCTGAACTCAGCCGCCAGTTCCGGGTAAGCGCTGGCGTAAGCGTTGAACGCCTGCTGCCAGGCAGCTTCTTTGCTCTGACCGGCTTTGCGGGCATCCCAGGCGGCATAAATATCAGCCGGGATGTCAAACGGGCCGTATTGCCAGCCCAGTTGTTCACGCGTAGCGGCCACTTCGGCATCACCCAGCGGCGCACCGTGGGAATCATGCGTACCGGCTTTGTTCGGCGAGCCAAAACCAATGACGGTTTTGCACAGCAACAGAGAGGGCTTATCGCTCACACGCTTCGCTTCTTCGATAGCGCGCTCGATAGCATCAGCATCGTGGCCGTCAACACCGCGCACCACATGCCAGCCATAGGATTCAAAACGGGCTGCGGTATCATCGGTAAACCACCCTTCGATATGGCCATCGATGGAAATACCGTTATCGTCGTAGAACGCGACCAGTTTACCCAGTTTCAGGGTTCCGGCCAGCGAGCAGACCTCGTGGGAGATCCCTTCCATCATGCAACCATCACCGAGGAAGACATAGGTGTGGTGATCAACGATGTCATGACCCGGGCGGTTGAACTGCGCCGCCAGCGTGCGCTCAGCAATCGCCATGCCGACCGCATTGGCAATCCCCTGTCCCAGCGGGCCGGTGGTGGTTTCCACGCCCGGTGTGTAACCCACTTCCGGGTGCCCCGGTGTTCTGGAGTGCAACTGGCGGAAGTTTTTCAGTTCTTCAATCGGCAGGTCATAACCGGTCAGGTGCAGCAGGCTGTAAATCAGCATCGATGCATGGCCATTGGACAGCACAAAGCGGTCGCGGTTGGCCCAGTTCGGATTAGCCGGGTTATGGTTTAGGTGGTCACGCCATAATACTTCAGCGATATCCGCCATCCCCATCGGTGCGCCCGGATGACCGGATTTGGCCTTCTGCACGCCATCCATACTCAACGCACGGATAGCATTGGCAAGTTCTTTACGAGAGGACATGCTTTACTCCAGATCGGATTGAACAATAGCCTTTCGAACATAAAACATATTAATCAATACGTTAGCTCAAAATGGCAAAGAAAGGATATTGCCAAATGTACATGAAAAAGCGGTTGATTGCACATGGAACAACACGCGGCACACCGAAGTGCGCCGCGTGTCAAAGATAAGGGGATTAGCCCCCTGATGAGAGGTCAACACGCCTCAACGGATTAATGCGTGGCGCTTTCATGACCATGCAGGCGATGGCG
This sequence comes from Dickeya aquatica, assembly GCF_900095885.1. Classification (NCBI taxonomy): domain Bacteria; kingdom Pseudomonadati; phylum Pseudomonadota; class Gammaproteobacteria; order Enterobacterales; family Pectobacteriaceae; genus Dickeya; species Dickeya aquatica. Next base: position 3,930,988 of record NZ_LT615367.1, read on the forward strand.
AGTCACCAGCCCCAGCAACAGGCACATCACAAACACGACAAAATACAGGCCGTTAGCGGTAACTAACGCCGCATGCACGCCGAGGTGCTGCACAATCGGGCCGGTAACGATGAACGTCAGCATGGTGCCGACCGTCCCACAGGTCAGAATAAAATTCACCAGCTTCGGTGAGGGCACTTTTGTCTGCTGCGAGCCCAGCGTAATCAGGGTGGTGTAAATCGCGCTGGAAATAAACCCGAGGCCGAAGATGAAATATTTCAGCAAATCAGGTTGCCCGGCGCTGACAAACAGGTACATCGCCCCGGTCGCCAGCAGCGCCAGCACCGTAACAACGCGCTGCAAATCAAAGAATTTCAGCACCACGCTAAACACCCACATGCCAATCATGTAAGACGTCCAAAAACTGCTGACCAGCGCCCCTGCATCACCAATGTCCATGTTGAAGGTTTTGGTCACGTATTCCGGCACCCACTGAATAAACGCCAGTTGCCCGAGGATATAGCACAATGCCGCCACCGACAGGAACAGCACACCCGTGCCCCATTTTTCCTGCACGACATTCTGTTGTACATCCGCTTTTTTTGCGCCAATTTCAGGGAAATCAGACAACAGCGTCAACACCAGAATCACGACATACAGCAGCCCGATACAGGCATAGATCCAGTACCAGCCAAAATGGCGAGACAGCAATGCCGCGGCGACAATCGGAAAGATAGTCCCGGCCATACTGAAAAAGGAATCGGTAAACAGCAGACGCGCACCGCGCTGGCGGCCAACGTAGAGCTGGGTTATCAGGAAAGTACCAATCGACATGGTAATACCGCTGACCACGCCAAGCACGAACATACAGGCTGAGAACACCGCCAGCGATTTACCAACAAACAACCCGATAACGGAGAGCACAATCAGGATGAAGCCGAAGATCAGCTGTTTTTTCAGCGCGAAAACATCCATCAGCCAAACATTGAGAAAAATGGACAACAGAATACCGGTATTCAAAAACGTAAAGGTGTTGCTCATATCGGCAATCGGTACGTTGAAATACTGTGCGATATCACCCATCACCATACCGGTGACAATGACCAGCGCGCCGGTCAGCGCATAAGAGAAGCAACTGGTAAAAAACAGCCGCTGACGATTAAGATCAGACATATTTCCTTCCTGTCATAAGAAACATAAAAAGCGCCGCCCGCAGTGAGCCCGCGCCATAAACCCCATAATCAGATTATCTTTGCGACTTTCACTTCGCCATTACGCGATGCAAGAACCCGGCATTAACGAAAAAAAGGTTGAGCACCGGAGCACTCAACCTTTCTATCTTATTGCACCGTCTTACTCTTCGTCTTCCAGATAGGTATAACCATACAGGCCGGTTTCAAACTCTTGCATGAACTGTGCTTGCAATTCCGGTTCCAGATCGGCTGCTTTCACCTGGTCACGAAAACGCGACATCAGCACACTCGGGTCAAGCTGCACATACTCAAGCATGTCTGCCACCGTATTGCCTTCATCTGACTCTTCAATCTCAACGGTGCCATCCTGAAACACAAACACATCCACCGTGGAAGTATCACCAAACAGGTTATGCATATTACCGAGAATTTCCTGATACGCCCCGACCATGAAAAAGCCTAACAGCGGCGGATTTTCCGGGTCATACGGTGGCATTGGCATGGTGGTGGCTACGCCATCGCCATCCACATAGTGGTCAATCGCCCCATCAGAATCACAGGTGATATCAAGCAGTACGGCACGACGCTGCGGCGGCTTGTCCAGCCCTTCCAGCGGCAACACCGGGAACAGTTGGTCAATCCCCCAGGCATCCGGCATCGACTGGAACAGCGAAAAGTTCACGTACAGCTTATCCGCCATCCGCTCTTGCAGCTCGTCGATAATCGGCCGGTGAGCACGGTTACTCGGGTCAAGCTGCTGTTGCAGACGCTGACAGATATTGAGATAGAGCTGTTCTGCCTGCGCGCGCTGGGTTAAATCCAGCATACCGTGGGTATACTGCGTGTGGATATCGTTCAAATCCATCTGGCTGTCATGCAGCCATTCGCGCAGTGAGCGGCGGTTGCCCGGCTCCTGAATTTCCTGCCAGGTATTCCATAAGCTTTCCAGCGCACGCGGGGCATCGGCATCCGGCTGCGTGGGCTCGCAAAACTCGTTACGTTCGACACCAATAATATTCGAGACCAAAACGGTGTGGTGTGCCGTCACCGCGCGCCCGGACTCCGTGATAACCGTCGGATGTGGCAGGCCGTATTCATTACAGGCATCACCAATCCCCCAAATCACGTTATTGGCGTATTCGTTCAGGCCATAGTTGACCGAGCAGTCTGACTGTGAGCGCGTGCCCTCATAATCGACGCCCAACCCACCGCCAACGTCAAAACACTGAATATTGACGCCAAGCTTATGCAATTCAACGTAAAAACGCGCCGACTCGCGCACACCGGTGGCGATATCACGAATATTGGCCAACTGAGAGCCAAGATGGAAATGCAGCAATTGCAGGCAATCGAGGCGGTTGGCATTACGCAGCAACTCCACCAGTTGCAGCACCTGAGTGGCTGCAAGGCCAAACTTCGACTTCTCGCCGCCGCTTGACTGCCATTTGCCCGAGCCTTGCGAGGCCAGACGCGCACGCACCCCCAGACGAGGCACCACATTAAGGCGCTCTGCTTCTTCCAGCACCAGCTTGATTTCGGACATCTTCTCGATGACCAGATACACCTTGTGACCCAGCTTTTCACCGATCAACGCCAGACGGATATATTCGCGGTCTTTGTAGCCGTTACACACAATCACCGAGCGCGTCATTCCCGCATGGCCGAGTACCGCCATCAGTTCTGCTTTCGAGCCCGCCTCCAGCCCCAGCGGCTCACCTGAGTTGATCAGAGATTCAATCACGCGGCGATGCTGGTTCACCTTAATGGGATAAACCAGAAAGTAACCGCCCTGATAGCCGAACGACTCGCGCGCGCGCTTGAATGCTGCGTTGATAGAGCGCAAACGGTGTTGCAGGATCTGCGGGAAACAAAACAGCGCAGGCAGCCGTTGATTATCCTGCTGGCGCGCTTTCACCAATTTGGCGAGATCAACGCGAGCTTGCGGCACGTCGGGATCCGGGCACACACTGATGTGCCCAAGCTCATTGACGTCATAATAGTTGTTGCCCCACCAGGCAATGTTATAAGTGCGCAGCATTTCACTGGCATCGCGGTCATTCATGGCTACCTCCTGCATGGAGCGCAGATGATCGTGTTTACCCGCCACTGACGAGTACGGTTGAATCATATCGTCAGACATGGCGACTCCCCTCTAGCACTTCTTGATGAATAATCACATTTTTTCCCGCAACAGATACCCGCCGCGCCGCGATGGCGCAGAAAGCCGATAGCGAAACAACCGGCAGACCATAGTATGCCGCCGTTTTATGACTCTTATTAGTGTAAAACACGATGTCAGACTCCGAGGTTCGGGTCGGTAAAAACCAGGGAAAACACCACCAGAAGAATGCCGGACGCATTCATTGGTGCGAAGAAAAAAGCAGGTTAGCCAGCTCGGGAGTCCTGCGTTGCGCTGTGGGACAGGCAACTTCGGGCAAATGGCGCGAAGGATTCAAAGGATTGAGTCAGTGACGTCGTGGCGTCAAAAGGAAAGCGCAGCTCACTCAATAAACAACGGATCATTAATCCTATCACCTCCACGCTCGCCGCAGAATGCGGCCGGGCTATCACGAAAATCGTCAGAAAAACCGTTTCACATCATCAAGGCCACTACGTCATCGGTGCAGTTTTTCAGGGTGGAAAACCGCGCGTACTACATGTGATGGCAACCTGAATTACGGACAACAAGACCGCCCGCCGTTTATACCTATCCCTCCCCGGAAAAGCAAAATGAAAATGGTAAAAATCCCTGTCATTGTGGGAAAAGCGGCCTATACCTAATTAACAATGGGCTGCTGTGGGACAAAAATTGCTGGCAAGGGGCCAACGTGTAACCTAGAATAGCCGTCCAGATGTTAATCCATCCATACTGATTAATGGTATCTCCCCAGTCATTTTGGTTGCAGAGGCTCCGAAAGAAAGAGGCAGGGTGTACGGCCGACACACAAAGTCATACGGCCACAACCTGAAGAATAACGGGGATACATTGCTTAACGGCTTTAGCTTATAAGGTAAAGAAACTCATGGCTAAACACCTTTTTACGTCCGAGTCGGTTTCCGAAGGACATCCTGATAAAATCGCTGACCAGATTTCCGACGCCGTCCTTGACGCGATTCTGGAGCAAGACCCCAAAGCGCGCGTTGCCTGCGAAACTTACGTAAAAACCGGTATGGTGTTAGTCGGTGGTGAAATTACCACCAGCGCCTGGGTGGATATTGAAGAAATCACGCGCCGCACCGTGCGTGATATTGGTTACGTCAACTCCGAAATGGGCTTTGACGCCAACTCTTGTGCAGTGCTGAGCGCTATCGGCAAACAGTCCCCGGACATTAATCAAGGCGTTGACCGTAAAGATCCGCTGGAGCAAGGTGCGGGCGATCAGGGCCTGATGTTTGGCTACGCCACCAACGAAACCGACGTGCTGATGCCTGCGCCGATTACCTACGCACACCGTCTGGTGCAGCGCCAGTCTGAAGTGCGCAAAAACGGCACCCTGCCGTGGCTGCGCCCGGATGCGAAAAGTCAGGTTACGTTCGCCTATGACAATGGCAAAATCGTCGGTATTGATGCCGTCGTGCTGTCCACCCAGCATTCTGAATCCATCGCCCAGAAAGAGCTTCAGGAAGCGGTGATGGAAGAGATTATCAAGCCGGTTCTGCCGTCTGAGTGGCTCTCTGCACACACCAAATATTTTATCAACCCGACCGGCCGTTTTGTCATCGGCGGGCCAATGGGTGACTGCGGCCTGACCGGGCGTAAAATCATCGTTGACACCTACGGCGGTGCAGCTCGCCACGGCGGCGGCGCATTCTCCGGTAAAGACCCGTCAAAAGTGGACCGTTCTGCCGCTTATGCCGCTCGCTATGTGGCGAAAAACATTGTGGCTGCGGGCCTGGCCGATCGCTGTGAAATTCAGGTGTCTTACGCCATTGGCGTGGCGGAACCGACCTCCATCATGGTTGAAACTTTCGGTACCGGGAAAGTCACCAGCGATCGTTTGGTTGAGCTGGTGCGCCAGTTCTTTGATTTGCGCCCCTATGGCCTTATCAAGATGCTGGACTTGCTGCACCCGATGTACCAGAAAACGGCCGCTTACGGCCACTTCGGGCGCGAAGAGTTCCCGTGGGAAAAAACCGACGTGGCAGAAAAACTGCGCGATGCGGCTGGCCTGAATTAACCGCCCATCATAATGCGTTAAACGTGACGGCGAAGCCTGTGCTTCGCCGTTTTTTATGTAGGATGTCTCTCGTTTTCCTGGTTATTGCATCGCGGCTGCCAAGACCGTAAGCTGCCAGCATGAACCGCTCATCACGACTCCCGATTGCCCTGCACCAGTCCGTCATGCGTTGCCTGCGGGAAAAACTCCATCAGGCCAATCAGCAATTGGGCCAACAGTACCCTGAACCTACGGTCAACTACCAGCAACGTGGGGCTATCGCCGGTAGCGCCTGGTTGAAAGCGTGGGAAATCCGCCTTAACCCGGTGTTGCTACAGGAAAATCAGTTCACGTTTATTGACGAAGTCGTGCCACACGAGCTGGCCCACCTGTTGGTGTATGCGCGTTTTGGCAAAACCGCGCCGCATGGCAAAGAATGGCGCTGGATGATGGAAACCGTCCTGAACACCCCCGCGCGCCGTACACACACGTTTGCCGTCGCCTCGGTACAAGGCCAGACCTTCCGCTATCACTGCGCCTGCCGCCAGCATGAGCTAACATTACGTCGCCATAACCGGGTCATGCGGGGTGAAGCGGAATACCGCTGCCGCCACTGTGGTAGCCGATTGCAGGCGATGCAGAGCACGACACCGCGAGATCACACACCGGAGCGATGAGCAAAACAACGATGCCAATAATCCGGTTACACGCCCTTTTCAAACGAAAATCACAGCATTTCATGCTGCCTTTTTTACCTTTGCCTGTATGCCATTCTTCAGGTACGCTGCCGTTTTTCACTTCGCCGGGAATACTGGAATATGCTTCGCAATGTTGTGATTGTCGCCGCGCTCGGCGCGGGCCTGACCTCGCTGACAGCCATCGGTCAGGACATCAATAACTTCACACAAGCCAAGGCCGCCGCGGCCAAGATCCATCAGGATGCGCCCGGCTCGTTTTATTGTGGCTGCAAGATAGACTGGCAGGGCAAAAAAGGGGTACCGAATCTGGCTTCTTGCGGTTATCAGGTGCGTAAAGATGCAAATCGCGCCAGCCGCATCGAATGGGAGCATGTCGTTCCGGCCTGGCAATTTGGTCATCAGCGTCAGTGCTGGCAAGACGGCGGGCGCAAGAACTGCGCCAAAGACGAGGTTTACCGGCAACTGGAAACTGATTTGCATAACCTGCAACCCGCCATCGGCGAGGTGAATGGCGATCGCGGTAATTTCATGTACAGCCAGTGGAACGGTGGCGAGCGCCAGTATGGTCAGTGCGAAATGAAAATTGACTTTAAAAATCAGCTCGCCGAACCGCCTGAACGCGCGCGTGGCGCAATTGCCCGTACCTATTTTTATATGCGGGATCGCTACCAGTTGAACCTCTCACGCCAGCAAACCCAGCTATTTGAAGCCTGGAATAAGCAGTACCCGGTGACACGCTGGGAATGCACCCGCGAAGCACGTATTGCCGCCGTACAGGGCAACCACAACCCGTATGTGCAACAGGCTTGCCAGCCATAGTCTGGCTCCCTACTATAACGGCTTGATTCCTGTATAACAGACTACGGCTTTGCCCGCGTAACCGTCGCGGGCGAAAGCCTGTCGGGCGCTGATGCCCATTGAACCCAGATTAGGTTAAGGCCAAAGAATTCATGCGAATACCGCGCATTTTTCACCCCGAAACACTCGCCGCACAAGGGGGAGAAACGAACCTGAGCGATGAGGCGGCCAACCATGTAGGCCGGGTACTGCGAATGACCGCAGGCCAGCCGTTACAGCTCTTCGATGGCAGTAACCAGGTGTTTGACGCACAGATAATGCAGGTGGAAAAGAAAGCCGTGCGCGTGGGTTATGCAGCAGGCAGACAAGAAGACCGGGAATCGCCGCTGCATCTGCATCTTGGTCAGGTGATGTCTCGCGGCGAAAAAATGGAATTCACCATCCAGAAATCCATCGAACTGGGCGTCAATATTATTACCCCGCTGTTTTCCGAACGTTGCGGCGTCAAACTGGATGCCGAACGGCTGGAAAAGAAAATTCAGCAGTGGCAAAAAATCGCCATTGCAGCCTGTGAACAGTGTGGCAGAAATCGTCTGCCCGAAATCCGTGCCGCACAGACGCTGGAAAGCTGGTGCGCACAGCCTGATGAAGGATTAAAGCTGAATCTGCATCCACGGGCGCAACACAGCATCAATACGCTGCCGTTACCGCTGTCACGCATCCGGCTGTTGATTGGGCCTGAAGGCGGGCTCTCGGCAGACGAAATTGCCATGACTGCCAGACACGGGTTTACCGATATTCTGTTGGGGCCCCGTGTACTACGCACAGAAACCACCGCGCTCACCGCCATTACCGCGCTACAGGTGCGGTTTGGCGATCTGGGATAAAGGAGAGAACAATGATTAAGCTTGGCATCGTGATGGACCCGATTGCATCCATCAATATCAAAAAAGACACCAGTTTTGCGATGTTGCTGGAAGCCCAGCGTCGTGGTTTTGAATTGCACTATATGGAAATGGGCGATCTCTACCTGCATGCGGGTGAGGCACGCGCCACCACCCGCACGCTCAGTGTTCAGCACGACTACAGCCATTGGTACACCTTCGGCGATACGCAGGACATCGCCCTGCACGATCTCGATGTAGTGCTGATGCGTAAAGACCCGCCGTTTGACACCGAATTTATCTACGCGACTTACATTCTTGAGCGCGCCGAAGAGAAAGGCACACTCATCGTCAACAAACCACAGAGTCTGCGTGACTGTAACGAGAAATTATTTACCGCCTGGTTTGCCGACCTGACGCCCGACACACTGGTAACGCGCAGCGCCGAACGGTTACGGGCGTTTCATCAGCACCACAGCGATGTGATCCTAAAACCGCTCGACGGCATGGGCGGCGCATCCATTTTCCGGCTGAAGCCGGAAGATGCCAACGTCTCGGTGATTATCGAAACGCTCACCGAACACGGCAGCCGTTACTGCATGGCGCAGAACTACCTGCCTGCCATCAAAGACGGTGACAAGCGCGTGCTGGTGGTGGATGGCGAGCCAGTGCCTTATTGCCTGGCGCGCATACCGAAAAGCGGCGAAACGCGTGGCAATCTGGCGGCTGGCGGCCGTGGTGAAGCGCGCCCGCTGAGTGAAAGTGACTGGCAAATCGCCCGCACGGTTGCACCGGTGCTCAAACAAAAAGGGCTGATTTTCGTCGGGCTGGATATCATCGGCGACCGGTTGACCGAAATTAACGTCACCAGCCCAACCTGCGTGCGTGAAATCGAAGCCGCTTACCCGGAAATTTCGATTACCGGCATGCTGATGGACGCCATTGAGCGGCGGCTGGCACAGCGTTAAGCTTAACCACAGGCGCTGGTGCATTCCGGTTCACGCCAGACGTGAACCGGCCTTTCCACTTCGACAGCAAAGTGATGACCAAGACGATGAATTTACAGCACCATTTTCTGATTGCGATGCCCTCTTTGCAGGACTCAGTCTTCCGGCGCGCCGTGATTTACCTCTGCGAGCACAATGAAGAGGGCGCGATGGGACTTATCATCAATAAGCCAATGGAACAGTTCACTGTCGAAAATATTCTGGAAAAACTGAAGATAGCCCCCACACCGAGAGACAACGCCATTCGTCTCGATAAACCGGTATTTTCCGGCGGCCCGCTGGCTGACGATCGGGGCTTTATTCTGCATACCCCCCACGAAGGGTTTGCGTCCAGCATCAGTATTTCTGATGACACCATGATAACCACCTCAAAAGATGTGCTGGAGACGCTCGGCACCGCGACCCAACCGTCCAATACGCTGGTGGCGCTGGGCTATTCTGCCTGGGAAGCCGGTCAACTGGAGAGCGAGTTGCTCGATAACGCCTGGCTTACCGTACCCGCAGATACACACATTCTGTTCCACACCCCAATTGCCGAGCGCTGGCGGGCGGCGGCAAAAAAACTGGGGGTGGATATCCATAATATTGCCACCGAAGCGGGGCATGCCTGATGGGAAACCGTACCCTGCTGGCCTTTGATTTTGGCACCCGCAGTATCGGTGTCGCTATCGGGCAGGAAGTCACCGGCACCGCCCGGCCGCTGACCTCCCTCAAAGCGCAAGACGGTATTCCCGACTGGCAGAAAATCGAGAAGCTTCTTAAAGAGTGGCAACCCGCCCTGGTGGTGGTCGGTTTGCCGCTGAACATGGATGGGACAGAGCAGCCGATCACCGCCAGAGCACGCAAATTTTCGCAGCGTCTGCATGGCCGTTTTGGTATCGCGGTGGCGTTACATGACGAGCGCCTTAGCACAGTAGAGGCCCGGGCTGATTTGTTCAGTCGCGGTGGATTTCGGGCACTGGATAAAGGCAGCGTTGATGCGGCATCTGCGGTGATTATTCTGGAAAGCTGGTTCGAACGCACGACGCTGGATTCGGCTGACTAACCACGAGCGCAGTGCGTCATTGTAACCGCCAGAAAGTACGCTATAGCGAATTATCAGGCCCGCATAACGCGGGCCTGATACAGACAAGGCATGTTTTTACGCGTCAGGATAGTCGCGCAGGAACCCTTCGAGGTCTTCCACCATTGAGGTGTTGCCGACAAAGAACGGCGCACGCTGATGCAGTTTCTGCGGCGTGATATCCAGAATCCGGTTTTTGCCGTCACTGGCTTTACCGCCAGCCTGCTCTGCCAGAAATGCCATCGGGTTACATTCGTATAGCAAACGCAGTTTCCCTTCAGGATAGCTGGCGGTGCTCGGGTAGAGATAAATACCGCCTTTGAGCAGGTTACGATGGAAATCCGCCACCAGAGAGCCGATATAACGCGTGGTGTAAGGGCGCTGTGTGGCTTCGTCCTGTTCCTGACAGTATTTCAGGTACTTCTTCACACCCTGCGGGAATTTAATGTAATTCCCCTCGTTGATGGAATACATGCTGCCTTTTTCCGGGAAGCAGACTCGCTCATGAGACAGGCAGAATACGCCGAGCGACGGGTCATAGGTAAAGGCATGCACACCATGACCGGTGGTGTACACCAGCATCGTGGAAGAGCCGTAAACGATATAACCGGCGGCAACCTGTTGGCTACCCGGCTGAAGAAAATCCTCTTCGCGCACCGGTGTACCCAGCGGGGTAATACGGCGATAGATAGAGAAAATGGTCCCGACGGAGACGTTAACATCGATGTTGGAAGAACCATCCAGCGGGTCCATCAGTACCACGTATTTAGCGTTTTCAGCACGTTCGCCGTCAAAGATGACAATTTCATCCTCTTCCTCAGAGGCAATACCGGCCACATCACCACGCGCTTTCAGTGCCGCCTTGAGCTTTTCATTGGCATACAGATCGAGCTTCATCTGCACTTCGCCCTGAACGTTGGACACACCGCTGGTGCCCAGAATGTCCACCAGACCAGCTTTGTTGATATCACGGTGGATAATCTTCGCACCCAGTTTGATGGCCGACAGCAGCGCAGTCAGCTCACCGGTCGCGTGAGAGAAATCGTGCTGTTTTTCGACGATAAATTCGCCTAACGTTTTCATAACACTATTCCAGAATCTACGAATGAAAAGCGGTTTCAGTTTTGTACCGCCAGCGTTTGCGTTTGCAGTGTAGCCCAAACAGAAAGCGAGACCTAGCAAATCCATTTCTTATGGCGTATCCCAGGCGTTAGAATGGGCAGCAGACTCTCTGAATATAGATGGAAAATGTATGCGTATTCATATTTTAGGAATCTGTGGCACCTTTATGGGCGGACTGGCACTGCTGGCCCGCTCGCAGGGACACCAGGTAACGGGTTCGGATGCCAATGTCTATCCGCCAATGAGTACCTTACTGGAAGAACAAGGGATCACGCTCATACAGGGTTATGACCCCGCACAACTGAACCCTGTGCCTGATCTGGTCATCATCGGTAATGCCATGTCCCGTGGCAACCCGTGTGTCGAAGCGGTGCTGGAGCAGAACATTCCCTATATGTCCGGCCCACAGTGGCTGCACGATCACGTATTGCGAGAGCGCTGGGTCATTGCTGTCGCCGGTACACACGGTAAAACCACCACCGCAGGTATGGTGACATGGATTTTGGAAGCGTGCGGCTATCAGCCCGGCTTCGTGATAGGCGGAGTACCCGGTAATTTCACGGTTTCGGCTCGCCTCGGCGATAGCCCTTTCTTCGTTGTTGAAGCAGACGAATACGACTGCGCTTTCTTCGACAAACGTTCCAAATTCGTCCACTACAGCCCACGCACGCTAATTCTGAACAATCTGGAATTCGATCACGCGGATATCTTTGACGATCTCAAAGCGATTCAGAAGCAGTTTCACCATCTGGTTCGTCTGGTGCCGGGCACAGGCCGTATTATCGTTCCCGCCCACGACCTGCATCTCAAACAGGTCATCGGCATGGGGTGCTGGAGCGAGCAGGAACTGGTCGGCGAAGAGGGTATCTGGAAAGCCAAGAAAGTCACTGCTGATGCCAGCGTATTTCAGGTCTACCTCAATGACCAACTCGTCGGTGAGGTTAACTGGAGTGTGGTCGGCGAGCACAACATGCACAATGGCCTGATGGCGATAGCCGCCGCACGGCATGTCGGTGTTCCCCCGGCACAAGCGTGTCAGGCGCTGGGTGGTTTTATCAACGCGCGTCGGCGGCTGGAATTACGCGGTACGGCGCACGGCGTCAGCGTGTACGATGATTTTGCACATCACCCAACGGCTATCCTTGCGACACTTGCTGCGTTACGTAGCAAAGTCGGCGGCACCGCGCGAATTCTGGCGGTACTGGAGCCGCGCTCCAACACCATGAAAATGGGCCATTGCAAAAACGAGTTAGCACCGGCGCTGGGGCGCGCAGATGGCGTATTCCTGTACCAGCCTGCACATATTCCCTGGCTGGTAGCAGAGGTGGCTGACGCGTGTATTCAGCCCGCCTGGTGGAGCGCGGATATCGATACTCTGGTTGAGATGATAATGAAAACCGCACAGCCGGGCGATCATATTCTGGTGATGAGCAACGGCGGCTTTGGCAATATCCACAACAAACTACTGGATGCGCTGCAAGCCAAAGAGAGTGCATTGAATAGCCCCGCCTAAAACGATGGATTGAGGGCGATGCAGGTTTTCTGAACAGTGCCACTCATTAATCGAGGGTACGGGATAACAAACAAAAAGGACGGGGAAGAACCCGTCCTTTTTCATTTCGCGGCAATCAGGCTCAGACGTCGAAAGGATCGCGCAGGATCATGGTTTCTTCACGATCAGGCCCGGTGGAAATGATGTCTACCGGCACACCGGTCACTTCCTCAATGCGCTTGATGTAGTTGAGCGCCGCCTGTGGCAGCTTAGCGTACTCTTTCACACCGAAGGTACTCTCAGACCAGCCCGGCATAGCTTCATAAATCGGCTCAATGCCTTCCCAGCCGTCAGCCGCCAGCGGCGTCACGTCAACCTCGCTGCCATCAGGCATACGATAACCAACGCAAATTTTTACTTCATTCAGGCCGTCCAGCACATCAAGCTTGGTCAGACAGAAACCCGACAAGGAGTTAATCTGTACCGCGCGACGCACAGCCACAGCATCCAGCCAGCCGGTACGGCGGCGACGCCCGGTGGTGGCACCAAACTCATTGCCTTTGTGTGACAGGTGCTCACCCACGTCATCAAACAGTTCAGTCGGGAATGGGCCTGCACCGACACGCGTTGAATACGCCTTGACGATACCCAGCACATAATCCACATAACGTGGGCCTAAACCTGAACCGGTCGCGACACCACCTGCGGTAGTGTTGGACGAGGTGACATACGGGTAAGTACCGTGGTCAATATCCAGCAACGTACCTTGTGCGCCTTCGAACATCACGAAATCGCCACGCAGATGGGCTTTATGCAGCAGGTCGGACACATCCACAACCATCGCCGTCAGGATATCGGCTACTGCCAGCACATCATCCAGCGTTTTCTGGTAATCGACCGGCTCAGTTTTGTAATACTGCACCAGTTGGAAGTTGTGGTATTCCATGATCTCTTTCAGTTTGACAGCGAAAGTCTCGCGATCAAACAGGTCGCCCACGCGCAAGCCACGGCGGGCAACTTTATCTTCATAGGCAGGGCCGATACCCCGTCCGGTGGTACCAATGGCTTTGGCTCCGCGCGCTTTTTCACGCGCGTTATCCAGTGCAACATGGTACGGAAGAATCAGCGGGCAAGCCTCAGAAAGCAGCAGACGCTCACGCACCGGCACGCCACGCGCTTCCAGTGCGGTCATCTCTTTCATCAGTGCGTCCGGTGCCAGCACCACACCGTTACCGATGATGCTCACCACATTCTCGCGAAGAATACCGGAGGGAATCAAATGAAGAACGGTTTTTTCACCGTTAATAACCAGCGTATGGCCAGCGTTGTGACCGCCCTGATAGCGCACAACATATTTGGCCCGTTCAGTCAGCAGGTCTACGACCTTGCCTTTACCTTCGTCACCCCATTGGGTGCCCAGTACGACGACGTTCTTACCCATCTCAAGAATCACCAGATTGGTTAAAAAAGGATTCTACCATCTCATCTTTTCGCTTTCAGTAGTTTTAGCACACGTTTGCGCACATTTCTTGATGAGAATTTCAGCCATTCATTCGGCTACGCAACATGTAGTAGATAACACAACCGGCAACCACAATTGCGCCACCAAACCGACGCAGAATGTTGTCAGGGAGTTGGGCCATCGTCAGGATCATACGCCGCCAGAGACGGGGAAACAGCAAGGGCCCTAACCCTTCCATCACCAGCACTAACCCTAACGCCAGCCAAATATTCACACTCATACAAAGACTCCGGACAGAAAAAAGCCCGTAGATACGGGCTTTTAGTAGCAATAAATGACGCTAACGCACGCTTAACGCGAAGAGATAGCTTTCTCCGGCGACTTCATATACCGGAAGAAATCACTGTCAGGACTCAGCACCAGCACATCCTGATTCGCGTTATTAAAGCTGTGTTCATAGGCACGCAAACTGCGAATGAAACTGTAAAAGTCGGGATCCTGACTAAACGCAGTGGCAAACAGCTTCGCCGACTCCGCATCGCCTTCACCGCGCATAATACGGCCCTGACGCTCGGCTTCAGCCAACGTACGGGTGACTTCATAATCTGCCGCTGCCTTTATCTTCTCAGCCTGTTCCTGACCTTGTGAACGATGACGACGCGCCACGGCTTCACGCTCTGCGCGCATACGTTGATAGATAGCATCGGACACTTCCGTCGGCAGGTTAATCTGCTTGATGCGCACATCAATGACTTCAATCCCCAGCGCCGCCATACTGTTTGGGTTCAAACGAGCGGTGTCAGTGTTGGTTTCACGCGCAACGCGTGCGGCCGCAGAAGCAATCGCATTGTCGGCTTCCGTTGTTTCACCGGTGCCGTTATTCAACGCCTCTCGCACATCAGACATCAGTTGCCCGCGTGAATCGGTCACAATGCCTTTCACATCCAGACGACCAATTTCAGAACGCAAACGGTCACTGAATTTACGTTTTAGCAGCACTTCCGCCTGCGACACATCGCCCCCACCGGTAGCCAGATAGTAACGACTAAAGTCACTGATGCGCCATTTGATGTAAGAATCGACAATCAGGTCTTTCTGCTCTTTGGTAATGAAGCGATCGGCCTGGTTTTCCATCGTCTGAATACGGGCATCCAGCATTTTAACCGACTCCAGAAACGGAATCTTTATATGCAAACCGGGCAGATAAACCTGTGGTTTATTCTCATTGTCACGCAGCACTTTACCAAAACGCATCACGATACCGCGCTGGCCTTCCTGCACTACAAACAGCGAGGCATAAACCACCAGCAGTAATGGGATAAGAATAAAGAGGACTGACTTACGCATTGATTATTCTCTCCCTACGCGGATTATCTCGTCACGCTGCGCGTTGGCGCGGCGCTGCTCCATAATGCTGCCATTCGCACCAGACGTGCGTGGCGTATAGCTGGCACCCGGGCTACCTGCCGCTGGCAAGCGTAACGGGGCCGGAGCCGCATTGGCACTGCCGTTGCCAGACGGTGTGCCGGTATTCTGCCCACGCATCAGTTGATCCAACGGTAATACCATCAGGTTATTACTCTTGTCACTGACCAGCACTTTACTGGTATGACTCAACACGCGCTCCATCGTTTCAATGTACAAGCGCTCACGGGTTATCTCTGGCGCGGCTTTATATTCCGGCAACAAACGCGAGAAGCGAGACACCTCACCCTGAGCTTCCAGAATGGTACGATCTTTATACGCACGGGACTCTTCCAGAATGCGCTGTGCCTGGCCATTAGCGCGCGGCTGAACTTCATTCGCATACGCTTCAGCCTCACGGATGTACTGCTGCTCGTTTTCACGCGCCGCAATCGCATCATCAAACGCCGCCTTCACTTCCTCAGGCGGGCGTGCCGTCTGGAAGTTGACGTCCAGCAGGGTAATCCCCATATCATAAGGACGCACGGTTTCTTCCAGCACGCGTTGGGTATCAGTACGCACAATGGTGCGCCCTTCGGTCAGGATCTTATCCATGGTGTATTTACCTATCACACCACGTAGTGCGCTGTCTGTCGCCTGACGCAGGCTATCGTCTGCGTTGGTCACGCTAAACAGGTATTTGTCTGGCTGGGTGACGCGATACTGCACGTTCATTTCAACCCGCACCACATTTTCATCGGATGTCAGCATGACGCCAGATGTCGCCAGTTCACGTACCGACTCGATGTTCACCGCACGCACCGCATCCACAAACGTAGGTTTCCAGTTAAGCCCTGGGCCAACCAGATGGCTAAACTTGCCAAACCGGGTGACAACGCCGCGCTCCGCTTCTTTGATGGTATAAAAACCACTGACGCCCCAAACCACCAGCGCCGCCGCAACCACCAACCCTGCGATACGCCCGGTATTCCCATTACCGACTTGAGAACCCGACCCTGACGATTTACCACCCAGATCACCGAGCTTTTTGCTTAACTTACGGAAGATATCATCAAGATCAGGGGGCCCTTGATCTCGTCCGCCTTTATTATTTCCGCCAGAGTTGCCGCTATTGTTATTGCTGCTCCCCCACGGGTCGCGGTCCTGTCCGTTGTTACCGGGCTGATTCCACGCCATGTTTAGCTCCATTCATTATGATAGGTATTTTTCGGGGTCAATGTCCCAGAGTCATGAGACGTCTGTGTTACTCAAACAATATAATCCTGCAATTCCCGCTCCTGCTTACACAGACGTCGCCAGTCGATAATCGGCATTCTGACTATCAACCCAACGCTGCCATCTTCTTCAATCCACTCTTTTTCTATTGCCTGAAGCTGATAAAAACGGCTTCGCAAGCGCCCGGCTTGCACCGGCAGGCGCAAAGAATAATGTGCTATCTCTCCGCAAAGCCGTTCAGTCAGGGCTTGAAATAATAACGCAATGCCTTCGCCTGACTGGGCAGAAAGCCATACCCTGACGGGCCGATTCTCTTCATCTCTATCGATACGGGGCTCAAAATTTTCCAGCCTATCAATCTTGTTCATGATGAAAAGAAACGGAATATCATCTGCCTCGATTTCACACAGTACATCGTTCACGGCATCGATATTCTCATCGACACGGGCATCAGAGGCATCAACCACATGCAGCAGTAACGACGCTTCACGGGTTTCCTGCAATGTCGCCTTGAACGCCGCCACCAGATCGTGTGGCAAGTCGCGGATAAATCCGACCGTATCTGCCAGCACCGTATCACCGACATCATCAACCTCAATACGGCGCAGTGTCGGATCCAGCGTGGCAAACAACTGGTCAGCCGCATACACCTGCGCTGACGTCATATGATTAAACAGGGTTGATTTGCCGGCGTTGGTATATCCCACCAGCGAAACGGTCGGCACATCTGCACGCATGCGGGCACGCCGTCCCTGCTCACGCTGCTTTTCTACACGCTCGAGCCGCGACAAAATCTGGCTGATGCGATTACGTAGCAGACGACGGTCAGTTTCCAACTGCGTTTCACCCGGGCCTCGCAGGCCGATACCGCCTTTTTGGCGCTCCAGATGAGTCCAGCCGCGTACCAGACGCGTCGCCAGGTGGCGCAACTGCGCCAGCTCAACCTGCAATTTCCCTTCGTGAGTACGTGCACGCTGGGCAAAAATGTCTAAAATCAGGCCGGTACGATCAATGACTCGGCATTCACACAACCGCTCCAGGTTGCGCTCTTGTGCTGGCGTTAATGCGTGATTAAACAGAACGACAAACGCCCCTGTTGCCTTAACGGCGGCCGCTATCTCTTCTGCTTTTCCTTCGCCAACAAAATATTTGGGGTGCGGGGCTTTGCGACTGCCGGTAATCACCTGCATCGCCTCGATTCCGGCTGAAGAAACCAGAGATTCGAACTCCAGCAAATCTTCAGTATCTTTCTCTTGTGAAAAGTAAATATGAACTAGTATGGCCTGTTCACCGGCTTCATAACGGTCAAACAACCGGGCACCCTCTCAGATAAAAGCAACCACGGCGGTGAAAACGGCTGTCATCAGCACATTTTCCGCCGTGGTAAACGGGTAAAGACGCGTTATTCCGCGTCATCACTTTCCTGCTGCGGCTGTTGCGGCGCAGACTGGTTATTGGCGTGGTAGTTGCTTGAGCCAGGATTATTACTGTGATGAGATACCGGACGTGACGGTACTACCGTGGAAATGGCATGTTTGTACACCATCTGGCTAACCGTGTTTTTCAGCAGGATCACAAACTGATCGAAAGACTCAATCTGCCCTTGCAGCTTGATACCGTTAACCAAATAAATCGAAACCGGAACACGTTCACGACGCAGAGCGTTCAAGAACGGATCTTGCAAAGATTGCCCCTTAGCCATTCTATATTTTCCTTATTTGCTTGTTGTTTGTAACAAAGAACCTTGCGGCCCTAAAATAACGTTATAAAAATTTTGTGCCGAGAATCAGTCAATTGTAGACCCGAACGATTGTACACAATCGCCTGTTCTATGCACCAACAACCTGTATCACCTTGTGTAACGCCTCGTCGGGACGATCGCTATCAAGCCAGCAAACCTGTTCCCAGCCACGTAACCAGGTCATTTGGCGTTTCGCCAGCTGCCGGGTTGCGCAAATGCCACGATACACCATCTCATCGTAATCGATCTCACCGCAAAGATATGACCACATCTGGCGATATCCGACACAACGGACAGAAGGTAACGCAGGATGCAGATCAGAGCGGGCGAACAATGCCCGGGCTTCGGTTTCAAAACCAGCGTCCAACATCAACTGAAAGCGCAGCGCTATGCGCTCGTGCAACAGTTCACGGCTTGCAGGTGCAATAGCAAACTGATGAACACAGTAGGGTAACGCTTCACCGGATGTCTTTGTCAACTCTGTTAAAGTGTTACCTGAAACGAAAAAAACTTCCAGTGCTCGCGACAGTCTCTGTGGATCATTTGGATGAATCCGAGCCGCAGCAACAGGATCGATAACACTCAATTGCTGGTGTAGCGCCTCCCAGCCTTCGATACGCGCCCGGTTTTCTATCTCCTGACGGACTTGCGCATCAGCAGCAGGTAATGGCGATAACCCTTCCAGCAACGCCTTAAAATACAACATGGTGCCACCCACCAGCAGCGGAATACGCCCGGCAGCTGTGATTTCCGCCATCGCCGCCAGGGCATCGCGCCGGAAATCCGCGGCAGAATAGGCCTGCACCGGGTCGAGAATATCTATCAACCGATGCGGGGCACGGGCCAGTTCATCCGGGCCTGGCTTCGCGGTGCCAATATCCATCCCCCGATAAATCAGCGCTGAATCCACGCTGATAATCTCGACCGGCAAGTGTTCACACAGCGCCATTGCCAGCGCGGTTTTGCCTGATGCGGTCGGCCCCATGATAAAAATGGCCGGTGGATACGATGATGTGCACGGATGCTGATGTGCTGTTTCAAGTTCACTCATGTTTTAACGCCCTGATGGCGGCCTCAATATCCATCACATGTAACAATTCTGACGGCGGCGCTTTGACACACGCCGGGCACAACCGCTCCACATCTGCCAGCAGTTGTACGGCCTGCGCCAGCGTCCAGTTATCACGTTCACCGCCTAACTGCCCGGCCAGCCACACAGCAACCGCAGTGGGGCTCACATCATGAGAATCAGTGAGATAGCCTAACAGCTCAGAGATCAAGTTTTGTAAATTTTGGTGTCTCAATGGTAAAGGTACTGCCCGCAATGTGACGTGTGCCGCAGCAGCCTCTACCTCAATCCCCATATGCGCCAGCAAGGACTGATGGTGCTGTAACATCGCCCGCTCGTCGGCCGTCAGTGTCAGGCGCTGGGGAATAAGCAACGGCTGTGGCCGCAATCCGTCTTGTTCAGTTGGGGTCAGTTGCGCTTGCCATAAATAACGCTGAGCCACAGACAGGGATAGCAGCGCCACACGCTGATGATACTCCACCAGCGCATAACAGGGGGGGCAGACCATCAATACCCGCCCAAGCCCTAAAGCATGGCTTTCCAGCGGTGAGTCGTCATCATGCAGCACACTCGACGCATCAGGCTGCCCCGCCGCGGCCTGCTGCGCTGGCGGGGCAAGCGGTGGTACCTCGCGGGCCGGGCTCTGTTCAGCAGGCACGGCATGCAGCAATTGCTGATATAACTCCCCCTGCTTTTTCTGATATCCCCCCCCGTCATAACGGTTATCACGGACACGCAGCGTGGCCGAATGCGCACGGCCAGAGGGGGCAAAAGAGGGCGCTTCGGCGTGGGATGGTGCAGGCCGGGCAAAGTGATTTTCGCCTGCGGCAACGCGGTTTTCCTGCTGCCAGGCCTGGTCCTGTGCTGGCGATGCGGCCTGTGCCTGCTGAAGCACGGTCATCACCGCCTGATAGATGAAATCATGCACCAGACGGGCCTGATGAAAACGAACTTCATGCTTGGCGGGATGCACATTCACATCCACCTGATGAGGATCGACCTCCAGATACAGCACATAAGCTGGCTGCTGCTCACCCTGCAATTGATCCTGATAAGCCTGACGGATGGCGTGATTGATGAGGCGATCGCGCATCATGCGCTGATTTACGTAGCAATATTGCATCTCAGGCAACTGGCGAGAGCCTGCCGGGTCTGCCACCCAGCCGTGAATATTCAAATCGCCATGCTGCCAGGAAATCGCCAATGCGTGTTGCAAAAATGCCGCGCCACAAATGCTGCCGAGGCGTTTTTCACGCTGACTGGCCTGCGTCACTGCACGGTACTGCCGGATAACTTTCCCGTTATGGTGCAAGGTGATAGCAACATCAAAACGCGCCAGCGCGATACGCCGTACCACCTCATCAATGTGCATGAATTCGGTTTTTTCGGTGCGCAGAAACTTACGGCGTGCCGGAGTGTTATAAAACAAGTCCAGCACTTCAAGCGTTGTTCCTACCGGATGAGCCGCGGGTTTTACCGTGACAGCCATATCGCGGCCTTCGGCATAAGCCTGCCAGGCTTCGCTCTGGGCCTCGGTGCGTGACGTTAAGGTCAAGCGGGAAACCGAACTGATACTGGCCAGCGCTTCCCCCCGGAACCCCAGACTGACGATGGCTTCCAGATCATCGAGCGTGGCGATTTTACTGGTCGCATGACGCGACAGCGCCAGCGCCAGTTCGTCTTTGCCAATGCCACAACCGTTATCTCGAATACGAATGAGCTTGGCCCCACCGCGTTCAATCTCAATATCAATGCGCGTGGCACCGGCATCAAGACTGTTTTCTACGAGCTCCTTCACCACAGAAGCCGGCCTTTCCACCACTTCACCGGCGGCTATCTGATTCGCTAACTGGGGTGGCAGCACCTGAATCGGCATGGCTCTCCTCATTTCATCCATTCGGGTTTCAGGCAGAAGGGATTATCAGCGTCTGGCCCAACTGCACGGTACCGGTAGACATATTGTTGACTTGCTGGATGGCTTTCATGCTCACACCATAACGGCTGGCAATCGCACTTAGTGTATCCCCGCGTACCACTTTATGCTTTCTCACCGTTGCCTCTTTTCTGGTGACATCTTTTTTTACTGATGCCGTAGAGACAGCCTTCGAGGATGACGCTTTGGCCGATGAGGGTTTAGACGACGGCGTATTGGCGGCCAATGCTCCGGAGGGGATTTTCAAACGCTGCCCGACCCACACGCCGTCTTTCTTTAGACGATTTATCTCCCGAATCGCCGCCATACTGACACCGTAACGCGCGGCAATACCCGATAGCGTTTCACCGGTAGCCACCGTATGACGCTGGCCACCGGTTGTGGCGGCGGCCGATGACGTATTGCGATGTGGCTCAGCCGCTGTGTTTTTCACCGTCTGCGTATGAAGCGGACGGTTTTCCTGCTTTGGGACATTTTGTAACGGATGAGCCTGGAAATAACTGCGCAATCCCTGATAAATGGCATTGGCAATTTTCTCCTGGTACTCACTGCTGCCCAGCAGCCGCTCCTCGCTTGGATTAGAAATAAACCCGGTTTCCACCAGTAAAGAAGGAATATCCGGTGAGCGCAGAACGCCCAGACTGGCATGTTCCGGCCTGCGTTTGTGCAAGCTCCCCACGCGCTGTAATTCACGCAACACTTTTACCGCCACGTCATACCCGACGCGCTGGGAATGGCCAAACTGGAGATCCAGCACCGCCTGGCTGAGGTAAGGGTCAGCCGCGCTGTTGGCCAAAAGATCGCCTGCGCCACCCAGCAACTCAGACTGTTTCTCGTGCTGCTCCAGCCAGCCGGCCATTTCACTGTTCGCTCGCCGGTTGGACAACACCCAGACCGATGCGCCGGTAGCCCCGCGGTTTGGTGCGGCATCGGCATGAATCGAAACCAGCACATTCGCCCCTTGCTTACGCGCAACCTCAGAACGCCCCATCACGGAAATAAAGTAATCGCCATCGCGGGTGAGCACCGGTTTAAACGCCGGGTCGGCACTCATGATAGCGCGCAGTTTACGGGCAATGGCGATAGTGACCGTTTTTTCATTTAGTCCCCCCGGGCCGATGGCCCCTGGGTCTTGACCGCCGTGACCGGCATCAATCGCGACCGTGATCTTCTCGCCGTTACCTATCCGCCCGCCCCCCCGGTTTGAGGCCCCGGCAGCAGATGCCGTCTGAGGCACTATCGGGTTACGTGCAGCCTGCGCGGTGGGCTGCGCTGGCGAAGATACCGGTTTAGCCGGTGGTGGCTTGCGTTCAGCCGTGAGTGTAAAGACCGCACTATTGCTCTCTTTGGCTGCGCGAACCTGCACTTTCTGCGTTAAATCCAGCACCAGCCGCAGGCTTTTCGGATCGCTGGCCGGGCTCGTTCGAATACGGGCAATCAAGTTCTGACCGTTGAATGCCAGCGGCAGCCCTTTCATTACGCCAGACTGCTTGATATCAATCGTCACACGGCTCGGGTTATTTGCTACCGCATAGTCATATACCGGCTGGCCGCTGAAACTGAGCGTCATCACCGCTTCACTGGCAGCATTATTCACCCGGATATCGGTCAGGTTACTGGCCCACAATGGCGACGTTAGCAGCAATAACCCAAGCAGAACGGTATTTATCAGGCGCACCATCATGACCGCATGCGCTCTGCCAGCGCTGTCACCATGGCCTCACCCAACGAAGTACAAGCCATCAGGGTCGCCTGACGCCCCACGCCCTGATAGTCCAGGCGCAATTCGACATCGGCCTGAGGCAGAATGCCCGCGCCTTGTTCTGGCCACTCAATGAGGCAAATCGCATCCTGTGACAGGTAATCACGGATGCCCATAAACTCAAGCTCTTCCGGGTCAGCCAGACGATAGAGATCGAAGTGATACACCGGTCGGGGCAATAACGCGTAAGGCTCCACCAAGGTATAGGTCGGGCTTTTTACATTGCCCTGATGGCCAAGCGCATGCAAAAAGCCGCGGCTTAACGTGGTTTTACCTGCGCCCAGATCACCGAAAAGATAAAGGGTGGTGGCCTGTTCACAAGTGGTGGCGAGTGCCGCGCCCAGCGCGACAGTGGCTGCCTCATCGGGCAAAGGTAACAAAAGCGTCTTCATTGTGTCTTTTCTAAGGATATCCGCTCAGGATTTACGTATTGCGGCAATACCGCCATCAAATCGGTTGCCAACATCCCACGCGTGCCGCGTAAGTGCGCCAGCCCATCGGCCGCAGCACCATGCGCCACACAGCCTGCACAAGCCGCGTCATACATTGACAGCCCTTGCGCCAGCATCGCACCAATCATGCCAGACAGCACATCGCCCATCCCACCGCTGGCCATGCCGGGGTTGCCCACATCGGCAATCGCCATTTCACCTGCGGCGCTGGCCAATACCGTACCGGCACCTTTTAATACCACCACACCACCATAGCGTTTTACCAGCTGTTGTGCTGCAAGTAAGCGGTCACTTTCTATGTCAGCAATGCGGCAGTTTAGCAGACGTGCTGCCTCACCGGGATGAGGCGTTAGCACGCGATTCTGACGTTTATGCGGACTGATTGCCAGCAGGTTGAGCGCATCCGCATCCCATAACATTGGTTTGTTACAATTTTCTACGCTGCGCAGTGCGTTTTTCCCCCACTCGCGCAGGCCAAGTCCTGGGCCTATCACCACCACATCAGCCCATTCGAGGCCAACGCGCAGCGTCTCGGCTGTTAATTCCTGCACCATTAATTCAGGCCGCGCCACCAGTAATGCCGCCAGATAGGTACGGTGAGTAAGCACTCGCACTAAACCCGCGCCGCTACGTAGCGCAGCCTCTCCGGCCATGAAAATCGCGCCACCGGTGCCTTCATCGCCACCGATAACCAGTAACCGGCCATGCTCGCCTTTATGCGCTGTCGCGCGACGGGGTTTCAGCCACCTTGGCAGTGAAAACACATCAAACCGGTGTATGGACGCAGGCTGCAAAGCGAGCCACGCCTCAAGCCCCAGCGCATGATAATGGCATTGTCCCACCACATTGCGCGCCTCACCGGTTAACAAACCGGGTTTGAGCGCAATAAACGTCAGCGTATGCGCCGCCACGATCACCTCACCGTGACAAGCCCCGGTCTGTGCATTCAGCCCGGAGGGGACATCCAGCGCCACCACCGGAGCCGGATGACGATTCGCCTCGGCTATCAGCGCATCATAAGGTGCGCGCGGCGCGCGGGTTAGCCCGGTGCCGAGCAGCGCATCAATAATCACATCCACTGTTTGCGGCCATCTGGCACCCGCCGTCAGTTCCTCACCGCCTGCTGCCCGCCACGCCTGATATGCGCCTTGTGCCTGGGGTGGCAGCGGGCGTTCGCCGGGGCAGGAAACCACCGTCACCACAATGCCTGCGGCGTTGGCCAGCCGCGCAACCACATACCCGTCACCGCCGTTATTGCCGTGACCGCATAAAATCAGCCAATGACGAGCCGCCGGATACTGCTCGCATACCAGGTGAAACGCCGCTTCCCCGGCGCGTTGCATCAGCCCATCCAATGACGTGCCACTTTCCTGTGCCGCCCGGCTTTCTTCCCGGCGCACCCACTCGGATGAAAAAACCGGCTCCGGCAGTCTGGCGGAAAACGCGCGGGTGCGTGAGAGGCCGCCGTCGCTTTCAGCTAAAGAGGCATTGTGGGGCAAGTGTGTGTTCTGAGACATAGGCGTGTTCTGACACATAGTTTCTCTGCGGTATGAACAACGATATCACTCACGTTAGCAAGGGATGCCGGTTGTCGCCAGAGGTGAAACACGCCGGCACAGCAGTATGGTAAAATCCGGTGCTGTATTTTTGCCTGATGATTCACCATGACTTATCCCTTCGATCTCGACGCACTCGCGCAGCACATCAAACAATGGGGGCTGGCGCTCGGTTTCCAGCATGTCGGCATTTGTGATACCGACTTATCCCATGAAGAGCCGCGCCTGCAAGCCTGGCTCGATAAACAATATCACGGTGAAATGGAATGGATGGCTCGCCACGGCATGATGCGCGCCCGCCCGCACGAACTGCTACCGGGCACCTTGCGGGTTATCAGCGTACGCATGAATTACCTGCCCGCGAAAGCCGCCTTTGCCAGCACACTGAAAAACCCGCAACTGGGCTATGTCAGCCGCTATGCGCTGGGACGGGATTATCACAAGTTGCTGCGTCAGCGGCTGAAAAAACTGGGCGAACAGATTGCGGAATACTGTGGTGAACTGCAATTCCGCCCGTTTGTTGACTCAGCCCCCATCATGGAGCGGCCATTGGCCGCCAAAGCAGGGCTTGGCTGGGTTGGCAAGCACTCACTGATATTAAACCGCGAAGCGGGCTCCTGGTTTTTTTTGGGCGAATTGCTCGTGGATATTCCCTTGCCGGTTGACCAACCGGTAGAAGAACAGTGCGGGAAATGCGTTGCCTGCATCACCACTTGCCCGACGGGCGCGATTGTCGAGCCCTATACCATTGATGCGCGACGCTGCATTTCCTACCTGACGATTGAGCTTGAAGGGGCTATTCCCGAAGCGTTGAGGCCCTTGATGGGTAATCGCATTTATGGCTGTGATGATTGCCAGCTGATTTGCCCCTGGAACCGCTTTTCACAACTGACCGATGAGCCCGACTTCAGCCCGCGTGCGGCGTTACATGCCCCGGAACTATTGACGCTATTCGGTTGGGATGAGGCGCATTTCTTACGCATTACCGAAGGCTCGGCGATTCGCCGTATCGGCCATCTGCGTTGGCTGCGCAATATTGCCGTCGCACTGGGTAACGCCCCGTATGACGCACAGATTGTGCTGGCGCTGCAAGCCCGGCTGGGTGAAAACGCCCTGCTTGATGAACATATTCACTGGGCGATAGCACAGCAACAGGCCCGCCGCGCACAACACGCCATTGACGTGCAATTGCCGCAGAAGAAACGACTCGTTCGTGCCGTTGAAAAGGGTTTACCCCGTGATGCCTGAGACTTTTCCCATCAGCGATGATCTGGTGATACCGCACTATTTTGCTGTGGATAATTTTAAAAAAACGTTGTCAATCAAGCATCACAAAAAGTACAAGTGATTTTGATAGCGTTTTTTATCATAAAATTATCTTTCTATTTCAATGCATTGAAACTAAAGCCTCTTAAGGCGATCGGGACGCATCGCACTCACATCCTGTTCCAGAGCTGTGGATAAGTCTGTTCAGGAAAATGTAAACGTCAGCAACAAGCTGATGAAAAAGACAACAGGGAGAGAGAGAAAAAAACTGGAGCGGGAAACGAGACTCGAACTCGCGACCCCGACCTTGGCAAGGTCGTGCTCTACCAACTGAGCTATTCCCGCATGTACGGCGTCTAAGTATTGGCGCTTTTACGAAAAATGCCAACGCCTGACGTAAGGCAACTTTGATTTACTTCAACGATTTACAGATAACTGCTTGATTTTTCTGTAATTTAAAAGACTTCATCGCGAAGAGGGCAGCATTATGAACCAAACCGGGGGCGCTGACAAGAGGGGAAAAATAATTTTATCGCCTTCCCGTCAGCGAATGGCCGTAGAGCTTAATAAGGTGAAGAAAAGTCCACCTCGCCTTCCAAAGCTTGCCCGGCCAGATAACGCGGCACATTATCAAGCAACAGCCTGACAAGGCGTGCCGGAACCAGCGGGCCTGCCACATGCGCGGTCAGGGTCAGGTTCGGTGTGTGCCAGAATGGATGACAGGCCGCCAACGGCTCCTGACGAAAGACATCCAGCACCGCGGCTGCAATATCCCCTCGCTGTAATGCCAGACACAAATCGGCGTCCACCACCGCACTGCCACGCCCCACATTGATAAACAACGCCGAGCGTTTCATCGCCGCGAAGACCTCAGCATGATAAATATCTGTCGTCGCCGGAGTATCCGGCAGGATATTAATCACGTAATCCGCGTCTGCCACCGCTGCCGTCAACGCACCAAGCCCGTCAACACGCTCGAACGGCGCTATCTCACGCGGCGTGTGAGCAATACCATGTAACACCACACCAAAGGGCCGAAGAAACCCGGCAACCTCCCGGCCTATCTCTCCTGCCCCGACAATCAACACCTGACGGCCAGCCAATGAGCCCGGCAGGGTCTTGTTCCATTCGCCGTCCTGCTGACTGCGCCAACGCGCAGACAGGTGCAACTCATGGTGCAGCAAATAGGCCAGCACATATTCGGCTATCGCCTGACCAAACACGCCCACCGCACGGCTGAGGCGGTAGTCACGCGGCAACGTCGTCGCCAGCAGCGGTTTGTACCCAGCCCATGTCGATTGCAGCCAGCGTGGTTTCACCCCTTGCGCCAGCAGGCCCGCGGCCTTATCCGGCTCGCCAACCCAAATGTCACACTGCGCGGCCTGACGCACGTCGCCATTACCGATAACCAGCGGCAGCGCTAATGGTGTGCGATTCAATATGGCTTGCAGTTCATCCGCACGAGAGTCAAGCAACAAAATAGAGGTCATAGAACTTATCGCCGTAAAAATAATTCAGATGATAACGTAAACTGCTATCGGGCTGAATAATTGAGACGGAAAGAAAAGTGATGACAAACAGAGAAGAATTTGGAGCGGGAAACGAGACTCGAACTCGCGACCCCGACCTTGGCAAGGTCGTGCTCTACCAACTGAGCTATTCCCGCTGAGGAAAGGTATTCAAAGCGCCCTGAAGCATCTAATTCTTAATCTATCATAAATGATTGATTATAAAGGCTTTAACACTTGAAGGCGTTTGGAATGGCGCTGATTATGGACGTATTGAACCCAGATGGCAAGCCCTTTTTCACCCGATCGGTTTTGTTTGTTTATAAACTCGTCAGTGCCTGTGTTGCAGGTATCGCCCTGCAAGAAAGCAAAAGCCGCCGAAAACAGCACGCCCCTTTGGTTACTACGCCGCAATGCCGTCTATTTTGGTCAACGGAATCCGTACCACATGTGAATATTTATTGTGGATATAATCTTGTCATATATCTAATTATTCATGTGACAAAAAGACAGCAACAGCGCGCACATTCATGAATATTAATCATTGACTGGAGAGAGCAAGAAAGTCATAAAGTGTGGCTGATATTCCTTATGGAAAAATAAAGAGTGAGGGTTATAAAATCTGATTGAGCACAACCCCTCATTCTGGCAGATTAAGCCGACAATAAATAAAATATCGATGACTGTCTGAAAAAACCAAAAATAAAACAGTCAATTTCACATAGCGTTATTACCTGACAACACCACAACCACTATTCATTCTTTTTCGCGCAGGCTTTTAAGAAGCAGGTTGCTGGCTCATTCCCGGAGAGAACGCCTATGTCAGATAGCAATATATTTTTATCTTCCCTACTCGAGAGGCAATTACATGATGCGGCCGTACGTGCCCGAGCCCGTGAAGCCACGCTGAGCAGACAAGAATTACATCACAAAGCCCGCGAATTGCTCGATCAACTCACCGGCATAGAAAATCACCCTGATTATCAAAATGAGATCCCCGCGCACGCCGCAGGCCATCTTCCTGAGCGATTGACGCGTGCCCGGCAGGCTACCGCCTTTGTCAATGGCAGCAGCACAAATCCATTTAGCGGGCTGACGTATCACCAGTTATCGCTGATTGTTTACGATGAAGGCGGCGTATTTACTCTCAATGAACGACGGGCCGCCTGGAGTGAGGCCTATGCGCAAGATCAAGCCTGGCGTCAGCACATTGTCAGGCAGGCTTGCCTGAACTATCACCAGCCACAATGGCAGATACGCTTTTTTACTGACGTGCTAAAAAATTACCGGTCATTACCGGCGATTGAAAAAGCACAATACCCGCGCCACTACGAGCGGGAATTACAATGCCATTTGTTACCTAGCCGCGACAGGGGGCACCTCTTTGATTGTTCCAGCCTGCTTGATTATCCAAGCCTGCTGGAAATGTTGCTGACCATTAAGCAAAACAACGCCAGACGCGAGATGACATCGTCTACCGTGCATCAGGCTCCCTGAGTCCGGCCGCCAGCCCCCGGATAGAGGCCAACCGGGCGGCGGGGTCATGAACCGGGGTGTGAATGATGAATTCGTTAATCCCAAAGCGCTGATGATAATGCTGTAGCTGGCGGTGCACCTCTTGCGTTGTGCCATACAAAATGTTCTGTGCCTGCTTTTCGATACGAAACCGTGTGCTGCCAGACTGTTGCACCAGCACATCCGCCTGCTCCTGTGTTAACACATTGAGCGGCGCACGGTCTTCAATATATACCTTGTAATTATAGCGCTCGCCGGCCAGTGCTTTCGCCTCATCATGGCTCTCAGCGACGATAACCGACAGTGACAACAGTGCCTGCGCCTGCTCAGGCTGATACTCGCGCCAGGTGAGCAGCGTCTCTGTCAGCAGGCTTTCACTGGGCTGGATAAACCCGGCAAAGACGAAATGCCACCCCAGTGACGCCGCCAGGCGTGCACTTTCTGCACTGGCTCCCAGCAAAAAACGCTCTGGTGCCTGTGGCGGCAACGGTGTCGCACGCAGCTCAGCCTGCTGTGCCGAGGCAGGCTCCAGCAATGCATCCAGTTGCCGCAGCTTATCCGCAAACGGCACCTGATGGGCCGGAGCGATTTCCTGTTGTAATGCCTGGGTCGCCAGCGGAAAACCGCCGGGTGCCTTGCCAATCCCCACATCAACACGCCCTGGAGCCAGCGACGACAGCACATGAAAATTCTCCGCCACCTTATAGGGGCTGTAGTGCTGTAGCATAACCCCGCCGGAACCAATACGGATATGGCGAGTGTGCGACAGTAACCAGGCAATTAATACCTCGGGTGATGATCCCGCCAGTAAATCGGTATTATGGTGTTCAGAAACCCAGAAACGGAAATATCCCGATGCCTCAGCGAGACAGGCCAATTCGACAGTCTGAGCCAGTGCATCAGCCGCCGTCATTCCTTCTGCTATCGGGCTTTGATCCAATAAACCAAGACGGTAACCCATATATTTTCCTTCTGTGATCCCGATTAAATTTTCCGCATATTTTCATAGACAGTAAAAATTTATAAATAACAAAACAGGATTTGATTAGTGAAAATTTTCACTATCAGGAAAATGAGAGTGACAATAATCAGCGAAGTGAACTACCTATTTTCATGGATTTATCTTTCATCATAAAATCGCGCGTCAGACCGTATTCCCTGACACCGTCCAATTTCATTTTTTTGAATAAACAAATCACAACCGACACTGAACCGTTTTTGTGCTTTGCCATATTCAATTTTGTTGTTTTACATCCCGTATCCTCTCGTCAATAGTATTTTCCAGTTTTCTTAACCATCGGTTAACCATCCGAACATAAGTCTTCTCCTGCGCGTTATCCATGCCGCAGACGGGTTGCTTTTCACCAGATTTCGTTACAGGGAGCATACGGTTGATGAGTGAACAAACGCTTCACAGGCAAAAAACAAGTACAGCCCCGCGTCAGTTGAGGCTGGGGGTAATATTGCAGGGCGCGGCCGGTAATATGTCGGCCTGGCGGCACCCCAACGTGGTGCCAGACGCCAGCATCAATTTCGGCTTCGTGCTCGATACGGTGAGAAAAGCTGAACAAGGGAAATTTGACTTCGCATTTGTGGCAGACGGCCTGTATATCAACGAAAAATCCATTCCCCACTTTCTCAACCGCTTCGAACCGCTGACGCTGCTGTCGGCACTGGCCGCGACCACCCGGCACATTGGTCTGGTCGGCACGTTATCCACCTCCTACAGTGAACCGTTTACCGCTGCCCGGCAGTTCGCCAGCCTCGACCATCTGAGCCACGGCCGGGCCGGCTGGAACGTGGTGACCTCGCCACTGGAAGGTTCGGCGAAAAACTTCTCGCGCGCCCGGCACCCGGAACACCCCCTGCGCTATCGCATCGCCGACGAATTTTTACAGGTGGTGAAAGGGTTATGGGACTCCTGGGAAGACGATGCGTTTATCCGCGACAAAGCCAGCGGCCGCTTCTTCGACCCGCAGAAACTGCATACGCTCAATCATCAGGGCGAATTCTTCTCGGTTGCCGGGCCGCTGAACATTGGCCGCACGCCGCAGGGTCGCCCGATTATCTTTCAGGCTGGCGCATCGGATGATGGAAAAAAACTGGCGGCCAGCCACGCGGATGCCATTTTCACCCACCAGCACACGCTGGCAGAAGCGCAGGAATTTTACCGCGACGTTAAACAACAGTTGGTGGAACAAGGGCGACACGAAGACCAGTTGCACATTTTTCAGGGCGTCAGCGTGCTGGTGGGCGACAGCGCAGAGGACGTCGAGCGCCAGTATCAGGACACTGCCGCGCTGGTCACGGTTGAGGAAGCGCTCAATTATCTTGGCCGTTATTTCGAACATTACGACTTTTCACAGCACCCGCTGGATGAACCGTTTCCAGATATCGGCACACTGGGGCAGAACAGTTTTCGCAGCACCACCGATGAAATCAAGCGTAATGCGCGCGAACGCGGCCTGACGCTGCGCCAGGTGGCGCTGGAGGCGGCCACGCCGCGCCCGCTGTTTAGCGGCACGCCGCAAGACGTGGCAGACGGATTGCAATGGTGGTTCGAACAGCGTGCCGCCGATGGCTTCATCATCCAGAGCGCCACGCCAGATAACTTCACCCGGTTTGTCGATAACGTCGTGCCGCTGCTGCAACAGCGCGGCCTGTTCCGCCATGAATATCCCGGCCACACACTACGCGAGAGCCTGGCGCTGGATTATCCGCAAAACCGCCATGCCACCGTGCGTCAGCCCACTGAGGGTTCCGCACCGTGAGCACGCGCTACGTGATGCCGGTGCTGCTTACCGGGCTGCTGGTGTGCGCTGGTGGGCGGGCTGAGCCCACCTCCGGCCGTATCGACCTGCAAGCCAACCAGTTGCCGATACATGCGCCCAAAAATGTACAGGCGATTGCCGGGCTTCCGGCC
The DNA here is from genome assembly GCF_900095885.1 of Dickeya aquatica. Classification (NCBI taxonomy): domain Bacteria; kingdom Pseudomonadati; phylum Pseudomonadota; class Gammaproteobacteria; order Enterobacterales; family Pectobacteriaceae; genus Dickeya; species Dickeya aquatica. Next base: position 3,963,208 of record NZ_LT615367.1, read on the forward strand.
GGCTTCGCTTTTGCCGAACCGGGCACACTGACGGTAGCAATCAGCAATCTCAGCTCGCCGCCGCTGGCTTTGCTGGCCGATGACAACAAAACCCGCATTGGCAGCGACCCAGACATCGCCCGGCTGCTTGCCGACGCGCTGGGACTCAAGCTCAGGCTGGTGCCAACGGCCTGGGAAGACTGGCCGCTGGGTATTGCCTCTGGTCGCTATGACGCCGCCATCATCAATATCGCCGTTACCAAAGCGCGCAAGGAGAAATTCGACTTTGCGACGTACCGCGTCGATACGCTGGGTTTTTATGTCAAAGCCAGCAGCCGGATTCAGGCCATTCGCGGGCCGGCAGACGTGGCGGGGCTAAAGGTGATAGTTGGCTCGGGCACCAATCAGGAAAACATCCTGCTGCGCTGGGATAGCCAGAATCGCGCCCAGGGGCTGCCTGCCGTACAACCCATCTATGTTACCGATGATGCCGCCGCCAATCTGAGTATTCAGTCCGGCCGGGTAGATGCGTTTTTCGGCCCGCACTCCATTGGGGCATACAAGGCCGCGCTGACCGGGCAAACGCGCATGGTCGGCATCGGCCCAAACATCGCGCCAGTCGCGGTTACCACCCGCAAGGGCAATGGGCTGGCGCAGCCAATCAGCACGGCCCTCAACGGCCTCATTGCCGGTGGGCAATACGCACAGGTGCTCGATCGCTGGGGTGAGAATGACGAAAAAGTCACACGCTCCGAGGTCAATCCACGCGGGCTGGATGAGTAACCCCCATCCCTCACCCCGCTGATGTTTTTCTCTTCAAGGAATACGCTATGCAGATGTTCACCGTTCGTTCGTTTTATCGGCTCGCCGCCGCCTTGCTGACTGGCGGGTTATTACTCGCCAATGCCCATGCCGCTGGCATCGATCTCAAAGCCAACCAGCAACCGATTCATGCAGCCAAAAACCCACAGGCCATCGCACAAATTCCGCCGGGGTTCACGTTCGTCGAACCCGGTAAACTCACCGTCGCCGTAGCGGTAGCCGGCTCCTCACCGCCGCTGATGTTTCTGGCAGATGACAACAAGAGTCTTATCGGCAGCGAACCGGATATCGCCCGGCTGGTGGCCGACAGCCTCGGGCTGGAGCTGAAACTGGTATCAACCTCGTGGGAAGACTGGCCGCTGGGCGTGGCATCCGGCAAATACGATGTGGCGATCACCAATGTCACCGTCACGAAAGCGCGCAAAGAGCGCTTTGACTTTGCGACCTACCGCGCCGATACGCTGGGCTTCTACGTGAAATCCAACAGCAAAATCACCGCGATTCAGAGTGCGAAAGATATTGCCGGGCTGAAAATCATCGTCGGTTCCGGCACGAATCAGGAGGCCATTTTGCTCGACTGGGACAAGCAAAACCGCGCCGCCGGGCTGCCCGCGTTTGTGCCTGTCTACGTTACCGATACCGCTGCCGCCAACCTGAACCTCCAGTCTGGACGCGCCGACGCCACCTTCGGCCCTAACGTTACCGGTGCGTACAAAGCCGCACTGAACGGGCAAACCCGCCTGGTCGGAACGGTCAACGGCGGCTGGCCACAGGTGGCGCACATTGCCGTGGCAACCCGCAAAGGCAATGGCCTGGTGAACGCCATTAACACCGCACTCAACGGCGTGATCCAGCAGGGCGAATATGACCAAGTATTGAATCGCTGGGGAGAAAGCATCGAGCGCATCAGCCGTTCGGAGATTAACCCGCCGGGGCTGGGTGACGTCGCGCCGTAATCGGGATGCCACCGAACAAGGAGGAGAACATGTCTGACGACCGTTTCATTATTACTTACCCGGAAGATGCCCGTATCGTGCCAATTATTGATGGGCTGTTTGACGAATACCGACAACGTTACGGCGATTACTTCGATAACCACGAACCGGAGCCGCAAGGGCTTTATCAGCAGCCAGACGGGATTTTTATTGTGCTGCTGCGCGACGATCGCCCCATTGCCACCGGTGCGTTCAAACGTTATGACGCAACAACGGCCGAGCTAAAACGCATCTGGACGGATAAAACCCTGCGGCGTCAGGGGCTGGCAAGGAGAGTGCTGCGCGAACTGGAGCATCACGCCCGCAGGCTCGGCTACAACGAGGTGTTCCTCACCACCGGGTTTCGCCAGCCGGAAGCGGTCGGGCTCTACCTGAGCGAAGGCTATCAGCCCCAGTTTGATACCGCCATCGACAGCGAATATTACAGCCTGCCCCCGCACGATGGCCGGTTGCCATTTCGTAAACCGCTGTATGAGCCGACGCCCACTCAGGCAAGGCATCCAGAACGGGTAAAGGTATAAGCTCATGACATCATCGCTCCATTCTTCAGCGCCTCAGAACCTGGCCGATGTCCCGGTAGCGCCCTTGCGCGTGGTACCGGCGCGTTATCCGCTGCGTATCGCGGGGGCGTTGTTTTCACTGTTTATCTTCGCAGGCGTCGTCGAGTCCGTGGCGTTCAACAACCGCTGGGAGTGGCCGGTGTTCGCCAGCTATTTCTTTCACCCGGTGATTCTGGAAGGGCTTGGACGCACGCTGCTGCTGACACTGCTTGGCACCCTGTTTAGCGTTATCGCGGGCACCGGTCTGGCGCTGGCCCGGCTGTCGTCATCCAGCCTGCTCAGTACGCTGGCGTGGCTGTACATCTGGCTGTTTCGATCGCTGCCGCTGATCCTGGTGCTGATTATCCTCTACAACTTTTCGTACCTGTATGACGCGCTGGCGCTGGGTATTCCTTTCACATCCATCGAGTTTTTTCGCTACCCCACCATTGATGTCCTAGGCCCATTCGCCGTGGCGGTGCTGGGGCTGACGCTGGTGCAGTCGGCCTACACCGCTGAAATTATTCGCGGTGGTATCCTCGGCGTCGATGCCGGGCAGTTCGAAGCGGCCGCCGCGCTCGGACTGCCGGGGTATCGCCGTACCTGGCGCATTATTCTGCCGCAGGCACTGCGCTCGATATTGCCGACCGGTTTCAACGAAATCATCAGCCTCGCCAAAGGCACCTCGGTGGTATACGTGCTGGCGCTGCCCGAGCTGTTTTACACCGTACAGGTGATTTACAACCGCACCCAACAGGTGATCCCGCTGCTGATGGTCGCCACCGTCTGGTATCTGGTTATCACCAGCGTGCTGTCGGTGTTGCAGTATTTCGTCGAACGCTACGTGGCCCGCGGGGCCGTGCGCGAAATGCCAACACATCCGCTGTGGCGGTTATTCCAGCGCCGGATAACCCGTCACCCGCACTGAATTTTCTGGGAGAAACACGATGTCTGAAGCCATTGATCTCTATTCCATCCCACGTACCGCGCCGCGCGCCATCAGCGAACAGGGCCGGATAGACATTCAGGGGGTGGGCAAGTGGTTCGGCGCACACCGGGCGCTGGATAACATTAACCTGACGCTGCCGCCCGGCTCGGTCACGGTGATTATCGGGCCGTCCGGCTCCGGTAAATCCACCTTGCTACGCACCATCAACCATCTGGAACGGGTGGACGAAGGCACCATCCGCATCGATGGCGATTACATCGGCTACCGCCGCGAGGGCGATACGCTGTATGAACTGAAAGAACGCGACATTCTGCGCCAGCGCATCGGCGTCGGCTACGTGTTTCAGAATTTCAACCTGTTCCCCCATCTGACGGTGCTGGAAAATATTATTGAAGCGCCGCGCGCGCACCGGTTGTACTCCAGCGCCGAAGCAAAGAACGTCGCGCTGACATTGCTGGACAAAGTGGGGCTACGTCACAAGGCGCATGCTTACCCGCGCCACCTGTCCGGCGGGCAGCAACAGCGGATTGCCATTGCGCGGGCGCTGGCGCTCAACCCGAAAGTGATGTTGTTTGATGAACCAACCTCCGCGCTCGACCCGGAACTGGTGGGCGAAGTGCTGGACGTGATCAAAGATCTGGCGCGATCGGGCGTTACGATGGTGATTGTCACCCATGAGATAGGTTTTGCGCGTGAAGTGGCTGATCGGGTGGTGTTCATGGTGGATGGCAAGATAGTGGAAAGCGGCGACGCGCATCAGGTGCTGAACCACCCTGCCCATCCGCGCACCGCCAGCTTTTTAAATAAGGTACTGTAGGCTGCGTCCCGGCTCTCGGTAGAGCCGGGACGATGTCAGGCGCTCGCACCGTTTGGTCGGGCCCACTTTTCATCTGACTCAGATAACGGTCAGCGTGACATCAATGTTGCCGCGTGTGGCGTTGGAGTACGGGCAAACGATGTGTGCTTTCTCTACCAGCGCTTCGGCCACGGCACGATCCAGCCCCGGCAGCGCGATTTTCAGTTCCACTTCAATGCCGAAGCCATTTGGAATCGCGCCGATACCGACGCTGCCATTAATGGTGGTGCCTGCCGGAATGGCGATTTTATCGCGCGCACCGACAAACTTCAGCGCACCGAGGAAGCAGGCTGAATAACCGGCGGCAAACAGTTGCTCCGGGTTGGTGCCTTCACCACCGGCACCGCCCAGCTCGCGCGGGGTGGTCAGCTTAACATCCAGTTGCTGATCGGAAGAGACCGCGCGGCCATCACGACCACCGTTAGCCTGGGCATGAGCGACATAGAGAACGTTTTCAATAGACATGGTGTGACTCCTGTTGAGTGAATAAATGGGGCAATTTAAATCGCTAAATATTAAATCGCACACTACTTAGTTGGGTCTAAAAAAAGCAGATCGTACAACCTGCTTATCCCGTCGGTTAAATATGCCGTATCAGGCTGCTGCGCAGCGTCTCTAAATCTTGCTTGATGGCGCGCAACTGTTCGGCGTTGCACTCACTGGCGCAAAACACCCCTTCCGGCACGGCTTTTGCGCATTGTTGCAGCGCGCGGCCCTCGTCTGTCAGCATAATGAATACCTGACGCTCGTCCTGCATGCCGCGATGCCGGTTCAGCAACCCGGCACTTTGCAGGCGCTTTAGCAACGGCGTCAGCGTGGCGGAATCAAGGAATAAACGCTCGCCCAGTTCAGAAACGGTTATCCCGTCACGCTCCCACAACACCAGCATCACCAGATACTGAGGATAGGTGAGATTGAGCTCACTCAGCAGGCGGCGATACAACTTGTTCATCGCCAGGTTTGCCGAGTAGAGCGCAAAACAGAGCTGGCCGTCCAGCCGGAAGGCGTCATCACTCAGTGTGGGCATCGTTTGGGTGTCGTTGCTGTTCATGGCGTTGAATCTACATCGCTCGAAATTAAATAGCAAGCGATTTAGATGAAAAACAGCCTCCCGCTGAAGACTGCTTTACTAAAACCTTGTTACCAATACGGTTTTATCAACACACGGTAGCGACCAGCCTGCTCATTCGTTACGCAATCACCGCAATTCGCAAGCGTGATGGATTCTCATTTTAATCTACGTCAACAACCCTTTGTCATAAAAGTATTAGGCTGGCGCGCAATCAGGGTACGTGACAATCTCTGGTGTCGCTTATATCTGATGTCACACACGCCAAGTAATGCCTTAGCAGTCGTTTCTCCGGGCAGCCAGCCGGAAGACATCGTAGCGTCAGGCAGGGAAACCCGTTGTACCAAGGAGACAAGGGATGTTAGCAAAAGTCAAAATCAGTCATGGTCTGTATGGCGTTATCGCCTTATTTGCGCTGTTGTTACTCACGGTATGTACATTCAGTCTGTACTCTTCCGTACAAAGTAATCAGTCCATCCGCAAAGTCAGTGCCATTGAAGGCGAGCAACTGGTTCCGCTGTATGCCGCGTATGCCGAAATGCTCAATGCCCGGCTGGCGGGTATTAATGCAGCATTAGCCATTGAGGATAAAAAAGATAACGCCACCATCGAAGCGGCGCTCGGTCGCCTGAGTGGTTACATCAACTCGGCCAATGCCGCCATGACGGAACTGCGCGCTACCCCCGCGCTGAGCGCACAGGGCCGCACGCTGCGCAATGAAATCGACAATGATTTCAATGACTACATGAACAATGCTATCGCCCCGATGCTGACCACCCTGCGTGAGCGCAATGTTGATCGCTTCTACACTACGCTTGTGCCCTCCGCGCTGGAAAAAGGCGCGATGTTTCGCCAAAAGCTGAACCAATTCGTCACGCTGGCTCAGGACATCAGCCACGAAGAAACAGAGAATGCAGACCATTTCTACCAGCATACGCTGAAGGTTTTAACCGCCACGCTGGCGGCAGTGTTGCTCCTGAGTCTGTTTACGCTGAAATTTATCCGCACCGTAGTGCTACGCCCGGTAAAACAGGTCAGAACCTATTTCGGCATGATGGAAAAAGGCGTGCTGACACTGGATATTCCACCGCAGCACAATACGGAAATGGGGGGCTTGATGCACTCGTTGCAAGATATGCAGCAGGCGTTTCGCCACATCGTGCATAACGTCAGGGACTCCGCCAGCTCGGTTGCCACAGGCGCAGAACAAATCTCGGCCGCCAACCGCGATTTTGCCGCCCGCACCGAGGCACAGGCAGCCTCTGTAGAGCAAACGGCGGCCAGCATGGAGCAGATAACCTCATCGGTGCAGGAGAACACCGCCAATACCGGTAAAGCGATGGCACTGACCGACTCGGTTTCCACGCTGGCGCAGAAGAACGCCAGCAATTTCAGCCAGATGATCGATCGGATCCAGCATATTGCCGAGAGCTCCAACAAGATCAATGACATCATCAGCATTATGGATGGCATTGCCTTTCAGACTAACATTCTGGCGCTGAATGCCGCCGTGGAAGCCGCCCGCGCCGGTGAAGCCGGTAAAGGCTTCGCGGTGGTGGCCGCTGAAGTGCGAAGCCTGGCGCAGCGCAGTGCCGGGTCAGCGCGTGAAATCAAAGCGTTAATCGAGAAAACCGCACAGGAAATTGCATTCGGGGAAAAAGTGGCCGCACTGTCCACGCAGGATATGACCCGTCTGGTCGAGGAGATTGCCCGGGTGCACGACTTTATGACCCATATCGCCATGGCCTCGGCAGAGCAGGTGAAAGGGATTGAACAGGTCAATATTGCTATTGCTCAGCTGGAACAAGCTTCACAACAAAATGCGGCGCTGGTTGAAGAGTCAGCCTCTGCCAGTACGTCGCTGCACGAACAGGCCAAAAGCCTGGATGACACCATGATGTTCTTCCACCTGGAAGGCTCGCACGCGCTGGCCATCAGCGCACCACGCTAAAAAATATGAGGGCAACGCGTCTGTTGCCCTCTTGTCGCGCTTTAGCCTGCATCTGGCAGGCTAAAGCGACAATATTTCCGCGACCGGCTCTCAGAACGACTGTAACGCGCTGATTTTTCCCTGCTGCCACTGGGCCTCAGACTGGCGTAATGCCCGGCTGAGATCGGCAAGACGGGTAGACGGCAGCGTTTTTGGCAGCAAATCCAGCCCGACGGTCGAGAGGATTTGACCATAGGTATTACGCAGTTCCGCATACGCCAGATCCTGACGCAAATTCGCATTCAGCGCGTTCAGTTCGCCTTGAATCAGTTGCAGTTCACCAATGCTGTTGGCTTTGTAACGGTTTCTCAGCTGTTCGGCTATCTGGCCGTCAAGGTCGCGCAATTCCGCGCTGGTTTTATACTGCCGTACCGCTTCATTGAAATTGGCCCGGGCAATATATAGCTGCGCCATAATCGCGAGCGACATCGCCTGACGCTGCACCTCAGAAATTCGCTCACCGGCCTGCGCCGCCTGATAGGCCGCGGGCCCGGAGATCAGGTTAAACAGGTTCCAGGTCACTTTGACCCCGACATCCGCCCAGCTCTGGTTGACCATAAAAGAGTTACTGTCGTAGTGCCCTCCGGCGCTCACCTCCAGCCCCGGCAACATACGCAATAGGGTTTTACGGGTTTCGGCGGCGTGAATACGTACCTGATACTCTTGCTCGCGAAGCTCAGGGCGGCTCAGTAACGCCACCTGCTCCAGCGTGTTGACATCCACATTCAGCGCAGGCACCGCCATGTCGTGGCTGTCTGGCAAGGCCAGCGTATAAGGGGTATCGAGCGGCAGGTTCATCAGCGTCGCCAGTTCGGTTTTTGCCAGCGACAAGGCACGGCGCTGCTCTTCCAACTGGCGCACCGCTTCGATCAACGCACGGCGATACGTCAGCGCCTCAACCGGGTCGCCAACTTGCTGAGCGCTCATGTGCTCACTGGCTTCACGCGCCTGGTTCACTCGCGCAATCAGGCTGTCGATACGCCCCAGCAGACGTTCGGCGGCAACGGCTCGCCAATACGCCGAGCGCACATCCTGAAGAATGGTGTGCACCACTTTGCGTTTGCGCTCATCAGCAATCCAGCGCTGGTCGGCCTTTTGCTTCGCCCCAACGTAGCTGACGCCAAAATCCAGTACGTTCCAGACCATCGTCAAATCGGCCACATCCCGGTTTCTGTCCAGCGAGGTCGAGGGTTCGAGGGATTGCTGACCGCTGGAGACACTGCGGCTGCTCGAAGCACTGGTATTGCTGCGCCCGACATACCCGGCCGACATCGCCACCTGCGGCAACATATCATAGCGGGCCAGTTCCAGTTGCTGCTGCGACAACGCCTGCTCCATCACTTTGAGCCGCGCTTCCAGATTATATTTCAGCGCCCGGGCCATCGCGTCATACAGCGTGATCGGTGCCGTCACCGGCTCCTGCTGGCTGAACATGGCGACCTTATCCTGCGCGATGTGCTGCTCGCGCTGCGCTTTTGATAGCGGCTGACTGGTAACGGCACAGCCGGTCATGGCCATTACCATCACGCTAAGGCTAAAAAACTTCCGACAGTTTGACACGATCCCACTCCTGTTCCTGAGCTGACTGTTATTGTTTTTCTACGTTGTTATTGGTTTTTCTCAATTGCCTTACCCTTGTTGCTAAGAAGCCTCGCCGTGATGTGATTCAGCCGCTCCCATGTCCTGCAACGCCTGTTCTATCAGCGACAAACGCTGCCACTCCTGCACGCCAATCTGCTGTAACTGTACATCCAGCCCCGGTGAGAACTGCGCGCCAGCCGATTCGGTTAGCACGTCAGCACGCATGGCGAGTGGCGTGTGAGTTACAGTGGTGGTGATATCGCGCCAGCTACTGCCGGAGAACACCACCATCGGTGACAGGGAAGGTAAATGAATACCGGAGAACAAACCGGCCAGCGACGAACTGCCGCCCAATGCCCCCCGGTGTTAAAGCTCGGAAATGATCCCAGCGAGCTATCAAACAGACTCGCCCCACCGCTGCCCGCTACCTGGGCGAATGCGCCTGCCAGCTGACTGACAACCGCATTTTCCGGCGGCAAGGTGCGCTGGGTTGACTGGAAAATCGCTGACGTTACCGTGGCGCTGGCGCTCTCAACCCGGCCTTCTAACGCGCCCAGAGAGGATGGGGTCAACAATGATCCTAACGTCACCGGCGCGGCGTTCCCGACAGACACAACCGAAGGTAATGATGGCGCTGACAGGCTGGTTGTACCGGTATTTAGGCGGGATGGTGTGTCATTACTATCCTGAATAAGCTGGGTGATATTCGGTGCCATCAAAGGCGCACTGCTCACCGCCAGCGCAAAGGTGGTGCTCACCGAGGCGTTGCTGCTATCGGTTGCCGTCACCCGAATACTCAGGTTGCCGACATCGCTGCTGCCCGGCGTGCCGGAGAAGGTGCGTGTGGCCGGGTTGAAACTGAGCCAGCCCGGCAGCGCCGAGCCGTCTACCCGCGTGGCGCTTAAGGTCAGCACATCGCCGCTGTCGGCGTCGGTAAATGTGTTGGCCGGCACGGTAAAGCTGAATGCGCCGTTTTGCGCCACCGACTGCGCCGCCAGCGTGCCGTTCACTACCGGTGCGTCATTGACGTTGCTCACCGCCAGCGCAAAGGTGGTGCTTACCGACGCGTTGCTGCCATCGGTTGCTGTCACCCGAAGGCTCAGGTTGCCCACATCGCTGCTGCCCGGCGTGCCGGAGAAGGTGCGTGTGGCCGGGTTGAAACTGAGCCAGCCCGGCAGCGCCGAGCCGTCTGCCTGCGTAGCGCTTAAGGTCAGCACATCGCCGCTGTCGGCATCGGTGAAGGTGTTGGCCGGCACGGTAAAGCTGAATGCGCCGTTTTGCGCCACCGACTGCGCCGCCAGCGTGCCGCTCACGACCGGTGCGTCATTGGCGTTGCTCACCGCCAGCGCAAAGGTGGTGCTCACCGAGGCGTTGCTGCCATCGGTTGCTGTCACCCGAAGGCTCAGGTTGCCGACATCATTGCTGCCCGGCGTGCCGGAGAAGGTACGCGTGGCCGGGTTGAAACTGAGCCAGCCCGGCAGCGCCGAGCCGTCTGCACGCGTAGCGCTTAAGGTCAGCACATCGCCGCTGTCGGCGTCGGTGAAAGTGCTGGCCGGCACGGTAAAGCTGAATGCGCCGTTTTGCGCCACTGCCTGCGCCGCCAGCGTGCCGCTCACCACCGGTGCGTCATTGACGTTGCTCACCGCCAGCGCAAAGGTGGTGCTCACCGACGCGTTACTGCCATCGGTCGCCGTCACCCGAATACTCAGGGTGCCCACATCATTGCTGCCCGGCGTGCCGGAGAAGGTACGCGTGGCCGGGTTGAAACTGAGCCAGCCCGGCAGCGCCGAGCCGTCTGCCTGCGTGGCGCTTAAGGTCAGCACATCGCCGCTGTCGGCGTCGGTAAAGGTGTTGGCCGGCACGGTAAAGCTGAATGCGCCGTTTTGCGCCACCGACTGATCGGCAACAGGCGTGGACAGCACCGGCTGCTGGTTGCTGTTATTGACCGCAAGGCCGAAGGTGGTGCTCACCGACGCGTTGCTGCTATCGATCGCCGTCACCCGAAGGCTCAGGGTGCCCACATCGCTGCTGCCCGGCGTGCCGGAGAAGGTGCGTGTGGCCGGGTTGAAACTGAGCCAGCCCGGCAGCGCCGAGCCGTCTGCCTGCGTGGCGCTTAAAGTTAGCACATCGCCGCTGTCTACGTCAGTAAAAGTACCGCCGGGCACGGTAAAGCTGAACAGCATGTCTTTGGTCGCACTTTGCCCGCTGACCGTGCTGCCAAGCGTTGGCACGTCATTCACGCCAGTGACTACCAGCGATGCCAGGGCGCTGTTAGCGGAAAACGCACTGCCGCCGCCAGATGTCGAGGTATCCGCCAGACCTTTGCTGGCCCCTGTCGTTGCTGTGCCGCTGGTCTGATCCCACGCCCGGAAGCCCAGAGTTGCCGTTTCGCCATTGTCACTGTCTGGCACATAACGAAGCTGGGCCGTCTGGCCAAGCAACAGCGCCGAGGAGCCGGAAACCGTACCGATGTTGAACCAGAGGGCTCCGCCATCGGTAGAGTATTGCCAGCCGCCACGGCCTGTTGCCGAGGTAATGGCAATGCCGCTGGCAGCCGCGCTGTCTGCATCGCTATAACCGGCATTGCTGAGTAATGACGACACCAGAGCGGCGGATGATGTCACGTCTTCACTGGTCGGCGTCAATGTGACAGTCGCACCGCTCGATAACGCTGGGGCGTCATTAACGGCTGTGACGTTGAGCGTCATGGTGCCGGTGTCGGTGGATGACACCGTGCCATCGCTGACTTTCCAGCTAAAGCTTGCATAGCTTGTGCCATTGGCATTGGCCGCCGGGAGGAAGGTTAATTTACCGACATCGGCAGCGCTGACGACCGAGCCATTGCTGATAAGGGTATCGCCCCCGCCGCGCACGCCATTACTGTCGTTATCAATAAACAGCTCACCGGCGGTCGGCGCGGTGACAATGGTGATGGATTGCAACGTATCGGCACTATCGACATCACTGAAACCAAAATCCGAGGCGCTGAAACTCTGAGGGGTGTCCTCGTTGAGGGTTTTACTCACGGTGGTATTGCTGATAGTCGGTATATTGTTAACGGCATTGACGTTGAGCGTCATGGTGCCGGTGTCAGTGGATAACACCGTGCCATCGCTGACTTTCCAGCTAAAGCTTGCATAGCTTGTGCCATTGGCATTGGCCGCCGGGAGGAAGGTTAATTTACCGATATCGGCGGCGCTGACGACCGAGCCATTGCTGATAAGGGTATCGCCCACGCCGCGCACGCCATTACTGTCGTTATCAATAAACAGCTCACCGGCGGTCGGCGCGGTGACGATGGTCACGGATTGCAGCGTGTCGCCGCTATCCACATCGCTGAAACCGAAATCCGGGGCGCTAAAGGTCTGGGCACTGTCCTCATTGAAGGTTTTGCTGACCGACATATTGCTGATGGTCGGTGTGTCGTTAACCGGCGTAATACTCACTACCGCCTGACTGGAGCCACTGCTGTTGAGTGCGCCATCATTGAACACCCAGTTAAGTGTCACGCTGGCTGGCGGATTGTCAGAACTGTTGGCATAGCTCAGTGATTGCAGTACCGCATTCACTATCGCCGAGGTGGCGTTACCATTGAAGGTCAGCACCAGTGTACCGCTGGAGTTGGTGGTGACGTTACCGACCGCCGTTCCGTTGTAGGTAAAGCTTTGCCCCGCAGTCAGCGCCCCCAACAGCCCGCTATTGCCGAAGCTATCCTGGCTGTTCGCCCCGCCATTACGCGCCAGAGTGAGCGATGCGCCGTTATAGTTGCCCTGTCCGCTGTTAAGCGCGTCGAGCTCGGTATCAGCGACGGTGACGTTGTTATCTATCACCACCGCGCTGCCGTTTTCGGTATAGGTTGCGCCACCGTTGAGGTTACTAAAGACAGGGGCCGAATTGGACGATGTGGTGACATCGACCTTGGTGGCGCTGAGTATCTGGTTGTTGGCGCTGTCTTTTGCCACCATGTACACATCGTAGCTACTTGCGCCATTCAATCCCGTGACACTGAGGGTCGTGGTATAGGGTGCACCGCTGACGACCTGGCTGCCAGAACCGATTGCCGTCGCCCCTGAGGCGTTCTGCCCGGCGATAATCTGGCTCACGCTGGGTGCTGAGGCACCGTCAGCGACAATCACATAATAAATCGTTCCCGCCTCATCCAGACTGGCAGAAAGGTCAAAACCGCTCCCACTGATATTGCTGGCCGCAGGCGCAACGTCAAATGTCGGCCTGACATCATCACTGACCGTCACTGAAAAGACTTTTTGATAGGTGTCAGTACCATCGCTCACCTGTACCCGCACCGAGTAGGCACCGGGCGTCATGGTCGCGGCATTATTCACCTTCAGCGTGTTGCCGGTGATAGTAAACAGGCTGTTGTCTGTGCTGCCGGTGCCTGACACCAACGTATACGTGAAGGAGCCGGAGTCAACGTCCGTCGCACTGAGCGTGCCCACCGTGCCATTACTGCCCAGCGACTGGCCAATGCTGCCTGAGGTGAGCGAGATATCCGTCGGCGCATCATTGACGGCATGCACCGTCACCTGACTACTGAGGCTGGGGGAAACCGTATTATTGGTGCTACCGTTATCGGTGAGCTGGCTTAACGTCACCGTGCGTGCGGTAACAGACGGATTTTCACTGCTGTTGCGGTAGGTCATCCCCGACAATAACGTGCTCATATTGGCATCCGAGAGGGATGCGCCGGCCAGTGTCACCGTTGCCGTGCTGCCACTCTTGCTGACGCTGGCCGTACCGTAACCACCGCCCAGAGAAAGGTTATTACCATTGGTGAGCGCTACATCCACGCCGTGAATGGTCAGGTATTCCGTGCTGTCGGCGACATTGCTGATAGTAAACACCGCTCCGCTAAACGTCTGCCCGCTGTCATTCGTGGCAGCAGTGACGCCTGAAAACAGGCTCACGCCAGCGCCATTCTCGGTATAGGTGGGGTTGGTTGCGCTCCCGGTCATACTCGGTGCGTTATCAGAGGCCGTCACAGCAGGTGCGGTAATAATATTGTCCCACACCACCAGACCGTTCCCGGTAATCGAGTTCGTTACGCGAACCTCATCAATATTCTGAAAGTCGGGAGAGAGCGTGAGGGTATTAAACGTGGTTGTCAGCGTCACAGAATAGGTTGCGCCAGCAACCGCAACGCCGTCTTTATAACCAGTAAGCGTAAAGGCGTTATTGGGGAAATAGACGCCGGTGACTTTAAGGTCAAGGTTCGACAATTTGAATTCACTGCCATCGGTCGATTTCATCCCAACATAATTCAAATTCCCACCCGAGGTAACTGTGGTATTGAGCACCTGATTGCCACTCAGGGAAACCGACTGAATTGTTACGTTCGACGTACTGTACGCAAAATAGGTAAAACCGTTGGTCGAGTCATCGTAAGACTGGATACCCGGCTGAGTGTTAATGAAGGTATTGGTGCCAGAAAATTGCGAAAAACTGTTCGTCCCTAACGTCGGTGATACCAATAAATTCGTATATTCCCGCTCGATACCGCCCAATACCGCATCATTTGTCTCAATACTGCCAACCGTTGTCTCCAGTTGCCAGTTTCCCCCTTTGGATGCGGCACCGGTCAAGTCAGTCGAGGCGGCAACATCCGCCTGCGTGAGCTGTGAGAGTAATGAGACAAAATTAGTGCCACTGCCTTTGGCGACATCACAACCATAGAGTAGGACATCGCCATCGGCGGTGAGCGCCGCACCGAGTTTCGCCAGATCGGCGGATCGCGCCTGTGCCGTGGTACTGTCTAACGTCAGTGAGCCCAGGCGAACCTGCCCCTCATTCCCATGGCTTAATATATGGATAGCGTCATATCCGGTGTGCGTCTCAGCCCATACAGCCAGTTGGCTCAAACCATCTTTACTGCTATCCAATAGCAAGACATCCGTCCCTGCGGGCACGTTATTGACCAGCGTTTGGTAATTAATAACCGATGTATCAATCACCACCAGTTCTTTACGCGGGCTCGCCTCTGCCACCGACGCGACTGCCGCATCCGTCGCGGTCTTGCTGTCATGGCTGGCGCTATCACTTTGGTGGGATGAGCCAGAGTGAGCTGAAGTGCTCTCAGTAACTGCTTCGCCAGCGTGTGCCGCCGAAGACGGTGTTTGCGCGTCAATCGGATGACTGGTATCAGCCTGGTTCATGGTCGTGGCTATCGCACCGTCAAACAAGACCCGCGCTTCCAGCATATACCCTAAAGGAGCGGGTGCCGGGTCAATTACGTTCTTCGGGCGAGACAGCTTTTTACTGAATAATTGACGCAACAACATAAATATTACTCCAGAGTGATAGGGTACGAATGCCTGAACATCAATACTCAGAAGTCATCATGAATAAATCGCGCATATCCCTATAGCTGTAATAAAACCAGGCCAAACATCTTTTATTTGATAATAACTAAATTGAAGATCAATCCTTCATTTTCAATCTGATTGATATAGCGCTTCCCTGATAATTCAGGAAAGCGCATTGATTATTTATTTAATTTGGATTCATAGGGAAAATCCCCTGCACCGCAATACAGGCCGTTAAGCCGACACTGGGATTGCGCACGCTAAATGGCGTCCCGCCCGTATTGGCGTTAATGGTTACACCACTCAGGGTTCCGAGGCTAAATGGTACGCCAAAAGGCTTTAACGTCGCGTTGGTGGCAGCATTACTGTAAATTTTCGCAGGCGAATCAGTGCCACCAATAGGGCTTAAATCAAACGATGGCGATGTACCCGCCAATGATACGGTGTTACCGGGTACGTTGGTGGTGGCCGCACCGGTAACAACTGGAATGGCGACAGATGCCGTACCCGTCAGAGAGGAATTGGGGGAAAGGGTCGCCGGGTGTATATGCGGCGCGACATTATTGGCCGTTAATGCCACATTCTCTGCACCATACGTCTGCCCTAGCGCAACGTTTGACAGGCCCGGCCCTTGCCCTGTGCCCGCCACTACGCGACTACGTAAATCAGGCAGCCCAAAGGTGCCTTGCGCCTGCGATCCCCCCCAGGTATACCCCACCAGAGCATAAAGCGCCTGATATTGGTTGATAGGGACTAATTGGCCATTTGCGCGAAGGTAGCCATCAGGACAATAGCTCGTCACCATATAGCAAACAGACCCTACATAAGGCTCGGCAGCACAAGCCATTACTGATGTCGGGAGCATGGCAAAACCTAATGCGCCGGCAAGAACTGATTTGACAAACAAACGCTGTACTCGCTTCATACACACCACTCCTTGAGAGATAATAACTTCATCGAATAGTGAAAAACATCTAATTACTTAAAGCATGCTATTGATTTTCATAATGAAAACCGGCACACGAAAAATGCAAAAAAGATGTAAAACAGCGGAACAATGACGCGTCAAATAACAGTGTTAATATAGTTCAATCAGATAAATCTTACTTGCCGACAGATAACATTTCCTTGTATTACCCCTAAAAAACGTAAGAAATTTTGGATAATTATTACAGTGAGCACCGTTACAGTCACCGTCCTTAATCAAAACCCGCTCTCCCGAATTCCCAGCGCCATCAGCCGACGCCACACCGCGCCGAGAATCGACTCTTTTTCCCCTTCCAGCATCACGCTGCCGCGCAGTGGTTGCCTCGGCAGTTGCCGCTCGCCAATCACGCTAAAGCGCACACCGTACTGAGCCTGCGCGGGCTGAGGGAGGCGCTCACTGTTACGTCGTACCGCAACAGGCCCGCCATGATCGGACGCCAGCAGCTCTTGCTGAAGGTAAGCACTGCCGGTCGGGGCGATTTCCTCAAGCCTCACGGTTAGCGCCGGGAACATCGGGTCATCGGCAATAAAGGTGCCTTGCTGGCCTGTATGCACCCGGCTGAGTGACTGTTCAGGCACATAGCCCTGAAGCTTGCCTCTACCGGGTTCAACCACGCGCAACAGGGGCAGGTCTGTCGTCAGCCAGCGATCGCGCGACAACGCCCAGGCGATATCTCTGACCTGGCCTGCCTGTGGCGCGACGATCGTCAGGCGCTGGCGCTGCGCCGCCAGCCCGCGATAACGCGCCAGCGACTCGGCCAACTGACGGCTTACCACCTCGGTTTCGCTGGCCGTTTCCTGGCGCACCGCGGCGCGCAGTAATTTCTGCTGCAACACCGCGACCTGCTGACGTTCGATGGACAAGCGGTATTCCAGATCCGACGAATAAAGCGTCAGCAGCACCTCTCCGGCCTGCACGCTCTGGCCTTCAGCCACCGGCACAGCCTGCACTTGCGCGCTCACCGGGGCATACAACACGCTGACATTTTCAGCGCCAAGCACCGCAGGAATACGCACACTGCCGCGCCACGGGTAGAACAACAGCAGGCCACACAGACCCACCATCAGCAGAGTTCGAATCCGGGCTACCGGGTGCGAAAGACGTCGCATAGACCACCACACAGAGGCTTCCTTGAGTATCGGAAGCGCGATAAACCAGCCGATTTCCACCAGCATCAGGCCAATGCCAACCACCTTGATAAAAAAGTGATACACCACCAGCGCAATGCCGAAAAACAGGAAGAAACGCCACACCCATGAGGCATACCCCCACAACAGCAATTTACGCTGCATGGCAGGCGACCAGGTTTCCGGTGCCGCCTGACCATAACCAAACAGCAGTTCACGCAACCGCCAGCGGCACAATGCATAAGCCCGCGACTGTAAATTCTCCACCCGCCAGGCATCACTCAACAGAAAATAACCGTCGAAGCGCATCAGCGGATTCAGGTTAATCATCAGCGTGGTTATCCATGTCACCCCCGACAACATAAATGCCGCGGTACGCAGCGGGCCGTCATCCAGCAGTGACCACACCAGCAACGCCACCGCCGCCAGCATCAGCTCAGCCAAAATACCACCGGCGCTAATCAACAGACGGGCGCGGTTATCGCGCACACGCCAGGCATCCGACACATCGGTATAAAACAGCGGGAATAACACGATGAACGCCACACCCATGGTTTGCACCCGGCAGCCAGCACGTTTTGCCATAAAGGCATGGCCGAGTTCATGCACAAATTTGGCGAAAACCAGCGCACAGCCAAACGTCATCATGCCCGGCAAACTGAATAAATGCGGGAAACCGTGGGTATAACGCACCCAGTCGCGGCTCACCAGGAATACGCCACATAGCAGAATCAACGGCAATAACAGGCGCAAACACGGCCCGCCGATACGCTGTAACCACGGCCAGCAACGGTTAAGTAACGGGTCTGGCCGCCATAGCGGAATGCGAAAAAACAGATATTGATGCAGCAGCGTTTTCCACAGGCTCACGCGAAAATGCGCGGCCTTAAACACATACCCCAGCCGTTGCTGTGGGTCGCTGGCGGCGATCAGGTCATGAGTGCGTAGAAAGCGCAGTAACTGCGCCAGCTCGTTTTCCTGCACAGGTAAGCCGGGCTCAAGGTTCGCCGCCGCCAGCACCGCCTGAGGGTGGCGTAAAGACCAGTGACGCAGCAGCCGCATCGCCGCGGGGGTTAATTTGAAATACTGGCCTGTCACCGGATCAGAGAGCACCCATTGTGGCGCACCATCAAGACTGGTGGCAGACGTCACCACCTGCAAGTCGCCCCGCAATACCGGCAGCAGTTCACTCATATCCCCACCGATTGACGCAACACCGCCAGTGGCCGCCGGAACAGGTACACCGCCAGCGGCACATCATCACCAGACAGTTTGGCCGTACCGCGCAACCCGATACGCGGAGCCACATCATCAAAACGGGCATCGAGCCGATATGCCAGATTCCCGGCTGGCGTCAGTTCCGACTCATACGCCGATCGCACCAGGGTCGCACGGTGCGGGATCACCGGGTCGCTATCAAGAAATAACGTCACGCTCGCCTGCGGCGGCAGATGGATAGCATCGCCAACATCCAGCTCAATACGCAGCGACACCGACGCCGGGTCAGCCAGTTCCATCAGGCGCTCACCGGTGCGCACCGGTTTGCCTATCCAGCGTTCGTCATCAGCAAATACCGCAATGCCATCACGAGCGGCGCGCACCTCGGCACGCCCCAGCAAGGCCGTGGCATAATCCCGCTCGGCCCGCTTTTGCGCCACCTGTGCAGCCAGAAAATCCAGCCGCGCTTTGGAGTCCGAGTCCTGAAAGGCTCGCTGTGCGCTGGCCCGGTATTCTGCCTCAGCCACATTGAGCGCACGCTCGGCCACATCGGCCTGTGCTTTTAGCGTCGTGTCGTCAAAACGCACCAGCAATTCACCTTTATGCACCGTCTGGTTTGGCCGCACCGCAAACGACTGAATGACGCCATCCAGAGGCGCGGCAATCACCTGGCCGTTAAACGGAATGACCTCCGATGGTGCCAGCACCGACTGACGCACCGGAATACACAAAACGCCCGTCAGCACCAGACAAGCCAGCGCGCCTTTCCAGCGCCAGCGAGTGCGCTGCCACACCCGCTGCGGCTCCAGCGCCAGCCAGGCATGGCTAAACGCCTGAGCCAGTCGCTCCGCCAATATTTGCTCGGCAGGCTGCCACGGCTGTTCTTTGGCATACCAGATGCCGCCAAACACTCTGCCCTGCCGGTCTTTTAACGGCGACCACAACACCTCCGGGGCCGATAACGCCTGCCAGTCAGCACGGCTGTGTTCATCAAGCGTCATGGCATCAACGATGCCGCAGGTTGGTAATTGTGCCTCGTTGCGCTGTGCACAGGCGCGTTCGATAAACGCCACAAACGGCGCATGAGGGGCGGGCTGAGTCACCCCCGTTACCGCCCGCACCCGGCCGTTAATCACCAGTGCAGCATGGCGAAAACCAAACAATGCCTGAGTGTCGTTAACGATGCAGTAGCCTAACGCCTCTGCGTTACTGGCTGCGCGCGCCTGATGCTCAATATCCAGAAAGCGGGCAAACACCCGCTCGCTGGAAGCCTGTGCGGGTGTGGCAGAAGAACAGGGGGAAGAGGAGGTCACGGTTGCTCCGGAAAATGCGCCGAGCCACTCATACCAGCCATCAAGGCGTTATCTTTGGTGTCGATAACCCCGGTCAGGCTTAAAGTCTGGCTGCTTTCATCAATGCGCGCCCCCAGCCTGACGATGCGAGCCTGAAGCGGCTTGCCGGTTTCATCCGGTGTGAAGGTAAAAATCAGCCCCGGCTTGAGCCTCGCCAGCCAGCGCGAAGGCACCAGCAGATTAATTTCCAGATTGTGATTATTCACCACATCCAGCACCGGTGCGCCCGCAGGCACGCTCTCATAAGCCTGCGCCCGCCGCCTGACCACTTGCCCGTCAAACGGCGCAGATACGCGACAACGGCTGGTTTGAATCTGATAGACCTGGCTTTCGGCCTGAGCCTGCGCAAGGCGAGCGGCAGAAAGCGCCACCGCATGTTTACCGACCGATTTTAACTGCGATAGTTGCTGATTCTGGCTTAATTCCGCCTCGGCCGCCCGTGCCGCTGCCTGTGAGGCGGCCAACTGGGCCTGATAAATGGCACAGTCAAAACGCGCCAGCAAATCCCCTTTTTTGAATGACTCCCCTTCCCTGAGCGGCATGTCCACTATTCGTCCGGCCAAATCGCTGGATAAGGTCGCTTGCTCGACCGCCACCAACATACCGCGCACCTGATTATCGGCTGATGCGTTGACCAAAGCGGGGTGAGAGGTCGTGCTTAATAATGGGTCATCGGCCCATGCCTGCGCCTGATAGCCACTGAGGCACAGCGCGAACAACGCGAAAAACCGATGCAACGCACAATGATTAACACGCTTCACATTAGCCTGCCTTAATGCTTACAACGGTGTGTGTAAATCAGCCTGCATAATCAGAAACAACAGGCTGAATATTCACTGATTAGCCATAATTTATGCATGGAATTATAGTAGACCAGCCCTGGCAGAAAGGTGACAAAAGCTAAAAAACGATTGATGAATTTGCTATCGCGTACCCGTCACAGGGGAATGCGGTAAATCTCAGGCACAAAAAAACCACCTTTCGGTGGTTTCTTGTCGTTATACAGACAGTTGTCTTTATAACGGAATTTGGAGCGGGAAACGAGACTCGAACTCGCGACCCCGACCTTGGCAAGGTCGTGCTCTACCAACTGAGCTATTCCCGCTTGGGTGGACATTACGCGGCGCACTGCGTCGTCGTTATGTGGGGCGCATTATACGAAAAACGGCTTGCCGTGCAACCCCTGAAACACAAAACACCGTGCGTTCGCTTGCAAAAGCGGCAATGTGAAGAAAAAAACTGCGATATGGCAGCGTCTCAGCACGGTATTTTTGATTAAAGCGAGCTCCATTTACAGCTGGATAAAATGCTCGCGGTAGTAGGCCAGTTCCGCAACAGACTCCCGAATATCATCCAGCGCCTGATGGGTATTACGCTTTTTAAAACCCGCTAACATGTCAGGTTTCCAGCGGCGCGCCAGTTCTTTAAGCGTGCTGACATCCAGATAACGGTAGTGGAAATAGGCTTCCAGCTCCGGCATGTAGCGGAACAGGAAACGGCGATCCTGCCCGATGCTGTTGCCACAAATCGGCGATTTTCCCGCCGGCACCCATTGTTGCAAAAAACGTAAGGTTTCCAGCTCGGCGGCGCGATCATCATAAGCGCTCGCTTTCACCCGCTCTACCAGCCCGCTGGCGGTGTGGGTACGCACGTTCCAGTCGTCCATCAGCGCCAGTTGGCTATCTGACTGATGTACCGCCAGCGTCGGGCCTTCGGCCAGAATGTTCAGGTTGGCATCCGTTACCAGCGTGGCGATTTCGATAATGCGATCGCGCTCGGGGTCTAGCCCCGTCATTTCTAAATCAATCCAGATAAGGTTGTGTTCGTTTACCATTGTTGCCATTCCCGTGGGTGTTTCACCAGCAGGCTAACAGCGCCACCGGCGGTTAATTAAAATAAAATAGCGTGTATTATAGTCGCTTCCATCGCCACCGGCGATAAGTGCCGAACCAAGAGAGACTGCGTGAGTAAAAAGAAACTGTCAAAAGGTCAGCAACGGCGGGTCAGCGCGAATCACCAGCGCCGCCTGAAGCATGCCGACAGCAAAGTCGAGTGGGATGACAACCAGCTAGGCGAGCCGCAAGACGGCATTATCATCAGCCGTTTTGGTATGCATGCCGATGTGGAAGCCCCGGATGGTACGCTGCACCGCTGCAATATTCGCCGCACCCTGACCTCACTGGTGACCGGTGACAAAGTGGTCTGGCGCGCAGGCAGTGAAGCACAGTCTGGTGTTAGTGGGATTGTCGAAGCGGTACACCCACGCCAGTCGGTGTTAACCCGGCCCGACTACTATGACGGCCTGAAACCCATCGCGGCGAATATTGACCAAATTGTCATCGTCTCAGCCATTTTGCCGGAATTGTCGCTCAATATTATTGACCGCTATCTGGTGGCGTGCGAAACGCTGGATGTCGAACCGTTGATCGTGCTGAACAAAACCGACCTGCTTGATGACGAAGGCCGGGCCTTCGTCGAAGAGGTCATGGACATCTACCGCCATCTTGGCTATCGGGTACTGATGGTTTCAAGCCATACCCAACAAGGGCTCGCCGGGCTGGAAACCGCACTCACCGGGCGTATCAGTATTTTTGCCGGGCAATCAGGCGTGGGAAAATCCAGCCTGCTCAATGCCCTGCTCTACCCTCAGGGCGCACAGATTCTGGTCAACGACGTGTCTGATAACTCCGGGCTTGGCCAGCACACCACCACCGCCGCGCGGCTGTACCACTTCCCACACGGGGGGGATGTTATCGACTCACCGGGGGTGCGCGAGTTTGGCCTGTGGCATCTGGAGCCCGAGCAGGTCACACAGGGCTTTATCGAATTTCGTGATTATCTGGGCAGTTGTAAATTCCGCGATTGTAAGC
Source organism: Dickeya aquatica (assembly GCF_900095885.1). Classification (NCBI taxonomy): domain Bacteria; kingdom Pseudomonadati; phylum Pseudomonadota; class Gammaproteobacteria; order Enterobacterales; family Pectobacteriaceae; genus Dickeya; species Dickeya aquatica. The sequence continues at coordinate 3,985,863 of NZ_LT615367.1, forward strand.
ATGACACCGACCCTGGCTGCGCTATCCGTGCGGCGCTGGAGCGCGGCGACATTGCTCCTGAGCGTTTCGATAATTATCACCGCATTCTGGAAAGTATGGCGCAGGTAAAAACGCGTAAATCCTTTTCGGCTCCAGATAACTGACATTTATTGTATCCACCGCTACAATGCGCCCCTTTTTAACGGCGCGCCTTAACACATGACGAGGTTCACTGTGCTGGACAGCATCAAGATTGCTCTACAACATCTGCTCCCCAAAGTCTGGCTGACGCAACTGGCTGGCTGGGCGGCCGAGCGTCAGGCAGGCCTGCTCACCAAACTGGTGATTGACCTGTTTGCACGCGTCTACAAAGTCAATATGCAAGAGGCACAGCAGCCTGCTACTGCCTCGTATCGCAGTTTTAACGAATTTTTCGTGCGTCCGCTCAAGCCCGGCATCCGCCCGGTTGACCCGCTGCCAAACCGACTGGTGTTCCCGGCCGACGGCGCGATTTCCCAATCAGGCGCTATCGACAACGACCTGATTTTACAGGCCAAAGGGCACAACTACTCCCTCGAAGCATTACTGGCGGGCAATTACATTATTGCCGACCTGTTTCGTGATGGCCTGTTTGTCACCACCTACCTCTCACCGCGTGACTACCACCGGGTACACATGCCGTGTGACGGCGTACTGCGCGATATGATTTACGTACCGGGTTCGCTGTTTTCCGTCAACCCGCTCACCGCCGCCAACATCCCCAACCTGTTTGCCCGTAACGAACGCGTGATTTGCCTGTTTGATACGCCATTCGGGCCGATGGTGCAGATTCTGGTCGGTGCCACCATTGTGGGCAGCATTGAAACCGTGTGGGCCGGTGTCGTGACCCCGCCGCGTGAAGGTATCATTAAACGCTGGGCCTACCCGCTGGAAGGTGAAGATGCGGTCATGCTGGAAAAAGGCGATGAAATGGGCCGCTTCAAGCTGGGCTCAACCGTCATTAACCTGTTTGTGAAAGACAGCATCGAACTGCTGCCGGGGCTGGCAAGCCAGAGCGTCACCCGTATGGGCGAAGCGATGGCTCAGGCTATTGATGACAACACCTACACGCCCACGGACGAGCGCAACGGTAACACTACCCCCTGACCCCACCACTCAGCCTGAGGAGGCCAGCCGTGCGTCTGATCCTGATTGTACTGTTGGGATGCCTGTTATCAGCCACGTCGCTGGCCGCCTTGTTACCGGATGAGAATCAACTCCGGCAGGAGCTACAGCAAGCGGAAAGCAGCAAGAATGCCGTCGCTCAGGCTGATACTATCAAAGAGTTACAGTCCGCCTTACGGCTACTTGATGAGCGGCGGGAAACCCGCCAGCGCGCCGAAGCCTATCGGCGCACCATTGACGATTACCCAAGGCTGACGCGGGAACTGCGCCAGCAGTCAGATGCCGAAAACGCCAAACCGGCACTACCGGCCAAAACGCTGTCAGTCGGCGAACTGGAACAACAGATAGTCCAGTTAAGCAGCCAGTTACTCGAGCAAAGTCGTCAGCTCCAGCAAGAACAAGACCGCCTGCGCGAAATCAGCGATTCGCTGGCGCAGTTGCCGCAGCAGCAAACCGAGGCCAATCGCACGCTGAGTGATGCCGAGCGGCGTTTACAGGCCATCGGGAATCCTTCCACGGCGCAGGGTCAGGCGCAGTTGGCCGCCTTGCAGGCGGAAGTGGCGCTACGCAAGAGCCGGGTTGAAGAACTGGAGCTGGCGCAATTATCCGCCAGCAACCGCCAGGACTTATCGCGCCTGCAAGCTGATATTGATAAAAAGCGGCGCGACCGGCTGGATAATCAACTGCAACTGCTGCGCAGCACGCTCAATACCCTGCGCCAGCGTGAAGCCGAGCAGGCGCTGGAGCGCACGGAACAACTGGCGGAACAAGAAGGGGATTTACCCGCGGCGGTCGCCAGCCTGCTGCAAACCAACCGTGAACTTTCCCTGGCGCTCAACCAGCAGGCACAACGCATGGATAGCATTGCCGCACGTCAACGCCAGACGGCCAGCCAAACGTTGCAAGTGCGTCAGGCATTGAGCACCTTACGTGAACAGGCACAATGGCTCGGCTCATCACCGGCACTGGGAGAAACCCTGCGTGCGCAGGTAGCCCGCCTGCCGGAAATGCCAAAACCCCAGCAGCTCGATGGTGACATGGCACAGTTGCGGGCCCACCGGCTTAACTATGAGGAGATGCTCAATAAACTCACCGCCGGTGCGGAACCCACGCGACAGGATGATGGCTCGGCGCTCACCAGCGCCCAGCAGAAAATCGTCAACGATCAGCTACGCACTCAGCGCGATCTGCTGGGATCGCTGATTTCTGGCTGCGACACGCAAATCCTTGAGCTCACCAAACTCAAGGTGGCCAGTAACCAGCTGGAAGACGCACTGACCGAAATCCGCGATGCCGCCCACCGCTATCTGTTCTGGGTCGCCGATGTTGACCCGATCACTTTTGCGTATCCGCTCAGCCTGCTGCGCGATCTCTCGCGCGTACTCTCGCTTGATACGCTAACGCAACTGAGCGGCGCATTACTGATGATGGGCACCACCCAGACAACGGTAATCCCCCTGCTGGCTGCCCTGCTGCTGGTGGGGCTTAGCATCAGCTCGCGGCGTCATTATCATGCGTTTCTGGAACGGGCCAGCAGCCGGGTGGGCAAAGTCACACTCGACTATTTCATGTTGACGCTGCGCACCGTGTTCTGGTCGGTCATGGTGGCGATACCATTGCCGGTGTTGTGGGCCGTGCTCGGTTATGGCCTGCAAAATGCCTGGCCCTACCCGGTGGCGGTCGCCATTGGCGATAGCGTGACCGCCACCGTGCCCTTGATGTGGGTGGTGATGATCTGCGCCGCCTTCTCTCACCGTCAGGGACTGTTCATCGTGCACTTTGGCTGGCCGCCAAAGCAGGTGGCGCGCGCGATGCGCTACTATCGCCTCTCCATCGGTTTTATCGTGCCGCTGGTGATGGCGCTCATCACCTTCGATAATCTCAACGAACGCGAATTTTCCGGCACGCTGGGGCGTTTATGCTTCATTTTGTTGTGTATGGCACTAAGCCTGGTGACAACCAGCCTGAAACGCGCAGGTATCCCGTTGTACCTCGACAAGGAAGGCGCGGGCGACAATCCGGTAAACCGTGCGATGTGGAACCTGATGATTTGTATTCCGCTCATCGCCGCGCTGGCCTCTTGCCTCGGTTATCTCACTACGTCACAGGCGCTGCTGGCCCGGCTGGAAACCTCGGTCGCCATCTGGTTTTTCCTGTTGGTGGTTTACCACATCATCCGCCGCTGGATGCTGATTCAGCGCCGCCGCATTGCGTTTGACCGCGCCAGACAGCGACGGGCCGAAATCCTGGCCGCGCGGGCCAAAGGTGAAGACGAGGTAAGCACCCCGCACGAAAATGTCACTGAGGCCGTGGACGAACCGGTGGTGGATCTCGATGCCATCAGCGCCCGGTCGTTAAAACTGGTGCGCTCTTTGCTGACGCTGATAGCGCTGGTTTCCGTGATTGCGCTGTGGTCAGAAATTCATTCCGCGTTCGCGTTTATGGAAAACATCCACCTGTGGGATGTCACCAGCACGGTAAAAGGTGTCGAGAGCGTTCAGCCAATCACCCTCGGCGCGGTGCTGATAGCCCTGTTGGTGTTTATCATCACCGCACAATTGGTGCGTAACCTGCCAGCCCTGCTGGAGCTGGCCATATTGCAGCATATTGAGCTGTCACCCGGTACGGGCTACGCCATTACGACGGTCAGTAAATACCTGATGATGCTTATCGGCAGTCTGACCGGTTTTTCGCTTATCGGTATTGAGTGGTCGAAACTGCAATGGCTGGTCGCAGCACTCGGTGTCGGGCTGGGGTTTGGTTTGCAGGAGATTTTCGCCAACTTTATCTCCGGGCTGATTATTCTGTTTGAAAAGCCGATTCGCATCGGCGATACCGTCACCATCCGTGATTTGACCGGCAGTGTGATGCGTATTAACACCCGTGCCACCACTATCTCCGACTGGGATCGCAAAGAAATCATCGTCCCTAACAAGGCCTTTATCACCGAGCAGTTCATCAACTGGTCGCTGTCTGACTCGGTCACGCGCGTGGTGCTCACCATCCCGGCACCGGCCGAGGCCAGTACGCAGGAGGTGACAGCGCTGTTGCTCAATGCGGTGAAACGCTGCTCGCTGGTGCTGGATAACCCGGCACCCGAGGTGTATCTGGTGGATTTACGTCAGGGGATTCAGATTTTCGAGCTGCGTATTTTCGCCGCTGAAATGGGCCACCGCATGCCGCTGCGCCATGAATTGCATCAATTGATTCTGGAGAGCTACCGCCAACATCATCTGGTGATGCCATTCCCGCCGTTTCAGGTGCAGATGGATTCCGTACAGATAACCGGGCGCAACGCCGCCACCGCCAGTCGCATGTCGGGCGGGCTGTGATTTTCGTGGTGATGATTTGCGGTGAAATCCGGTTGGGGCGCACTCCGCGGTGGGCACAGGGGGCAGACTATCGCCACGCCTGTGCACCGATGGGGAAAGGCTGACTCAGGCGCGCTCGACCGTAAAGGCAATCACCTCACCGATCGTCTCGGCTTTCAGCGCCAGCATCACCAGTCTGTCAACCCCTACAGCAACCCCTGAGCACGGTGGAATACCCGCCGTCAATGCAGCCAGCAGGTTTTCATCTATCGGCTGCACCGGCAAACCACGCGCGGCCCGCTTGCGGTTATCCTGCTCGAAACGCTGGCGCTGCTCTTTGCTGTCCGTCAGTTCACAAAAACCGTTCGCCAGCTCCACGCCTTTGAAGTAGACCTCAAAACGCTCGGCGACACGGTGGTCTTCGGTGCTTATCTCCGCCAGTGATGCCTGTGTTGCCGGGAAATGATAGACAAACGTCGGCTTGTCACGGCCAATATGCGGCTCGACGCCAAAAGCAAACAGCAATTGCAATAGCGTGTCACGATCTTCTTCGCGGCTTGCCACATCACCCACGCCGATTTTCTCTGCCACCTCGCGCAATTGTGCCTTTTCCGCCGAGAGGGGATCGACCTCCAGATGGCGCTGGAACGCCTGCTGGTAAGAGAGCATTTCTGCGCCATCGCACTCCAGCACCTGCTGTAACAAGTCATCAACCTCATTCATCAGCCGGTACATGTCATAGTGCGGGCGATACCACTCCAGCATGGTGAATTCAGGGTTATGGTAACGGCCAGATTCTTCATTGCGAAAACTGCGGCACAACTGAAAGATAGGCCCGCTGCCCGCTGCCAGTAAGCGCTTCATGTGGTATTCCGGGCTGGTCATCAGATACAGCGCTATCCCTTGCGCGGCACCAGGGCCAACAAAACGCGTCTGGAAAGGGAACAGATGGATATCTGTTACCGTTGCCTGGCTCATGGCCGGGGTTTCGACTTCCAGCAACCCTCGATCCGAAAAGAATCGTCGGATTTCTTTCATTATCGACGCCCGTTTCAACAAATTGGCGACCGGGGCACTCGGCTGCCAGTTGGCTGTTTCGCTCATGATTTCCACTCCACTCTCTAACCGGACGTGCAGTCTACCTGCATCATCACAGCCAGACAAATCTATCCGGCGGATGTTTTTGCGCTGTTTTTACCCTGACAGTGCCCCTGGCTGTCGATTAAAAAACCCTCGTCATCTTTTGCCCATCCGCATACCGCTTTTAATGTCACTTTCGCTAACCTATGGCAGGCGAGGAGCATCCCCCCCTGCGCTGAAAAATCATCAGAATGTGCCGCGTTGCGAGGTAAAAATTATTTTCACGATAAATCATCTGGCCCATCACGTTTTCTGAAATATCGATGAAGAGATATTAAAAAACCGCAAAATGCTGGATCACATCAAATTTCAGCCACCTTCAAATCGCTATAATCATTTCCATACAAAAAAGAGTGATTTAATCTTTCAGGCTAACTAAGCACATATTTTTTCACTCAATTTATTGTCTTTGAATTAAAACGGGAAATAAGTGATTCAGTTGGACTTCATATTATTTTCTTAATTTAATTTATTTAACTTAAGTAACTGGAGGCATGCAGTGCAAACCTTTAATGCCGATTTAGCCATTATCGGGGCCGGGGGAGCAGGTTTACGGGCAGCGATTGCCGCTGCACAAGCAAATCCCCAACTCAAGATTGCGCTGATTTCCAAAGTCTACCCGATGCGCAGCCACACCGTGGCGGCAGAAGGGGGATCGGCGGCGGTCACACAAGATCACGACAGCTTCGACTTCCACTTCCACGACACCGTCGCGGGCGGTGACTGGTTGTGTGAACAGGACGTGGTGGATCACTTCGTGCAGCAATGCCCGCGCGAAATGACCCAGCTCGAACAATGGGGCTGCCCGTGGAGCCGTAAACCCGATGGCTCCGTCAACGTACGCCGCTTTGGCGGGATGAAGATCGAACGCACCTGGTTTGCCGCAGACAAAACCGGCTTCCATATGCTGCACACCCTGTTCCAGACCTCTTTGCAATATCCACAGATTCAGCGCTTCGACGAGCATTTTGTACTGGATATCCTGGTGGATGACGGACATGCCCGTGGGGTCGTTGCCATCAACATGATGGAAGGTTCACTGGTTCAGATCCGTGCTAACGCCATTATTATGGCAACCGGCGGTGCAGGCCGCGTTTACCGCTACAACACCAACGGCGGTATCGTCACCGGTGACGGCATGGGCATGGCATTCCGCCACGGTGTTCCACTGCGTGATATGGAATTTGTTCAGTACCACCCAACCGGCCTGCCGGGCTCCGGTATCCTGATGACCGAAGGCTGCCGTGGCGAAGGCGGCATCATGGTCAACAAAGATGGCTATCGCTACCTGCAAGACTACGGCCTCGGGCCGGAAACCCCGCTGGGCGAGCCGAAAAACAAATACATGGAGCTGGGCCCGCGCGATAAAGTCTCACAGGCTTTCTGGCATGAATGGCGCGCTGGCCGCACCGTTTCTACCCCGCTCGGCGATGTGGTCTACCTTGATTTGCGCCACCTTGGCGAGAAAAAACTCAAAGAACGCCTGCCGTTTATCTGTGAGCTGGCCAAAGCCTATGTCGGCGTTGACCCGGTCAAAGAGCCGATTCCGATTCGCCCCACCGCACACTACACCATGGGTGGTATCGAAACTGACCAGCAGTGTGAAACCCGCATCAAAGGGCTGTTTGCCGCCGGTGAATGTTCTTCTGTCGGCCTGCACGGCGCGAACCGCCTCGGCTCCAACTCGCTTGCCGAACTGGTGGTATTTGGTCGCATGGCCGGAGAAAAAGCCGTCGAGCGTTCACGGGAAGCGCCGCCTGCTAACAGCAGCGCCCTCGATGCTCAGGCGCGCGACGTGGAACAGCGTCTGCACGCCCTGATGAAGCAGGAAGGCACGGAAAGCTGGGCGAAAATCCGTGACGAAATGGGCCTGTCGATGGAAGAAGGCTGCGGTATTTACCGCACCACCGAACTGATGCAGAAAACCGTCGATAAACTGGCCGAGCTGAAAGAGCGCTTCAAACGCGTGAAAATCACCGACCACTCCAGCGTGTTTAACACCGACCTGCTCTACACCATCGAACTGGGGCACAGTCTGGATGTGGCAGAATGTATGGCGCATTCGGCTATCAACCGTAAAGAATCTCGCGGTGCGCACCAGCGTCTGGATGAAGGCTGCACCAAACGTGATGACGTCAATTTCCTGAAGCATACGCTGGCGTTTTATAACCCGGAAGGCGCGCCACATCTGGAATACAGCGACGTGAAAATCACCAAGCTGCCCCCCGCAGAACGCGTGTATGGTGCCGAGGCCGAAGCTCAGGAGAAAAACAAGAAGGAGCAAGCGAATGGCTGAGTTGCAAACCCTGAAAATGGACGTCATGCGCTATAACCCGGAGCAGGATAACGCCCCGTACTTTGCAAGCTATGACGTGCCGTATAGCCGTGAAACCTCGCTGCTGGATGCGCTGGGCTACATCAAGGACAACCTGGCCCCGGATCTCTCCTATCGCTGGTCATGCCGTATGGCCATCTGCGGCTCCTGCGGCATGATGGTCAACAATGTGCCGAAACTGGCCTGTAAGACCTTTCTGCGCGACTACCCGAATGGCATGAAGATTGAAGCGCTGGGCAACTTCCCTATCGAGCGCGATCTGGTGGTCGATATGACGCACTTCATCGAAAGCCTGGAAGCCATCAAGCCTTACATCATCGGCAACAACCTGACACCGGAGCAGGGCCCGAACAAGCAGACACCGGCACAGATGGCGAAATACCATCAGTTCTCCGGCTGCATCAACTGTGGACTGTGCTACGCCGCCTGTCCGCAGTTCGGCCTGAACCCCGAGTTTATCGGCCCGGCAGCCATCACGCTGGCGCACCGCTACAATCTGGATAACCGCGACCACGGTAAAAAAGAGCGCATGCCGCAACTCAACAGCGACAACGGTGTCTGGTCATGTACTTTCGTGGGCTACTGCTCCGAAGTGTGTCCGAAGCACGTCGATCCGGCGGCAGCTATCCAGCAAAGCAAGGTGGAGAGTGCCAAAGACTTCATGATTGCCATGCTGAGACCACAATAAGGGAGGGAGTCAATTCATGAAAACCAAACGCAAAGCGTATGTCCGTGGTATGACGCCCACCTGGTGGCAGAAACTCGGTTTTTATCGCTTTTACATGCTGCGTGAAGGCACCGCAGTGCCCGCAGTCTGGTTCAGTATTGTGTTGCTGCACGGCGTGTTCTCACTCAAAGGCGGGCCCGAAGGCTGGAGCCAGTTTGTCGGCTTTTTGCAAAACCCGCTGGTGCTGCTGATTAACATCATTGCGTTACTGGCGGCGGTGTTACACACCAAAACCTGGTTCGATCTGGCCCCCAAAGCCAGCATTATCATCGTCAATGACGAAAAAATGGGGCCGGAGCCGGTGGTGAAAGGGCTTTGGGCGGCGACTGTGGTCATCACGCTGGCGGTGCTGGCCATCGCCTTGCTGTTCTGAACAGGAGATATATCGTGATTAATCAACAACCTAAACGCTCTGACGAACCACCATTCTGGGGTCTGTTCGGTGCTGGTGGTATGTGGAGTGCCTTTTTCGGGCCGGTTATCATCCTGCTGGTGGGTATTCTGCTGCCGCTGGGGCTGTTTTCCCATGCCCTGAGCTACGATCGCATTGCCGCATTTAGCCACAGCTTTGTTGGCCGCGCCTTTCTGCTGCTGATGATAGTGCTGCCGTTGTGGTGTGGCCTGCACCGTATCCACCACGCCATGCATGACCTGAAAATTCATGTTCCGGCAGGCAAATGGGTGTTTTACGGTCTGGCAGCCATTTTGTCCGTCGTCACCATCATTGGTGTGGTCACACTGTAAACCGCTGTCATACCTTGTGCTACGGCCCGCTTGCGGGCCGTTTTTTATTGCATCTTCAGCGCAATTTTCCTAACGTTAACCCATATTAACCAAGGAGCATGACCTATGGCCCGCTGGCGTTTGTGGATTGCCTCGCTAACCGCGCTGTTAACCGTCTCTTGCAGCAGCCCAACGCCGCCTGCGGGCGTCAGCGTGGTGGAGAATTTCTCGCTGCCCCGTTATCTCGGCACCTGGTATGAAATTGCCCGCTTCGACAACCGGTTTGAGCGCGGCCTGGAGCGCGTCAGCGCCACCTACAGCCTGCGCGCAGGCGGCGGTATTACGGTGGTGAATCGCGGCTTTGACCCGGCCAGCCTGCGCTGGCGTGAAAGTACCGGCAAAGGTGACTTCACCGGTTCCCCCACGCAGGGTGCGCTGAAGGTGTCGTTCTTCGGGCCGTTTTATGGTGGCTATAACATCATCGCGCTGGATAACGACTATCAATATGCGCTGGTATGCGGGCCAAACCGTGACTATCTCTGGATACTTTCCCGCACACCAACATTACCGCCACTGGTTCGTCAGGCGCTGATAGCAGCAGCGCAGCGTAACGGTTTTGATACGGACAAATTAATCTGGGTGAATCAGCTAACCGTTAACGGAAAATAATCACTCATCGCTTCGCTATCAGGCAGTAAATAAAAATAGTAAAACTGTGTTTTATTTACTGCCTGCCTCTCTGAGTTATTTTCTCTCTGCCCTCACGACAGGTGAATCATCAGCGAAAATAATCGCACGGGTTAGCCCATAATTTTATCGCGGAACATAAAAAATACGGCACCCAGTAAACACAGCCCGGCCCAAATATAATCCGTCCGGAAGGGTTCTTTGAGAATGATTATTGAAAAGGGAATAAATACCGACAGGCTTATTACCTCTTGCATAATTTTCAGTTGCCCGGCAGACGCCACCTGATAGCCAATACGGTTGGCTGGCACCTGTAGCAGGTATTCAAACAACGCAATCCCCCAGCTCACCAGGGCGGCAATCATCCAGGTGCGGCCACTGAAATAGCGTAAATGACCGTACCAGGCAAACGTCATGAACACGTTGCTGAGAGTCAGCATCAAGACAGTAATAATCAGTGGGGACATCGCGCGCTCCTTCATACCAAGAAGGCAGCATTTTACGTGATGGACGATAAAACACCATCGGACAAGCGCTGTTAAAGGTGAGCGAATTTTTCAAACCGAAGGAAAAGGCAACGCGGAGCAGTGAGGACAGACGAGTGGTACGTAAAGCGCCTTCAGGCCGTTACGTACCACGAATAAGGGGTTACTTCACGCGGGAAACGTATTCGCCCGAGCGGGTATCCACTTTGATGACTTCACCAATCTGCACAAACAACGGCACTTTCACTACCGCGCCGGTAGACAGCGTTGCCGGTTTGCCGCCGGTGCCAGCGGTATCGCCTTTCAGACCCGGATCGGTCTCGGTGATTTCGGCTTCGATAAAGTTCGGCGGCTGAACGGCAATCGGACGGCCATCCCACAGGGTAACGATACATTCCGCATTATCCTGCAACCATTTCGCAGAATCACCCACGGTTTTTGCTTCAACCTGATGCTGCTCAAAGGTTTCCGGGTGCATGAAATGGTAGAACTCACCGTCGTTGTACAGGTAGTTCATGTTGGTATCCATTACGTCAGCACCTTCTGCCGAGTCGGTAGACTTGAAGGTTTTCTCAACGCGGGAACCCGTCAACAGGCGGCGCATTTTGACACGAGCAAAAGCCTGGCCTTTACCCGGTTTCACAAACTCACTGGATTCGATGGCATACGGTTCGCCTTCGAACATGATTTTAAGACCGGAACGGAAATCGTTGCTAGAATAAGTCGCCATAAAGGCCCTCTACGTTAACACTGGTACTTAGCCAAAAAAATGGCACACATTGTAACCCTAAATATACCTTCCAGAGAAGATTGGTTAGTACAACTGGCCGACGTTATTACCGATCCTGATGAACTGCTCCACACTCTTGGGCTGGAGAACCACCCACAACTGAGTGCCGGGCGCGATGCACGCAAGCTGTTTGCGTTACGGGTGCCGCGCGCCTTTGCCGCCCGCATGCGCTATAGAGATGCCCGCGACCCGCTGTTATTGCAGGTGCTGACCGCGCAAGAGGAGTTCATCACGACGCCCGGATTCAGTCATGACCCGCTCGATGAGCAACACAGCGTCGTGCCCGGTCTGCTCCACAAGTACCATAACCGGGCATTGCTGCTGGTGAAAGGCGGCTGCGCGGTTAACTGCCGTTACTGCTTTCGCCGTCACTTCCCGTATCAGGACAATCAGGGCAATAAGGCCAACTGGCATCAGGCGCTGGAGTATATTCGCCAGCACCCCGAGCTTGATGAAATCATCTTTTCGGGCGGCGACCCGCTGATGGCGAAAGACCATGAGCTGGACTGGCTGTTGAGCGAGCTGGAGCCGATTTCTCACATTAAGCGCCTGCGCATTCATACCCGCCTGCCGGTGGTTATCCCCGCGCGCATCACCGACGCACTCTGCCAGCGGTTAGCCAGCAGCGCCTTGCAGGTCATTCTGGTAACGCATATCAACCATGCCAACGAGATAGACGAAAGCCTGCGTTATGCGATGCAACGTTTGCGTCGTGCGAACGTTACCCTGCTTAACCAGAGTGTGTTACTGCGAGGTGTGAATGATAACGCCGAAACGCTTGCCGCACTCAGCAACGCACTGTTTGATGCCGGGATTTTGCCCTATTACCTGCATGTGCTGGATAAAGTTCAGGGCGCGGCACACTTTCTGGTGCCTGACGATGAAGCGCGGGCGCTGGTGCGCCAGCTTATGGCGAAAGTGTCCGGTTATCTGGTGCCAGGCCTGACACGGGAAATTGGCGGCGAAGCCAGCAAAACGCTGCTGGATATCGGCATGGTGCAGCAGGAAATCACGCGCTAATCACGCACTCAACGATGTCATACCCGACGTCACCGGTATACACCGGTGACGTTAGCGGTCGTGATGCCTTCACTTATCAACGCATTAAGGGCACTTATAAACCTGCCCCTGCATCTTGCTATCCAGTGGTGCAAAGCTTGAGAGGAACGTTTGGCTGGGAGTGGTCACGCCATAAATCACGTTGCCACCCATTTCGCCCGCGCGGTTACGCAGGTCATTTGCCGCACCGCGCATGGCGCTGCCTTCATTACCACTGCCAGACAACCAGTTCGACTGTGTACCGGTAATATTACCCAGTAACTGGCACTGCGCCGCCGGTTTGCTGTCGGTGAAACGTACCGACTGACCGGCGGCCGTCAGTGGGTTAGTGGTGCTACATCCCGCCAGCAGAGTAATGCCAGCCAGAGCCATCAGTATGCGAATTCGCATGCTCCCCTCCGTGATAATCAATACATTGACCAGAGCCTGTCAAACTGAGGTCTGGCACACCAAATTGATGACAAAATCGCTTGATGTTACCACCATCGGGCAGGCAATCCGCAGCAGAGTCATCACTATTTACGCCCACAGTTGCATCATCATGATGACGATCACATCACGTTAAACACACAGGCCCCGAAAACGGGGCCTGTGATCATCATGCGGTCATGTACACCATAACCGTTATTGCACGCGCCACTGTTTAAAGTGGTTGATAAGCCCATTGGTGGAGCTGTCATGGCTGCTCACCGCACTGTCATCCTGAAGTTCCGGTAAAATACGGTTAGCCAGTTGTTTACCCAGCTCAACACCCCATTGGTCGAAGGTGAAGATATTCAGAATCGCCCCTTGGGTGAAGATCTTGTGCTCGTAGAGCGCGATCAGCGCCCCTAGGCTGTACGGCGTAATTTCGCGCAGCAAGATAGAGTTGGTCGGGCGGTTGCCTTCAAACACTTTGAACGGTGCAATGTGCTCCACGTCCTGGGCGGATTTCCCGGCCGCGGCAAACTCCGCGTCAACCACCGAGCGCGACTTGCCAAACGCCAGCGCTTCCGTCTGGGCAAAAAAGTTCGACAGCAGCTTGCTGTGATGATCGCTTAGCGGGTTATGGCTCACCGCAGGTGCGATGAAATCACACGGAATCAGCTTGGTGCCCTGATGGATCAACTGGTAGAAAGCATGCTGGCCGTTGGTGCCCGGCTCTCCCCAGATAATGGGGCCGGTCTGGTAATCCACCGGGTTGCCGTTGCGATCGACATACTTACCGTTAGATTCCATATTGCCCTGCTGGAAGTAAGCGGCAAACCGGTGCAGATACTGGTCATAAGGCAAAATGGCTTCGGTTTCCGCACCGAAGAAGTTGTTGTACCAGATACCGATCAGCGCCAGTAACACCGGCAGGTTCTGCTCAAATGGCGTGGTGGTAAAATGCTGATCCATCGCGTGAGCGCCACTGAGCAATTGCTCAAAGTGGTCGAAACCGACGGACAGCGCAATCGACAAACCAATCGCAGACCACAGCGAATAGCGCCCGCCCACCCAATCCCAAAACTCGAACATATTCGCAGTATCAATACCGAACGCGGCCACCGCTGGCGCATTGGTTGAGAGCGCGGCAAAGTGTTTGGCGACATGCTTTGCATCACCCGCCGTTTCCAGGAACCAGTCACGGGCGCTGTGCGCATTGGTCATGGTTTCCTGCGTGGTAAAAGTTTTCGAGGCGACCAGGAACAGCGTGGTTTCCGGGTTAACGCGCTTGAGGGTTTCCGCGATATGCGTGCCATCGACGTTGGAGACAAAATGCATGGTCAGATGGTTTTTATACGGACGCAGCGCTTCCGTCACCATGAACGGCCCCAAATCAGAGCCGCCGATACCGATATTCACCACATCGGTAATCGCCTTGCCGGTATAGCCTTTCCACTCACCGTTTATCACCCGCTCGCTGAACTGTTTCATCTTCGCCAACACCGCATTGACTTCCGGCATCACGTCTTTGCCATCGACCAGAATCGGGGTATTGCTGCGATTGCGCAACGCGACATGCAGCACCGAGCGCTCTTCGGTACGGTTGATTTTCTCACCGCTAAACATGGCACGAATCGCCTCGGCCAGACCGGTTTCACGCGCCAGCGCCTGTAATTTATCCAGCGTTTCGGTCGTGATACGGTTTTTCGAGTAATCCACCAGCATCAGGTCGGAAAAGGTGGCGGAAAAGCGGGAAAAACGTGCGCTATCCTGCGCGAACAGTTCGCTGATTGTTACCGTTTCCATCGCGGCAAAATGCTGCTGCAATGCCTGCCAGGCGGCAGTCTGCGTTGGGTTGATATTTTTCATCACACTACTCTTCGGTTTGAGAACAAATCTTTCAGTTAGCAGGCAAACCACGCCTGTGTTTTGTCCCGATTGTATCCCTTAACGCGACACGGGGAAGCCCTTTTCTTGCGAAATGCCGCGCATGGTTTCAATGTTGATTGACAGCCGCCACGTTACCCGCTATTTGTAAAAGACTACTTGCGCACAGGTTGCGCAAGCCAGAAGAGGAGCACCGCCCAGGCAAGGTATCAGAGGAGCCGTATCCGATGACGATACCCGAGGGGGAGCGGTGCCGAGGTAGCAGGCCACGACGGTATGGCGGCTATCGACTACAGGGGCTGAATCCCCTGGGTTGTCACCCGCATCGTTGCGCAACGCGTAATGATAAGCAAGGTGGAGCGCTTCTGGGTGTACCGTAGCTGTGTTCTACGCTTGCCCCCTGCTTACCGCTCTTCCCTTGTGCCAAGGCTTAACGATGGAATGCTGTTGTCGATGACGACAATCACGCCCCTGACACGAGGTTTTTGAATGTCTGCTAACACGAGTACGTCTCTGATTATCGCTAAATTCGGCGGCACCAGCGTCGCTGACTTCGACGCCATGAACCGCAGCGCCGATATTGTACTGGCCGATCCACAGGTAAGAGTGGTCGTGCTGTCGGCCTCTGCGGGCGTCACCAACTTGCTGGTCGCACTGGCTGAAGGGCTGCCCGCGCCAGAGCGCGCCGTACAGTTAGATAAATTGCGCCAGATTCAATACGCGATTATCGCTCGCCTGAACCAGCCTGCCGTCATCCGCGAGGAAATTGACCGCATGCTCGATAACGTCACCCGCTTGTCGGAAGCCGCTGCCCTTGCGACCTCTCACGCGCTGACTGATGAGCTGGTCAGCCACGGCGAACTGATGTCCACCCTGCTGTTTGTCGAAATCCTGCGTGAGCGCAGCGTCACCGCCGAATGGTTTGACGTGCGTAAAATCATGCGTACCAATGACCGTTTTGGCCGCGCCGAACCGGATTGCGACGCACTGGGTGAACTGACGCGCAGCCAGTTGGCTCCACGTCTGGCAAAAGGGCTGGTGATAACCCAGGGCTTTATCGGCAGCGAGGCTAAAGGCCGCACCACCACGCTCGGCCGCGGCGGCAGTGACTATACCGCTGCCCTGCTGGGGGAAGCGCTCAATGTCAGCCGTATCGATATCTGGACTGACGTCCCCGGTATCTACACCACTGACCCACGCGTGGTGCCCTCAGCCCACCGTATCGACCAAATTACCTTTGAAGAAGCCGCTGAAATGGCGACGTTCGGTGCCAAAGTGCTGCACCCGGCGACACTGTTGCCCGCCGTGCGCAGCGATATTCCGGTGTTTGTCGGCTCCAGTAAAGACCCGGCAGCCGGTGGCACGCTGGTGTGCAACCAAACGGAGAACCCGCCGCTGTTCCGGGCACTGGCACTGCGCCGCAAGCAAACGCTGTTAACGCTGCATAGCCTGAATATGCTGCACGCGCGCGGTTTTCTGGCGGAAGTGTTCAGTATTCTGGCACGCCACAACATTTCGGTGGACTTGATTACCACCTCAGAAGTCAACGTCGCATTGACGCTGGATACCACTGGCTCCACCTCAACCGGCGACAGCCTGCTGTCAAGCGCACTGCTGACCGAGCTCTCTTCGCTGTGCCGGGTTGAAGTTGAAGAGAATATGTCTCTGGTGGCGTTAATTGGCAACCAACTGTCGCAAGCCTGCGGCGTCGGTAAAGAGGTGTTCGGCGTGCTCGAACCGTTTAATATTCGCCTTATCTGTTACGGTGCCAGCAGCCACAATCTTTGTTTCCTGGTTCCTGCCAATGATGCCGAGCAAGTGGTGCAAACGCTGCATCGTAATTTGTTCGAGTAAGGTATTATTTCCTGAGCATGACGCCCGGTGGTGGCGTCATGTTATCGGGTGGCTCAATAGCACTCGGCTGTTGCTGCCATTATCAATAATGACATGTTCAGCGTGCATCGCATTATCGCCCCTCGTTTTATCTTCACATGATTTATTCTGCATCGGGTCATGTCTCACCACCATGATCAATCTGCTGCCATCTGCGCCCTCGCACCACAACCATAATCACGGTAAAAAAACAGATTATTTTTAGCCTGTAAAAAGAACAGGCAAACCGGAAAAATCGCCTTACCATTATTCTCCATAAATATTTTATTTTTCATAAAATAGAGAAAGTTAGGTTAATGAACAGGTATCAGTAAAACCGGGCCAGGCGATGCCCTTACTGCACTCGCCTCATCGCAGCAGGCTCTTTTCGACAACGGCCCCGTTTTTGTCATCGCTCTCCCCCACCCAATAACCCTATGGCAGACTATTATTCAGTATAGTTGGCACAGACATGGCAATATTATCCATTTAACAGCGCAAGGGCAGAATAAACCCGTCGTTAATTCACGCGCCAAATAATCTGTTTTAGAAAAAAAGAAATTCTTATTATTTTTAATAATGTCGCCATTCAGAACATTAAATAATCTTTTTTAGCTTTCTTCTTGAACATTAATCGTGTGTATTAGTCAGCCCGCCGAATACGGGGTCAGGTCATTTATTTATTTCAGCGCCCGGTTTTTTTATTAAGGCGTACAACACATTTCATTTTGCGATGAAAGGGAACAGGGAGAAATCGCATGGCAAATCCTCATGAAATTGTCGAGCTCAGTCACCACATTCGTAAAGTCGCTAATCATAAAATCGCCGATATTGATCAAATAAACCGGGAAACGACGTTTCTGGCGCTGAATGCACTGATTGAAGCCGCACGGGCGGGTGAGGCTGGCAGGGGGTTTGCGGTCGTCGCCAATCAGGTCAAACATGTAGCCTCGTTGATTAGCGAAATCACCACCTCCCTGAATCAGGAACTGGCCGGGTCGCTCTCTAAACTGACCGAGCTTGGCGATAACATGATGTCGCAACTGCACCATCATGAAAGTGGCCGCTGTGTCGATCTGGCACTGAACATGATAGATATCATCGACCGTAACCTCTATGAACGCTCTTGTGATGTACGCTGGTGGGCGACTGATGCCGCGGTGGTGGCGTGCGCCAGCGAACCGGCTATGGCCGCCCGCCGCCATACTTCACAGCGTTTATCGGTTATTTTGGGCAGCTACACCGTTTATCTGGACTTGTGGGTGACGGATCTGAACGGCACTATTCTGGCCAATGGCCGGGGGCAAGATTACGCTGTCGCCGGGCAAAATATCGCTGATATGGACATCTTTCGCCGGGCAATCGCCACACGCAGCGGGGCCGATTATGTCGCCGCCGATATCCAAACGCTGCCACAGTTGCATCATGCCGCCGTTGCGACCTACGCCACCGCCATTCGTGAGGGCGGTGAGGAGCATGGCAAGCCTATCGGTGCGTTGCTGATCTTCTTTGACTGGGCAGCACAGGCTGACACCGTGGTGAAAAGTGTGCGCCTTAGCGAGGAAGAATGGCAGCGCACACGCTGCATGATTGTCGATTCCACTTCACGCATTATTGCCTGTTCAGATAACAGCATAGCGCTGGGAGAACGGCTGATGCTGCACACCGATGGCAAACGCTCCGGCTACTATCAGGCGCAGGACAAAACCGTCTCCTTTGCGCTGACGCCAGGTTATGAAAGTTATCAAGGGCTGGGCTGGTACGGCGTGATTGAGCAATCACGCGAGGGCTCTGCTCGTCAATCCTAAACCGTGCGCGCCATCGTCACCGCGGCGATGGCGCGGCCCGTCACATGGGAGCCACCGACTCTTCACGCTCGTCATCTTCTTCTTCTGCCACCATCAGTACGTTATACGCAACGGAGCAAAATAGAGAGTTGAGGCGATTCATATCCCCCAGCAAGCCAAGATGCAGGGAGCTGGTTTCCAGACTTTGCACATTTTGTTGATGCAATCTGTCAACATGCGCGTGGGAGTAGCGCCGGTTGAGAATACGAAAGCGGTGTTTGGCACGGCGCAGGCGTCTGGCACTGGTGATATCGGATGAGAGGAATACCGACATTCCCAGACGCAGGTTATTCATCAATAAATCATAGAGCTGGTTAAGCTCGTTAAGCCCTTGCGCTGAAAAACCACTCAATCCATCTGGAGCCCGATCGTCCAGCTCGCAGACCACCCGCTCGATAATGTCGCCTGCCTGCTCCAGACTCAGCGCCATTTCAATAATCTCCGCCCAGCGCTGGGAATCTCGCTCATGCAATCCGGCTTTCTCAATTTGGGCCAGATAGAGTTTGATGGCGTTATAGAGCACATCCACATCATCATCAAGTTTGCGGATCTCGCGCGCCTGTAACGTGTTACCTTGCAAGATGTCCTGAAACATTTTCAGCATCTGCTCTATCACATCGCCGATTCGCAGCGTCTCGCGCGCCGCATTCGCCAGCGCCAGCGTCGGTGTATCCAGCGCACTCACATCGAGATGACGCGGGCGCAAACGCGGGTCAAGCTCAGGTTCGGCCCGCACCAGATTACTGCAAAGCTCCGCCATACGGCCGCTAAAGGGTAACAACAACACGCAGCGCACCAGATTGTAGAACAGATGAAAATAGATAACCCGCTCCTCATCCGGCAACGGCACAGCCGCCATCCCCTGCGCCAGATAGCCAATCGCGGGCAATGCAGGCAGGCAGCCGATTAATTTGAAGAACATGCTGCCAAGCGCCACCTGTCTTGCCGCCTGACCTTGGGCACTGGTGTTGGCCAGCGCCAAAATACCGCTGCCCAGATTGGCCCCAATCACCAGGCACAAGGCAACATCCAGCGAGATAACATGGCTGGCGGTGAGCGTGGCCGTCAGTAGTACAGCCGCCAGGCTGGAATAGCTGACAATGGCAAATAGGGCCCCCACCAGCGCATCCAGCATGACGTCACCGGTCAGCGAAGAGAACAGCACTTTCACCCCGGTGGTTTGGGTGATGGGCGTGGCGGCTTGCACAATCAGCTCCAGCGCCAGCAGAATCAGGCCAAGGCCGATACTCACCCGGCCCAGTTGCCCGGCGCGGGTCTGCTTACGCGTTAAAAAAAACACCACGCCAAAGAAAATCAGCAACGGCGACAGCCAGGAAAGGTCGAAGGTCAACACCCGTACCATCAACGCGGTGCCGACATCCGCGCCAAGAATAATCACCAGTGCCGGAGAGAGCGCAATCAGCCCTTGGGCAACAAAGGAGGTCGTCAGCAGAGTGGTGGCATTACTGCTTTGTACCAGCGCAGTCACGCCAATACCCGCCAGGAAAGCCAGAGGCTTGCGCTTAACACTGTCACTGATGGTATGGCGTAAACGGGCACCGTATACGCGCATAATCCCGGTACGCACAATGTGTGTACCCCAAACCAGCAACGCGATAGCAGACAACAAATGCAACAGCGTTAACACAACATCCTCTCCCTTAGCCAAAGCGCGTCATCATATCGTCAGTACGCCGGTTTCACCGGGTGTGTCACAGCAGGTCAGGCATCCCGGCCCATCCCCCATGAGTAAAATAGAGGCATATTTTACCTGTTCCTGACCGGCTTCGTGGGCGTAAATGAAGGGAAATTTTTTAAAATCACGGCCTAAATCAATAACCAAACATATTTCTCCCATCGGTAATTTTTCCGGCGTTATGATCTTATCAAGAGTCGCCTCATGTGCTCCGACGACTCTCCTGTTGATCGCATTGCAAGGAAATACAGATGAAGACCAAAACTGCATATGGACTGAATTGGCTGGCGTTGATAATCATCGTGATTATTGCCGCTTTTTTCTGGCAACTCACCCCCCCGGCCGGGTTAAAACCTGCTGCATGGCACTCTGCGGTATTATTCGTTGCCACTATCGTCAGCATTGTGGTCAACGTGTTGCCCATCGGAGCGATTGGGATTATCAGTATCACGCTGTTTGCACTCACCTACGCCGCCGGTGATACGAACGCAAATGCCGCGATCCTGACCGCACTCAGTGACCTTAACAGCTCACTTATCTGGCTGATTGTCGTCGCCTTTATGATTGCCCGTGGTTTTATCAAAACCGGGCTGGGCCGTCGTATCGCACTGCAAATGATAAGGCTGCTGGGTAAACGCACACTGGGGCTGGCCTACGGGCTGGCGTTCGCCGATTTGGTACTCTCCCCGGCCATGCCCAGTAACACCGCCCGCTGTGGTGGGGTCATTTACCCGATTGCCGACTCGCTGGCCCGCAGCTTCGATTCCAGACCGGAAGATGCATCGCGCAGTAAAATCGGTACTTTTTTAGTCACATGCATCGGTAACGTCAACGATGTCACTGCGGCGCTGTTTATGACCGGTTATACCGGCAACCTGCTGGCGGTGAAGCTGGCTGCCAACGCGGGCGTGACCATTACCTGGGGGAGCTGGTTTGTCGCCGCTGTCGTGCCCTGCGTTATCTCGCTGCTGCTGGTGCCACTTTGCGTCTATTGGCTGGTAAAACCGGAAATCCGCCACACGCCGGATGCCCCCAAAATAGCCATTGCCGAGCTAACGACCATGGGTCGGATGACACGCGGTGAATGGTTGATGGCCGCAACGGTGCTGATTTTACTGGTGCTGTGGATTTTTGGTGACACACTGGGCATTGATGCGACCACCGCCTCCTTCGTCGGCCTCTCGCTGCTGCTGCTGAGCGGCGTATTAAGCTGGGAAGATATCAAAGGTGAGAAAGGTGCGTGGGATACGCTGATTTGGTTTGCGGCGCTGTTGATGATGGCAAACCAGTTGAAAAAGCTGGGCTTTACCACCTGGTTTGGCGATCTTATCGGCAACAATATTGGCCACCTGATGCAAGGCACCAGTTGGGTGCTGGTGCTGCTGTTACTGAATGCCGCCTACTTCTACACCCACTACTTTTTTGCCAGCGGCAACGCCCAAATCGCCGCACTGTATGCCGTCTTCCTTGGCGTGGGTATTCATTTGCAAATCCCCGCCGCACCGATGGCGCTGATGCTGGCGTTCACCAGCAGCCTGTACTGCTCACTCACCCAATACACCCACGCCCGTGGCCCGATTTTGTTCGGCGCAGGCTACGTGCCTACCGCCGTGTGGTGGCGCACCGGGTTTGTTATCAGCCTCATCAACCAGGCAATTTTTATGTCTGCCGGGTTGCTGTGGTGGAAAGTGATTGGACTGTACTAAGCGAATCAGTATCCGCAACGCTAAATGAAACAGGCCGGTTTATCTCGGCCTGTTTTTTTAGTCTCGAATAACTCAATCCGCATCATACCCCAGATTCGGGGCCAGCCAGCGCTCGACGTCCTCGACCGGCATCTGTTTACGGGCAGCGTAATCCGCCACCTGATCGCGCTGGATTTGCGCCACGGCGAAATACTTGCTGTCCGGGTGGCTGAAGTACCAGCCCGATACCGATGCGCCCGGCCACATGGCATAAGACTCGGTGAGTTTCATGCCAACCGTGTTATCCACATCCAGCAATTGCCAGATGGTCGCCTTCTCGGTGTGTTCCGGGCAGGCGGGGTAACCCGGTGCCGGGCGAATGCCCTGATAATTTTCGCGGATCAGCTCGTCATTGCCGAGATTTTCATTCGGCGCGTAGCCCCAGTAGACCTTGCGTACCCGCTCGTGCAGGTACTCGGCGAAGGCTTCCGCCAGCCGGTCTGCCAGCGCTTTGAGCATGATTTTGTTGTAATCGTCGTGTTGGGCTTCCCACTGTGCCGCCAGCGCGTCTTCCTCCAGCCCGCCGGTGACGGCAAACGCACCAAAATAATCGGGCTTGCCGCTGGATAACGGTGCAATAAAATCCGCCAGGCAGTAATTCGGGAAGTCGGTTTTTTCGGTTTGCTGGCGCAAATGATGGCTGATGGCCAGCACCTCGGTGCGCCGCTCGTCGGTATAGATTTCAATGTCATCCCCCACCCGGTTGGCCGGGAACAAGCCCACCACCCCGCGCGGGTTTAACGCACCACTGGCAGCCAGATTGTCGAGCATGGCATTGGCATCGGCAAACAGGCGTTGCGCCTCTTCGCCTACCACCTCATCGGTCAGGATCTGCGGATATTTGCCCGCCAGCGACCAGGTCATGAAAAAGGGCGTCCAGTCGATATAGTTGCGCAGCGTCTCAATGCTGGCACAAACCGGCTGCACACCCAAACGGTGCGCCACCGGCGGCGTGTAGCTTTGCCAATCGATCGGCATGGCGTTATCGCGCGCCACCGCCAGCGACACCGGCGGCGTGCGCGGTTTTTTACGGCCATGCTGGATACGCACGGTTTCATACTCTTTGCGGGTACGCGCCACAAAGTCGTCGCGTTGCGTATCCGAAAGCAACGCCGACACCACGCCCACCGAGCGCGACGCATTCTGCACGTAGACCGTCGGGCCGCTGTAGTTCTGCTCAATTTTCACTGCCGTGTGCGCTTTGGAGGTGGTCGCACCACCAATCAGCAGTGGCAGTGTAAAACCCTGGCGCTCCATCTCTTTGGCAACGTTGACCATTTCATCCAGCGACGGGGTAATCAGCCCCGATAAACCGATAATATCCACGTTTTCTTCACGGGCGGTTTTAAGGATTTTATCGGTCGGCACCATCACGCCTAAATCAATGATTTCGTAGTTGTTGCACTGCAACACCACGCCGACGATGTTTTTGCCGATGTCGTGAACATCGCCTTTCACCGTCGCCAGCAAGATTTTACCGGCGCTACTGCCTGCCTCCTTGCTGGCCTGAATAAACGGCTCCAGATAGGCCACCGCCTGCTTCATCACGCGCGCGGATTTCACCACCTGCGGCAGGAACATCTTCCCCGCGCCGAACAGGTCACCGACCACGTTCATGCCGTCCATCAGCGGGCCTTCAATCACCTCGATAGGACGAGCAGACTGCGCGCGTGCCTCTTCGGTATCCTGCTCGATAAACTCGGTAATGCCTTTAATCAGCGCATACTCCAGCCGTTTTTTCACCGGCCAGCCGCGCCACTCGGCCTCAGCTTTATTATTGTCATCATCCGACTTGGTGCCGCGGTATTTCTCGGCAATCGCCAGCAGCCGCTCGGTGCCGTCGTCACGCCGGTTGAGAATCACGTCTTCCACCGCATCACGCAGTTCAGCGGGCAAGTCGTCGTAAATAGCCAACTGACCGGCGTTGACAATGCCCATATCCATACCGTTACGAATGGCGTAATACAGGAACACGGCGTGAATCGCCTCACGTACCGGTTCGTTGCCGCGAAACGAGAACGACACGTTGGACACACCGCCGGAAATCATCGCATGCGGCAACTGGGCTTTGATGTCAGCACAGGCTTCAATGAAGTCCACCGCATAGTTATTGTGCTCTTCGATACCGGTCGCAACGGCAAAAATGTTCGGGTCGAAAATGATGTCTTCCGGCGGGAAACCGACCTCTTCGGTCAGGATCTGGTAAGCACGGCGGCAAATCTCAATCTTGCGCGCGCGGGTATCGGCCTGACCCACTTCGTCAAACGCCATCACCACCACGGCAGCACCGTAGCGCCTGACCAGCCGGGCGTGATGGACAAAGGCTTCTACGCCTTCTTTCATCGAAATCGAGTTAACAATCCCTTTGCCCTGAATACATTTCAGCCCGGCCTCCACCACGTCCCACTTGGAGGAGTCGATCATGATCGGCACGCGGGCGATATCCGGCTCGCCAGCGATAAGATTCAGGAAACGCACCATCGCCGCTTCGGCGTTAAGCATCCCTTCGTCCATGTTGATGTCGATAATCTGCGCGCCGCTTTCCACCTGCTGGCGCGCCACATCCAGCGCTTCGTTATATTTTTCTTCTTTGATAAGGCGCTTGAATTTGGCCGAACCGGTGACATTGGTGCGCTCGCCCACGTTTACAAACAGTGTCTCGCTGCCGATATTGAGCGGTTCCAGCCCCGAGAGGCGGCAAGCCACTGGCAGCGCAGGCAGCGCACGCGGGGCCACCCCCTCCACGGCTTTTACCATCGCCGCAATGTGCTCAGGCGTGGTGCCGCAACAGCCGCCGATAATGTTCAGGAAACCGGATTGCGCCCATTCCCCTATCTGGCGCGCCATCTCTCCGGCATCCAGATCGTACTCGCCAAAGGCGTTTGGCAAGCCCGCGTTGGGGTGTGCGGTGACGTAACATTCGGCAATGCGCGACAGCTCCGCCACGTACTGGCGCAGTTCATCCGGCCCCAGCGCACAGTTCAGGCCAAACGACAGTGGCCGGGCATGGCGCAGCGAGTTATAGAACGCTTCGGTTGTCTGGCCAGACAGAGTACGGCCGGAGGCATCGGTAATGGTGCCGGAAATCATTACCGGTAATGTGACGCCCAATGCCTCAAATTCGGTTTCTACCGCAAACACGGCTGCTTTGGCGTTCAGCGTGTCAAAGACGGTTTCAATCAAAATGATATCGACGCCACCTTCAATTAATGCGCGGGTCGATTCGCGGTAGGCATCCACCAGTTGATCAAAGCTGACGTTACGGTACGCCGGGTCATTTACATCGGGCGAAATGGAGGCCGTGCGATTGGTTGGCCCCAGCACGCCCGCCACATAACGCGGGCGCTCTGGCGTGCGCGCCGTCCACTCATCGGCACAGGCGCGCGCCAGCCGGGCGGCGGCGGTGTTAATTTCCGCCGATAGCGCCTCCATCTGATAATCCGCCATCGCAATACGGGTGGCGTTAAACGTGTTGGTTTCCAGAATATCTGCGCCAGCGGCCAGATAATCATGATGAATGGCGGTTATCACCTCCGGCTTACTGAGCACCAGCAGGTCATTATTACCCTTCAGGTCACTCGGCCAGTCGGCAAAGCGTTCGCCCCGGTAGTCTTCTTCTTGTAAACGGTAGCTTTGGATCATCGTTCCCATGCCACCGTCCAGAATCATAATGCGCTGCGCCAGTTGCTGCTGTAATGCCTGTAACCGATTTACCATTATCTTATTCTCGTTATTTACCTGTCGTCTGTGCGAGCCTTTATCCTAGCACAAGAGATTGCCGCACCCGCGCCATGCGTTGTTGATAACCATACGCTGGCGTCGCAAGCGAGAAGACGGTTGCATTCTGCGCTGAAAAAACGAAAATCGATTCCATGATATGAAAAAGGAACCCTCAGCATGACGACGCCCGAACCCGCTAAACGCGGCAAAAAACCCCGTGCGGCCAGCGCGGCCGCGCCTGTTCAGCCTGCAGGGCAGGTGCAATCGCTGACCCGCGGGCTGACATTACTGGAGTCTATCGCTCGCGCCAACGGCAGCATTGCCTTGACCGATTTAGCGCAACAGGCAGGGCTGCCCAACTCCACCACGCACCGCCTGTTAACCACCATGCAGCAACAGGGGTTTGTGCGCCAGGTCGGGGATTTGGGGTTATGGACTATCGGCACGCAGGCGTTCATTGTCGGCAGCAGTTTTTTGCAAAGCCGCAACCTGCTCACGCTGGTGCACCCAATGCTGCGTCGACTGATGGAAGACTCCGGCGAAACGGTCAACCTCGCGGTGCTGGATAGCACCGATTATCAGGCGATTATTATCGACCAGGTGCAGTGCAGAGCATTAATGCGTATGTCCGCACCCATCGGTGGCAAATTGCCGATGCACGCCTCCGGGGCGGGCAAAGCGTTTCTCGCCCAACTGCCGGAGGAGAAAATCACCCAGTTGCTGCACCGCAAAGGGTTGCACAGTTACACCGCCCACACGCTGGGTGCGCAAACGCTTAAAGACAATCTGGCAGCGATTCGGCGTCAGGGCTACGCGCTGGATGACGAGGAGCACGCGCTGGGGTTACGCTGCGTCGCCGCCTGTATTCTGGATGAGCATCACGAGGCCTTCGCCGCCATTTCCATTTCCGGCCCGGTATCACGCATGACCAATGACCGCCTCACCGAGCTGGGCGCACTGGTTATCAAGGCGGCGAAAACCATCACCTATCAGTATGGCGGCACACGCTGAGGCCACGACTCAACGGCTGTCGCCGTCGTCACCGGTGCGGCATAGCACTGACAAAAGCGTTTTCTGCGCCGGTACGCATAGACATCTTCAATATGACCGGCGCAGATACGCTGCTGTAATCCCCGCCAGTAATCGGCCTGAAACAACTCACCGTGCAAGGCGTCAAACAACGCCCGTACGTTAGGATCACGGCACAAAAACTGGCGGAATTCCTGTGGGAACACATCATTGGGCCCCACGCTATACCAGGGTTCGGCGGCCATTTCATCGGCGATGTCACGCGGCGGTGGCAGATCGCGGAAGTTCACCTCGGTCATGTAACAGATTTCGTCATAGTCATAAAACACCACCCGGCCATGGCGGGTGACACCGAAGTTTTTAAACAGCATGTCGCCGGGAAAAATATTGGCCGCCGCCATCTGGCGAATCGCATTGCCGTATTCCTCAATCACATCGCGCAGCGCCTGCCCGCTCACC
This sequence comes from Dickeya aquatica, assembly GCF_900095885.1. Classification (NCBI taxonomy): domain Bacteria; kingdom Pseudomonadati; phylum Pseudomonadota; class Gammaproteobacteria; order Enterobacterales; family Pectobacteriaceae; genus Dickeya; species Dickeya aquatica. The sequence continues at coordinate 4,012,926 of NZ_LT615367.1, forward strand.
TGCTCAAGATAGAGGTTCAGCGGCGTCATCCGCCGTTCCATATACAGATGACGAATCACCAGCCTATCGCCCAGGTCATCAAGCTTGCCGGGCACTTCGCGCCACAGCTCTTCCAGCAACGCGGTGCTGATGCGCGCTTTTTCCAGCACAAAGTTTTCATACTCCTGCGTATCCGCCATACGCCCAACGCGATCGTGCTCTTTCACCAGTTGGTAGCACGCCCGCACCCGCGCCTCGCTCACCTCTTTTTGCGGCGCGAAGTTATCCTTAATCACTTTAAATACCCGGTCAAAACCCGGCAGGGTAAACACCAGCATCACCATCCCTTTTACACCCGGCGCGCTGACAAATTGCTCGCGGGTGCAGGCAATAAAATTCAGGTACTCACGGTAATATTCGGTTTTGCTGTGCTTCTGGCAGCCGATGGCCAGATACAGCTCGGCGGTGGTCTTGCCCGGTAGAATATCGCGCAGCCAGGCCACCAGCGCGCCAGGCAGTGGCGCATAGACCATAAAATAGGAGCGGGCAAAACCAAATACGATGCTGGCATCGGCATGCTGCGTTAAGCAGGTATCGATAAACAGTGTGCCCTGCTCGGTGCGATGGATCGGCAACAGAAACGGGAAAGTCCCCTGCGGCAACACCAGTTTTCCCACCAGCCAGGCCGCCTTATTGCGGTAAAACAGCTCGTTGGCCACCTGAAGCGAAGCCACCGCCAGCGCCGGGCCCGCAAACGTTTCGGCCAGCGAGCGCAGAATATACCCGATATCGCGCGCCAGATTTTCCCAGCCCAGACGCAGCGGCAATGCCGTCAATACCGCCGCCAGCATCGCCTGCCAGCCCTGATGCGGCTGATAGGTACGCGCCAGCGGGCGTGCCATTGCGCCAACGGGCAGTGAGGGCTGGGAGCTGAAAATAAACAGCTTATCCGGCGTCAGCTCGCGGTGGTGAAACAAGCGACAATACACCGAATTGAAAAAGCTCTCGGCAATCTCAACGCGCGGGTAGTCCGGCAGCAAGGCGGTATACAGCTGCTTTACCCGCGCCACGAATGCAGCGTCATAGCAGCGTTGTTCGCTAATGCAGCCCAGTTGCGCTACCACCAGCCCGACGTGGTGGTCATAAAGCTGAATACGCTGTTTCATCGCCTGCTGCACGCCATGCCAGTCCGCCTGCTCAAAGCGCTGCTGCGCGCCTGCGGTAATTTCCAGAAACCGCCCGTATTGCGCATCAAAGCCCTGCAAAATGGTCTGTGCTACCAGTTGCTCTCGACCCCGATTCATCGACCGCTCCTTCTGTCATCACCCATTAAACGTCTCGCGGCCAGCATCAGGCTGGCCGCGAGGGTGCAGTGTGTTGATCTTAGAACTGCTGCTCTTCCGTCGAACCGGTCAATGCCGTGACCGATGATGACCCGCCCTGGATCAGCGTGGTGACCTTATCAAAATACCCGGTTCCCACCTCCTGCTGATGCGAGGAGAAGGTGTAGCCGTTTTTGATGGCGGCAAACTCCGGTTGCTGCACTTTTTCAACGTAATGCTTCATACCTTCACCCTGCGCATAGGCATGGGCCAGGTCGAACATGTTGAACCACATGCTGTGAATACCGGCCAGGGTGATGAACTGGTACTTATAGCCCATGGCCGACAGCTCATCCTGAAAGCGGGCAATGGTGCTGTCATCCAGATTCTTCTGCCAGTTAAAGGACGGCGAGCAGTTATACGCCAGCAACTTACCGGGGAAACGCGCGTGAATAGCCTCGGCAAAACGCCGGGCTAACGCCAGGTCAGGCGTTGAGGTTTCGCACCATACCAAATCGGCATAGGGCGCATAGGCCAGCGCGCGACTGATGGCCTGATCCACCCCGGCACGGGTTCGATAAAAGCCTTCAACCGTGCGCTCACCGGTAACAAACTCACGGTCATAGTCATCACAATCGGACGTCAGCAAATCCGCCGCATCGGCATCGGTTCGTGCCACCAGCAGCGTCGGCACGCCCATGACATCGGCTGCCAGCCTCGCCGCCACCAGTTTTTGCACCGCTTCTTGCGTCGGCACCAACACCTTGCCGCCCATGTGGCCACACTTTTTCACCGAGGCGAGCTGGTCTTCGAAATGCACCGCCGCAGCCCCCGCCTCAATCATCGATTTCATCAGTTCAAATGCATTGAGTACGCCGCCAAAACCCGCTTCGGCATCGGCCACAATCGGCAAAAAATAGTCGGTATAACGCGGGTCGTCCGGCCCGATACCGTTCGACCACTGAATTTGATCCGCTCGCCGGAAGGTATTGTTAATGCGCTGCACCACCGCAGGCACCGAGTTCGACGGGTAGAGCGATTGATCCGGGTACATACTGGCCGCCAGGTTAGCATCCGCCGCCACCTGCCAGCCGGACAGATACACCGCCTCCAGCCCCGCCTTCGCCTGTTGCAGCGCTTGCCCGCCGGTCAGCGCGCCGAGGCAGTTGACGTAACCTTTACGCGATTTTCCGTTCAGCAGCGCCCACAGCTTTTCTGCCCCGAGCTGCGCCAGCGTGCAAACCGGGTTGACCGAGCCGCGCAGGTTCACCACATCCTCAGCACGATACGGGCGGGTAATGCCTTCCCAGCGCGGGGTATTCCACTCTTTTTCCAGTTGCTCGATTTGTTGGGTACGAGAGGTGCTCATAGCGATTCCTTTTTTTTTAAACAGGATTAATCAAGTAAGTCGTAACCGGGTAAGGTGAGGAAATCGATTAACGCGTCTTGCGTGGTGATACGCTCCATCAGTTGGCCTGCTTCCTCGAAACGGCCGCTATCAAAGCGGGTGTCACCCAGCTCACTACGGATAACCCGCATCTCTTCAGCCAGCATCTGGCGGAACAAGGCGTTGGTCACCACGCGGCCATCGCTGAGGGTTTTGCCATGGTGAATCCACTGCCAGATGGAGGTGCGGGAGATCTCGGCCGTCGCAGCGTCCTCCATCAGACCGTAAATCGGTACGCAACCGTTGCCGGAAATCCAGGCTTCAATGTACTGCACCGCCACGCGGATATTGGCGCGCATACCGGCTTCGGTGCGCTCGCCCGGGCAAGGGGCCAGCAATTCCTCTGCGGTCACCGGTGCATCATCTTCACGCAACACATCTAACTGATTGGGGCGATCGCCCAGCAGGCGGTCAAACACCGGCATCACGGTGTCGGCCAAACCGGGGTGGGCAATCCAGGTGCCATCATGACCGTTGCGGGCTTCCAGTTCCTTGTCCTGCCTGACCTTCTCTTGCACCCAGGCGTTGCGTTCCGCCTCTTTACTGGGGATGAAGGCCGCCATACCGCCCATGGCAAATGCACCGCGCCGGTGACAGGTTTTGATCAGCAAACGCGAGTAGGCGCTCAGGAACGGCTTGTCCATCGTGACTGACTGACGATCGGGTAATACGCGATCCGGGTGATTCTTCAATGTTTTGATATAACTGAAGATATAGTCCCAACGACCGCAGTTCAGCCCGACGATATGGTCACGCAAGTGATACAAGATCTCGTCCATCTGGAACACGGCAGGCAGGGTTTCAATCAATACCGTGGCTTTGATAGTGCCGCGCGCTAAACCAACGTGGTCTTCGGCATAACCGAACACCTCACTCCACCAGGCCGCTTCTTGCCACGATTGGGTTTTGGGCAAATAGAAATAGGGGCCGCTGCCTTTCGCCAGCAATTGACGGTAGTTGTGGAAAAAATAGAGCGCAAAATCGAACAGGCTGGCAGGGATAGGTTCACCCTGCCACAAAACGTGTTTTTCCGGCAGGTGTAACCCACGAACCCGACAAATCAACACTGCGGGATTAGGCCTGAGCTGATAAATCTTTCCCGCTTCGCTGGTGTAGGCGATAGTGCCACGCACGGCATCGCGCAAATTGATTTGCCCCTCGATCACCGTTGACCAACCGGGTGCCAGCGAGTCTTCAAAGTCTGCCATGAAGACTTTCACATTGGCGTTCAGGGCGTTAATCACCATTTTGCGCTCCACCGGACCAGTAATCTCTATCCGGCGATCCAACAGGTCATTCGGGATACCACGAATTTTCCAGTCAGATTTTTTTATGGAATCCATTTCCGAAATGAATCCAGGTAATTCACCACTATCAATCCGCGCCTGTATTACCTGACGTTCAGCCAGCAGGTGATTGCGCTGTGATGTAAACCGGCTTACCAGTGCAGTGAGAAAATCAACCGCCTCTGTCGTCAGAATCTGCCTTTCCGCGTCACCTAACGCTATGGTGAACACCAGTTCCCTGCTTATCGTCTGTTGTGTCATGTCTTCGTTCCTTTTTGCTCCGCCATCTTCGCCTTATTAGCTGCTCAATCTGCGAACTTAACTCGAACGTTTTTCAGCCAACAGCACTAAGCCTAATCCAATAAAAATAAAAATCAAAAACTATTTCCATTTTTAGTTTTTAATAAAAGCAATGCATTGATTTAAAAGAATTAAAAATAAAAACAAAGATAGAAGCACTTTTCTAAAGGAAAAATAACGATAAAAAGCAGAGGAGACACGTCTAATGCATTGACGTAAAAAAGAAAAGGCACCATCCGGTGCCTTTCAGACAAAATCAGGTGAGAGGTTAGTCTAGTGTTGGGTTCATGCGACGCAAATCAAATGGAGTTATCTGATAAACGTAATAGTTCAGCCAATTCGCAAACAGCAAGTGCCCATGACTACGCCAGCTGGCGCGTGGTGTCTTCTGTGGATCGTCATGTGGAAAGTAGTTCTCTGGCACTGCCGGAGCAAGCCCTGCATCACAATCACGGAAGTATTCCCCGGCCAGCGTCAACGCATCATATTCAGGATGCCCGGTCACAAATGCCAGCCGCTTGTCTTTGCTGGCGAACAGGTATGCCCCCGCCACATCAGACTCTGCCAGGATTTCCAGGTCGGTATGTTCACGGATCACATCGCAAGGAAAATCTGCATAGCGAGAGTGGGGAGCAAGGAAGGTTTCATCAAAACCACGCGTCAGCAGCGCATGAGGCTGTAATGTATGGTGAGAATACACACCAGACAGTTTCATTTCACGAGTCAGTTTGGGAATACCGTAAAGCACATTGAGCGCCGCCTGAACAGCCCAGCATACAAATAGTGTGGATGTGACATGATCCTTAGCCCAGTTCACGACACGCTCTATCTGTGGCCAATACACTACGTCACAGAAATCTACCAACCCTAATGGAGCACCGGTGACGATCAAACCATCAAAATTCTCATGCTCAATATCTTCAAAGTCGCAGTAAAAATTATTGAGATGCTCGGTCGGGGTATTTTTTGACTCACGACTATCAATGCGCAAAAGCTGAATATCCACCTGCAACGGCGAATTCGACAGCAGGCGCAGAAACTGGTTTTCCGTCTCGATTTTCTTTGGCATCAGGTTAAGTACCAGCACCTTTAACGGGCGAATTTCCTGCGTTCTGGCGCGTGAAGAAGCCATCACAAAGACATTTTCATTACGCAAGAAACTAACAGCAGGTAATTCATCAGGAACCCGGATCGGCATAACCCCACCTCACTACACACGTTTATACGTTTATACGTTTAGCCTTCTAGGCCGCCAAAGATAACGATTTTTAGACGTAATGTCGAGCCATAACCTGCCAGGTTGAAAATCTTTCATTCGAAAATCAACTTTGCATATGCAATTAAAAGATAAGCATAGACGGGCAAGTCAATCACAGGGAGTGATGGAACGGGACAAATGAAACACAGGAAAAAATGTAAGATGAGGTATTAAACGATGGAGCTACAACCAGGTGGCCGCCGCAGAGTTAAACCGTTACCGCAAAAAGCATACAACGGGTGTAAAACCACACAAAAACCATAAAAAACAAAAGGCCCGGTCTTTCGACCGGGCCCTTCGCTCTGTTTGATGCCTGGCAGTTCCCTACTCTCGCATGGGGAGACCCCACACTACCATCGGCGCTACGGCGTTTCACTTCTGAGTTCGGCATGGGGTCAGGTGGGACCACCGCGCTGTCGCCGCCAGGCAAATTCGTTTCATTCCGGCCGTCATGCTCCGCTTTCGCTTACACACAACCACCCGAACCAATCTCTGAACAAGCTGAATCTCTTCTTTCCGTCTCTCTAAAACACCTTCGGTGTTGTAAGGTTAAGCCTCTCGGGTCATTAGTACTGGTTAGCTCAACGCATCGCTGCGCTTACACACCCAGCCTATCAACGTCTTCGTCTTAAACGTCCCTTCAGGGGAATCAAGTTCCCAGGGAAGACTCATCTCGGGGCAAGTTTCCCGCTTAGATGCTTTCAGCGGTTATCTCTTCCGCACGTAGCTACCGGGCAGTGCCATTGGCATGACAACCCGAACACCAGTGGTGCGTTCACTCCGGTCCTCTCGTACTAGGAGCAACCCCCCTCAATCTTCCAACGCCCACGGCAGATAGGGACCGAACTGTCTCACGACGTTCTAAACCCAGCTCGCGTACCACTTTAAATGGCGAACAGCCATACCCTTGGGACCTACTTCAGCCCCAGGATGTGATGAGCCGACATCGAGGTGCCAAACACCGCCGTCGATATGAACTCTTGGGCGGTATCAGCCTGTTATCCCCGGAGTACCTTTTATCCGTTGAGCGATGGCCCTTCCATTCAGAACCACCGGATCACTAAGACCTGCTTTCGCACCTGCTCGAGCCGTCACTCTCGCAGTCAAGCTAGCTTATGCCTTTGCACTAACCTCCTGATGTCCGACCAGGATTAGCTAACCTTCGTGCTCCTCCGTTACTCTTTGGGAGGAGACCGCCCCAGTCAAACTACCCACCAGACACTGTCCCCAGTCCGGATTACGGACCCAGGTTAGAACATCAAACATTAAAGGGTGGTATTTCAAGGTCGGCTCCATGCAGACTGGCGTCCACACTTCAAAGCCTCCCACCTATCCTACACATCAAGGCTCAAGGTTCAGTGTCAAGCTATAGTAAAGGTTCACGGGGTCTTTCCGTCTTGCCGCGGGTACACTGCATCTTCACAGCGAGTTCAATTTCACTGAGTCTCGGGTGGAGACAGCCTGGCCATCATTACGCCATTCGTGCAGGTCGGAACTTACCCGACAAGGAATTTCGCTACCTTAGGACCGTTATAGTTACGGCCGCCGTTTACCGGGGCTTCGATCAAGAGCTTCGCCTTGCGGCTGACCCCATCAATTAACCTTCCGGCACCGGGCAGGCGTCACACCGTATACGTCCACTTTCGTGTTTGCACAGTGCTGTGTTTTTATTAAACAGTTGCAGCCAGCTGGTATCTGCGACTCCCGTCAGCTCCGTCCGCGAGGGACTTCACCCACAGGAGCGTGCCTTCTCCCGAAGTTACGGCACCATTTTGCCTAGTTCCTTCACCCGAGTTCTCTCAAGCGCCTGAGTATTCTCTACCTGACCACCTGTGTCGGTTTGGGGTACGATTTAATGTTACCTGATGCTTAGAGGCTTTTCCTGGAAGCAGGGCATCTGTCACTTCAGCACCGTAGTGCCTCGTCATCACGCCTCAGTGTTGACAGCAGACCGGATTTGCCTGGTCCACCCACCTTCACGCTTAAACCGGGACAACCGTCGCCCGGATGACATAGCCTTCTCCGTCCCCCCTTCGCAGTAACACCAAGTACAGGAATATTAACCTGTTTCCCATCGACTACGCTTTTCAGCCTCGCCTTAGGGGTCGACTCACCCTGCCCCGATTAACGTTGGACAGGAACCCTTGGTCTTCCGGCGTGCGGGTTTTTCACCCGCATTATCGTTACTTATGTCAGCATTCGCACTTCTGATACCTCCAGCAGCCCTCACAGGCCACCTTCACAGGCTTACAGAACGCTCCCCTACCCAACAACACATAGTGTCGCTGCCGCAGCTTCGGTGCATGGTTTTAGCCCCGTTACATCTTCCGCGCAGGCCGACTCGACCAGTGAGCTATTACGCTTTCTTTAAATGATGGCTGCTTCTAAGCCAACATCCTGGCTGTCTGGGCCTTCCCACATCGTTTCCCACTTAACCATGACTTTGGGACCTTAGCTGGCGGTCTGGGTTGTTTCCCTCTTCACGACGGACGTTAGCACCCGCCGTGTGTCTCCCGTGATAACATTCTTCGGTATTCGCAGTTTGCATCGGGTTGGTAAGCCGGGATGGCCCCCTAGCCGAAACAGTGCTCTACCCCCGAAGATGAATTCACGAGGCGCTACCTAAATAGCTTTCGGGGAGAACCAGCTATCTCCCGGTTTGATTGGCCTTTCACCCCCAGCCACAAGTCATCCGCTAATTTTTCAACATTAGTCGGTTCGGTCCTCCAGTTAGTGTTACCCAACCTTCAACCTGCCCATGGCTAGATCACCGGGTTTCGGGTCTATACCCTGCAACTTAACGCCCAGTTAAGACTCGGTTTCCCTGCGGCTCCCCTATTCGGTTAACCTTGCTACAGAATATAAGTCGCTGACCCATTATACAAAAGGTACGCAGTCACCCTGATAAATCAAGGCTCCCACTGCTTGTACGTACACGGTTTCAGGTTCTATTTCACTCCCCTCGCCGGGGTTCTTTTCGCCTTTCCCTCACGGTACTGGTTCACTATCGGTCAGTCAGGAGTATTTAGCCTTGGAGGATGGTCCCCCCATGTTCAGACAGGATACCACGTGTCCCGCCCTACTCGTCGAACTCACGGCCTGTGCATCTTCGTGTACGGGACTGTCACCCTGTACCGTGCGCCTTTCCAGACGCTTCCACTGACACACACGCCGATGATGGTTCTGGGCTCCTCCCCGTTCGCTCGCCGCTACTGGGGGAATCTCGGTTGATTTCTTTTCCTCGGGGTACTGAGATGTTTCAGTTCCCCCGGTTCGCCTCACACACCTATGAATTCAGTGTGTGATAGTGTGTCGAAACACACTGGGTTTCCCCATTCGGGTATCGTCGGGTATAACGGCTCATATCGCCTTGCCGACGCTTATCGCAGATTAGCACGCCCTTCATCGCCTCTGACTGCCTAGGCATCCACCGTGTACGCTTAGTCGCTTAACCTCACAACCCGAAGGTGTTTCGGGATGCAAGTTTTTGAGAGACTCGAACAACACATGCATTCTCATACACATGCTGTCGTTTCAATTTTTCAGCTTGTTCCAGATTGTTAAAGAGCAAGATAACGTAAACCTGACTATTGCTAATCAGCTTTAGGTTATCTTCGGGATATCCCTGACCGTGACTTTCACTCACCTGTCTTGTCATTGGCGTCCCCTAGGGGATTCGAACCCCTGTTACCGCCGTGAAAGGGCGGTGTCCTGGGCCTCTAGACGAAGGGGACATCTCTTGTCAGCTTCGCAAGACGCTTTTGACTCTTTTACTTCATCAGACAATCTGTGTGGACACCACGCAGGCTCTTCACTCGGTAAGGAGGTGATCCAACCGCAGGTTCCCCTACGGTTACCTTGTTACGACTTCACCCCAGTCATGAATCACAAAGTGGTAAGCGCCCTCCCGAAGGTTAAGCTACCTACTTCTTTTGCAACCCACTCCCATGGTGTGACGGGCGGTGTGTACAAGGCCCGGGAACGTATTCACCGTAGCATTCTGATCTACGATTACTAGCGATTCCGACTTCATGGAGTCGAGTTGCAGACTCCAATCCGGACTACGACGTACTTTATGAGGTCCGCTTGCTCTCGCGAGGTCGCTTCTCTTTGTATACGCCATTGTAGCACGTGTGTAGCCCTACTCGTAAGGGCCATGATGACTTGACGTCATCCCCACCTTCCTCCGGTTTATCACCGGCAGTCTCCCCTGAGTTCCCACCCGAAGTGCTGGCAACAGAGGATAAGGGTTGCGCTCGTTGCGGGACTTAACCCAACATTTCACAACACGAGCTGACGACAGCCATGCAGCACCTGTCTCAGCGTTCCCGAAGGCACCCTCGTATCTCTACAAGGTTCGCTGGATGTCAAGAGTAGGTAAGGTTCTTCGCGTTGCATCGAATTAAACCACATGCTCCACCGCTTGTGCGGGCCCCCGTCAATTCATTTGAGTTTTAACCTTGCGGCCGTACTCCCCAGGCGGTCGATTTAACGCGTTAGCTCCGGAAGCCACGCCTCAAGGGCACAACCTCCAAATCGACATCGTTTACAGCGTGGACTACCAGGGTATCTAATCCTGTTTGCTCCCCACGCTTTCGCACCTGAGCGTCAGTCTTCGTCCAGGGGGCCGCCTTCGCCACCGGTATTCCTCCAGATCTCTACGCATTTCACCGCTACACCTGGAATTCTACCCCCCTCTACGAGACTCTAGCCTGTCAGTTTTGAATGCAGTTCCCAGGTTAAGCCCGGGGATTTCACATCCAACTTAACAGACCGCCTGCGTGCGCTTTACGCCCAGTCATTCCGATTAACGCTTGCACCCTCCGTATTACCGCGGCTGCTGGCACGGAGTTAGCCGGTGCTTCTTCTGCGGGTAACGTCAATGAACAGACGTATTAAGCCTGCCCCCTTCCTCCCCGCTGAAAGTGCTTTACAACCCGAAGGCCTTCTTCACACACGCGGCATGGCTGCATCAGGCTTGCGCCCATTGTGCAATATTCCCCACTGCTGCCTCCCGTAGGAGTCTGGACCGTGTCTCAGTTCCAGTGTGGCTGGTCATCCTCTCAGACCAGCTAGGGATCGTCGCCTAGGTGAGCCTTTACCCCACCTACTAGCTAATCCCATCTGGGCACATCCGATGGCAAGAGGCCCGAAGGTCCCCCTCTTTGGTCCGAAGACGTTATGCGGTATTAGCTACCGTTTCCAGTAGTTATCCCCCTCCATCAGGCAGTTTCCCAGACATTACTCACCCGTCCGCCGCTCGTCACCCAGGGAGCAGGCTCCCTTGTGCTACCGCTCGACTTGCATGTGTTAGGCCTGCCGCCAGCGTTCAATCTGAGCCATGATCAAACTCTTCAATTTAAGTTTGATTGTGTTTTCCGAAGAAAACGTGCTCAAAGAATTTACTGTTATTTCGTAATGAATTAACTGTTGTCACTCTTCAAGACTTTCACAAAAGTTTTTTGCGAAGTGTCCTGCGAGTGCCCACACAGATTGTCTGATTAATTGTTAAAGAGCAGTGCGACCGGCCTGAGCCTGCTGTCGCGAGGTGGCGTATACTACGCTTTCCTCATGAAGAGTCAACGCTTTTTTTCGTTTCTTTTTCGCTGACACCGCACTGCGTTGCCGCTGTTACCGTGTCAGTGGGGTCGCATTATAGGGATCCAGACAGGTTGCACAACCCTTTTTTCGATCTTTTTTACTATTCGTGCATTTTTCCACCCTTACGTTGAGTTATTGTACGATCAACGTTATTTTCTGAGCAAAAAGCCAGATCGCCTCACGATCCAGGCTCATTTTTATCCTGCTGGAGATTACGGAATATGCCCAATCCATTACGCACGTTCAAAAACACACGGCCGATACTCGGCAAAAACGTCATGATCGATACATCAAGTGTCATCATCGGAGACGTAGCGCTTGCAGAGGATGTGAGTGTCTGGCCGTTAGTCGTCATCAGAGGTGATGTCAACGCCATCAGAATCGGAGCGCGTACTAATATTCAAGATGGTAGCGTCCTTCACGTTACACATCGCTCTGAAACAAACCCTCGCGGTAATCCGCTCATTATTGGAGAGGATGTGACTGTTGGACATAAAGTCATGCTGCATGGCTGTAATATCGGCAACCGTGTGCTCGTTGGGATGGGCTCAATCATCCTTGATGGTGCCGTTATTGAAGACGAGGTAATAATTGGTGCAGGCAGCCTGGTTTCGTCAGGAAAAACCTTAGAGACAGGCCATCTTTACCTCGGCAGCCCTGCCAGAAAGATTCGCCCGTTAAGTGAGGAGGAAAAAGCAGGGCTGCTTTACTCATCGGATAATTATGTACGCTGGAAGAATGAATATATTAGCCAATCAAAGTGACTAATTATATTCCTTTGTATAGCATCACTTTCCTACCCTTATTCAAATTCAATAGAGAGTATAAAGCGCCCAGAGTCGTCATATTCATCACTGCGGATTAGGTTGTCGAACACCTCTTCCCAGTCCCAGCGATGCTGACGAAACAGCACCAGCCACTGCTGCGGCGTTTTGTCGCCATACCGCATCACGAGTGTGCTCTGACCAAGCACACATTGATGCTGGAACCCCCCAACGAGTACCGGAAACACGATTGCTCGCTCACTCTCATGCCACGATTCCCTGTCGGGATATTGGATATACTGGTTCACCCAACCAGTTCCTGTTTCATTGTTTCAATAACGGGGGCAACATCCGGCATAAAACCATGCCATAGTTGAAATGCGTGGGCTGCTTGCCAAACCAGCATCCCCATACCATCCAGATAACGCTGTGCACCATGTTGAATACACCATCTCAGAAAAGGTGTGGGTTCAGCCTGATAGAACATGTCATAACAGTGAGTATTTGGCGAAACGAGCGATATGGGCAGCGCGGGAATGTCGCCTGCAACACCTGATGATGTCGCGTTGATGATCAAATCAAAATAATGGTCGCTTAACTTTTCCATCGGTAACGCATGTATTTCCCCTTCAGCACAGAAATGTCTTGCCAGTGACTCGGCTTTCTCGAACGTGCGATTCGTTATCACCAGGGAACATCCATACGCAAGCAGCGGTTGAATCACGCCACGAGCGGCTCCGCCAGCGCCAGCCAGCAAAACCTTACAACCCGGTGTAATAAAACCGTGCTGTTTTAAGTCACTAAGCAGGCCGATACCGTCGGTATTGTCACCATATAATGAACCATCTTCGTTTTTTAACACGGTATTGACAGCACCGGCAGACGACGCACGCTCACTCAGACGATGCATCACACCACACGCTCGTTCTTTAAACGGTGCTGTGATATTTGCACCTCGAGCGCCCTGTCGGAAGTATGCCTGCAAGCTCTCTTCAAAATTATCCAGCGGTGCCAATATACGCTCATAGCTTAACGCCACGCCGGTTTGTGCAGCGAACAAGGCATGAATACGGGGTGATTTGCTATGTGCAATCGGGTGACCAAAAACAGCAAAAGACAGACTCACAGACACATTCGTTCTCCAATAACCATTAACCTTGACGCAGCATTTCGCCAGTCAACGCATCACGAATTTCCGAAGGATTCAATCGTTTCCCCACTTCCCCCTGAGCACAGGAAGGCGATGTTCAAACTGAACCATCACTTCCTGATAAGTACGGCACGGGGGGTGACCTGTTAAGTTAGCACTCGTAGAAACCAAAGGTTTACCAAACGCCAGACAGAGTTGCTGCACCAGAGGATGATCGCTAACGCGAACGGCCAGTGAGCTAAAACGCCCCGTCAGCCATTCTGGTGTTGTCAATTTGGCTGGGATCACCCAGGTAAAAGGGCCGGGCCAGGTATCGAAAACGGCCTGACGCTGGCTATCTGACAGCGCAGATATCTCCACATAAGGCGCAAGTTGCTGAACATTCGCTGCAATCAAAATCAGCCCTTTATCTCTTGGGCGCTGTTTCAATGCGAGTAATTTTTCTACGGCAACCTCACTATCTGGATCACAGCCAAGGCCAAATACCGCTTCCGTCGGGTATGCAATCACTTGCTGGTCGCGTAATAACTGGATAAGTGGAGCTAATTCTTCAATTGTCACGTTACCTACTCACTACAATTTGCTATTCACTAAGCTTTATCGCTGTGGGAAGCGTCATCAGATACAGGTTTGCCACACAATTTACTGGCGCAAAAGCGCCTAATTCCCTGAGCTGTTTTCTTTTCAATCAAGAGTGGATAGCGACAATGGGCGCATTCACCGGCAACAGGCTTATTATTCAGCGTGAACTGACAAGTCGGATAACGCTCACAAGCATGGAACGTCTTACCATAACGTGATTTACGTTGTAGTAACCGCCCTTCACCACATTGGGGGCATACGAGAGATGTTTCATCAGGGCTATCTATCGTCTGTGTATGTTCACAGTCTGGATAGGCGCTGCAACCAATAAACATGCCATAGCGCCCCTGACGCAGTACCAGCGTTGCATCACAAAGAGGGCACAATTGGCCATCAAGCACCTTTACCACATGCCCATCGGCATACGGCTTAAGCGATCGGATATAATTGCATTCTGGATAATGGGAACAGCCAAGAAACGGGCCGTGCCGCCCAGATCGGATAACCAGCACGGCCCCACATTCAGGGCAAACCTGATGCTGCTTTTCAACAGTAAGTACGGGTTTAACCATGATTTACTCAAATACCTGGTTACTGCAAATACCCTTCGTGGGGTTCAAAGAGTAAATCTTCCATTTGTTGATACGCATTTTCACAACCTGGCACATTGAACAAAACCATCAAAATGACCCATTTAAGATCTTCAAGATCGAAATCTTGTGTTTCCAGTGCCATCACCCGGTCAATCACCATCTCGCGGGTTTCCAGACTTAATACCTTGATTTGCTCGAGGAATAACAAAAAGCCCCGGCAATCCGCATCCAGCAGTTGTTCCTCTTCAGCCGTATAAATACGTAAAGCTAAAGGATCGCTGGCAAGCGCCAATGGCGGCGTTTGCCCTTCCTGCAAATCAGCCAACTTCTCCAGCCAATCGAGCGCGCTATAAATATCATCACGATCAAATCCAGCGCGGGTGAGGTCATCGGTCAACGTATCCTGATCGACACGCATTTCAGTTTCATTGTGGATGTAAGTTTCAAACAAGTACATGAGTACGTCGAACATGGCCTGCCCTCCTTATTCGGACATAGCCGCCGGGTACAGCTGCGATCCATCCTGCTAACTCCAGATCCAGTAACTTATTCACTACCTCTGGCACAGGTTGGCCGGCACGTTCAGCGACAACGTCAACAGGTGTAACCTCATCTCCTACGGTAGCCAACACATCAGCAAATGGCAATTCCCGTTCACTCTGCGTTGAGCAAATAATTTCAGGCACCTCTTCATTGGGAATATCGGCAAACCAGCGCAGGCCATTATGGAGTTGTGTAAAAATGTCTTTAGGCTGAGTAACAAGGCAGGCCCCCTGCTGTATCAACCAGTGATTACCTTCAGTCATCGGATTACCCAGCGCACCAGGCAAGACAAAGACTTCCCGATTTTGTTCTAGAGCATAACGTGCAGTCACCAGAGAACCACTGCGCAATGATGCTTCAACAACCAGCACGCCAAGGCTGAGCCCGCTGATAATACGATTACGCCGGGGAAAGTTAACTGGCAGTGGACGCATGTCCAGAGGGAACTCAGACACCAGAGCCCCACCGCCTGCCACAATATCAGCAGCAAGATCGCGGTGGCGAGACGGATACAGGTGATTTAATCCACTTCCGAGCACAGCGACTGTCTTTCCGCCAGCATCCAGTGCCGCACGGTGTGCAATACCGTCGATTCCCACAGCAAGGCCACTGGTAATAGTCAGCGGATACGAGGCAACAGACTGACAAAAGTAATACCCCCACTGTTCACCATAAGGGGTATGATGGCGGCTTCCCACCACTGCAAACTGCGGCGATGAAAGCACATCCTTATCCCCCTCAATAAACAAACACAGCGGTGGCGAGGTAATGTGACCGAGCAAGGGAGGATAAGCAGGATGGTTGTATGTCAGCAAATGATGCGATGGCTGCTCCAGCCAAGATGCTAGCGCATCAATCTCCTTGCCACTGACACGAAAAAACTGCTCCACCTGACTTTCCTTTACGCCTAATGCATACAAATAGCGAGGTGAGAAGTCATGAGCAGAGAGCAACTGCATACACAATTTCGCACAGTGTCGGGTATTCATTCCCCTGACTGACATGAGTCTGAGCCAGATTTCCATTTCCATCATATTGCCCCCTGCACGCTGCTTTGACCTGGGTCACGATGCTGTCAATCACCTGCGGAAATGTCTACAATAAACACTGAAGCTTTTTAACCACCTGAATACAGATCTAAATACCTATGTCAGTCTTGCAAGTATTACATTTTCCAGACGAGCGGCTTCGCACTCAGGCAAAGCCAGTAAAAAAAGTTGATGCAGAGATCCAGCGTATTGTGGACGATATGTTCGAAACAATGTACGCAGAAGAGGGAATTGGCCTTGCTGCCACTCAGGTCGATGTTCATCAGCAAATTATCGTGATTGATGTCTCTGAGGAGCGTGATCAGCGCCTGGTGTTAATTAACCCTGAGTTACTTGAGAAATCGGGTGATACGGGGATTGAAGAAGGCTGCCTTTCCATCCCTGAAACGCGTGCGTTAGTTCCGCGCGCGGAAAGTATCAAAGTACGAGCCCTTGACCGTGAAGGCAAGCCGTTTGAGCTGCAAGCCGAGGGGTTACTGGCTATTTGTATCCAGCATGAGATGGATCATCTGGTCGGCAAGCTGTTTGTTGATTATTTATCAGCGATGAAACGCCAGCGCATCCGGCAAAAGCTGGAAAAACTCGCCAGACTGAACAAGCGGGCATAATTCATTACCGTTAACCCTATTTCTGGGTAGGAAACCTCGTGTCACTACGTATTATTTTTGCAGGAACGCCAGATTTTGCCGCACAGCATCTCGAAGCGTTATTATCATCAGAACATAACGTCGTTGGCGTATTCACACAACCGGATCGCCCTGCGGGACGCGGTAACAAGCTGACACCCAGCCCAGTCAAAATACTCGCGCAACAGCACGAGCTTCCGGTTTTCCAGCCTGCATCGCTACGTGTGGCAGAAAATCAGCAGAGTATTTCTGACCTTAATGCGGATGTTATGGTGGTAGTCGCTTACGGGTTGATCTTGCCTCAGGCGGTTTTAGATATGCCACGACTCGGGTGCATTAATGTCCATGGCTCTCTGCTCCCTCGCTGGCGCGGCGCAGCACCAATACAGCGGGCACTCTGGGCTGGTGATAACCAGACCGGGATAACAATTATGCAAATGGATGCAGGCCTTGATACCGGAGCCATGCTTCATAAAATCGCCTGCCCGATTTTGCCTGATGACACCAGCGCCACGCTGTATGACACACTGGCAAAACTAGGGCCCCAGGGGCTGCTGGCCACGCTTTCACAGTTATCCACCGCCAGTGCTGTCGCCGAACAGCAGGATAACGACCAGGCAACCTACGCTGAAAAACTCAGTAAAGAAGAAGCCCGACTCAACTGGCAATTACCCGCAGCACAGCTGGAGCGGTGTATACGTGCATTTAATCCATGGCCCGTCAGTTACTTCGTCGTGGAAGAGCAACCGGTAAAAGTCTGGAAAGCAGAAGTGCTTGATACGACGCAACAGCAACAACCGGGAACCATTGTCCGTGCTGATAAAAGTGGCATCCAGATTGCCACTGCCAATGGCATATTAAATATGCAGATATTGCAGCCATCAGGCAAAAAAGCGATGTCGGCACAGGATTTATTAAACTCTCGACGCGAATGGTTCACACCTGGCAGCATACTGGCTTAACACCATGGTACCGATACTGTCCGGTCGGTACCCCTGTATTCCTCTACCATCCCAAATTCCATGAAAAGCACCTATAACCTTCGCAGTATCGCCGCTAACACCCTGATTCAGGTTGTTGAACAAGGCCAATCTCTCAGTCACATCCTCCCTGCACTTCAGCGAAATATTAGCGAAAAGGATCGGGCGCTACTTCAGGAGATCTGCTTTGGCGTATTACGCGTACTGCCAGAGCTGGAGTGGTATCTGCATCAGTTGATGGCAAAACCACTGGCTGGTAAGCAAAAAATTCTTCATTACCTGCTTATGGTTGGCTTGTATCAGCTCACGTATACACGCATTCCTGCCCATGCAGCACTGGCAGAAACGGTCAATGGTGCCGTGGCACTCAAGCGCCCTCAGTTAAAAGGCCTGATTAATGGCGTTTTGCGTCAGTTTCAGCGTCAGCAAGATGAGTTGCAGTTAAGAGTAAAAAATACGCCAGCCCATTACTCACACCCTGACTGGCTACTGCTCCGCTTGAAAGCGGCCTACCCGGATCAATGGGAACACATCGTTACCGCGAATAATCAGCATCCCCCGATGTGGCTCAGAGTCAACCGGCTACATCATACGCGCGAAGCTTATCTGGGGTTGCTGCAAGAACAAGGCATTAATGCTCATCCACACGCCTTCTATACCGATGCAGTCAGGCTTGAAACACCGTGTGCCGTTAATCAATTACCAGGGTTCGAGCAAGGATGGGTAACAGTACAGGATGCGTCAGCACAGGGATGTATTCACTGGCTTGCTCCTCAAAATGGTGACGATATTCTTGATCTGTGCGCCGCGCCTGGAGGAAAAACCACGCACATACTCGAAGCGGCTCCACTCGCGCGCGTTGTTGCGGTTGATATTGATGAGCAACGGTTAAAGCGAGTTCATGAAAATCTACACCGCCTGAAGCAACATGCAGACGTAAAATGTGGCGACGGCAGAACACCATCATTGTGGTGTGGTGACAAATTGTTTGATCGCATTCTACTGGATGCGCCTTGTTCAGCAACAGGAGTTATTCGCAGACACCCTGATATCAAATGGTTACGCCGTGATAGCGATATCAACGAATTATCTGCCCTGCAACAGTCAATTCTGGAGGCTATCTGGCCGCATTTAAAAAAAGGCGGTACCCTCGTCTATGCAACCTGTTCCGTCTTACCGGAAGAAAATCAGCAGCAGATAGCGTCATTTCTGCAACGCCATACCGATGCTTCACTAAGTGATACGGGCAATCTCTCAAAACCAGGGATTCAAAATCTGCCAGCCGCTCTGGATGGTGATGGTTTCTTTTATGCGAAACTGGTAAAAACCTCATGACAGTAAGTCTTCCCCGACAGCAAACAATACGGCAGAGATGACAATGAAGATAATCATTCTTGGTGCAGGTCAGGTTGGCGGAACGCTGGCGGAAAATCTGTCCGGCGAAAATAATGACATTACGGTTGTCGATACCAACACAACCCGATTACGTCAGCTTCAGGATAAATTCGATCTGCGCGTCGTCACTGGCTATGCTTCCCATCCACGCGTATTACGCGAAGCGGGGGCTGAAGATGCAGACATGCTTATCGCTGTCACTAACGCCGACGAAACTAACATGATTGCCTGTCAGGTTGCTTACACACTGTTTAATACGCCTAACCGCATCGCACGCGTTCGTTCCGCAGAGTATATCCGCGAGTCAGGGCTGCTCTTTAACACCGAAGCAGTCCCAATCGATCACTTGATTTCACCTGAACAGTTGGTTATCGACAACATCTATAAATTGATTGAGTATCCCGGTGCTTTGCAGGTGGTTAATTTCGCACAAGGAAAAGTCAGTATTGCGGCAGTAAACGCTTACTATGGCGGGCCACTTGTGGGAAACGCAATATCCACAATGCGCGATCACATGCCTCATATCGAAACCCGGGTTGCTGCTATTTTCCGCCACGATCGTCCTATCCGGCCACAAGGTTCAACCGTGATTGAAGCTGGAGATGAAGTGTTCTTCATTGCTGCATCGCAACATATTCGTGCGGTAATGAGTGAAATGCAGCGGCTGGAGAAACCCTATAAACGTATCATGATTGTCGGAGGCGGTAATGTTGGCGCAGGTTTGGCACGCAAATTAGAAAAAGATTACAGCGTCAAACTGATAGAACGGGATGCTCAACGCGCAGCAGAACTGGCCGAAAGGCTGCAACATACCATTGTCTTCCACGGTGATGCATCTGACCAGGAATTGCTGACTCAGGAACATGTCGAGCAATTTGATGTATTTATTGCGATTACCAATGATGATGAAGCCAACATCATGTCGGCTATGCTAGCTAAACGTATGGGAGCCAAAAAAGCCATGGTGCTGATTCAGCGCCGAGCCTATGTTGACCTCGTTCAGGGAAGCGTCATTGACGTTGCTATTTCACCACAGCAGGCAACGATTTCCGCACTGCTGGGGCATGTACGCAAGGCAGATATTGTCAGTGTATCATCACTACGCCGTGGTGTGGCAGAAGCCATCGAGGCTATCGCACATGGCGATGAAGGCACATCCAAAGTTGTTGGCCGCATGGTGGCGGACATTAAGCTGCCGCCGGGTACGATTATCGGTGCAATTGTACGTGGCGATGATGTGATTATCGCTAACAATAACCTTCAAATTGAACAAGGTGATCACGTGATTATGTTCCTGACCGATAAGAAATACATTTCTGATGTCGAGCGTTTATTCCAGCCAAGCCCCTTCTTTTTGTAATGCCAAAAAACTATCGGGCGTACCTTCACGCCTTATGGGGCCTGTTATGGTAATTTCTCAGCCACTTGTTAAGCTTAACGAAACAGATATAACGAGGAAATGGCGATGAGTGTAATGAAAGAATTTCGTGAGTTTGCCATGCGGGGCAACGTTGTTGACCTGGCCGTGGGCGTTATCATTGGTGCTGCCTTTGGTAAAATAGTATCGTCACTGGTTTCTGACATCATTATGCCACCGTTAGGATTATTAATTGGCGGTGTCGATTTCAGGCAGTTTCACTGGGTATTACGAGAAGCACACGACAACATTTCAGCTGTCAGCATCAATTACGGTACTTTTATTCAGAACATTTTTGATTTTATTATTGTTACTTTTGCCATTTTTATAGCTATTAAATTAATGAATAAACTACGCCGTGCACAACAAGTACAACCTGATACCACACCGAAGATCACGACAGAAGAGAAGTTATTAACAGAGATTCGAGATTTGCTCAAACAACAGGCCGAGAGGCAGTCCAGAAATAATTAGTGGCTCCCAAAGCTAAATCAATATGCCAGAAAGCCAGTGGTAAAAAGATATTCTTACCACTGGCCTCCCAGTTATTACTTCCACGCACATTCTGATATTTGTCTTTCCGGCGGTAGCTTCCCTTACCTTTAGTATTTTTTTCAACACGCTGGCGGAATAATGGGTCATGAAGTAATGCTTCCAGCGCATTATCGTTTATTTTTCCTTTGGTGTGACGATATCTCGACATATATTTACCTTATTAGAGAGTGATGGTACTAGCTACATTCGTACAGGTTTAACACTACACTTCACCGCTATCATCAGATTTATCAATTTTATGTTTAAACGCCCCCTGATACGTACCATTTAAAAAATCCGTGCTTATTCCTGATAGCTGTAAACGTAATTCTAACGATCTCAGTTTTCCAGATAACTCTATATATTCTTTTGATTCCGGGTCCGTGGCATACAATAGATCAGCCACTTTCAGAGCCTCTTTGCAATCTAATAACTCTGCTGGCATAAAACCCGCATTCTTCATTAAATGATATATGCTACGCAGTTCAACGGGCACTGCACTGTTGTCATCCAACTGAAGCGGTTTACCAGCTCCAGGCAAGTGCTCAAATTCTCCACGTTTTTGTGACTCAAGGATATGGCGTTCAGCCCATTCATCAATAGGGAACATATCAGCTCTCACAAAATACCCAGAGATTCATAATAGTCGGTCAGGAAAGAATAAAACAGAACTAAAATTGAGACGTAAAAAAACCGGGTTTCCCCGGTTTTTTTACGCTAATACGGATTACTCCGCAGTAGCCACTTCTTCTGTCTGAGAAACTGTGCGATCAACGAGCTCGATGTATGCCATCGGCGCATTGTCACCAGCACGGAAGCCACACTTCAGAATGCGAGTGTAACCACCAGCGCGGCTCGCGAAACGCGGGCCCAGTTCATTAAACAGTTTAGCCACGATCTCGTTATCACGAGTACGGGCAAATGCCAGACGACGATTAGCAACGCTGTCGGTCTTGGCAAGAGTAATCAGCGGTTCAACAACACGACGCAGCTCTTTCGCTTTCGGCAGGGTCGTCTTGATGATCTCATGACGAACCAAAGAACCAGCCATGTTACGGAACATAGCCTGGCGATGGCTGCTGTTACGGTTCAGTTGACGACCACTCTTACGATGGCGCATGACCTTATCCTTCTCAGTAAAACCTTAACCTGTGATCTGGTTATTCATCGGCAATGCTTGCTGGTGGCCAGTTTTCCAGGCGCATGCCCAGAGACAAACCACGGGAAGCCAGCACGTCTTTAATCTCGGTAAGAGATTTTTTACCCAGGTTAGGCGTTTTAAGCAGTTCAACCTCGGTACGCTGTACCAGATCACCGATGTAGTGGATAGCTTCTGCCTTAAGACAGTTAGCAGAGCGGACAGTCAATTCAAGATCGTCAACAGGGCGCAGCAGGATCGGATCGAATTCTGGTTTTTCTTCTTTCACTTCAGGCTGACGTACATCACGTAAATCAACAAAAGCTTCCAGTTGTTCGGCCAGAATAGTCGCCGCACGGCGGATCGCCTCTTCAGGATCGATCGTACCATTGGTTTCCATCTCGATGACCAGCTTGTCCAGGTCGGTGCGCTGTTCAACACGCGCTGCTTCAACATTGTAGGCGATACGCTCCACAGGGCTGTAGCAAGCGTCAACTAACAGGCGACCAATCGGGCGCTCATCTTCTTCCGTATGAATACGGGCAGACGCCGGCACATAACCACGACCACGCTGAACTTTAATACGCATGCTAATAGATGCGTTCTCATCGGTCAGATGGCAGATTATATGCTGTGGCTTGACGATTTCGACATCACCATCATGGGTGATGTCGGCTGCAGTCACAGGGCCAATGCCAGATTTATTCAGGGTAAGAATAACTTCATCTTTGCCTTGAACTCTCACCGCCAGCCCTTTCAGGTTGAGCAGGATTTCCAGGATATCTTCCTGTACGCCTTCTTTGGTGCTGTACTCGTGCAGTACACCATCAATCTCAACCTCGGTCACCGCGCAACCAGGCATGGATGAAAGCAGAATACGGCGCAGTGCGTTACCAAGAGTATGGCCGAAGCCCCGCTCTAACGGCTCAAGGGTCACCTTGGCGTGCGTCGAACTGACTTGCTCGATATCTACCAGGCGCGGTTTTAGAAACTCTGTCACAGAACCCTGCATTGTGTCCTCTCTTTGGTACTAAGCTTTACTTGGAGTAAAGCTCGACGATCAGGTGTTCATTAATGTCCGCAGACAGATCGGTACGTTCAGGAATACGTTTGAACACACCTTCCATCTTGGCAGCATCAACTTCCAGCCAAGTTGGCTTTTCACGCTGTTCAGCCAGCTCCAAAGCGGCCTTAACACGAGACTGCTTTTTCGCTTTCTCGCGGATGCTGACTACGTCATTCGGAGATACCTGATAAGAAGCGATATTAACAACGCGACCGTTTACCATGACAGCTTTGTGGCTCACCAGCTGACGAGCTTCTGCACGAGTAGCGCCGAACCCCATACGGTAAACAACGTTGTCCAAACGACCTTCCAGCAACTGCAACAGGTTTGCACCTGTATTGCCTTTCAGACGAGCGGCTTCTTTGTAGTAGTTACGGAACTGGCGTTCCAGCACACCGTAGATACGGCGAACTTTCTGCTTTTCACGCAACTGCACGCCATAGTCGGACAGACGCGGTTTACGTGCGCCATGCTGACCAGGAGCTTGTTCAATTTTACACTTGGAATCGATCGCACGAACACCAGACTTTAAAAACAGGTCGGTGCCTTCACGACGGCTCAGCTTGAGCTTAGGACCCAAATATCTTGCCATTTTCTTTCTCCAGCAATCCTAAAAGCAGCGTTACACGCGACGCTTTTTCGGCGGACGACAACCGTTATGAGGGATCGGAGTCACATCAGTAATATTAGTGATGCGGAAACCAGCCGCGTTCAGAGCGCGGATAGTAGACTCACGGCCCGGACCAGGTCCTTTAACCATAACTTCCAGATTCTTGATACCGTACTCTTTCACAGCTTCGGCGCAGCGCTCTGCTGCTACCTGAGCGGCGAACGGAGTGGATTTACGAGAACCACGGAAACCGGAACCACCGGCAGTTGCCCAACCCAACGCATTACCCTGACGATCGGTAATGGTAACGATGGTGTTGTTGAAAGAAGCATGGATATGAGCCACACCGTCAGAGACTTGCTTTCTTACACGCTTACGTGCACGAATAGGTGCCTTTGCCATTATTCAATCACCCCGATTATTTCTTGATCGGTTTGCGCGGACCCTTACGGGTACGGGCGTTAGTCTTAGTACGCTGACCGCGTACCGGCAGACCACGACGGTGACGCAAACCACGATAAGTACCAAGGTCCATCAGACGCTTGATGCTCAGGGTGATTTCACGACGCAGATCACCTTCAACAACGAATTTACCAACTGCATCACGCAGCTGATCAATTTGTTCTTCAGACAGCTCACTGATCTTAACATCTTCAGCGATTCCCGTTTCAGCACAGATGGCCTTAGAACGGGTTTTGCCGATACCGTAAATCGAAGTTAATGCGATAACGGTATGTTTATGATCAGGAATGTTAATGCCTGCTATACGGGCCACTATGCACTCCTACAATTTTTATAAAGCAATACCATACTGAAAAGCCCGTTTTCAGGATACTCAAATGATATTGCAGTTACATACAAAAGATTGGCTGGCTAATCTAGCCAGCTCAACCCAACTTTGCAAGAAAAATATGTGAGATAATCAGCCTTGGCGCTGTTTATGCTTAGGCTCGGCGCTGCAGATGACGCGAACGATGCCGTTACGCTTAACGATCTTACAGTTACGACATAATTTCTTGACGGAAGCACGAACTTTCATTTTTACTCTCCGTAACTTCTCAAGCTAAACCTAATTAGCGGCTATAGCCTTTCAGGTTTGCCTTCTTCAATGCAGACTCATATTGACTGGACATCAATAGCGTTTGCACTTGAGCCATAAAGTCCATGATCACAACAACAACAATTAACAGTGACGTACCACCAAAGTAGAACGGCACTTTCATTGCGTCGCGCATGAACTCCGGGATGAGGCAGATAAAAGTAATATACATCGCACCGACCAACGTCAGACGCGTCATTACTTTATCAATATATTTTGCCGTTTGTTCTCCCGGACGAATTCCTGGCACGAATGCACCGGACTTCTTCAGGTTATCTGCTGTTTCACGCGGGTTAAATACCAACGCTGTATAGAAGAAACAGAAGAAGATGATTGCAGATGCATAGAGTAACACATAAAGCGGTTGCCCTGGCTGCAAATACAACGAAATAGTTGTCAGCCAATTCCAACCAGTACCGCCCCCAAACCACGATGCAATCGTAGCAGGAAACAGTATTATGCTTGAAGCAAAAATGGCCGGAATAACCCCCGCCATATTTACCTTCAAAGGCAGATGTGTACTCTGAGCGGCATAAACACGACGCCCTTGTTGACGTTTAGCATAATTAACGACGATACGACGTTGACCACGCTCAATAAATACAACAAAGAAAGTCACTGCGAATACCAGCACCGCAACCAACAGCAACAGGAGGAAGTGCAGATCGCCTTGCCGCGCTTGCTCGATGGTATGGCCAATGGCCGGCGGCAGTCCCGCAACGATACCAGCAAAAATTATGATCGAGATACCGTTACCGATACCTCGTTCAGTAATCTGCTCGCCTAACCACATAAGGAACATTGTTCCTGTGACCAGACTGACAACAGCGGTGAAATAAAATGCAAAACCCGGGTTAATAACAAGATCCTGCATTCCAGGCATATTCGGTAAACCAGTAGCAATACCGATTGACTGAAATATACCCAACACCAAAGTACCGTAACGGGTGTACTGGCTGATTTTACGTCTGCCAGCTTCCCCTTCTTTCTTTATTTCTGCCAGAGCTGGATGAACCACCGTCAACAACTGAATGATGATGGACGCCGAAATATACGGCATGATACCCAGAGCAAAAATTGAAGCACGGCTAAGTGCACCACCAGAGAACATATTGAACATTTCAATGATGGTGCCACGCTGTTGTTCGAGCAATTTGGCAAGCACAGTGGCATCAATACCAGGAATCGGAATAAAAGAGCCAATACGGAAAACAATTAGCGCACCGATTACAAACAGCAGTCTGCGCTTCAGCTCGCCAACTCCGCCTTTAGCACTTTGAAAATCTAATCCTGGTTGCTTAGCCATCTGCTACTTATTCCTCAATTTTGCCGCCAGCAGCCTCGATCGCAGCACGAGCACCTTTGGTGACGCGCAAGCCACGGATCGTTACCGGACGTGCAACTTCGCCAGACAGAATCACTTTCGCGAATTCAATCTGAACGCCGATGACGTTAGCAGCTTTAAGCGTATTCAGATCGACAACATCACCTTCAACGCGAGCCAGATCAGACAGACGAACTTCGGCTGTAATCATCGCTTTGCGAGAAGTGAAGCCGAACTTCGGCAGACGACGGTACAAAGGCATCTGGCCGCCTTCAAAACCACGGCGCACGCCACCGCCAGAACGAGAGTTCTGACCTTTGACACCACGGCCGCCCGTTTTACCGAGGCCGGAACCGATACCGCGACCTACACGCTTCGCAGCGTGTTTAGCGCCTTCGGCCGGAGACAGAGTATTCAAACGCATCTGTTACTCCTCCACTTTAACCATATAGGAAACCGCGTTGACCATACCACGTACGGCGGGCGTATCTTCACGCTCTACGGTATGACCAATACGACGCAGACCCAGGCCAAGCAGCGTTGCCTTATGTTTCGGCAGACGACCGATTGCACTACGGGTTTGAGTGATTTTAATAGTCTTTGCCATGGTCAATTACCCCAGAATGTCTTCAACGGATTTACCACGCTTGGCAGCGACCATATCCGGGGACTTCATGTTAGCCAAGCCGTCGATAGTTGCACGTACCACGTTAATCGGGTTAGTGGAACCATAGGCTTTAGCCAATACGTTATGAACCCCTGCAACTTCCAGAACGGCGCGCATTGCACCACCGGCAATAATACCGGTACCTTCGGAAGCTGGCTGCATGAACACACGAGAACCTGTGTGTGCACCTTTAACCGGGTGCTGCAGAGTGCCGTTGTTCAGCGCGACATTCATCATATTGCGACGGGCTTTTTCCATCGCTTTCTGTATCGCTGCCGGAACTTCGCGTGCTTTACCGTAACCAAAACCAACGCGGCCATTACCATCACCCACTACAGTCAGTGCGGTGAAGCTAAAAATACGACCACCTTTAACGGTTTTAGATACGCGATTTACCGCGATCAGCTTTTCCTGCAGTTCGCCAGCTTGTTTTTCGATGTGAGCCATCTTACACCTCTACCTTAGAACTGAAGGCCAGCTTCACGGGCAGCATCTGCCAGTGCCTGGACTCGACCATGATATTGGAAACCGGAACGGTCAAAAGCGACTGCTTTGATGCCTTTTTCCAGAGCGCGTTCAGCAACAGCTTTACCTACAGCAGCAGCTGCGTCTTTGTTACCGGTGTACTTCAGTTGCTCAGCGATAGCTTTTTCTACAGTAGAAGCGGCTACCAGGACTTCAGAACCGTTCGGTGCGATGACCTGCGCGTAAATATGACGCGGGGTACGATGTACCACCAGACGTGTCGCACCCAGTTCACGGAGCTTGCGACGTGCGCGGGTTGCACGACGGATACGAGCTGATTTCTTATCCATAGTGTTACCTTACTTCTTCTTAGCCTCTTTGGTACGCACGACTTCATCGGCGTAACGAACACCCTTGCCTTTGTAAGGCTCAGGACTACGGTAGGCGCGCAGATCAGCTGCCACCTGACCGATCAGCTGTTTATCAGCGCCTTTCAGCACGATTTCAGTCTGAGACGGACATTCAGCAGTAATACCTGCAGGCAGTTCGTGATCGATCGGGTGAGAGAAGCCCAAGGCCAGATTCACCACATTACCTTTCACGGCTGCACGATAACCAACACCTACCAGCTGCAGCTTTTTGGTGAAGCCTTCGGTAACACCGATAACCATGCTGTTCAGCAGAGCGCGGGTAGTACCGGCCTGAGCCCAGCCATCAGCAAAACCTTCGCGCGGAGCGAAAGTCAGCACGTTATCAGCCTGTTTAACTTCTACAGCAGCGTTGACTTTGCGGGTCAGCTCGCCGTTTTTACCCTTGACCGAAATATCCTGACCGTTGAGTTTTACCTCTACGCCGGCAGGAATGACGACGGGTGCTTTTGCAACACGAGACATTCTTTCCTCCCGATTAAGCTACGTAGCAGATAATCTCGCCACCAAGACCAGCCTGGCGAGCTGCACGATCAGTCATCACACCTTTAGAGGTAGAAACAACTGCGATACCTAAACCGGCCATAACTTTCGGCAGCTCATCTTTACGTTTGTAGATGCGCAGACCAGGACGGCTTACTCGCTGAATGCTTTCTACCACTGCCTTGCCCTGGAAATATTTCAGACTCAGTTCCAGTACAGGCTTGGTGTCGCCTTCGATTTTGTAATCTTCAATGTAACCTTCTTCCTTCAGCACTTTGGCAATTGCCACTTTCAGCTTGGAGGAAGGCATGGTGACCGCAACTTTGTTCGCGGCCTGACCGTTACGGATACGGGTCAGCATATCCGCGATCGGATCTTGCATGCTCATCTGTCTTTACTCCCGTGATTCAATTGGTGACAATTACCAGCTAGCCTTTTTCAGACCCGGAATTTCACCGCGCATGGCGGCTTCACGGACCTTGATACGGCTCAACCCGAACTTCCGCAGGAAAGCGTGCGGACGACCAGTCTGGCGGCAGCGGTTACGCTGACGGGACGGGCTGGAATCACGCGGCAGAGTCTGCAGCTTGAGAACAGCATCCCAACGATCTTCGTCGGATGAGTTCACATTGGAGATAATAGCTTTCAACTCAACGCGCTTAGCGAAGAATTTGTCAGCTAATTTCACGCGTTTAACTTCGCGTGCTTTCATGGATTGCTTAGCCATTAGTAACCCTACCTTACTTGCGGAACGGGAAGTTAAAGGCGGCCAACAGCGCACGGCCTTCATCATCGGATTTCGCAGTGGTGGTAATGGTAATGTCCAAACCACGAACGCGATCGACTTTGTCATAGTCGATTTCCGGGAAGATGATCTGCTCACGCACACCCATGCTGTAGTTACCACGTCCATCGAAAGATTTCGAAGACAGACCACGGAAATCGCGGATACGCGGTACAGCAATGGTAATCAGACGCTCAAAGAACTCCCACATGCGTTCGCCACGCAGGGTTACTTTACAGCCGATCGGATAGCCCTGACGGATTTTGAAGCCTGCAACAGATTTGCGTGCTTTGGTGATCAACGGTTTCTGACCGGAGATCGCTGTCAAATCAGCTGCTGCGTTATCCAGCAGTTTTTTGTCAGCAATCGCTTCACCAACACCCATGTTCAGGGTGATCTTCTCGACCCGAGGGACTTGCATGACAGAATGGTAGTTAAACTGAGTCATCAGTTTGCTAACTACTTCGTCTTTGTAGTAATCATGCAGTTTCGCCATCGTACTACTCCAAGTTACTTGATAGTTTCGCTGTTAGACTTGAAGAAACGGACTTTTTTGCCGTCTTCGAATCTAAAGCCTACACGGTCTGCCTTGCCGGTAGCCGCATTGAAGATTGCAACGTTAGAAACCTGAATTGCAGCTTCTTTTTCAACGATGCCACCCGGTTGGTTCAGTGCCGGAACCGGCTTCTGATGTTTTTTAACCAGGTTGATACCTTCAACAATGACCTTACCAGAGGACAGGACATTTTTTACTTTACCGCGCTTACCTTTATCTTTGCCGGTCAGCACGATAACTTCGTCATCACGACGGATTTTCGCTGCCATGGTTCGCTCCTTACAATACTTCTGGTGCCAGAGAGATAATTTTCATGAACTTCTCAGAACGCAGCTCACGAGTTACCGGCCCAAAAATACGCGTACCGATCGGCTGCTCGCTGTTGTTGTTCAGAAGAACGCAAGCATTGCCATCGAAGCGAACGACAGAACCGTCCGGGCGACGAACACCCTTCCTGGTGCGCACCACTACCGCCTTCAGCACATCGCCTTTCTTCACCTTGCCACGAGGAATTGCTTCCTTAATGGTAATTTTGATGATGTCGCCGACGCCTGCGTAGCGACGGTGCGAGCCACCCAGAACCTTGATACACATTACGCGACGTGCACCGGAGTTGTCGGCCACGTTCAGCATAGTCTGTTCTTGGATCATGTTAGTGCTCCGCTAATGTCAACTACTACTTATGGGACCCAGAATCAGGTCGTTAAAAAAGCCCCATAATTGAGGGCGCAGCATTATAACACTGCTCATTCAATATGGGTAGAAAAAATAAACGGCTCAACACATTGAGCCGTTTATCTTATTCGAGAGCGCTTACTGTATTACAGAACCGCTTTCTCTACAACGCGAACCAGAGTCCAGGATTTAGTCTTGGACAGCGGGCGGCATTCGCGGATTTCAACCACGTCGCCGATTCCACATTCGTTGTTCTCGTCATGCACGTGCAGCTTAGTCGTGCGCTTGATGAATTTACCGTAGATCGGATGTTTCACAAAACGCTCAATAGCAACAACAGCAGATTTCTGCATTTTGTCACTAACAACACGACCTTGCAGAGTACGGATTTTATCGGTCATTACGCACCCGCCTTCTCAGTCAGTAAAGTCTTAACGCGTGCGACATTACGGCGCACTTGCTTCAACAGGTGAGTTTGTTGCAGCTGACCGCTGGCAGCCTGCATGCGCAGATTGAACTGTTCACGCAGCAGTCCGAGCAGTTCGGTATTCAGCTCTTCAACGCTCTTTTCACGCAGCTCTTTTGCTTTCATTACATCACCGTCTTAGTTACAAAGGTGGTTTTGATCGGCAGTTTCGCTGCTGCCAGTTCGAATGCCTCGCGGGCTAACTCTTCCGGCACCCCGTCCATTTCGTACAGGACTTTACCTGGCTGAATCAAGGCAACCCAATACTCCACGTTACCTTTACCTTTACCCATACGCACTTCAAGCGGTTTCTCGGTGATCGGTTTGTCCGGGAATACACGGATCCAGATCTTACCTTGACGCTTAACAGCACGAGTCATAGCACGACGAGCAGCTTCGATTTGACGAGCAGTCAGGCGACCGCGGCCAACAGCTTTCAGACCGAAAGTGCCGAAGCTCACATCCGTACCGGCAGCCAGACCACGGTTGCGGCCTTTGTGCACCTTACGGAATTTTGTACGCTTTGGTTGTAACATTCAGCGACTCTCCTTACTTGCGGCCTTTACGCTGCTGCTTTTTCGGTTGAGCAGCCGGTTTTTCCGGTTGTTCAACGGCAGCCATACCACCCAGGATCTCACCTTTGAAGATCCACACTTTCACACCGATGACACCGTAAGTGGTGTGCGCTTCAGAGGTGTTGTAATCAATGTCAGCGCGCAGTGTATGCAACGGAACACGGCCTTCACGGTACCACTCGGTACGTGCGATTTCCGCGCCGCCCAGACGGCCGCTAACTTCAACTTTGATACCTTTAGCGCCCAGACGCATGGCGTTCTGAACAGCACGCTTCATCGCGCGACGGAACATCACACGACGCTCCAGCTGAGAAGTGATGCTGTCGGCAACCAGTTTTGCGTCCAGTTCAGGCTTACGAACTTCGGCGATATTAATCTGCGCCGGTACGCCAGCGATATCCGCTACGCCCTTACGCAGTTTTTCGACGTCTTCACCTTTTTTACC
Organism: Dickeya aquatica; assembly: GCF_900095885.1. Taxonomy (NCBI): domain Bacteria; kingdom Pseudomonadati; phylum Pseudomonadota; class Gammaproteobacteria; order Enterobacterales; family Pectobacteriaceae; genus Dickeya; species Dickeya aquatica. The sequence goes on from NZ_LT615367.1 coordinate 4,044,533, forward strand.
GATAACGATACCCGGGCGAGCAGTGTGAATAGTCACACGGATGCTTTTAGCCGGACGCTCGATAACGATGCGGGAAACGGAGGCTTTCTCCAGTTCCTTGTTCAGGTACTGACGAACTTTAAAATCGCTGTCCAGGTTGTCAGCGAATTCTTTGGTATTCGCATACCAGGTAGAGTTCCAAGTTTTGACAATACCCAGGCGAATACCATTAGGATGTACTTTCTGACCCATTGCTAGTCTCCAGAGTCTCAGCGATCGGACACAACCACAGTGATGTGGCTGGTACGCTTCAGGATGCGATCCGCACGACCTTTAGCACGCGGCATAATGCGTTTCATGCTCGGGCCTTCGTCTACGAAGATTTTCGCAACTTTCAGATCGTCAATGTCAGCGCCATCGTTGTGTTCTGCGTTAGCAATGGCAGACTCCAGTATTTTCTTAACCAGACCAGCAGCTTTCTTGTTGGTGTAGGTCAGAATTTCCAGAGCTTGCGACACTTTCTTACCGCGAATCAGGTCAGCCACCAGGCGAACCTTCTGAGCAGAAGAACGAGCATGGCGATGTTTAGCGATAGTTTCCATCTCTTCCTCCTACCTTATTTCTTCTTGGCTTTTTTATCAGCCGCGTGGCCGCGATAAGTACGAGTCGGCGCGAATTCACCCAGCTTGTGTCCGACCATCTCATCAGAGATGAATACCGGAACGTGCTGACGACCATTATGGACAGCGATGGTCAAACCGATCATGTTTGGAAAGATCGTTGAACGACGGGACCAGGTGCGCAGGGGCTTCTTGTCACCGCTTTCCACCGCTTTCTCTACCTTCTTCAGCAAGTGCAGGTCAATAAATGGACCTTTCTTGAGAGAACGTGGCATGGTTTATCCTCTAAAATTATTTAGTACGGCGACGTACGATGAATTTATCAGTACGCTTGTTGCTGCGGGTCTTCTTACCTTTGGTCTGAACGCCCCACGGAGTAACCGGGTGCTTACCAAAGTTACGACCTTCACCACCACCGTGCGGGTGGTCAACCGGGTTCATCGCCGTACCGCGAACGGTCGGACGTACGCCACGCCAGCGTGCAGCACCTGCTTTACCCAGAACGCGCAGCATATGCTCAGCGTTGCCGACTTCGCCCAGCGTTGCGCGGCAGTCAGATTCGACTTTACGCATTTCGCCAGAACGCAGACGCAGAGTAACGTAAGCACCTTCACGAGCAACGATCTGAACGTAGGCACCAGCAGAACGAGCCAACTGGCCGCCTTTACCTGGTTTCATTTCTACGTTGTGAACCGTTGAACCGACCGGGATGTTACGCATCGGCAGGGTGTTACCGGTTTTGATTGCAGCATCAACACCAGACTGAATCTGGTCACCTGCTTTCAGGCCTTTCGGTGCCAGGATATAACGGCGCTCGCCGTCTTTGTACAGAACCAGTGCGATGTTCGCAGAACGGTTCGGATCGTACTCAAGACGCTCAACAACTGCCGGAATACCGTCTTTGTTGCGTTTGAAGTCAACAATACGGTAAGCCTGTTTGTGGCCACCACCGATATGACGAGTGGTGATACGGCCATTGTTGTTACGACCACCGGATTTGCTGTTTTTTTCCAGCAACGGAGCAAACGGTTTGCCCTTGTGCAGCTCAGGGTTAACCACTTTAACAACGTGGCGACGACCCGGAGATGTCGGTTTACATTTAACAACTGCCATTGTATTACTCCTCCGACTTACTCTGCGCCGCCGATGAAGTCCAGATTCTGGCCTTCTTTCAGGGTGACGTAAGCTTTTTTCCAGTCGCTACGACGACCGATACGCTGTCCATGACGTTTCACTTTCCCTTTAACTACCAGGGTACGTACGTCATTGACTTCGACTTCAAACAGTTTCTGCACGGCAGCTTTGATTTCTGCTTTAGTCGCGTCTTTGGCAACTTTGAGCACGATGGTGTTGTGTTTTTCCATCGCAGTAGACGCTTTTTCAGAAACGTGCGGCGCGCGCAATACTTTCAGCAGACGTTCTTCACGAATCATGCCAGCATCTCCTCAACTTGCTTAACAGCATCAGCAGTCATAACCACTTTGTCGAAGGCGATCAGGCTAACCGGGTCGATACTTGTCACGTCACGCACGTCAACCTTGTACAGGTTACGAGCGGCCAGGAACAGGTTCTCATCCAGTTCACCAGTGATGATCAGCACGTCATCCAGCGCCAGTTCTTTCAGTTTCTGAGCCAGCAACTTAGTTTTCGGCGCTTCAACAGAGAACTTCTCGACAACGATCAGACGATCCTGACGTACCAGTTCGGACAGAATGCTTTTCAGCGCGCCGCGGTACATCTTTTTGTTTACTTTCTGGCTGTGATCCTGAGGCTTGGCAGCGAACGTTACGCCACCAGAACGCCAGATCGGGCTCTTGATAGAACCAGAACGCGCACGGCCAGTGCCTTTCTGACGCCACGGTTTTTTACCGGAACCAGTTACTTCAGCACGGGTCTTCTGAGCGCGAGTACCTTGACGGGCACCTGCTGCATAAGCAACAACAACCTGGTGAACCAGCGCTTCGTTGAAATCACGACCGAAGGTAGTTTCGGAAACAGTCAGCGCGCTTTGCGCGTCTTTCAATACTAATTCCATTGCTATCTCCTCACGCCTTCACAGCCGGTTTAACGATCAGGTCGCTACCGGTTGCACCCGGGACTGCACCTTTAACCAGCAGCAGGTTGCGCTCAGCGTCAACACGTACTACGTCCAGGCTCTGAACAGTGACACGTTCATTACCCAGCTGGCCTGCCATTTTCTTGCCTTTGAACACTTTGCCCGGAGTCTGGTTCTGACCGATAGAACCCGGAACACGGTGAGACAAGGAGTTACCGTGGGTAGCATCCTGAGTGCGGAAGTTCCAGCGCTTAACGGTACCGGCAAAGCCTTTACCTTTAGAAGTACCGGTAACGTCTACTTTTTTAACGTCAGCGAAGATTTCAACGCTGATGTTCTGCCCTACCGCAAATTCTTCACCGTCAGCAAGACGGAATTCACGCAGAACGCGACCAGCTTCAACACCCGCTTTAGCGAAATGGCCCGCTTCCGGTTTAGTCACACGGTTAGCTTTTTTAGCACCGGTAGTGACCTGAACAGCACGGTATCCGTCGTTCTCCAGGTCTCTGACCTGAGTTACGCGGTTTGCTTCAATTTCGATTACGGTTACGGGGATAGAAACGCCTTCTTCAGTGAAGATGCGGGTCATACCCACTTTTTTACCGACTAAACCAATCATTGTTTCAACCTCTCAATCGCTCAATGACCTGATTAACCCAGGCTGATCTGCACGTCTACACCGGCAGCCAGATCCAGACGCATCAGAGCATCAACGGTTTTCTCAGTTGGCTCAACGATGTCAACCAGACGCTTGTGAGTGCGGATTTCGTACTGATCGCGCGCGTCTTTGTTAACGTGCGGAGAGATCAGAACGGTAAAGCGCTCTTTGCGGGTCGGCAGCGGAATCGGACCGCGAACCTGCGCACCAGTGCGCTTGGCAGTCTCGACAATTTCCGCAGTTGATTGATCGATCAGACGATGATCAAACGCTTTCAGGCGGATACGGATTCTTTGGTTCTGCATGAGACCAGAGCTCCAATTATTTATAAACGAAAGTAATTACTCCTCGAGCCCATTACGATTGATGGGAGAGTGTAATCGTTCACAGTACGTAACCCCCATATCGGGGATATTGTTTGGCGGGCTTATTGCCTGCCTGCGGATTCATAACGAATCAGGCCTACCATTTCAGGTAGGCCCGCGCATTATACGTATATTTGTTCAGGAAGCAACCTAAAGATGAAACTCGGGGATTTAATTGAAGCGTGGTGATTATGCTTCTTCTTTCAGTTGAGTCTGTAGGTAATTCTGGATACCTAATCTGGCAATCAGTTCCAGTTCCGTTTCCAGCCAGTCGATGTGCTCTTCTTCATCTGCCAGCACGCTGATCATAAGGTCGCGGCTGACATAATCTCGCACCGAGTCAGCATAAGCGATAGCCTCACGCAAACTCTTTGCTCCTTCGAGCTCTAATGCCAGGTCAGAGCGCAGCATTTCCTCTACATCTTCGCCAATATTCAGCTTGCCAAGGTCTTGTAAATTCGGGATACCTTCCAGAAACAAGATCCGCTCGATGTAGCGATCAGCATGTTTCATTTCATCAATAGACTCATGGTATTCATGGTCATTAAGGCGCTTAAGCCCCCAGTTCTTAAACATTCGGGCATGCAAAAAATACTGGTTAATCGCAACCAACTCGTTGCCCAACAGCTTATTCAAATGAGTAATGACGTTTTTATCACCTTTCATAGCTCGACTCCTCCGCTCCAGTACTAAAAAGTGTAGAAGCGCTTCAGGCAGAGTCAAAAAGCTGGCTGGTTTGGTTATGCAACTTGGTTTAATTGCGCATTTTTTGTCATTTCATCATCAATAATCAGCCGAGCCTGACGCAGGCATTTTCCACATTCCGTGCCAACGGGAATGAACTGCTTTAATTGTTTGAGAGACACCGTGCGATGTTGGCGAACAACCTGCCGAATGACTTTATCGGAAATTGCATTACACAAGCAGATATACATACACGAATCACTCACTTTTTAATCAGCCACCCGTATAGTAAATAAGAATGGTTTTTATTTCAATTACCAAAAAGACTAATAAAAAAGGGTACCGAAGTACCCTTTTCATTTCGTATGTGAGTTATTGCTTATTAAGCGATAACTTTGGCAACCACGCCAGCACCTACGGTACGGCCACCTTCACGGATTGCGAAACGCAGACCGTCGTCCATCGCGATCGGCGCGATCAGGTTTACGACCATCTTGATGTTGTCGCCTGGCATCACCATTTCCACGCCTTCCGGCAGTTCGATGGTGCCTGTCACGTCAGTGGTACGGAAGTAGAACTGCGGACGGTAGCCTTTGAAGAACGGCGTGTGACGGCCACCTTCGTCTTTGCTCAGAATATACACTTCAGATTCGAACTGAGTGTGCGGCTTGATTGAACCCGGTTTAGCCAGTACCTGACCACGCTCAACTTCATCACGTTTGGTACCACGCAGCAGAACGCCAACGTTCTCGCCTGCACGGCCTTCGTCCAGCAATTTGCGGAACATTTCAACGCCGGTACAGGTGGTTTTCGTGGTGTCTTTGATACCCACGATTTCCACTTCTTCGCCCACTTTAACGATGCCGCGCTCTACACGACCGGTCACGACAGTACCACGGCCAGAGATAGAGAATACGTCTTCGATCGGCAGCAGGAACGGCTTGTCAATCGCACGCTCAGGTTCCGGGATGTAGCTGTCCAGCGCTTCGGCCAGTTCGATGATTTTCGCTTCCCACTCGGCTTCGCCTTCCAGCGCTTTCAGCGCGGAACCGCGGATAACCGGCGTGTCGTCGCCTGGGAAGTCGTACTGAGACAGCAGCTCACGCACTTCCATCTCAACCAGTTCCAGCAGCTCTTCGTCATCAACCATGTCGCATTTGTTCAGGAACACGATGATGAACGGAACGCCGACCTGACGACCCAGCAGGATGTGCTCACGCGTCTGCGGCATCGGGCCGTCAGTCGCAGCAACAACCAGGATAGCGCCGTCCATCTGGGCTGCACCGGTGATCATGTTTTTCACGTAGTCGGCGTGCCCTGGGCAGTCAACGTGCGCGTAGTGGCGAGTCGGGGTATCGTATTCAACGTGAGAGGTGTTGATGGTGATACCACGCGCTTTTTCTTCCGGTGCGTTATCGATCTGGTCGAATGCACGAGCCTGACCACCGTAGGTTTTTGCCAGAACGGTAGTGATGGCAGCGGTCAGCGTTGTTTTACCATGGTCAACGTGGCCGATAGTACCGACGTTAACGTGCGGTTTTGTACGTTCAAATTTTTCTTTAGACACGGCTATATTCCTTACTCAAATGCTCTCCCCTCATGGAGAGAGCACGGGATCAATGTTTTGTTAAACCCGAGTGATTTACTACGGGTTTATTACTTACGACGGGCTTCAATAACAGCCTGAGCAACGTTGTTCGGTGCATCATCGTACTTCAGGAACTCCATGGAGTAAGAAGCACGACCTTTGGTCAAAGAACGCAGCTGGGTTGCATATCCGAACATTTCAGACAGCGGCACTTCAGCATGAATCACAACGCCAGTCACGTTGGATTCTTGACCACGCAGCATACCACGACGACGGCTAAGGTCACCGATGACGTCACCGGTGTTCTCTTCTGGCGTTTCTACTTCAACCTTCATGATAGGCTCAAGCAGAACAGGGTTCGCTTTACCAAACGCCGCTTTAAAGGCAATAGAGGCAGCCAGTTTAAACGCCAGTTCGGAGGAGTCAACGTCATGGTAAGAACCGAAGTGCAGACGCACGCCGAGATCAACCACCGGGAAGCCAGCCAGCGGACCCGCTTTCAGCTGCTCCTGAATACCTTTATCAACGGCCGGGATGTATTCACCAGGAATAACACCACCTTTGATATCGTTGACGAACTCGTAACCTTTCGGATTTGAGCCCGGCTCCAGCGGATACATGTCGATAACAACGTGACCATACTGACCACGACCACCAGACTGTTTGGCGTGTTTACCTTCAACATCGGTAACTTTAGCGCGAATCGCTTCGCGGTAAGCAACCTGCGGTTTACCGACGTTTGCTTCTACGTTGAACTCACGCTTCATACGGTCAACGATGATGTCGAGGTGCAGCTCGCCCATGCCCGCGATGATGGTCTGGTTCGATTCTTCGTCAGTCCATACGCGGAAAGACGGGTCTTCTTTCGCCAGACGGCCCAGAGCCAGACCCATTTTTTCCTGGTCAGCTTTGGTTTTCGGTTCTACGGCGATGGAGATAACCGGTTCCGGGAATTCCATACGCTCCAGAATGATCGGGTGATCCGGGTTACACAGGGTGTCACCAGTAATCACGTCTTTCAGACCGATAGCCGCAGCGATGTCACCCGCACGAACTTCTTTAATTTCTTCACGCTTGTTGGCGTGCATCTGAACGATACGACCAAAACGCTCACGCTCAGATTTCACTGAGTTCAGCACAGTGTCGCCGGAGTTAACCACACCGGAGTACACGCGGAAGAAGGTCAGGTTACCCACGAACGGGTCGGTTGCGATTTTGAACGCCAGTGCAGAGAACGGCTCGTCATCGCTGGCGTGACGCTCAGCTGGGGTGTCTTTACCGTCGTCCAGCATACCTTTGATTGCCGGAACATCTGTCGGAGCCGGCAGATAGTCAATAACGGCGTCCAGCATTGCCTGAACACCTTTGTTCTTGAACGCAGAACCACAGGTAACCAGGATGATTTCATTATTCAGAACGCGCTGACGCAGAGCAGTCTTGATTTCTGCTTCAGTCAGCTCTTCACCGCCCAGGTATTTTTCCATCAGCTCTTCGGAAGCTTCAGCGGCGGATTCAATCAGATTCTGATGCCATTCGTCAGCCAGATCCTGCATGTCAGCCGGGATATCTTCGTAAACGAAGGTGGTACCCTGGTCTGCTTCGTTCCAGTTGATGGCTTTCATTTTCACCAGGTCAACAACACCGGTGAATGCTTCTTCAGCACCAATAGCCAGTTGCAACGGAACCGGGTTGGCACCCAGACGCGCTTTAATCTGGTCAACCACTTTCAGGAAGTTCGCGCCCATACGGTCCATTTTGTTAACGAACGCGATACGCGGAACTTTATATTTGTTTGCCTGACGCCATACGGTTTCAGACTGCGGCTGAACACCACCTACCGCACAGTAAACCATCACTGCGCCATCCAGTACACGCATGGAACGTTCTACTTCAATGGTGAAGTCAACGTGCCCCGGGGTGTCGATGATGTTGATGCGGTGCGGTTCATACTGTTTAGCCATACCGGACCAGAAAGCGGTGGTCGCAGCGGAGGTAATGGTAATACCACGCTCCTGTTCCTGCTCCATCCAGTCCATGGTCGCGGCGCCGTCGTGAACTTCACCGATTTTGTGGTTTACACCGGTGTAGAACAGAATACGTTCAGTGGTAGTGGTTTTACCGGCGTCGATGTGTGCACTGATACCGATATTACGATAGCGTGCAATGGGTGTTGTACGAGCCATTTGTTTCCTCTATTCCTAGGGCGTTCAAAGTAGTAAAACCCAAGCGGGTTAGCCTGTTGAGCGCCCGCTGGGTTATTAACGTCTACGCAGGGATTACCAGCGGTAGTGAGCGAACGCCTTGTTGGCTTCAGCCATACGGTGAACGTCTTCACGTTTCTTCACAGCAGTACCTTTGTTGTCTGCTGCATCAGAAAGTTCGTTCGCCAGGCGCAAAGCCATGGATTTATCACCGCGTTTACGAGCAGCTTCAACGATCCAACGCATAGCCAGAGCATTGCGACGAACCGGACGAACTTCAACTGGAACCTGATAAGTAGAACCACCAACGCGACGAGACTTCACTTCGACAGTCGGACGCACGTTATCCAGTGCTGCTTCAAAGGCTTCCAGATGGTCTTTACCTGAACGCTGAGCCAGGGTTTCCAGCGCAGTATAGACGATAGCTTCTGCGGTAGATTTTTTACCATCTACCATCAGGATGTTGACGAATTTAGCCAGCAGTTCTGATCCGAATTTCGGATCTGGCAGAATTTTACGCTGACCAATGACGCGACGACGTGGCATGGAAATACTCCGTTGTTAATTCAGGATTGTCCAAAACTCTACGAGTTTAGTTTGACATTAAAGTTAAAACGTTTGGCCTTACTTAACGGAGAACCATTAAGCCTTCGGCTTCTTCACGCCGTATTTGGAACGGGATTGCTTACGGTCTTTAACACCAGAGCAGTCCAGCGCGCCACGGACGGTGTGGTAACGCACACCTGGCAGGTCTTTAACACGACCGCCACGGATCAGGATCACGGAGTGTTCCTGAAGGTTATGACCTTCACCACCAATGTAGGAGGTAACTTCAAAACCGTTAGTTAAACGAACACGACATACTTTACGCAGTGCAGAGTTCGGTTTTTTCGGAGTGGTGGTATATACACGGGTACATACACCACGTTTCTGCGGGCAGGCTTCCAGCGCCGGAACGTTGCTTTTAGCAACCTTCAGAGAGCGTGGCTTGCGTACCAGCTGGTTAATTGTTGCCATTCAAAAAGCTCCTGGTTTTTGCTTCGTAAACACGTAATAAATCTCCTCATACCAGACAGAGGCAAAGCATGAGGACGCAGAATTTTAGGACTGGCCGGGTAAGGAGTCAAGAAATATACAAAAAGGTGAAATCACCAGGCCAGTTGCCGGGCATGCAGGGCAGTCAGTCTCACGAACTCAGTATAGTCAACCAGCGTGACCATGGTGGAAATTTGCGCAGAAAGGCCACGCGCGTGCACATCTTCTATCAAGGCGTAAACAGGTGCGGGACAGGATGCGCACAGGTGCTCCCAGGCTAACGAACCGTCAATGGCCGCAATCACGCCGTCTTGTATCAGCAAAAGCGCATCATCAGCCGTGACCATTCGCAGTAATGCGGGCAAATCGGTGTGATAAGGCGAATGGGAAAGCGTATGTAGCATGGCAGGCAACTCAAAAAGTCAGCACCGTATCATACGTATTCAGTATGGCACGCAGTGCATCAGGGGCCAGTAATTCGACATCCAGCACCCAGTTTGTCTGGGGTGATACACCACGCTGGCGCATTGACGTTTCACACAGGTAGCAGTGTTCGATGTCATAAAGCGGCAACACGCCGAACGTAGCAATATAATTACGCATCAAAATTTTATCGGGTTGCTGTGCAGGGAGTAGCTGGAATACGCCATCGGCAATAAAGAAAACGCCAATCTCTTCGGTAAGTGCCGACATCGCCAGCAACGCATCCAGCCCTTCGCGCCCGGCGGAGTTACCGTGGGGCGGCTGGGTAAACACAAAGGCAACGCGACCGGCCATCTTACGTCTTCTCCACAACTAGATATCGCTAAAACTGAACGACGCGGTCACAGGTGAGCACAGACTCGGACAACTCGCCCAGCCCGCTTAACGCGAACCCTGGCTGAAGGTTAGTGCCTGTCAGGTTTAACTGCTCTGCCTGTTGAGTATCGGTTACGCCACGCCGTAGCGCGGCTGCCACACACACGTTCAGCGCTACCTGATGCGTCTGTGCCAATTGCTGCCAGGCACGAATCAGGTCAAACTCATCACTGGCCGGGGCGGTGAGCTGGTTCGCATTCAACACCCCTTCGCGATAGAAAAACACCCGTTCTAACCGGTGCCCTTGAGCAAGCAGCGCCTGCGCAAACTGGAAAGCACTGCTGGCTTGCTGTGTACCATACGCCGGGCCAGTCACCAGCAGGCAGTAACGCAACATCACCGATCGTGCCCGCTGAAGTCGCCACTTTTGAACTGGCGGATGTACAAATACACCGTGTGCTTGGAGATATTTAACCGATCTGCCACCTGGTTAATGGCATCTTTGATGTCAAAAATCCCTTTTTCATACAGGTTGAGCACAATCTGGCGGTTTTTGGCATTGTTGGATACGCTGCGGTCAGCATTCACCTCTTCGATGGTAAATTCCAGCGTCTGTGCCACCAGCTCATCAACCGAGGAGGCAAAATTCACCGAAGAAGCCACTTCCTTGATTTCTGGCGGCAGGAAGGTTTGCATAATCTGAGAGAACGGCACATCAAGGTTCATATTGATGCACAATAAGCCAATCACACGCTGCTCACGGTTGCGAATAGCAATGGTCACGGATTTCATTAGCACACCGCTCTTGGCGCGCGTGAAGTAAGCTTTGGAGACGCTGCTATCCTCACCGGCCATATCATGCAACATGCGCAGCGCCAAATCGGTAATGGGTGAGCCGATTTTACGTCCGGTATGTTCACCGTTTGCAATGCGCACAGCCGAACACTTCAGGTCTTCCAACGAATGCAACACTATCTCGCAATGATCGCCAATCAACATCGCCAGACCGTCAACCACCGCTTCATACGATTTCAGTATCTCGTAATCCGTTGGCAGAAACGGGCGCTGGTCCAGTAAGTCAAGATCATGGGATTCGCCATTCACAAGCGAAGTAGACATGACAGGCACCACCCTCAACGTCATTATCATTGTATTTGACAGGGCAATAAGTTTATCAAATAACCCCGACCTCGTCCTTTGTATTTCACGTTACGCTCGCACTGTGGCATCTTAAGGTTGAGTTAATTTACGCTCTTTAGAGTGCGTCACATCACGTTTTTCCGCATGGATGGCCAATCCTCATGTTTAAAATGCCTCGAATCTCCCGCCCAGTCTGGAGCAGCTTTACTTATAACCTGATATTTTCCGCTTTTATCACACTGGTACAAAACGTTGCCTATTACCGTCAGGTTTCTCATTTAGTCGAGGTCACAACCCTGCGCGATGGTCTGTTTTTAGCGTCCATGCCGTTAGTGATTTTTTCTGTTTTGAATATTCTTTTAATTCTGCTTTGTTTTTCCTGGCTACGTCAGATAGTGGTAGCGCTGCTGCTCATCGGCGGCGCGGCCGTGCAATATTTCATGATTAATTACGGCATCATCATCGACCGCATCATGATGCAAAATGTGTTTGAAACCACCGCCGCCGAGTCAATGGCTCTGGTGACACCGCAATATGTCATCTGGTTAACGTTGCTGGGTATCCTACCTGCGCTGGTGGCGTTATGGATAAAAATCAAGCCGATGCCGTTAACTTACCTGGCCGTCGGGGCGCGTTGCCTCCATGTCATGGTATCGATTATGGCCATTTTGCTGGTAGCCGCGTTTTTCTATAAAGATTACGCTTCACTGATGCGCAACAATAAAGAACTGGTCAAATCACTGACTCCCAGTAACCTGATTTTCGCCAATATTTCGTATTACCGACACCGTGCACAGAGTAATCTGCCGTTAGTGCAAATTGGTCAGGATGCGCATAAAAAGCCGACACCATCTGATAATGGCAAGAAAAACCTGGTCATTCTGGTCGTAGGAGAAACCTCTCGCGCCGAAAATTTCTCCCTCGGCGGTTACAGCAAGCCGACCAACCCACGGCTGACCAAGCAAAACGTGGTCTACTTCAGCCAAACCACCTCTTGCGGCACCTCTACCGGTGTTTCCGTTCCCTGTATGTTTTCCAACATGCCAAGAGACAGCTATGACGAGCAACTGGCATCGCACCAGGAAGGGTTGCTGGATGTTCTGCAACATGCCGATGTTAACGTGCGCTGGCACGAAAATGATGGCGGTTGCAAAGGCGCTTGCGCCCGGGTTGCCACGCAAGACATCATTAACCTGAACCTGCCGGAACTGTGTTCAAACGGTGAGTGTCTTGACGAAGCGCTGTTTAGCGGCCTGGAAGAACACATTAACCAATTGAATAATGACGGTATTATCGTACTGCATACTATGGGCAGCCACGGGCCGGCCTATTATCAACGTTACCCTGACACCTTCAAGGTATTTACCCCAAGCTGTGACACGAACCAAATCCAAACGTGCTCACGAGAATCATTAATCAATACTTACGACAATACGATTCTCTACATAGACTATATTGTTGATAAGGCAATTAATGTCTTGAAAGGGCATCAGGATAAGTTTAATACCGCTTTGGTCTACCTCTCTGACCACGGCGAGTCTCTGGGTGAGGATGGGGTGTATTTGCACAGCATGCCGTATGCCATCGCCCCGACACAGCAAACGCATATCCCGATGCTCATGTGGTTTTCCAGCGGCTATCAGCAACAATTTGCCATTAATGACAGCTGCATGCGTAAACAAGCCAGCGAGCAGCGTTTCTCCCAGGACAATTTGTTCCATACCGTTCTGGGCATGTTTAACATTGCGACCCAGGAATATCAGGCATCGCTTGATATCCTGCAATCGTGTCGGGGCACTTCATGAAACTGTTGATTGTTGAAGATGATGCGTTGTTACAGGAAGGGTTGTTACAGGCGATGCGCCACGAGGGTTATGTGTGTGATTGCGCCGCCACCGCCCGCGAAGCAGACGCACTGATTGTTAGCGCCCACTATAGCCTGGTGGTGCTGGATTTGGGGCTACCCGATGAAGATGGCCTCACCTTGCTGGGCCGCTGGCGGCGGAATAATTACAAGCAGCCGGTGTTGATCCTGACCGCTCGCGACACGGTAGATGACCGCGTAATCGGCCTCGATGTCGGGGCGGATGATTACATGATAAAACCCTTTGCACTGAGCGAATTTCAGGCCCGGGTTCGGGCGCTGATACGCCGTCATCAAGGTTCCAGCGATAGCTGGATCCGGGTGGATAACATTACGCTTGATCTCAACAATCAGCAGGTGATGCTGGATGAGAAACCGGTGGTGCTGACGCCCAAAGAGTTTGCGATTTTGTCGCGGCTTATCTTAAAAGCCGGCTCTCAGGTGCACCGCGAAGTGCTGCATCAGGATCTCTACAGTTGGGATGATGACCCCTCCTCCAATTCACTGGAAGTTCACATCCACAACCTGCGGCAGAAAATTGGTAAAAACCGCATCAAAACGCTGCGTGGCTTTGGTTATCTGTTAACCAAGGACGATCAATCATGAAGCTATTTCCACGCCCTTCTCCACTGGAGCGTACCGCCAGTATCCGTACCCGATTAATTCTGACGCTGGGGTGCATTTTACTGGTCTGCCAGTTATTGAGTGTGGTTTGGCTGTGGCACGAAAGTGAAGAGCAGATTCAGTTACTGGTGGAGCAGACGCTACACGCAACAGACCTCAATCAGGACATTGAGCTTGAGGTTCATGAAGCCATTGCCTCGCTAAGTATTCCAAGCCTGGTGATGGTGATTGCCTCACTGGTGATGTGCGCCCATGCCGTGAACTGGATAACCCGGCCATTGCTCAAACTTCAGGACGAATTGCACAATCGCACGGCAGAAAACCTGGAACCGCTGCAACAGCGTAGCGACGTCACCGAAATCGCGGCGGTCATCGCCAGCATGAATCAGCTCTTCGTCCGTTTTAGTGAGTCGCTGCGCCGTGACAGGCAGTTTGCCTCGAATGTCGCTCATGAGCTGCGCACGCCACTGGCAGGCATCAGGCTGAGTCTGGAACTGCACGAACAACTGCACCATATTGATTGCCAGCCATTAATAAAACGCGTGGATCAACTGACAAAAACCATTGAACAACTGTTATTGCTGGCCCGTGCCAGTAACGAGCTGGCTGCCGGGCATTATGAGATGATCTCGCTGCTGGAGGACGTCATCGCCCCCAAACAGGACGAACTGGAAGAAATGGTCGCACTACGCCATCAGCAGCTTAACTGGCGACACCCGGCACACATCAGACGCGTGCCGGGCAACATGACGTTGATACAACTGCTGTTACGCAATCTGGTGGAAAATGCGCATCGCTATAGCCCGGAAAACAGCACTATCACTATTACCATCACTGAACACGATGATGACAGTACCGAGTTTATTGTCGCCGATGAAGGGCCGGGCATTAACGAATCACAGGTCGGTGAATTGACCAAAGCCTTTGTGCGTATGGATACCCGCTATGGCGGTATAGGCCTTGGGCTGAGTATTGTCACCCGTATCGTGCAACTGCATTACGGCGAGTTTTTTCTGGAAAATCGCAGCGACAGAACCGGAACCCAGGCGCGGGTGGTATTTCGATACCGCGATGATGGCCTGGCAGGCTATGAGCCGCAGGGCGCGGCCTGAAAGGCTGAATAACGCGCTTGTCAGTGACGTATCCTGAGACAAAAAAATACCGCCGGTGTTGCGCACCAGCGGTATTTTTTGTGCCTGCGCCCTGCTGTCAGGCGCGGCCATAACGCTTATTGCAACGCACTTACTGTGCGGTTTTCTTCGCTTTTTCGTCAGCCGGTTTTTCAGCTTTTGCGGCATCAGCCTTCGGTGCATCAGCGGCTTTCGCTTCGGCATCCGCTTTGATATCCAGCAATTCAACTTCAAACACCAGCGTAGAGTTAGCCGGAATACCCGGCACGCCCGCTTCGCCGTAAGCCAGTGCCGGTGGGATCACAAGCTTGATCTTGCCGCCCTTCTTCACATGCTTGAGGCCTTCTGTCCAGCCGGGAATAACGCCATCCAGACGGAAAGAGAGCGGCTCGCCGCGTTTGTAGGAGTTATCAAACTCCGCACCATCAACCAGTGAGCCTTTGTAGTTCACAACAACGGTGTCACTGTCTTTCGGTGCATTACCGGTTCCTTCTTTATCTACCTGATAAAGCAGGCCGGATTCGGTTTTCTTCACGCCCTTCTCTTTAGCAAAGGTATCGCGATATTTGGTGCCTTTATCCGCGTTATCTTTCGCATCCTGCTTCATTTTCGTCTGGGCGGCTTCTTTAACGCGGCCCTCAAATGATTGCAGCGTTTTCTCTATCTCTTCATCAGACAGTTTGCTCTTGTCTGCAAACGCATCCTGTACCCCCTGGATCAACTGCTGCTTATCCAGTTTGATACCCAATTTTTCCTGTTCTTTCAGGGAATTATCCATGTAACGACCCAAAGAAGCGCCCAGTGCATACGCGGCAGCTTCTTCGTCGCTCTTGAATTTTGACGGTGCAGCTTTCGTCGCATCAACCGCAGCCGGTGCAGCATTTGCCGCATCCGTGGTTTTAACCGCTTCTTCAGCCATAACACCCGTGCTCAAGGCCAGTCCCATAGCCGCCGTCAACAGCGTGACTTTAAACAGTGATTTCATCCATCTCTCCAACATTCGGAGCACCATGCCCCGGCAACATTAACATTTCGCCAGCTACTATAACGTCGTGCATAAAGACAATACAACGACGTGCCGCACCGGATAGCGAAAAATTCCGCCCCGCCGTCAGCGCGCGCGATGACATGCGGTTTTACTACCAGAAATTTCCGCTTTCTGACACACTCTGCGCACATCGCAGCGGAGGAAACACAATGTCACTATCATCACTGGAGCAACGGCTCGAATTGCTGGAAAGCCGCCTGGCCTTTCAGGATATGACCATTGAGGAGTTGAACCAGATTGTGGTTCAGCACGAACTGGAAATGGCGCGGTTGCGCGAGCAATTGCGGCTGATGACCGAAAAACTGCGCACAGCCTCGCTTTCCATGATTGCCTCGCAATCTGAAGAGACGCCACCGCCGCATTACTGAATCACTGCCAGCAGCACCCGGTGCGTCACAAGCGGCCTGCCCCACGGGCAAGCGGGTCAGGCAGTCAGGCTTTACGCCACTGCCGGGGGCTGATGCCGAACCAACGGCGAAACGCGCGGGAAAAGGCACTGACCTCAGAATAACCGAGTAAAAACGCCATTTCGGAAATCGACAGCTGGCGCTGTTGCAGATAGTGCGTGGCCATTTCACAGCGCACCTTCTCCACCAGTTGGGTAAAGGTGATGCCCTCTTCTTTCAGGCGGCGCTGTAAAGACCAACTCGAGAGTCCTAACTGTTCGGCCACCTCTTCCAGTGCCGGTTCGCCCTGCGGCAGCGCCTGGCGTAACCGCGCCCGCGCCATCTCAACCACACTTTGCTGCGGCACGTCGCTATTGAGCTGGCGTAGCGCATCCTGCACCACCAGCAGCAACAGCGGGTCATGTTCCGGCATGGCCCGCATCACATCCCGTTTAGGGATCAGCAAGGAGTTGAACGGTTGGTCAAAATAGACTGGCGCATCAAACACTTTACAGTGCTCATGCCACTGCTCGGGGCGGGGATGTTCAAAATGCACTGCACGGGGAGCCCAGTTTTTACCGGCAGCATGACGAATCAGGTTTAAGATCATCCCCAGTGTCAGTTCCGCATCCTGACGGCAGTGCAAGATTGCACCGTGGCGCACCTGATAGTCAAAGCGCCAGCAGTCACCTTTATCCACCAGACGGATCAGGGTGTCGTGCTGATGAAACGGGAAAGCGGTGACGACGTTATGCAATGCCTGCTCCAGCGTGGCACTGCATAACCCGACATAGCCTATCAACCCAAGGGACTGCGGTTTAAATTGCCTGCCATAGTGCAAACCGAAGTTATCACAGGCGGAATAACGCGCGGCTTCTTCCAATACCCGGCAATAGTTAACCAACCCGACACTCAGCGTCGGGCAGCCGAGCCGTTCCGGGTCAATACCGCTGATGCCCAAAATGCGATCGACATCGCCGCCCTTCTCACCAATAAACGCCGTCAGGCCGGATGCCGCCGCGGCCAGAACCCCGTGGTGCCCGATGGGTAACGCCGCAAGCGGCGGGAGTCGAAAAGAGGGGTTTTCCATGATGCTGCCTCACACAACCGACACAATATTATCAACCTGCAATTTCCATACCATTCATAACGCATTGATAAACATCGGGTCATATGGATAAGGCGGCCATCAAGGCACTGGCGGACAGCGCTGTTTGCGCGGTTATGGTGCACCCAGCGGGCAAAGATGCCGCACATTCCGCTAGCCGCTGCGCATCAGTGGATGAGGCGCAGCGGCTGGCTCAGGCTCCCACCGGCAAGGCACAGTTTTCCAGATAGCGGCGGCACAGCCGCACACTGTGCGCACTCCAGTCAGCCCCCAGGCTAATCGCCTGCTCCGTCTGGCTATGGGAACCGACCCAGGCCATCAGTTGAATACGCCGCTGAATCAGCAACGCCGGGATAACCGCCTTATCCTCTGCGCTCAACGGACAGATACGCTGATAGCCTGCCAGCCAGCCGTTTACCCAGTCCGGCGCGCTGGGGTGATGTTCCACAAAACTGATAGCCGCCGCCAGATCGTGCAAATACCAGCTAAAACCGCAATCATCAAAATCAATCACCCGGGTTTCCCCCGCGTGCAGCAACAAATTGGTGAGGCGGAGATCGGCGTGAATCAACCCGTAACGCTGGCTATCCTTACCATATGCCGCCAGCGTTTCACGCACCTGTGCCAGGGTTTCTTCAATAATCGGGTGATCCGCCGCGTGCAGGTTCGGCGCGTCCTGCCAGCGCCCCCAATGCCCCCTGGGCCCGACCATCGTCTCGTGATCCCAGATGATGCGACGAAAGCCTTGCGGTGCAGCCCAGCGGCGACTGTGCTGATGCAGCCGGGCGGTGATGGCCCCAAGTTGTTCGAAAGCCGCCGCATCGACGGCGGTCGTCGGCATCACGCCGTCAATCCAGTGGAATAACACCACGTTGCGAGTGGTGCCATCATCCATGATGACGGTTTGCACCTTCTCGCCATCCAGCCCGCTGAGCGCCTGCGGTACGGTAATTCCCTCGGCACGCAGCGCATCAAGCCACAGCAGCTCGCAGGCTATCTCCTCACGCTGATGGTAGCCGGGGCGATGAATACGCATCGCATAGCGCTTGCCCTGCGCCTGCAAGCTGTAAGTGGCATTCTCCGAGCGACACAACAATGCCAGAGAGCCCTGCAACACCGCCGGGTAACGTTGCATCGCCCGCGCGGCCAACTGGTCAAGAGTAGTGTTATCAAGCGTATCGTACTGTTCAGCCATATCCTGTTGCCCCACGGTTATCTTATCCAACGGGGTGCCCGTGACAGGGCACTGCCAGGCTTTCAGGATGAAATCTCTTGTGCTGTGATGCTTGACGCAAAACCATCATTACTTGACCGCACACCACCTCCCCCCATCCGGCGGCAGGCCGTTTGACCGCAGAGCGCAAAAATCTCCGGGTTGGTGTCAAGTCACCGGCACAGCGCTGGCGCATTATCGGCAACAAGCGGGCCTCCCGGCACCTCCGGCAGGCTAACGGCATGACAAAGATACCCAGCGCACGGACAAAAACCATGCCCCGCCTCAATCAACGAATCGCCATACGGTTCTGAGAAACCCGCCATTTAGCGGACGGTTAACCATCCATTTTTTAGCCATCAATGGTGATGAGAACCGGTTGTTTTCATCCCACGTCTTATAGGGGAGAGCGTCATGACAACGCAGTTAAAACCCACTTTGGGTACGCTTCATCTGTGGGGGATCGCCGTTGGTCTGGTGATTTCCGGTGAATATTTTGGCTGGAGTTATGGCTGGGGGGTAGCGGGGACACTGGGCTTTCTCGTCACCACGTTAATTATTGCCGCCATGTACACCTGTTTTATTTTCAGTTTTACCGAGCTGACTACCGCCATTCCGCACGCCGGTGGCCCGTTTGCCTACAGCCGCCGCGCCTTTGGTGAAACGGGCGGGTTGATTGCCGGTATGGCTACGCTTATCGAGTTCGTATTCGCACCGCCTTCTATCGCCATGGCAATTGGCGCGTACCTGAATGTGCAGTACCCCTCTCTTGACCCGCGTTATGCCGCAACCGGTGCGTATCTTATCTTTATGTCGCTCAATATTCTGGGCGTGAAACTCGCCGCCATGTTTGAGCTGTGCGTGACGGTGCTGGCGGTTATCGAGTTGCTGGTGTTTATGGGCGTGGTGGCACCGGGTTTTAGCGTCAGCCATTTTGTCGCCAACGGCTGGGCTGGCAGCGACCAGTTCGGCAGCCCGGCGATTGCCGGTATTTTTGCCGCCATCCCTTTTGCTATCTGGTTCTTTTTAGCGATTGAGGGCGCGGCAATGGCGGCGGAAGAAGCCAAAGACCCGCAGCGCACCATTCCTAAAGCCTACATCGGCGGCATTATTACGCTGGTGGTACTGGCCCTGGGGGTGATGGTGATGGCCGGAGGTGTCGGCGACTGGCGCACCCTCTCTAATATTAACGACCCGCTGCCACAGGCTATGAAAGCAGTCGTTGGCGAAAATTCAGGCTGGATGCACATGCTGGTGTGGATTGGGTTATTTGGGCTTATCGCCAGTTTTCACGGCATTATTCTCGGCTATTCACGGCAATTCTTTGCACTGGCGCGCGCCGGGTATCTGCCTGCCGGGCTGGCGAAACTGTCGCGCTTTCAGACACCGCACCGCGCCATTCTGACCGGCGGCGTTATCGGTATTGCGACCATCTTTAGCGACAACTGGATTCATCTACAGGACATGAACCTGACGGCCGCCATGATTACCATGGCCGTGTTCGGTGCCAATGTGATGTACATGATGAGTATGCTGAGCCTGTTTCGCCTGCGTCGTACCGAACCGATGTTAACGCGCACTTTCCTGGCCCCCGGCTACCCGGTATTGCCCGCGATTGCCCTGGGGCTCTCCGTCATCTGCCTGATAGCGATGCTGTGGTTCAACCCGGTTATTGGCGGGCTGTTTATCGTGCTGATGCTGGCAGGGTACAGCTATTTCCTGATGACGCGCACCCAGCGCGATAACGCCCCGCAAGATGCCATGCTGGTCGGCAAAGAGTAACCGGTTTTACTGACACCCGGGGTTTAACGCACGGCTTCATCCCCTTCTCCCCTGAGGAGAGGGGGAGTGTATCAAAGCTATTGAGGGGTGGAGCCGCGTATAAAAAAAGGCCGCAAACGCGGCCTTTTCAAAGAAGGGTCAATCAGTGGTGGCAACCGCAGCCGCCGTTACCGCCGCAACCACCTTTACCATGCTCATGGTCGTGGTCGTGGCCATGACCGCCGCAGCAGCCTTCATGATCGTGGTCGTGATCGTGTGCGCCATGCACATGACCGTGCTCCAGCTCTTCTGCTGTTGCTTCGCGGATAGCAACCACTTCCACGTTGAATTTCAGGTTCTGGCCCGCCAGCATGTGGTTGCCATCAACCACAACGTGGTCGTCCTGCACCTCGGTGATTTCCACCGGCACCGGCCCCTGATCGGTATCGGCCAGAAAACGCATGCCAACCTGCAATTCATCTACGCCAACAAACACGTCTTTCGGCACACGCTGCACCAGGTTGTCATCGTATTCGCCGTAGGCGTCGTTAGCACCGACGCTAACGTCGAAATGTTCACCCACATCACGGCCTTCCAGCGCTTTTTCCAGACCGGAAATCAGCGAACCGTGACCGTGCAGATAGTCCAGCGGTGCGCTCACCGGAGACTCATCAACCAATACTCCATCTTCCGTACGTACCTGATAGGCCAGGCTGACCACCAGGTCTTTTGCTACTTTCATGATATCTCCTAGCGTTGGAAATCAATTTTGCGCAAATTGTAGCGGAAAATTGCCCCTCTGTACTGTCCGGGGGAAAAAAACTCTCGGCGATCGCGCCGGCGGGCGAACACCGGCGCAAGCCACGCAGGTCAAGCCCCTCGGTTTTATTGCGGGCGAAACAGGCCGATTATCTCGCCCGCCGGCACAGAGGTTGCCTTCGGCGGCGCATCGGACTGGCTCTGCTGATAGCCGCACTGCACGCAGACCACAATGTCCTCTTCCCCTTCTCGCCCGACAGCCAGCGTATCCTGTGTCTGGCATTTCGGGCAGACGGCACCGGCAATAAAACGTTTTCGTGTGGTGACTTTTTGCATGATGCTCCTCATGGGTAATACGTCTGGCGGCAGTGCAGGCCCGTTACGCGCGGTTAAAACTCATCCCAGTCATCTGGCCTGCGCCGCTCTCGCTGCATTTCGCGTTCAAAAATATCTTCCAGCTCACGCCGAGCTTCTTTCACACGGGAAATTTGCGCCACGTCGCCCTGGGTTTGTGGCATCAGCTCTCGCAGCATGCGCATGTCGAGCCGCCGAAAATGCTGCTGTGCCCGATAAGCCTGATGCGGGTGCATACCCAGCGTAATCAGCGTCTTACGCCCTAGCTCCAGTGCGCTGGAAAACGTTTCACGCGAAAATTGCGTCACACCCGATTTCAACAATTCATGGGCTTCAACGCGCCCGCGTGCCCGCGCCAGAATTTCCAGATTGGGAAAATGTTGCTGGCACAGGTGCACAATGGTCATGGTGTCTTCCGGTTCATTACAGGTAATCACGATGGATTGAGCCTGTTCAGCTCCGGCCGCCCGTAGCAGTTCAAGTTCCGTCGCATCACCGTAATAGACCTTATAGCCATAGCTGCGCATCAGGCTCACGGCGCTGATATCACGCTCCAGTACGGTAATGCGCATTTTGTTGGCCATCAGCAGGCGGGCAATCACTTGGCCGAAACGGCCAAAGCCGACCACTATCACCTGCGGCTCATCGTTTTCTACGTAGGGGGCTTCATCCGGCTCATCGATGGCATTGAAACGGCGCGCCAGAATGCGGTCAATCACCTGCATTAACAGCGGTGTGACCATCATCGATAGCGTGACAGTCACCAGCAACAGCGGCAATTGCCCGCCTTTCAGTACCTTGTGAGCCGCCGCTGACGAGAACAACACAAAGGCGAACTCGCCGCCCTGACTCAACACCCCGGCAAACTGCAAGCGCTCCGAGGAACGCAAGCCATATAAACGCGCCAGCAGGTACAAAATCAGCCCCTTGACCACCACCAGAATCGCCACCGCTGATAGCACCATCAGAATATTGGCGTACAGCACACCAAGATTCAGCGCCATGCCGACCGAGATGAAAAACAGCCCCAGCAACAGCCCTTTGAACGGCTCGATGGCAATTTCCAGTTCGTGGCGGTACTCACTTTCCGCCAGCAGCACCCCCGCAATAAAGGTGCCAAGCGCCATTGACAGCCCCAGCGCATCCATAAACAGCGCAGAGCCTAATACCAACAACAGGGCAGCGGCAGTAAACACCTCGCGTACCCCGGAAGCCGCGATAAAGCGGAACAACGGCCGTACCAGATACCGCCCGCCAATCAACATGCCGCCGAAGGCCACGACTTTCAGCCCCACCTGATTCCAGTCATCCAGCTCGCCTTGCACACCCGCCAGCACCGGGATCAACGCCAGCGCCGGGATCACCGCCAGATCCTGAAACAGCAGTACCGAAAAGCCAAGCTGACCGGACTCGTTGCGGTTCATGCCCTTTTCACGCATCAATTGCAGCGCAATCGCCGTCGATGACATCGCAAGCCCAATACCGCCAATTAACGCCGACTGCCAGGAAAAACGGTTCAGATACAACACACTGCCGAGTACCGCCGCACAAATCAGTACCTGTGCCGCGCCAATGCCAAAAATGGAGCGCCGCAGCCGCCAAAGTTTATCCGGCTCCAGTTCCAGGCCGATGATAAACATCAGAAACACGACACCCAGCTCGGAAAAATGCAAAATGGCATCGACATCACGAATAAATCCCAGCCCCCAAGGGCCGATAGCAATCCCGGCCAGCAGGTAGCCCAGTACCGCGCCAATCCCCAGACGGGCGGCAATCGGCACCATCAACACCGCCACAAATAAAAACAGCACGCCCGCATTTAGCAACGAAGAGGATGTTTCCATGCTCTAGAGTTCCCCCGGAAGAAAGGGCGAGGCCAGCCAGTCGCCGTAGGCTCTGGCATGATCCTGCAATACACCGGGCGGCAGACGCCGGGCCCAGTAAATGACCAGTGGCGATAACCAGTTCATGTGACACATCTCGGCGGTCATTTCAAACGGCCTTAAAACATCATCCATCGTGTAACGGTTGATGCCTGACGCGTGATAGGCATCTTCCTGCTCACCGGTGGTGACAACCGAACGCCAATACTTGCCCGTCAGCGCCGTACCGCCGACACCGTTGGCAAAGCCACGGGCCAGCACCCGGTCCATCCACTCTTTTAGCAAGGCCGGACAACTGTAGGTGTAAAGCGGATGCTGAAAAACAATCAACTGATGTTCCCGCAGCAACTGCTGTTCATGATGAATATCAATAAAAAAATCAGGGTAGTGCGCGTAAAGATCGTGCACAGTGACATGCCCGCACTGACGGGCATAATGCAATAACAGCTTATTCGCGACCGAACTCTGTAATTCCGGATGGGCAAACAGCAGCAAAATCTTCGGTGGCTGCGACATCATTCCCCTCCAAAGCGTCGTCATTGTAGGTATTTTCGGCTACCATGCGATGCAGTAATACAAGCAGCAATACGGCAGGGCGTAGCCGTCCTGACAGTTGCTCAGTAATTTAACATATTTGAACATTTGGCGCGTTATGATTGTTTTCTCTTCATTGCAAATTCGACGCGGTACACGGGTACTGCTGGATAACGCCTCAGCCACGATTAACCCCGGCCAAAAAGTGGGCCTGGTGGGGAAGAATGGCTGTGGTAAATCAACCCTGTTGTCACTGCTGAAAGGGGAAATCAGCGCCGATGGCGGCAGCATGACGTTTCCACAAAACTGGGCGCTGGCCTGGGTGAATCAGGAAACCCCGGCGCTGGCGCGCTCCGCGATTGACTACGTGATTGACGGCGATCGTGAGTTCCGGCAACTGGAAGCAGAGCTGGATGCCGCCAATACGCATAATGATGGCCATGCCATCGCCACCTTGCACGGCAAGCTGGATGCGATACAAGCCTGGACAATCCAGTCCCGCGCCGCCAGCCTTCTCAACGGGCTCGGTTTTCAGCAAGAACAATTGCAACGTTCCGTCAGCGATTTCTCCGGTGGCTGGCGTATGCGCCTGAATCTGGCGCAGGCACTGATTTGCCGCTCTGACTTGCTGCTGCTCGACGAACCGACCAACCACCTGGATTTGGATGCGGTCATCTGGCTGGAGAAATGGCTGAAAAGCTACCCCGGTACGCTGGTGCTCATCTCCCATGACCGCGACTTTCTTGACCCGATTGCCAATAAAATCCTGCATATCGAGCAGGAAACGCTGTTTGAGTACACCGGCAATTACACCTCGTTTGAGCAGCAACGTGCGACGCGGCTGGCCCAGCAGCAGGCGCTCTACGAGCACCAGCAGGAGCGCGTCACCCACCTGCAACACTATATTGACCGCTTTCGTGCCAAGGCCAGCAAGGCCAAGCAGGCACAAAGCCGCATCAAAATGCTGGAGCGCATGGAGCTGATTGCGCCCGCGCATGTCGATAACCCGTTCCGCTTCAGTTTCCGGGTGCCAGAAGCATTGCCCAACCCGCTGTTGCGTATGGAAAAAGTCAGCGCAGGCTATGGCGATCGCCTGATCCTCGACTCCATTAAACTCAATCTGGTACCGGGTTCACGCATTGGTTTGCTGGGTCATAACGGGGCCGGGAAATCGACGCTTATCAAGCTGCTGGCCGGTGAAATCCAGCCCTTTAGCGGCGATATCGGCCTGGCCAAAGGCGTGCGCCTTGGCTATTTCGCCCAGCATCAGTTGGAGTTTCTGCGCGCAGACGAATCACCTATCCAGCATTTAACCCGGCTGGCTGAACGGGAAACCGAGCAGCAACTGCGTGATTATCTGGGCGGCTTCGGTTTTCGCGGCGATAAAGTCACCGAGCACACCGAGCGCTTTTCCGGTGGTGAAAAAGCGCGGCTGGTGCTGGCGCTCATCGTCTGGCAGCGCCCGAACCTGCTGCTGCTCGATGAACCGACCAACCACCTTGACCTCGATATGCGTCAGGCACTGACCGAAGCATTGATTGATTTTGAAGGCGCGCTGGTGGTGGTATCGCACGACAGGCACCTGATCCGCTCCACCACCGATGACCTCTATCTGGTGCACGGCGGCAAGGTCGAGCCGTTTGATGGCGACCTGGAGGACTATCAGCAATGGCTGCTGGATGCGCAAAAGCAGGACAACAGCGCAGATAGCGTGCCGAAAGAAAATGCCGCCAACAGCGCGCAATCGCGCAAAGAGCAAAAGCGCCGGGAGGCGGAGCTGCGCACGCTCACGCAACCATTGCGTAAGCAAATCAGCCAGCTTGAACAGCAAATGGAGAAACTGCAGGCCACGCTCAGTACGCTGGAAGAGCGCCTTTCGGATAGCGCCCTTTACGACGCCAGCCGTAAAAGCGAGCTAACCGACTGCCTGCAACAGCAAAGCAGCACCAAAACCGCACTGGAAGACGCGGAAATGGCGTGGCTGGACGCGCAAGAGCAGCTTGAGCAGTTCCTGCGTGAAGCGGAAAACCCGGCGTAAGGCATACACTGGCGTTAATCACGGCGCGGCCTGAAAGCCCGCCGTGCGTCACACCAGACTAGTGCCAGACCATCAACACGCAGGTGGCCGTCAGCACGCCCATCGCCAGATTGAATATTTTCCAGGCGCGCGGGCTTTGCAGCAGGCGGCCTATCAGCGCGCCAAACCCTAACCAGATAAACCCGGCGACCAAATTAACGCTGAACATTGCGATACTGATAGCGACCACCGAGCCGACATAGCCTTCACCGGCAAGGCTAAAACCAGCCACTGCGCCCAATGCCATTAACCAGGCTTTCGGGTTAAGAAACTGCAACAGCCCGCCCTGGTAGAACGGCATTGGCCGTGAGGGCGCACTCTCGGTATCAAGCCGCTCATAAGCGGCGGTGGCGATTTTCCATGACAACCAGAGCAGGTAGAGGCTACCCAGTACCTTTAAGGCCAGATGCAGCGTCGGATACAGCAGAATCAGGCTGCCTAATCCCAGCGCCACCAGCAGCAGCATGCTTTGCATACCCAGCATAATGCCTATCATCAGCGGCATTGAGCGCCACAGACCAAAATTGGCCGCCGAGGCGGTAAGTAGCATATTATTAGGGCCTGGCGTAATGGCGGCGACCCACAAAAAACCGAGCATTGAGAAAAACAGACCGACGTGCTCCATGAAACAGCAATCCCTTAATAGGTATCAATTTGGCATGAAACCATCAAGCTAACAGCGCACCACGGCACAGACAAGTTTTTCGCCCGGTATCCCTGTGCAGGGGCACCGTTTCATCATGACGAATGGCTCATCACTCACTGTTTATGAACCGGATTTCACACAACAACCTGCCATTTCAGCCTTTGGCAGGAGGCAGTAACCCTCATTTGCAAACGATGCTGCCACGCCTGCTGCGCCGTCGCCCGGCACTCCAGCCGCACTGGCAAACACTCACGCTGCCGGATGGTGACTTTGTAGAGCTGGCCTGGAGCGAAGACCCGGCAGCGGCACGGCACAAGCCGCGCGTGGTGCTGTTCCACGGGCTGGAAGGCAGTTTTCACAGCCCGTATGCCCACGGCATGATGGCCGCCTGCCAGCAACGCGGCTGGCTGGCGGTGGTGATGCATTTTCGCGGCTGTGGCCGCCAGCCCAACCGACTGGCTCGCGGCTACCACGCCGGGGAAACGGATGACGCGAGCTACTTCCTCGGTTGGCTTGCGCGCACCTTCGGCAATGCCCCTACCGCTGCCATCGGCGTCTCGCTTGGCGGCAACATGCTCGCCTGCCTGTTGAGCCAGCACGATAGCGCCAACCTGCCGGACGTCGCGGCCATTATCTCGGCACCGTTGCAGCTAGAGCCGTGCAGCCGTCGGCTGGAGCGCGGATTTTCTCGCGTTTATCAGGGCTATTTGCTTAATTTGTTACGCCGCAATGCGCTGCGCAAGCTTGCTGCCTACCCCAACTGCCTGCCGGTTTCGGCAGAGCGCTTGCGCCAAATCCGCCATCTGAAAGAGTTCGACCAGCTCGTCACCGCCCGGTTACACGGGTTTGCTGATGCGGATGACTACTACCGGCGCAGCAGCGCCCTGCCGCGACTGGCGCAGATTCGCCAGCCGTTGCTGGTGGTACATGCCAAAGATGACCCGTTTATGACAACGGAGGTTATCCCTAAACTGTCGCAATTGCCGGGCAACATCCACTACTGCCTGACGCAGCACGGCGGCCATGTCGGCTTTGTCAGCGGTACCTGGCGTCAACCACAATTATGGCTGGAGCAGTGCGTCCCTGACTGGCTGACTGCGTATCTGGAACCCAAGCGGAGCTGAAACCATGATAATCCCCTGGCAGGAACTGGCGGCACCGACGCTAAAAAACCTGATTGAAGCCTTTGTGCTGCGCGAAGGCACCGATTACGGTGAGCATGAACGCACGCTGGAAGAGAAAGTCGCCGCCGTCGAGCAGCAGTTACGCCAGGGCGAGGTGGTGCTGGTGTGGTCTGAACTGCATGAAACCGTCAATATCATGCCGCGCCGCCAGCTTGGCCGTACAGAGCGCGAACACCCGTGAGTCACGGGGGTGAAACACGCAAATTGGCGTGTCGGCAGGCAACAGATATGCTAACACTTATCGGATATCCCTGACGGTTCGCAAGATATCGCCTTCAATAAGCAAGGCATTCATACTCAGGCTTTTAATAAACATTTCACGACGATGACCCGGTTTACCGGCGGCAATGTCAGCGGAGGTTCGCATGTCTCATCAGCACCCGATTATCGCGGTTACAGGCTCCAGTGGTGCCGGGACGACCACCACCAGCCTGGCATTTCGTAAAATATTCCAGCAACTTAACCTGCGCGCCGCGCTGGTAGACGGTGACAGTTACCACCGCTATACCCGCCCGGAAATGGATATGGCTATCCGTAAAGCGCGCGATGTCGGCCGTCATATCAGCTATTTCGGGCCGGAAGCCAATGATTTTAGCCAGCTGGAACAGGCATTTATCGATTATGGCCGCACCGGCACCGGCCAGACCCGCAAATACCTGCACACCTATGATGAAGCTATTCCCTACAATCAGGTGCCTGGCACCTTTACGCCCTGGGAACCGATACCACAACCGACCGATCTGCTGTTCTACGAAGGGCTGCATGGCGGCGTTGTCAGCGCACAGCATAACGTCGCGCAGCACGTTGACCTGCTGGTGGGGGTGGTGCCTATCGTCAATCTGGAGTGGATTCAAAAGCTGGTGCGTGACATCAACGAGCGCGGCCATTCACGCGAAGCGGTGATGGACTCGGTGGTGCGCTCAATGGAAGATTACATCACCCATATCACGCCGCAATTTTCCCGCACCCATATCAATTTTCAGCGCGTCCCAACGGTCGATACCTCCAACCCGTTTGCCGCCAAAGCCATTCCCTCAATGGATGAGAGCTTTGTGGTTATCCACTTTCAGGGATTAAACAATATGGATTACCCCTATCTGCTGGCGATGTTACAGGGGTCATTTATTTCGCACATCAATACCCTGGTGGTGCCGGGCGGCAAGATGGGGCTGGCAATGGAGCTGATTATGGCACCGCTGGTACAGCGGCTTGTTGAAGGTAACGGGATAGCGTGACGTCTCGCGGCGGTGGTTAAGCCGCCGCGCGTCAATGCCTTAACCCCGCGCAATGACTTCATGGCTGTGAGTCACCGTCACCGTTTTTTCCAGCATCAGTGCCACCGAGCAATATTTTTCTGCCGAGAGCGCAACCGCCCGCTCCACGGCTTTTTCCGATAAGGCTTTGCCGGTCACGATAAAGTGCAAATTAATGGCGGTGAACAGGCGCGGTGCCTCTTCACGGCGCTCGGCGCTCAGACGCACTTCACAGTCGGCCACATCATGGCGACCTTTTTGCAGGATGGACACCACATCAATGGCGCTACAGCCTCCGGCGGCCATCAGTACCATCTCCATCGGGCTGGGCGCTTTGTCGCCTGAGTTGCCATCCATCAGCACCTGATGACCGGATGCGGACTCACCCAAAAACGTCAATCCTTCAACCCATTTCACCCGAGCCTGCATAATTTTGCCCTCAATCAACTATTTTTGAAATTTTGCACCGCTCATGAACAAAAAAGCCTGATAATCAGAGCTTAATCATGCTGAAGCGAGACAACACGAGACACTACACTCAACCTGTGTTACAAACGGAGGACGTAAACCCGTGTGTGTCGGGCCTCTGCCTGACTGCCACCAGTTTACCGGCGTCATTGATAGACCGTCTCCGTATCATCCCTGACGTCATTCCGCCAGGACGGAATTTGAATTATAACTATGTTATCACGCCGTACAGGGAACTCTGAGCCCTGTGATTTGCGCAGTGAATTACAACAGAGGATAACAGCGAATGGTTCTCGGCAAACCGCAAACAGACCCGACTCTCGAATGGTTCCTTTCTCATTGTCACATTCACAAGTACCCATCGAAGAGCACTCTGATCCATCAGGGTGAAAAAGCAGAGACGCTTTACTACATCGTGAAAGGCTCGGTTGCCGTGCTGATTAAGGATGAAGAAGGCAAGGAAATGATTCTGTCTTATCTGAATCAGGGCGATTTTATTGGCGAGCTTGGCTTGTTTGAAGATGGGCAGGAGCGCAGTGCGTGGGTTCGGGCAAAAACTGCCTGCGAAGTCGCTGAAATTTCCTATAAAAAATTCCGTCAGCTTATCCAGGTTAACCCGGATATTCTGATGCGCCTCTCCTCACAGATGGCCCGCCGCCTGCAAGTGACCTCGCAGAAGGTCGGCAATTTGGCATTTTTGGACGTAACAGGGCGTATCGCACAGACCTTGCTGAACCTGGCCAAACAACCGGATGCCATGACCCACCCGGACGGTATGCAAATCAAGATAACCCGTCAGGAGATAGGCCAGATTGTCGGCTGTTCCCGTGAAACTGTCGGCCGTATCCTGAAAATGCTGGAAGACCAGGATCTCATCTCTGCCCACGGTAAAACCATCGTGGTTTACGGTACCCGTTGATACCTTCATCAACGTGTCTCCATCACCAGCAAGGGCGGCCAATGGCCGCCCTGCTTATTTTGCGTTGCGTATCGGTGAGTGTCGCGTGCGACGCGTTACGACCAGTATTTATTGATCTCGGTGCGCAGTGCCTCAGCGGTCGCCTTACCACGCTCAGACGCCAGCGCACGACCGGCGATAAAGGTCTTGGCGCTGATACCTTCAAACAGGTGAATATCCTGCGGCACAATGCCGCCGGTAATCGACAACGCCAGCCCCAGTTCAGAAAGCGCACGCATCCGGCCGAGGTCGTCACTCGTCCAGTTAACTCCGGCAAGCTCCGCATCGCGCGAGCGGTGATAAATCGCCTGGGTAATGCCCATATCAACCCACTGCCGGGCATCATCAAGGCTCCAGTTGCCGTACAGCTCAATCTGGATTTCGCCACCAAACTCATCGGCCACTTTTTTGCAGGCGGCAATAGTGGCAACGTGCGCTGCCGCCGAGACGGTTATCCAGTTCGCCCCGGCAGAGAACGCCATGCGCGCCAGAATGGCTCCGCCGTCAGTGGTTTTCATGTCACACACAATAATGTGTTTAGGGTGGCGCTCGCGCAGGGTGCGCACCGCCGTCATGCCTTCAGCAAAGGCCAGAATGGTACCGACCTCGATAACCTCAACGAACCCGCCAACACGCTCAGCAATCTCAACCGCTGTGGCCAGGTCTGTCGAATCCAGGGCAATTTGCAGCATAGGTTTAGTCATGATGTTATTTCCTTTCCAAAAGTGAAAATACCGGAAACAGCGACGTGCGGGCGAGCGCTGCCCGTGGCGTGATGCCACTATTCATTTCAAGTCGCTATTTCAAACAGTGACGTTATTCAGGCGCGGTGGCTTAACGCTGGCCGTAGTAGGCATTCGCGCCGTGTTTTCTGAAATAGTGTTTATCAGAAAGCGCCTGATCGATATGAATCGCCGGGTTGAGCAGGCGGGTTGACAGCGCCATCGCCGCCACCTCTTCGAGCACCAGCGCATTGTGTACCGCATCCAGCGCGTTTTTCCCCCAGCAGAAGGGCGCATGGCCGGTGATCACCACACCCGGTACGGCCAGCGGATCGAGATCCCGGCGCTGAAACTCCTCCACGATCACCGCACCGGTATTTTTTTCATACTCACGGGCGATTTCCTGCTCGCTCAACGCGCGGGTGCAGGGAATATCGCCGTAGAAATAGTCGGCATGGGTCGTACCGAGCGCGGGAATATCCAGCCCCGCCTGCGCCCAGATAGTGCCGTGGCGTGAATGGGTATGCACAATACCGCCGATACCGCTAAACGCCTGATAGAGCGCCAGATGGGTAGCCGTGTCGCTGGAAGGGTTAAGGTGCCCTTCCACCACACGCCCGTCCATGTCCACTACCACGATATCGTCGAGGGTCATCTGCTCATAGGAAACGCCCGACGGTTTAATGGCAATAACGCCCTGAGCGCGGTCAATTTGGGAGACATTGCCCCAGGTCAACGTCACCAGGCCGTGACGGGGAAGCAACAGGTTGGCTTCCAGTACGATAGCCTTCAATTGCGGGTACATCATCATTCTCTCCTGCGCCCCTGCACGGAGCGCCTTATTGCGGCTCAGGCAGGCTGTGCCAGCGCCTTATCAATCACACTGAATACCTCTTCACGGCTGGTGCACACCCGCAGTTTATCGAGGTTAATTCCGGTATCGCTGTTCTCGTCTTCCAGCACCTGGGTCACTTCCATCAGCCCTTCCATGTGCTCATCCGAGGTGCTGCCCGCCAGCGTCACCAGCACATCCACCGGTTCATCTTCGCCATCAAACTTCACCGGCGTGGTCAGCGTCACCAGCGCAAAGGCGGTGCGGTTCACGCCGTTTTCCGGCCGGGCGTGCGGCATGGCGAATTGCGGCGCAATCACGATATACGGCCCCATTTTCTCGATGCTGCTGATAATCGCTTCGTGATAGCGCGGCTCGACGGCACCGGACGCAATCAGCATGTCCGTACCCAGTTTGATGGCATCACGCCAGTCAGCGGCGGTGGCGTTGAGCAATACGGAGTGATTGTCGATTAACGATTGTTTGAATTTCATGCTCTTCTCCTTAGGCCTTCCTCACCCTGCAAGGAAGGCACGCGTGATTAACCGGCAAAGTTTTTATTGATAAGGCCCAGCAGCTCGTCACCGAAAGAGTTCGGGTTGAGCATGTTTTGCACACCCAACACAAACTTGCCGTCACCGGGGCTCATTTCACCCGCCAGATGTTTCGAGGAAACGATGATGTCGGTGGTCGGGAGTTTGGTCTTGTAATCTGCCACAGCGCAGGAATCCATGATGTGCGGCACTCCCCGTTGTTCAAGGAACTTGCCTATCTTCATTTTCATCATCATCGAAGACCCCTGGCCGTTGCCGCACACCGCCAGAATACGCACCACCCGAGCGTTCGCAGCGCTCACCGGCTGGGCATCGGCATCGCTGCTGCGCACATTGCCCGCGGCCGCCTCACTGACTAGCGGTTGCGCCGAATCTTCCTCTGCACGCAGCGTGCGGGACGCGAAGTACATGTAGACCAGTGCACCGGCCAGCAGTAACACAAAGAACAGCGAAGAGAACGACAGCCCCTGCATGATGGCCGGGAACACCAGCGCCCAGTCCGCCATCCCCATCCAGCCATTAAAACTGGTGCCGTTCTGGGCAAACAGGTGAATCGCCCAGGCGGAACCCAACACTTCAATAATCCCCATCACAAAACAGATTTTCATCACCGCGCGCCAGCCGCCGAAATGGTTGGCGAACACGCCGATGGTAGCGTTAGAGAAGAACATGGGAATAAAGCCGGGGATTATCATGATGGAGGAGTTGCACAGCAGCAGGCCAAGCACGGCGAGGAACTGACCTAAGGTGCCCCAGATAAAACCGAATACCATCGCGTTCGGTGAGTAGGCGTAGATAGCCGCGCAGTCAATCGCCAGCACCGCATTGGGGATAACGCGTTCGGAAATGCCTTTAAAGGCTTCGGAAAGCTCGGCCACAAACATACGCACGCCAGCCACAATCACTTGAATCGCCACCGCAAAGCGCAGGCCGGTTTCCAAAATATAGATAGTCCAGTGCGTCGAACCGGCCATTTTCTGGAGATTCTCCAGGCCGAAAGAGAGCAAGATGATGCCGAAAAACAGCGTCATCACAATGGCGGTAGCCGTAATACTGTCGTGAAAAATGTGCAACCACTTAGGCAGGTTGAGCTTATCCACGCTGTCGTCTTTATCACCCAGCCTGGGAGCCAGTTTGGTCGCAATCCAGGAGGCCACCTGCTGCTGGTGCCCAATCGAGAACCCCGCGCCACCCGTTACTGCTTCCGTCGGCTTAAACATGATGTTGGACGAAATACCCCAGTACAGCGCCATGATGACCGCGGAATAGAGGATGGTTTCCCACATCGATGCCCCCATCACCACATAGAACACCGCCACCAGCCCAACCTGCTGGAACATGATGTGGCCGGTCAACATGATGGTACGAATACCGGTTAAGCGCCGAAACACCACCAACAGGATATTCAGGCCCAGCGCCAGCAACACCGCATACCCCACCCAGGAATAGCGGCTGCCCATGGTTTCCATGGTCGCCATCATGGTGGTGTAAGGGTCGATGACCGAGCCCGTCAGGTGATGATATTCCGAGATTTTATCGATAACGGGTTTAAAACCTGACACCAGCGTGGTTGACCCCACCTGCACCAGCATAAAACCCACAATCGTTTTGACAGTGCCTTTAATGACGGTGGTGCCATCACGCCTGAGCAGCAGATAACCAATACACGTCACCAGCCCGAGTAACAACGGGGCTTTGGTCATCACCTGGCTGTAGAAAATGTAAAAAATGCTGTAGAGGGTTTCCATAACGTTGCTCCGTCCAACACAAGGACAATTACACTGCTATTGGAGTGGTGGAGGACATCACCACCCGTATAGGTATGGGTTTTCTTGCATTCATTCTTGCTTGCATTCATGCGGTTGGCGTTGGACAGCATTGGCCAGCGCCTTAATAAACTCACGGAAGAATCATATTTCATCAAAAAATGATTTTTTGTGATGAATGTCGTGGGGTATAAAATCTCTTAAAAACCCCAAAATGATCGACAATCGTTCTCGATTGAGAATGATTTTCCCTGGCATTTAATGCAAACGATCCAGCCACGAAGACACAAAAAATCATTAAAATTAATAAAAACATAAAGATAAAAAACCACTCCCGGTGAGACAAAAAGCAAATCATCGTCTGAATCACAAAACAATCATTGCAATCATTGATAATCAAAAACGCCACTGATATAGTCACGAAAAATCAAAAGCAATCATAGGCGTGCCGCAATGTGCGCCCTGTCATGTCCGATGATCCGCTGCCGGGTTCCCAGATATGTCTGTCGGGTTTCCCTATCGCAGTGCGCCATCCAAACCAGAAAGGTATGTCCGATGAGCAAGATTGATGAAATCACCCGTGAATCCTGGATCCTGAGCACGTTCCCGGAATGGGGCACCTGGCTAAACGAAGAGATTGAACAAGAAGAGGTCAAGGCCGATACCTTCGCCATGTGGTGGCTGGGCTGTACCGGTATTTGGCTGAAGTCGGCAGGCAATACCAATATCTCTATCGATTTCTGGTGCGGTACGGGCAAAAAAACCCACGCCAACCCGTATATGAATAAACAACACCAGATGATGCGCATGGGTGGGGTGCGCAAACTGCAACCCAACCTGAGAACCTCGCCATTTGTGCTCGACCCGTTTGGTATCAAACAGATAGACGCCGTGCTGGCGACCCACGACCATGCCGATCACATTGATGTGAACGTGGCAGCCGCCGTGCTGAAGAACGGCGGCTCACACGTAAAATTTATCGGCCCGAAAGCCTGTGTCGAGCTCTGGCAACGCTGGGGAGTGCCCGCCGAGCGCTGCATCGTCGCCCGTGTCGGCGATGAGATCCCGGTTGGCGATATCGTCATTCAGGTGCTGGATGCATTCGATCGCACCGCGCTGGTCACGCTGCC
The DNA here is from genome assembly GCF_900095885.1 of Dickeya aquatica. NCBI lineage: Bacteria > Pseudomonadati > Pseudomonadota > Gammaproteobacteria > Enterobacterales > Pectobacteriaceae > Dickeya > Dickeya aquatica. The sequence continues at coordinate 4,079,911 of NZ_LT615367.1, forward strand.
TGCGGGCGTGTCATCAAAAGATAAAAGCATTCTGGACAGCATGGATGACCGCGCGGTCAACTATCTGGTGAAAACCTCCGGCGGCAACCTGTATCACTCCGGTGACTCGCACTACTCCAACTACTACGCCAAACACGGCAACGATTACCAGATTGATGTCGCGCTGCTCTCTTATGGTGAGAACCCGCGCGGTGTCACCGACAAAATGACCGCATCTGACATTTTGCGCGCCGGTGAATCCCTCAATACCCAGGTGGTTATCCCGTTCCATCATGATATTTGGGCTAACTTCCAGAGTGACCCGCGTGAAATCGAAGTGCTGTGGAACATGAAAAAGGATCGCCTCGGCTACCAGTTCCGCCCGTTCTTCTGGCAGGTTGGCGGTAAATACACCTTCCCGACCGATAAAAACACATTGCACTACCAGCACCCGCGTGGCTTCGACGATATCTTCATCGATGAGCCAGAACTGCCCTACAAATCGTTCCTGTAAGGCAGATGCCACAAAGCGTCACGGCGGCCCGGCATGGGTCGCCGTGGCCTTTGTCACATACGGCAAGCAACCGGTAACAGAAAGAGGCTCATCATGCGTTATCAGGCACTGGCGCTGGATCTCGATGGCACCACGCTCACCAGCCAGCACACCATTAACCCGGCCATCAAAGCCGCCATTGAGCGCATTAAACAACAGGCCTGCGTGATCCTCGTCACCGGCCGACACCACACCGCCGCCCATCCTTATCACCATGAGCTTGGCCTTAACACCCCCATCATCTGCTGCAACGGCACCTATGTATACGACTACCGCGCGCAACGCATTCTGGCGGAAAACGCCATCCCCCATGATGATGCAAAACGCTTCATGGCGCTGGCGCGTGAGCACCAGCTCAATCTGGTGATGTACCTGACTGACCGGATGGTGTACGCCGCGCACTCGCCAATCCGGTATATGGAAGCACTCTGCCAGTGGGCCAGCCGCTTTCCTGACCCGATTCGCCCGCAAATCATGAAAGTCGGGAGCCTGGATGCGGCGTTGGCCGAAAGCCGCCATGTCTGGAAATTTGTGGTGGAAGGCGAGGTGGCCGAAGTCCGCGCCTTTGCCGAATTGCCGTGGGTGAAGGCGCACTTTAGCGGCGAGCAATCCTGGTCGAACCGCATTGATTTTGCCCGCCACGGCAACAACAAGGGCGCGCGCCTGAACGACTATCTCCAACAGCAGCACATCGACCCGGCACAACTCATCGCCATCGGCGATAACCACAATGACCTGTCGATGCTGCGCCTTGCCGGTCTCGGCGTCGCCATGGCTAACGCTGAAGAGGCCATCCGCTGGCAGGCTGATTGCGTTACCGAACAAAGCAATGATGGGCGCGGCATTCTCGATATTCTGCTGCGCCATTTTCCCGCCTGACTCAGGAGGCACCATGCACAACTTTAACAAACCCTTTCGCCTTGGGCTGTATGAGAAGGCGCTGCCCGCCACGCTGACGTGGGAAGAGAAGATCCTGGCGGCCAAAGAGCTGGGCTTTGATTTTATTGAAATGTCGGTGGACGAATCTGACGACAAATTGCAGCGTCTGGCCTGGAGCGATGCGGAAATCTATCAACTGCGCCATGTGTGCGAACAACACAACTTCCCGTTGCAATCCCTGTGTCTGAGCGCACACCGCCGTTTTCCGTTTGGCTCACACGACCCGGCAATACGCCAGAAAGCCCATGACATCATGGCGCAGGCTATCAATCTGGCTTACAAACTGGGCATCCGCTGCATTCAGTTGGCGGGTTATGATGTCTATTACGAAACCCCGTCTGCCGAAACGCATCAGCACTTTATCGAAGGGATGAAAGCCGCCACCCGCATGGCAGAGCGCGCAGGCATCATGCTGGGCGTCGAAATCATGGATACCCCCTACCTCAACTCACTGAGTAAATTTGAGGTGCTGAAAAAAGCCATTCCCTCGCCTTACTTCATGGCCTACCCGGACGTGGGCAATATCACTGGCTGGAACTACGACACCTGTACCGAGCTAAAACTCAGTTGCGATCACATCGTGCAGATCCACCTCAAAGACACCCATAAAGTCTCGGCCAGCAGTCCGGGGCAATTCCGCGATTTGGTGATTGGTGAAGGCGAGGTTGATTTTAGCGCCATCTTCCAGACGCTGGCCGATATCGGTTACAACGGCCCGCTGGTGCTGGAGATGTGGGCCAATGATGCGCAGTGGGCGCAAAACCTGACGCTGGCCCGCTCGCGCCTGGCCGAGATAGGGCGTCAAACTGGGCTGATACTGGTCTAATCCGGTGTCATCAAAAGAATCTCAGGAACGGCTGTCATTCACGCGCATGCGGGATATAATCTTAAAAAAATCAAATTCAATCATTATCAGGCACGATATGACAGAAGCTCAGCGCCACAGCGCCATCCTGGAATTGCTCAATCAAAAACGCCACCTGTCGGTGACGGGCATCATACAAGCCTTTGATATTTCGCCCGCCACCGCCCGCCGTGATATCAATAAACTGAACGATTCCGGTAAGTTGCGTAAGGTGCGCAATGGCGCAGAAGCACTCGCCCAAACCAAAACTCACTGGTCGCCGCTCAACAGCCATGAGAATTTTAATCACAGTGAGTTTTCTAATCACGGAGAGAAAATGCGCATCGCCCAGGCAGCGGCGGCGCTCATCAAACCCGGTGAGAGTGCGGTTATCAACTGTGGTTCGACCGCGTTTGTACTCGGTCAGGAGATTTGCGGGCAGGATGTACAGGTGATAACCAACTATTTCCCGCTGGCGAACTACCTGATTGAGCATGATCATGACGGCGTGGTGATTATCGGTGGTCAATACAACAAATCACAGTCCATCACGCTGGCACCACAGGATGAAATCTCCTCGCTGTACGCCGGGCACTGGATGTTTACCAGCGGCAAAGGCATTACTGCCGATGGTTTATACAAAATGGACATGCTCACGGCGATGGCCGAGCAAAAAATGCTCAATCATATCGGGCAGTTGGTAGTGCTGGCGGATAGTTCGAAGGTAGGACAACGTGCCGGAATGCTGTTTTGCCCCTCAGACAGGATAGATATTCTCATCACTGGCAACGATGCTGATGCGCAAGTGGTTGCCCGGCTACGTGATAAAGGCGTCCATGTAATATTGGTGTGACTGACGAGTGCCTGACCCGGTGATACCGCGTCAGGCACGAATAACAATAAGGCTTATGCGCCCTGAACCACCTGCGCGACTGCTTTTTCAAACAGCGCCATGCCCTGGTCTATCTCTTGCGGTGTAATCACCAGCGACGGCACAAACCGGATAACATCCGGCCCCGCCACCAGAATCATCAGCCCCAGCTCGGCCGAGGCCGCCAGAAAATCGCGGGCACGACCATGCCAGGCCGGTTTTAACTGCGCGCCGAGCAACAGCCCCATACCGCGCACCTCATCAAAAATCGCGTACTGCGCATTAATGCGCTCCAGCGCACTGACGAAACGTGCATGATTTTCAGCCACGCCCGAGAGCACTTCCGGCGTGTTGATAACATCCAGCGCCGCTTCCGCCACCGCACACGCCAGCGGGTTGCCGCCATAGGTGGTGCCGTGTGTGCCAACCGCCATCACCGACGCAATCTCTTCGGTCGTCAGCATGGCGCTGACAGGGAAACCGCCGCCCAGCGCTTTGGCGGTGGTCAGAATGTCAGGCGTAATGCCGTAATGCATGTACGAGAACAGCTTGCCGCTGCGCCCCATGCCGCACTGCACTTCATCAAACACCAGCAGCGCCTGATGCTGGTCGCACAGTTCACGCACGCCCTTGAGAAACTCAGGGGTCGCTGGCGTTACGCCACCTTCGCCCTGAATCGGCTCCAGCACCACCGCACAGGTGTGGTCATCCATTACCGCTTTCACGGCATCCAGATCGTTAAACGGCACATGCACGATATCCGCCGGTTTCGGGCCAAAGCCGTCGGCGTATTTCGGCTGCCCGCCGACCGATACGGTAAACAGCGTACGACCGTGGAACGACTGATAAAACGAAATGATTTTGGTTTTGTACGGGCTGTGGCGGGTTATCGCATAATGGCGCGCCAGCTTGAACGCCGCTTCATTGGCTTCTGCGCCGGAGTTGGCAAAAAACACACGGTCGGCAAAGGTGGCGGCAATCAGCTTGCTGGCCAGGCGCAGCGCCGGTTCATTGGTGAACACATTACTGGTGTGCCAGAGCATTTCACCCTGCTCTTTCAACGCCGCCACCAGCGCCGGATGGCAATGGCCCAGCGCCGTCACCGCGATACCGCCGGAAAAGTCGATGTACTCTTTGCCTTGTTGATCCCACACCCGGCTTCCCTTGCCTTTTACCGGCACAAACTGCGCAGGTGCATAAACCGGAAGAATAACCTTGTCGAATGTATCCCGTGTTACTGCTGTTTTTTCTGTCGCCATCTGCGGCCCCGTCGTGTTATTCCGTGACTACCAGTGAAAATATAGTCAATAAATATGCATAAAAAATCAAAAATAGGCAATCCCTAATCTGCCTGTGTGCGCGTGGTGCGGGTTATCCGGCTATAAATCAAGGAAATTTCTCAATAGCTGGTGCCCTTGCTGGCTGAGAATACTTTCCGGGTGAAACTGCACCCCTTCAAGCGGCAAGGTGCGATGACGCACCCCCATGATCTCATCCATCGCGCCATCGCGCGCCGTCCAGGCGGTCACCTCAAAGCAATCGGGCAACGAGGCGTGTTCCAGAATCAGCGAGTGATAGCGCGTCACCGTCAGCGGATTCGCCAGCCCGCGAAACACCCCCTGCGCGGTATGACGCACCGGTGAGGTTTTGCCATGCATCACCTCGCGCGCCCGCACCACGCGTGCGCCAAAAACCTGACCCAGCGCCTGATGACCCAGGCACACGCCAAGAATCGGTAATTTACCGGCAAAGTGGTGGATGGCGGCCAGCGAGATACCGGCGTCGTCCGGCGTGCAGGGGCCAGGAGAAATCACCAGTTGCTGTGGGGCTAACTGTTCGATATCGGCCAGCGTCAGCGTGTCGTTACGCCTGACCTGCACCTGAGCGCCCAGCTCACAAAAATACTGATAGAGGTTGTAGGTAAAGGAGTCGTAGTTATCGATAAGCAGCAGCATGTTTTATTTAACTTACTGATATATAATAAGTAAAATACGGATAGCACTCTGCGATACCCACAAAAATACCCGCAATTTTTCTTATTTGGCGAAAAATCTGCATCTGCAATAGCAGGATAGCGTCTGGCACCGTATAAAAATAACAGGCCGGAACAGGCAGCACAGCAGCCAGTCGGCTATCCGACGTGTGAATGCCGCGCTAATCCTAACCCAGTGACAGCTTAAGCTGCATCCCGCAGGCCGCGGCATATCGTTGTAAGGTTGAGATACTGGCACTGGAAACATTTCTCTCAAGGCGGCTTACCGCAGGTTGGCTTACCCCCATACGAGCGGCGATCTCTGTACTTGTCAGACCTGACCTGGACTTCATTTCGATCAGAACAGCGCGAAGCGCTTCTTCTTGAGTTTCGTCCTCATACGCTTTTTTAACTTCAGGATGAGAAAGCGCTTTCGCTTTAACATCAGAAAATCGGATACCTTTAACTGCCATCTTGCAATTCCTCCCATCTTGACGTTGCCAGCGCTATTTCAGCTTTCGGGGTCTTAGGGGTTTTCTTGATGAATGTCCTTAAAATATAGATCTTACGTCCTTTGGCGTAAGCAAAAAACGTTCTGCTGATGTCTTTTCTACCAACCCGTAGCTCAAACAATCCATCTTCAATGATGTCCGTGTCGGGATATCTTAGCCCGGGCCCTCTAGCTTCAAGCTTTTCCAGCCCTTTAAGCGCCTTTGCCTGCATAACAGGTTCGAGGTCATAAATTTCGCTTGCAGCTTCGGGGTGAAAAATCAATTCATACATGTCAGTCCCCTTATCTGTGGGGGATTATAAGTTATAAGTTATAAGTTATAATAACTCAAAAGTTATATTTTGAATGCAGGAAAGATCACAGCATGCTCTGCCGGAGTAAGCCATGAGTAAACACCCCCACGTTCCGCGTTTTGATAATGGCACGATGTTTTCACCATACAGCGCGATCCGGTCATCCCTGACGAGTTTATCCAGCCAGCGGGTAAACTTTTTGGAGACATCAAACCCCATCGCCTGCATATCGTCGCGCACCAGTGCGCGGGTGCAGCCGTCGCCACTGGCCGTGTACGAGCGGACGCTTCCCGCGAGTGGCGAAGGAAAGACCGCAGAAATATGGAAAAGCGTATAAAAAACGCCAGTCAGTGGCTTAACTGACTGGCATTACTGTCATCAACAGCGGTGTTGCGTGGATAAAATTATGACGGAATTTTGCAGACTTCAGGTAGTTTGAATATTCATCAAAAGGGAGTAATCTAGCACCAAGTGCTATAGTTAAGGGATGGAATGCTGGCCTGATGCGTGTATTCAAAACCAAATGGTTTACTAAGGCGGCTAAATCCCACGCTATCAAGGATAGTGAGTTATGTCAGGCCATTGAGGCGGTGACTCAGGGGAAAAAGGCGGATGATCTCGGCGGCGGCGTTTACAAGAAACGCCTTAACCAAAACCGCGATCGCGCCATCATACTGGCGAAAGGCGGGGAACATTGGTTTTACACGTTCCTGTATGCCAAGCAGGATATGGCGAACATTGATGATCGTGAACTGGCCGGGTTCCGCGAACTGGCGAAGCACTATGCCAACCTTGCCGATGAAAAGATTACGGCACTGATTAAGCGTAAAGAACTGGTGGAGATTTGCCATGACTGCAAAAAGTAAATTCAAAAGCCCGGCATTTGAGGCCATTCACAGCGCCGCGTCTGGCTTATTCAGCGTTGATGCCATCCCACAGGAAACCATGCGCAATTTTGACAAAGCGTGCCTTAACAGTGTCGAGTTTCTTCAGCCACTGGAAATTAAAGCGCTGCGTGAGAAGTTAAACGTCAGCCAGCCAGTTTTCGCCCGCTACCTGAACACCAGTGTTTCAACAGTGCAGAAATGGGAAAGCGGCGCAAAACGCCCTAGCGGGTTGTCGCTGAAACTGCTTACCGTGGTGCAAAAGCATGGGTTGAAGGTGTTGGTTTGAGTTATCGGCTGGTTATTTGGGGAGATAGATTGACAGCGGACATTACTAGTATCCTCTAATGTTAAAATATGGTGAGCAGGTCAGGTAAAAGCAGGGTCGCATCGCGTGACGCGTGGCTGAGTGTGAACGCCAGCGCACAGCGGTTCAAAACCGGGCTCTCACCCGGTTTCATCACGCAGTACCGCAGGGTTAAATTGCTTGCGAAATTCAATCGGCGTCAGCCCGGTATACCGCTTAAACATCTTCTCGAAGTGGCTCAGGTCGCCATAACCGCAATCGAGATAAAGATTGGTTATCCGGCTCATTGGGTGGCATTCGAGCCGCTGGCAGGCATAAAAAATACGCACCTGATTCAAAATCTGCTTAAACGACAGCCTCAGGCTATTTTTCAGCAAATAAGAGAGATGCGACGGGCTGATATGGGCATTTTCCGCCAGCTCAATCAGCGTCACCTCACGCTGAAAATGTTCGCCCAAATACATCAGCGCCTTGATAACAGACGGATGAAACTGCTGGAGCGCCTGATTATCTCGATGCAAAATCGCGTCACACAGTGCCCGGTTGATAAGCCGCCGCCCATCACCGGCCGTGGATGCCGTCATAATATGCGGCAGAATGCGCCCGGCCTGGCGCAAATCAATTTCCGTCTCATCACTGAGCATCAATAACCGCGCAATACTGTGCCATAGCTGGCGCACATTGCCCGGCCAGTCATACTGCTGCAATCGCTTTAGCACATCAGGGTGTAACGTCTGACGGGCTGACTGCCGGTAAGCCAGACTCGCGCTGTGAATCAGTTCATTGATATCCTGCGTGCGCCCTTTTAATGCCGGGATGGATAACATTTCCACGCCCAATTCTGACACCAGATCCACTGCCGATTGCGCCAGTACAGCCTGGCTATAGGGCTGCTGTGCATGCAGGCAAAACAGCCATTGCAGCCGCTCATGCCTGTCACGCATCTGCCGCACATACGGCAAAATGTCCTGACGCCGGGACTCGGTAAGCGTATCAAAATCGAGGAAACAGAGTGCCTGTGCCTGATGGGAGCACAGATCATCGGCAATCGCCGCCAATTGAGTCCCCAGATCGTTATCCGGCGATAATTCAAGATATGTGTGTTGTAAGGCCAGCAGTCTGGCGCGAATATAGGCCATCACTTCCGATAAATCCGCCCCCGGCTCACCGGATAACAGCAGCGGCGTTCCGGCAGATAAAAGAAGATCTATTTTCCCGCGCAACGCTGAAGGCAAAAAAATAAATTCGGGGATATGATGCACACCGGCATAACCACGGTGTTCATAGCCATTGAAAGGGATATTCCCGGCGGGAATACTGTGCTGTGTATCAGATAGTCTGTTTTCTGTTTTCACGGGAAAATCCTTTATTCAACACTTGCACGTTATAATTTACAGATAAATAGCTTTCCTTATTGCATGGTTCGCCATTTCTCTTATAGTGAATATTAATAAAATTTATTCGATATAAAAAAAGCAACCAGGAAAACTACTCTCCTTTTATACAACAGCCATCATGAACAGATAAAAACATTGAGCCGGTGCAACTAAAATAATGCATAACACATCAAATAAAATATAAAGTCATTCATGATATAAAAAATAAAAATATAAAAGTAAGTCCCTTTACTGTTTATTCACCCATGCCTTGGGATGAAAATAAATGTATTCCCTGACACTGTTAACACTTAACCATCATGACTTTCTTGAGTATGAGGGCTCATGCTAACTGTCAGTTTTCGTCCGGTGACGACATCAGCCGATGTAGCTATCAGCATGAAAGGGCTGATTAAACAGGGATAAAAACCATTTAGGCTATGTGCTGTCTTATTATGTGATATTTGCCATACTGTCATAAATTCCTCCATTTTTATTATTAAGATAAAACGCATCCACTTCCCAAAAAACAAATAGACTATTAATCTCCCGCACTATTTTTAGTTTTTATTCGCATCATGAGGAATTAATGATTTATAAGAACTTGAAAAAACAAAATTAACATAATCATTGTAGTTAAAATTATCATAAATACGTTCACGGACTGGCATGATCAGGTTATCCACGGCAACATCAAAAAATTTAGCCAGCTTATGGAGTGTTTGTCTTGATACGGGCTTACCCAGTTCAGCTCTTTTTATTGTTGCAATTGATATATAGCACCTTGACTCAAGACTTCGCTCTGACAGCTCCTCCTGACTCAATTTTTTTTTAGCCTGAGATTTTTAATCACAACTGTGTTCACTAAAACTCCGTTATTAGACATAATTTCCTCTTTACAATGAGAATTAATACACAAATTTCATGGCATCGCGCTCGTTAACGTCTCTAAACCGGGAAAGCGCCGGAGAGTAACGCCATAAACCACAAAAGATGCATATCAATTTTTTATGATATTATTTGGCTAAACGTGATATCCCCTGATGTCAATAACGTGATATAAGTCTGGTTTCATTGGCCATTTATTGCGGGCCATAAGAATAATTTTTTTATTAGAATGTGAAAAAGTGCATGGCCCAGGGCCATGCACTTTGACGGATTAGCCGTTCAGTACACCGGCCAGCGCGCCCTGACCTGCTTTTTTCAGCACGCTCAGTACATCACCCCAGAAAGCCGGGTTAACACCAGCAGCTTTAGCTTCAGCGATACGGTTAGCGCGGTTTACGTTCTGAGACTGAGTTGGAAGTTTCATGTGTATTTCTCCTTGAGTCTATTTACAGTTTATTTGGGGATTTCCCCAGGTTAATGCCCCCGAATGGTGGCAAATTTAAAACTTTCGATTCTTTTAAAACTGGTACTGGTTTTAAATCATGGATTGCAAAAGAGATCTTTCCATGCCGTACATGCGGCGTTTAAATATGAAAAACCAAAGCCGACGGTAAGGTAATATCGTTTGCAATAACCAATGACATTAATAAGCATGCCAGTTGCGCAATGTGCCAATGGTAATAGGCATTACATCACTGACATCAATGGTGTAGCGATATAGTTTTCGGGCGGCGGTCAGGCGCTCTTTAGGGTTAAAGAACTCCAGCACCACGTCCCAGCAATCTGATTCAGGGCGGCTAACCGGGCTGCGCTCTGCACTGATTTTGTTGAGGAATAACCCCTCAGCGAATGCATCATCAAAGATTTCTTTCATTTGATACGCATTGGTCGCGGCATAGTTAATCGCACGTTCGTTCGATTCATAGCCCCGGTTACGCAGTTCGTAATAAATACGATTAATAAAGTTAACCAGCTCCTTGGATTTCGGCGTACCCACGGCACTTTCGCCCATGAGCATTTTGGAAATATCCTGAGACTCCCAGTTAAACATGCCACGTAATACCGGGCTGATGGTCGGGATGACCTGGCCGTTAAACAGCCGGGTTTCACCGCTGATGGTGCCAGCAATAGAAACACGCTCGACACCTTTGGTTTCCTGTTCATACAGGAATTCCACTAGTCGTGCATATTCCAGCACAGCGAATTGCGCATCCGGTTTAATGGCATAAACAGGAATACCATCTATTTTTAACGTCCAGATTAATGCGTTGGATTGCTCGGCGTTATCACCGGTATTTAAATGCTCAGCCATATGGACGGGATCAAACGGATAACCACTTTTATTACCCATGACCTGAGTGAAATAATCCAGGCGGGCTTCGGTACCAAAGTCATAACCAATCTGGCCGATAGCAAAGATCTTTTCCTGATCGCGAATGGTGCGCGCATCCAGCGAAGACGATTGCGGCACAATTCGCCGGGCGGGAGCATGGACATAATGATTCGCAGCCGGATCGCTGATCCTCGGCAGTGACAGCCCGCTGTCTCGTGCAGATACGGCCACCGCAGTGCCTGCGTCCACGCCAGCACTCACCGGTGCCGCAAACGTCTCACCCGCCGGAATAATATCCTGGTGAGTGTCGATGATGGAGGGAACCAGCAGCTCTGTCGCCACAGGCTCAATATTATTTTCTTCAGTTGACATGGTCATGATCCTTTTTGATGGTTGGTGATAAAATTCCTGTGCTATGCGCCGGAATAATTTCTGAATATTTAATCGGTATATCACTGACTCCCGATTCGCTGTCGCTGACAACATTAACGGGGTGGCGGTATTAAACAGCACGTCCCGTATCATTTCTGGTGCACGACGATCGTTTGCTACATTCATCGCCCCCATTATCAGTGCCGATATGGCTGACACCACAGGGGCAGAAAAACTGCTACCGGATACAACAGACAGATCATAATTCGGCGTAGCAACAGGGATTGAGACACCTGATGCCAGCAACATTTTCCTTCTTAATTTCAACCCGTAGTTATTAAATGAGGCGGGTAATCCCTCTTTATCACAGGCTCCGACAGCCAAAACAAAATCCATCGATGCCGGTAACGATTCACTATTGCGCCCTTCATTACCAACAGCGGCAACAATTAATATTCCTTGTTGTTCGCAATCCTCGACGGCTTTACGCAGTTCATCCGTACCATGACCATTCGATGACAAGGATGCACCACTGATATTAATAATATGGCAGCCATGTAATCTGGCATCGCGGATCGCTTTTGCCATAGCGCGTTCTGAACACCCTTGTATATTTCCTCTTTCATCCTCATGAAATACAGGAATGCTGACAATATTCACATCTGGTGCAATACCTACACCCTGGCCACCAATAATGCTGCATACAGCCGTACCGTGTGAGGTACTTTTATTCTCACAGCCAGAAAGGCATTCAATGTTTAAATGATTCAAAACGGGATGATGACCATCAATAGCACCATCAATAATAGCGACCTTTATTCCTTCTCCATTTATCCCTAATTGCTGTAATCCTGCAAGCGGATTATCAGCTAACACAGCATGATGGTTTGATGGGTTCATCATCATTCTCTTTCCTGAATATGGAATTAAAAATCCCCGGTGTTTCAATTAGCATTAACTGCCTGAAATCACGATTTCCGATTTTCATCACGAATCGCATCTCATTCATGAAACATTATTTCTTTCACCATAGAGAAACCAAATTTTCCACACAAAAATTAACACTAAAAATAAATAAATTATCCGCCGCTATTTCATGATGATTCGAATAAATCATACCGTCAGACGTCCTCATTCATGGCACACATGGGTAAAGGTTATTTATATTTTGTTGATGAACTTATCCTAACGCCACTTTAAAAATATTTTGGTATCACTTTAGTATCATTTATATGAAAAACATAAAATTCAATGACTTAATTTAAATATCCGTGCCAGACACTGTATGTTTACTGAATATATGCCGTACATTTCTCACATCGCTGACAACGGCGTAACCGGGTTCCTGACGTTCACGTCCCCCTCGGCTACGCCTGTCGCCGCGTTAACCAAACGCGCGTTTCGCTTTTGCCAGATAATTTTTGCGATCAACCAGGCCGTTGAGCCCCCCGTTAATCCGGCGGGTGATGGTATTGATATCGTCCCGATCGGCAAGCTCGCTCAAGCCATTTTTTTTCCAAAACCAGAGGGCGGCAGCAACCGATACATCGGGGTTTTGGCTAATCAGATCCGGGTTGGTCAGTAAATCCTGACCAATTGCACTGCCGCAGGCATGGTAGTTGTCACGCCCGGTTAACTGAATCAACCCGCGGCCGCGGTATTTCCAGCCATCGCCGCTTTCGGTTGCACCATTCCCCATGCGGTTGGCGTAGACAATATTGGCTATCGATTCCGGCTTGCGCTCATACTGGGCGGCCATGTCATCGGTCGTGAAATAGCGCCCGAATATTGAGCGCAGCCCCTTGGCGCTGTAATTCAAATTCTCGACCCGGGCACGAAGCTCGCTACTTTCATGGGCTATCTGGGCGATAAAATGCGCAAAGCGCAATACCGTATCAAGACCGGCCGCCAGACACTCTTTTTGCAATGCAGGCTGAAACTGCGCCAGATCATCGGCACTGGCTGCGGTCATCACTTTTTTTAATTTTTCCTGACTGATTTCAAGGCTCATGGGTTTTCTCCTTATGATGTCGAATAGCGCCAGTTTGCAGAGGAAAGGGGCGCGCGCTCTTGGGGAGATATCGGCAAAAGGCTGGCAGATACGCAGCAAAATCGGGCAAATAGCTGATGTGTCGTGTGCTGCCACGCAGCCGGTGTGTATCGCCGCTCCGGCTGCGTGGCGAAACGTCATTACTGGAAGGGTGTCTGGTGTTCAACCAGCTCCCACACCAGATAGCAAAGGAACGCACAGCCCACGACTACCAGCACCAGCGTCATCCCTTCCGACCCCATACGGTCCATCATAAAACCGATGCCAATCAGCCCGGCAATGCCGCCCAGCGAGTCCATCATGGTGTAGCTCATGTTGGCAGACATCTGTTGACGCGGGTGAAACCGATCGCCAAGCAGCGATAACCCAATGCTGTAAATGCCACCCATGCAGCCGCCCCAGACATAGAGTAAACACAGCGTTGCGCCATAATCGGAATAGACCGCCAAAGCCAGAAACACCGCACAGACGACCGAGCAGAAAATACAACACACCACGATCCACTGCCGGTTCACCCAATCGGATAGCAGGCTGACGACCATACCAAGCGTCACACTGCCGAGCATGAACATGGTCATCAGCAACGATGCGCGCGCTTCGCCAAGCCCGTCGCTGATGCCATAGAGCATCAAAAAATTGGGCAAGCCATAAAAGCTGATGCCCCCGACCAGGGCGGAAACCAAAATGGCGCGGGCATGGCGGCAGACAAAGCGAAAACGCACCAATGCCACCTCGTCAGTTGGCGGGCTGATGCCCGCCACCCACACCAGCAGCAGCGCGCTCAGGCTCAGTAACGCCGTCAGGAAAAAACGGTGTGGCATCGACAAGGCCAGCATCTGCAACATCACCGGCCCCAGCGCAACGCCGAGTGATAAAGCCGCCGAAAATAGCCCCATCACCAGCCCACGACGCCGTAACGGCAACTGATTCAGCCAGGTTTGCAGCAAGATAAGTTGCATGCCGGTGCACACCCCGTAGCCCAGAATCGTCGCCAGCCAGCCGGGGTAATACTGCTGCCAGGCCATACTGGCGCACAGTGCCGCACGTAACACCACCAACAGCAGTGCCGCCCACACCAGCCCCACGCGTTGAATCAGCCGGTTAAGGCGTTGATGAAACAGCAACACGCCGATAATTTCACACGACATCGCCAGCCCAACCCACAGATTGCTGTTGCCCTGCTGGCTCATCAGCACCGGAATAGTGACGTAGTTAATGCCGGAAACCAGTTGAATGAAAAAGGTTTGTACAATAAATAACACAGCAAATTGACGTCGCATCATGCCCCCTCGGGGAATTTCGCTACCCGCCAGTGCAGGCATAAATGCCCTTTTGCGGGCGAAAACAGCGTCACCTGGGCTGACTCCGCCTGACCCTGCCAGTGCAAAAAGACCGGCCACCACCCTGGGTCAGCCTCATCACTCGCAGGTTTCTCGGCGGTGTTATCAGTGAATGTCAGGTGTATGGATATCACCCAATGCAGCAGCGCCTCTTCATGCAAACGGACATCAATCACCAGCGGTTGTTGCACCAGTTGTCGCCACAGTTGCAGGCTGTGCTGCCAGAAATGCTGGTAATAGTCGGGGGAAAAATGCGCTTCCAGCGGCCCGGTCAGGTGCAGGGTTAAGGTTGAACGCGGGCAGGGAGCCAGCGCAGCCGCAGCAGCCTGCCACCACGCATGTAAATCATGCTGTTGCCAGGCAAACGGCGCAGGGCATATCTCGTGATACACCGGCAGCTCAGCGGGCGCAGCAGGCGGCCCGCCACGCAAGAAACACAGCGGTAATGGCCAGTCATGCATCCGCGCCAGTTGCAGCGGCGACGTCGCCTGTAACAAAGCCGCATAGGCGCTATCGCGGCTGACTAACTGCTCACGCACCTGCTGGCTGTTGCGCCGCATCCACCAGACCGCCAGCCCCACCACCAGGCCTAAAAAAACGATGGTAATAATGGCTTTACGAAATACCTGATTGAGCGCTTCCAGCCGCTGATAGAAGCTCGACAGCTCCAGATCCATCGCCAGCACACCGCAAAAGGTGCCGTGACTGTCGTAAAACGGTGCATACGCGCTAATGAAGATGCCCCATTCGTCCCGGTACGGCTGGTCTGACACTCCGGTTTGATGGCGTTGTAAGGCACTGACCAACTCCGCTGGCGCATGGTCATACACCTGCATCAGCGCCGGAGGCAAGTCAGGCAGGCCATCCCCGTCGTTGTCATTTTGCGGGCTGGGATTGACCACAAAACGCACCTGCTCATCGTCTTGTATCGTGGTGTAGATATAGCGCACATCCTGGGATGCCTGGCGTATCCGCTCCAGTTGTGCGGCCAGTTGCTGATAGTGCGGGTCATCGCGCGATGTGTTGGCGCTAATGGTCTGAAACTGTTCGCCTGCCAGCGTTGAGGCAGCCGCGCGCACCGTAGACAACAAGCCTATTTTGATCTCCTGCTCCAGCGCGTTGATGGACTTGTGGTACACCATGTAGGTGGAAAAACCCAATAGCGCCACGAAAATCAGGCTGGCGAATACCGCCTCTGCCAGCGCTCCCCGTGTTGATAAACGCGTCATAAGCTCACCCCTCGGGCGATCAGCACGCCGCTGATGACTAAAATCCCCAGTGGAAAAATCAACCGGCAGCGCCGAATCAGCCACTCACCGCCAACACCGCGCATCTTGCGATGATGGGCGAAGATAATCAGCAAAATGGCGGCGAAAATGCTGCCATATCCGGCGATGATCATCTGGTCAATGATGGTGGTATAAGGCAGGCGCGGCAGAATATTGCTGGTGTAAAAGGCATAAGCCACCACGGTGAGCATCAACGTAAACGAGGTTTGTAATCGCTCGGCAAAAGACTCCAGCCAGAACACACTCCATGACGCAGCAATAATCAGCCCGAGCGGCAGAATAAAACTCCACAGGTAGTAAGAAGGGTTACGCACGGCATCCAGTTGTACCGTGATGCGGGAGAAGACGTTCTGGTTCGGTTGCACACTGCTGAGGTGATCGTAACGCACGTCGCTTATCCGGGTTTGCGCATTGCCCCTGACCCACCACTCGTCTATCTCTTCGTTATCGATGTTCTCGTTGTAAACCCGCACAGAATTAAACCGCAGTTGCTGGTTGTTAAAGGAAAACGGCTCCAGCTCCAGCACAAACTGCTGGTGATCAAACGGGAATAAACGAAAATCCATGTCGTTGCTGAACGTCCCGAGAAAGCGGGCGTTATAAATCACCCGCCCGTCGGGAAACAGCATCAGCCGTTTATTGCCGATATCCGGGCTGCCCACCACATTGATAAACTCCAGCGTCGGCACCCACAAGCCACGGGTTATCCAGCGCTCTATCTGGGCATTTTCAACCACCAGTGGTTTTCCCTGCGGCGTCTTGCGGGGTTTTTCGCTCCACTGTGCCACGATATAGCCATCCACTTTATAGGTCTGCTCTAGCGTGTTCACCCCGTAGATTTTATTAATAAACAGGCTGACGTTAACGTCTACCGGTTGAGCGTCTGGCTCGGGTTCTGGTGGCGTGGTTTGGCTGGATGACACCGGCCGGTTTAACGCCACTGGATGATTAGCCGCAATCGGACGGTTTAGCACCGGTATCATGGGTGCAGAGGTGGCAAGGGGGTCGGCGTATGCGGCCAAAGACAGCAGCCAATAACCGCACAGAAGCCACAGCAGATATCGCATCTTATACCTCCTCGTTTGGCAAAAATGCGCCCGGGCGGCCCAGCGCCCACACCAGGCTGTCGAGCCGGGCGCGCTGGCAATGCGGCAGTACCACTACATGGCACAGCCGTTGGCGTTTTCCGTGCACCTCGACCCACTCGCAAGACAAAGAATACTGCTCGATGAGAGTCGGGTTCGGCGCACTAAACTGCACCATCAGCGACCCCGGTAACAGGGGGAGCAGGCGTAAACGCGTCTGCGTCGGGTCGAGCCTTGCAAACAGAAAACGTAATTGCTGATGGAGGTAGCGCTGCATGTCGTAGCATTGCTGGATAAGCGAGCGCTGCCCGGCATCCCCCAGGCGGCAGAGCTGATTCCACAGCACCACGGCTGACAGGCCGGGTCGGGAGCCGGAAAGCGTGGCATCACGGCTGCCGATATAGTGAGGGCTTTCCATCGCAGCGGTGCGATAGCGCGCATCCAGCATCACCACACCGCACGGCCAGGGCATACTGAGCCATTTATACGGGCTGGCGCACAGGGAATGCAGGGCTGCCAGTTGACCATCAATCGCCAGTTTCCGCCCTTCCGGCTCCGGCCAAAATGACAGGTAGTTCGCCCCGAGTGCGCCATCCATATGCAACCAATAACTGCGTTGTTCGGCGCTGTTGGGCGGCAAATTTTGCCCAAGCCACGCGCTTATCTGCTGCCAGTCATCACAGGCTCCGCTAAAGGTGGTACCGCAGGTCAGGCAGATAATCACCGGCCGCCGATAACGGTGGAAAAAGGTCACCAGTTGCAGCAAGGCAGGCACATCAATGCGGCCGCGCTCATCACACGCCAGCGCCTGTGGCCAGATACCGTTATTCAACGGGCAACGCCCCAGCATCGGCCCAATCTCTGCGGGGGTTGCCAGTCGTAGTAACCGGCAGGCCTTGGCAATCGAGTAATGGCTGCTGGCGCTATAGAGCACCACCGGCGCATAACGCACGCGTGTCAGCGCAGGCCACGCCATCGTGGCCGCACCGCACAGAAAGTCGCGCGCGTTCCATAGCCCGAACATATTGCCCTCGGTTGACCCCATCGCCGTCAGGTATCCCCAATAGGGTGACGGCATCTTCCACAGGCGGGCGTAATAATCCACCACGGCGCGCTCGAACGGTTTGCTGTTGACCTGATAAGCCCCGGCTTCATCGCTGTCGCCCAAATTCAACAGGTTCATCTCCAGCAGTGGTCGCAGTTGTGCGTCAAACTCGCCCTGCTGATTGGTTTGAAAACCCGCAAAATAGCGCTGTTTTTCAGCCATTTGCGCACCATAATCACGCAATTTTCGCCTTCGTGTCACATCGTGCAGCCCTTCGGGCGCAATGGTCAGTTCATCCGTTTGTTGCATCATGTGTTACCTGCTTGCTTGAGGTGATATCGGGAGTGTTAGCAGCAGGGTAAGGAGTCGCACGTCAGGCTGGCGCGGCGCTTTGACGTGGAAATACGGGGGTGAGCATTGAAGAGAAAACTATCCGGCGTGATGGGTGCGACAATTAGTTCCAAAGCAAAACCATGAAGGTTTCCTAATAAGTTTCCTATTACCCCTTTCCAGCACGCGATCGTGAGCCCGCTCAAAACTATTAAAAATTCTTTTCGATCCAGATAGTGAAATGGCATTCCATTGGTTGAATTGCGTTATTTTTGCACTAAAACTGACGCAGGGTGACAGGAATACATCGAATGGATTTATTCATTGTGTCTTGTCACTCCCGTTACGCGGGCACAGGGAATCACTCCGCCCACTCCATCATGGTTATGGTTTAAAAACAAAGGAACACTTTCGATGAAAGCACTCATTACCCCGATTACCGCCGGGCTGTTACTGGCATTAAGTCAAACCGCAATGGCGGCTACCGATACCGGAGGCTTTGCCGTTACGGCAGGTGGTAACGTGGCTGGCGCAGTCAGTAAAACCGCCAATTCCATGCAGGATATCGTCGATATCATTGCCGCTGCGCGTCTGGACGCCAATGGCAAGAAGGTCAAAGGCGGTGCTTATCCTCTCGTTATCACCTACACCGGCAACGAAGACAGCCTGATCAACGCCGCCGCCGCTGACATCTGTTCGCAGTGGAGTAAGGACCCGCGTGGCGTGGAAATCAAGGAGTTCACCAAAGGTGTCACCATCATCGGTGCTAAAGGCTCATCGGCCAACTTTGGTATCTGGATTAAAAAGTCATCTGACGTCGTGGTACAGAACATGCGTATTGGCTATTTGCCGGGCGGCGCGAAAGATGGCGACATGATCCGGGTGGATGATTCGCCGAGCGTATGGATTGATCACAACGAGCTGTTTGCGGCGAACCATGAGTGCCCCGGTACACCGGATAACGACACCACCTTTGAATCCGCCGTGGATATCAAGGGCGCATCGGATACCGTGACCGTCTCTTACAACTACATCCACGGGGTGAAAAAAGTCGGCCTGGATGGCTCAAGCTCCAGCGATACCGGCCGCAATATCACCTATCACCACAACCTGTATAACGACGTTAACGCCCGCCTGCCGCTGCAACGTGGCGGCCTGGTGCATGCCTATAACAACCTGTACGGCAATGTCACCAGCTCTGGCCTGAATGTGCGCCAGAATGGCCAGGCACTGATTGAAAACAACTGGTTTGAGAACGCGGTGAACCCCGTCACATCACGCTATGATGGGAAAAATTTCGGCACCTGGGTGCTGAAAAATAACAACATTACCAAACCGGCCGATTTCGCTACCTACAACATTACCTGGAATGGCGACACCAAGCCGTATGTCAATGCGGATAGCTGGACATCCAACGGAACATTCCCTGCCGTTACCTACAGCTACAGCCCGGTCAGCGCCCAGTGTGTGAAAAACAAACTGGCCAACTACGCCGGGGTGGATAAAAACCTCGCAACGCTCACCAGTGCGGCCTGCCAGTAATTCCCCTGACCAGGGTGTCAACAGCGTTCAATTTAAGCGGGCTTCGGCCCGCTTTGTGATGGCACTCACAATCCTGCGTCATCGGCGAATGTTGCATTTTTGTATGCAGTTATCTCCCTGATAGCCGCCGTTGCTATCAAAGCTAATAATTCAGCATTTTTTAATTATTAATGGTTATAACCGAGAGGTATGAACTCTGACCAACAAAAGTGACGCCTGTCAAAATTCAAAAAAACATAATCAATACTGATAATGAACCGGCGTTCCAACTATTGAAATGTTTCTCTTTTGCGCTAAAACTGAGCACAGGTTGATTTGTGCGATTCGGTTTTACTTATCTATGCCGATGACCTCACGTTGCAGGAAAGCGACAGATGGGACGCCCCTACCGCACCAACCGATAACATAAGGGCATGTGGATCGATAAATGCCCATCACACTACTCTCGAAAACAGGAACTCGACACATGAAAGCATTAGTTGCCCCGATTGCCGCAGGTTTACTGCTGGCACTGAGCCACGCCAGTCTGGCTGCGGATACTGGTGGTTATACCAAGACAGACGGCGGTGATGTCGCCGGTGCGGTGAAGAAGACCGCCGCTTCGATGCAGGACATTGTAAAAATTATCGATGACGCCAAACTTGACGCTAACGGTAAGAAAGTGAAAGGCGGTGCCTACCCGCTGATTATTACTTATACCGGCAATGAAGACAGCCTGATCAACGCGGCGGCTGCCGATATCTGTAGTCAATCCGCCAAAGACGCCCGTGGCGTGGAAATCAAAGATTTCACCAAAGGCATCACCATCATTGGTGCTAACGGCTCATCTGCCAACTTTGGTATCTGGATTGTGAACTCTGAGAATGTGGTCGTTCGTAACATGCGTATCGGCTACCTGCCGGGTGGCGCACAAGACGGCGACATGTTCCGTATCGACAACTCGCCGAACGTCTGGCTTGATCACAACGAACTGTTTGCCGCCAACCACGAGTGTGATGGTACCAAAGATGGCGATACCACCTTTGAGTCTGCCTTTGATATCAAAAAAGGCGCGACTTACGTCACCATCTCTTATAACTACATTCACGGTGTGAAGAAAGTCGGTCTGGCAGGCTTCAGCGCCACCGATAGCGCTGAACGCAACATCACTTATCATCACAACATCTACAGCGACGTGAATGCCCGTCTGCCGTTACAACGCGGTGGTAACGTTCATACCTATAACAACCTGTACACCAAAATCACCAGCTCTGGCATCAACGTGCGTCAGAACGGTAAAGCGCTGATCGAAAACAACTGGTTTGAAAACGCCGTTGACCCGGTCACATCCCGTTACGATGGCAGCAACTTCGGCACCTGGGTACTCAAAGGCAACAACATCACCAAACCGGCTGATTTTGCTACCTATAACATTACCTGGGATGCAGACACCAAAGCGTATAAAAACGCCGATGCCTGGACATCTACCGGGACGTATCCAACCGTACCTTATAGCTACAGCCCGGTCAGCGCCCAGTGTGTGAAAGACAAACTGGCTAGCTACGCCGGTGTTGGCAAAAACCTGGCCACACTGACCGCCGCCGCGTGCGGTAAATAAGTACCGCCCCCTGCGTCTCACACCTGCGTGAGACGCTGTGCTCCACCCGATAGCCTCGGGTGGAGCCGTTATCACTGTTTTCGGACAAGCGATACCCTCATCGACTTATCCGGTTATCTTCTGCCGCAGTTGCTCGTAAAACCGGCCTGCGTTTGGCATAAGGATTAAGCCATTATGAAACTGACTCTATTATCCGCATTGCTGTTTAGCGCCACGGTACTGAGCGCACAGGCCGCCAGCACCGCTGCGCCAGATTTAAAAGGATTTGGCACCGAAACTGTCGCCGGTAGCGGCGGTAAAATTATTCGCGTCACCTCGCTGGCCTCAACGGGGGCTGGTACCTTGCGTGAAGCGCTGGCCACCAAAGGGCCGCGCATCATCGTGTTTGAAGTCGGTGGCATCATTGATCTGGGTGAAAGAGACATCAAGCTCGTCGAACCCTTTGTGACTATTGCAGGCCAGACGGCTCCATCACCGGGTATTACGCTGGTTAAAGGCGGCATGTCCATCTCCACGCACGACGTCCTGATGCAGCATATTCGTTTTCGTATCGGCGATAACGGCCATGCCAAAAAGAGCGGCTTTGAAAAAGATGTCTCAGTCAACGGAAAAGACGCTTACAACGTCGTGGTCGATCACTGTAGCTTTGCCTGGGGTACGGATGAAAACCTCTCTATTTCCGGCCCGCGTTACGATGGCCCGTCCGGTACGGCACATAACGTCACCTTATCCAATAACATTATTGCCGAAGGCTTGTATGACTCCAGCCATTCAAAAGGCATTCACTCTATGGGAACGCTGGTACACGATAACGTGACCAACGCCGCCATCATCGGCAACCTGTATGCCCACAATAACGAGCGCAACCCGTGGTTTAAGGGCGCGGCAACGGGTGTGGTGGTCAACAACCTGATTTACAACCCAGGCATTTGGGGCATTCGCGTTGGGGTCATTCAAAGTGAATGGGAAGGGCGCGAGCTGCCCGTCAATCCGAAAGTGGCGATTGCCGGTAACGTGATGTATCACGGGGCCAATACCCAGTCAGGCTTACCGCTGGTTGGCAGCAATACCACCGGTGGCGATGTCTGGATGAGTGATAACCTGGCATTCGACAAAGCAGGGAAAGCCGTTGCCCTTACCTCCGGTAGCGCTACCGGCATTAAGCTCCTGCAATCCGCCCCCGTCTGGCCAACCGGCCTGACCGCCCTGAGCGCATCCTCCGTTGCCAATCAGGTGACCCAGCACACCGGAGCACGCCCGAAAGACCGGGATGCCGTAGACAAACGCATCGTCAGCGATTTCCAAAAACGCAGCGGGGCGTTTGTGAACAGCCAGAGCGAAGTCGGTGGCTATCCGACAGCCACTACCACCACACGGGCCCTGACCGTACCGAGCACCGGTGTGGATAGCTGGCTGCAACAGATGGCGAAAGACCTCGAGTAATCATCGCCATGACGTAGTACCCACCTGGAAAACCGGCAGCAGTAAAAATACCTGCTGCCGGTTTTGTTTTCAGGCCAAAAATTCAGGCAAAAATATCGCACGTTTCCGCCACGCTGACGTCCGCCTGACATGCGGTGTCGATATGCTGAGCGCAGACGCACTGACAAATCCAGGCATCTGACGGATAAATCTTCATACCTTTCTTTTGGCTGAAATATCACGGTGATGTTGACAAAAACTCCCGCTAAACCGTATACCAATGTGACTACACGCGGTAAAACAATGAATCCCTGCCACTGCGTAATAACAGCGAGCACATAGCGGTTCTGATAGTCCCTCACGGTATTGATAATCACTGCCATACGGGTATATTTCCGCCGCATCAGGTGGCATAAAAACATCTCCCTTCAGGAGATCTGGCGCAAGCCAAAAGGTAGCAATAAACAGGACGACGCTGCGCGCAATAAGGCTCGCAGGCACGCTCTTTGGAGACGGGCCTGCCTTGTTGTGTTTGTATAGGATGAGGTCATGACTCGATTTCATTACTCACGGTATCAGTTTAACTATCAATAAACCTGTCGCCGTGTCGCCATGGAAGGATAAATCACACCCCGCCGGTTTTCCGTTGAGCAGCCCACCCCCTGCACCAGCGGCGGTAACTTTTTTCTTTTGAGGTGAACCATGCGAGTCGATGTCCCAACCATGTTTCTGATGATCATCGTCTCAAGCTTTGCTCTGGCACTGTGCGCACGCTGGTCAGCCCACGGCCAGCGAGATAAAGAGTTGATTATTTCCACCTGGGCACTGGTGTTCCACGGTATTGCCTACATCCTGTACGCACTGCGAGGACAGATCCCCAACGCGATATCGATAATTCCCTCAAACACCCTGATTGCGTTAACTTACTCACTGCTGCTGCTGTCTGTCACCACCTTCCAGCAACGCCATGTGCCGCGCGTATTATTATGGGGGCCTGCCGTCTTTGCCGCCGCATTCTTTAGCATCATGCTGGATAACCAGAATGCGCGTACCGTCGTCAGTGGTCTGTTATGCATGCTTCAGGCTTGCGTAGTCATCGGCTATTTGTTGACGCAACAAAGTACGCAAGATAACAGCCAGCCCGTGCGTGGACGCAATCTGATGGTGCTAGGGCTTTGCGTTAACATCGTGAGTATTCTTCACCGCCTGCTCATGTTGTTATTTAGCGGAGACTACCCGGCAACCTTACTCACCAGTTCTCCGCTGCAAACCCTGATTAACGTCGCAAACTTTTCCACGCTGTTATTCGTCGCCAACGGCCTGATGATGATGGCCAAAGACCGCTCCGACCACCTTAACAGCCTGATGCTGCGACAAGACAATCTCACCGGCTGCTGGAACCGCATCCGGGTACAAGAGATAGCCCGCCAGGAGATGGCGCGGTTAGAGCGCTACGGCTATCCGGTGTCATTGCTGATGCTCGATTTGGATCACTTTAAAAGTGTGAATGACGACTACGGTCACGCCACCGGGGATGAGGTGCTAAAAGCCTTTGCCCATACGGCTCGCTCTATTTTGCGCACCACCGATGTACTCGGACGCTGGGGAGGAGAAGAGTTCGTGGTTATCCTGCCTGCAACTGGCATCAGCGGTGCGATTCAGACCGCAGAACGCCTGCGACAGGCACTGGAATCACAACGTTTTTCACAAAACTTGCAGGTGACAACCAGTATTGGCATCGCCGTCTGCCAGTCTACCGACCACTGGGAAAGCTGGCTGGGGCGCGCCGACCTGGCACTCTATCGGGCAAAAGCCGCAGGGCGCAACCGTATCGAAACCGAGGCCCTATTGGTAGACCCGACCTTAACGACAACGACGCTGCCAGACACCCATCTTATCCGTTTGACCTGGCATACTCACTATGAAATCGGGCATGCTGATGTAGATAAGGAGCATCAGTATCTGTTTAATCAGGCCAACGAGTTGTTGCAGATAATCCTGAATAACGGGACGCGTGAGGTATTTTTACATCAGATAAGCCAGCTTATCGATATTCTCAACGATCACATGCAGCACGAAGAACAGCTGTTATGGGAAATGCGCCACCCGGATGCCGGGCACCATGCACAATTACACAGCCACCTGTTATGGCGTGCCGGCGAGCTGCAACAGCGGTTTGAGCAACAGCAGGTCGGCATGATGGAGCTGTTTCACTACGTGGTGTATGAAGTCATCACCCAGCATATGCTGATTGAGGATAAAAAACTGGAGTTACTGACGTCGTGAACACGCACGCTCCCCATTCCGGCATCAGGCCACGGAATGGGGCGATGACCCAAAAGCAGTGTTCAGCTTATTTCTTAATGATTTTCGCAGACTGAATGACGACAGGCTTGGTCGGGACATTCTGGTATGGCCCTACATTTTCTGTCTGCACCTGCGAAATTTTATCCGCCACTTCCATGCCTTTTACCACTTTACCAAACACGGCATAACCGAAATCACGCTGGCCGTGGTCAAGGAAGGCATTATCCGCAACGTTGATAAAAAACTGGCTGGTGGCGCTGTCTTTTTCGCTGGTACGCGCCATCGAAATGGTGCCACGCAAATTGCGCAAACCGTTATCGGCTTCGTTTTTAATCGGCGAATTAGTGGATTTCTGTTTCATGTCGCTGCTAAAACCGCCGCCCTGCACCATGAAACCGGGAATAACACGGTGGAACAGCGTCCCGTTATAAAAACCGCTGTTAACGTAATCAACAAAATTTTTCACGGAAACCGGCGCTTTTTGGTCATCCAATGCCAGTTCGATATTACCTGCGGTGGTGGTCAGCAACACATGAGTCGAAGAAGGTGCGGCAAAAGCCGGAGTAAATGCGGTCAGAGAAAGCACGGTTGCTACCGCAGCCAATAGACGTTTTGACATGAAGAATTCCTTTTGAGGATCAACGACAGAAAGCGTACCGATTTTAATTAGCCACACACCGCTACGCTACCCATTTACTTTTTTTTACGCGATCCTGCCCACTCATTGCTGATAAAAACAGCACTATTTGTGCGTTACGCCCCCCATCTTACTCTGAATTGCATGACAACCACAGCGACCGGCCGCTGCAAGCCGTGAAAAACAGGGCATGCAGCGGCGAGAAAGCTCAACACGAATGGTTAGGCTTTACTCAATGTGTGCGCATCGATCCAGTCGAAATTAATGTCTTCGCCAAGGCCAGGGAGCTGAGACAAGTGCACGAAACCTTCGTCATCCATCGGGTCAACCAGCGAATGTAAGTACGCCGCCGGTTCATCATAATTCATGAAGGGGTGCAGCAGGCCGCGCTCATACCAGCGGCAGTTTTTCACCGCCCCAACCACCGACAAGTTAGCTGCGCCATTGCCGTGAATTTCACAATCCATGCCAAACGCTTCCGCCAGATGCGCCACTTTCAGGCAAGGCGAAATCCCGCCCACGCCCTGCACACCGGCACGCAGAATGTCACAAGCGCCCTCTTTCACCCAGTCAGCACGGCTGAAGTATTTGCCACCGAGGCTTTCCGGCCCGATAACGTCAATGTCCAGATTGCTACTCAGCCAGCGGTAAGACGCCATGCTCTGCTCTTCCATCGGCTCTTCAAACCAGGTGAAATTCAGCTTCTGCAATTCACGGCCAATATAGAGCGCCTCGCTGCGGCTATACCAATGGTAGCCATCCAGCATCAGGTTGATATCCGGCCCGACCGCCTCACGCACCGCGGCACAGGCTTTGACATCCATCTGCGGGCTGGGCGCAAAAGAAACCGGCGGCATCCAGGTGTGCAATTTGATCGCTTTATAACCACGCTGAACCAGTTTCTCGGCAAACTGACCATACTCTTCCGGTGTAGACAAGCCGCCTTGCAGCTCATCACCACACATGGTGCTGCCATAAGCAGGCACTTTATCGCGATAGCCGCCCAGCAGTTTATACACGGGCATATTGAGCACTCGCCCGGCCAAATCCCACAGCGCCTGCTCCACAATCGCCAGCGCCCGATCCGTCAGTTGATGTGCGCTGCCACGCTGCCAGTGCACCAAATCCTGCCATAGCCGCTCACGATCAAACGGGTTCTGACCTATCAGCACTTTGCGGAAAAAGCTGTTAACCACATAGGGGCGCACCACCTCGGGCGGAGCAAAGGCATAGCCTTTATGTCCCTCATCCGTGCTGATGGTCAAGAGCGCCATGCTAGCCTGATGTTCTTCCCCTGGATGTGAATGCCCTGCGCTATCGGAAACACGACGCGTGGGATAAGTGAAGACGGTGACGTCAATAGATTCAATTTTCACGGTGATTACCTGCCTGAAGGTGCGCCTGCCAGCCTGCATTTTTATTCACCATAATGTCTGGAATAAGAACGCAGCGCTGATTTAATAAAACCCTGTTTTATTTTTAATAATTATTGAGCAACACTACTGTGACGTCATTAGGCAATTTACGACATTTGTGAAAATTATCCGCCCGATGATTATGCATTTGCCCTATTTACAACGGATAAGACCTCAGAAAATAAAAAACGCCGTCCCCAGCGGGCACGGCGTCATCACCATTGAGATGTTATATTTCAGCGCTGAGGGCTACGTCCGCGCGACAAACCCCACCACATCATAGACTTTGCTCAGTGTGTCCTGGGCGCGGGCGCGGGCTTTTTGTGCACCGTCACGCATCACTTGCTGTAAGAAAGCGTCATCGTTACGGAAACGATGGTAACGCTCTTGCAGTTCGCTGAGCATACCGGAA
This sequence comes from Dickeya aquatica, assembly GCF_900095885.1. Taxonomy (NCBI): domain Bacteria; kingdom Pseudomonadati; phylum Pseudomonadota; class Gammaproteobacteria; order Enterobacterales; family Pectobacteriaceae; genus Dickeya; species Dickeya aquatica. The sequence continues at coordinate 4,107,504 of NZ_LT615367.1, forward strand.
ACCGCATCCGCCACCGCCCCTTTCAGATGGCCATACATCTGGCCTTCAAATTCCTGCTCCAGTTCGGGAATCGCTTTTCCGGTTACGCCACTGAGAATATCCAGCAGGTTCGAGACACCGGCTTTGTTTTGCACGTCATAACGCACCACCGGCGGCTCGTCAGAATCGGTGACGGCGCGTTTGATCTTCTTCACCACCGATTTTGGGTCTTCCAGCAGGCCAATGACGTTATTACGGTTATCATCCGACTTGGACATTTTTTTCGTCGGCTCCAGCAGCGACATCACGCGCGCGCCAGATTTGGGAATAAACGGCTCGGGAATACGGAAAATATCGCCATAAATGGCGTTAAAGCGTTGGGCGATATCACGACTTAATTCCAGATGCTGCTTCTGGTCTTCACCTACTGGCACCTGATTGGTCTGATACAACAGGATATCGGCAGCCATCAACACCGGATAGTCGAACAGCCCGGCGTTAATGTTCTCGGCATAACGTGCTGATTTATCTTTAAACTGCGTCATACGGCTCAGTTCGCCGAAATAGGTGTAACAGTTCAGCAGCCAGCCCAGTTGTGCATGTTCCGGCACATGGGATTGAACAAAAATGGTGCTTTTCTGCGGGTCGATACCGCAGGCCAGATACAGCGCCAGCGTATCCAGTGTCGCGTTACGCAACTGCTGCGGGTCCTGGCGCACCGTTATCGCGTGCTGATCCACGATGCAATAAATGCAGTCAAAATCATCCTGCATGTTAACCCACTGACGTAACGCACCCATGTAGTTACCAATGGTTAACTCGCCTGACGGCTGTGCGCCGCTAAATACAATGGGCTTACTCATGTCATGCTTCCTGATCGTTTAAAAGGGATGACCCGACAAGGGGCAGTAAATCCGTAAAGCGCTCCAGCACCGCATCAGGGTGGCTAAGGGTTATCGCTTCACCGTAGTTATATCCATACGTCATACCCACGCACGGGCAACCGGCCGCGCGGGCGGCCTGGATATCATTGCGAGAATCACCGACAAACAGCAATTCATGCGCGTGCAGCCCGAGCTTGCCCAACACCATATAGAGAGGGTGCGGGATGGGGTTTTTTCTGCGCAACATCATCGCCCCCAAAACTAGCGAGAAATACTCACCGATACCCAGCGCATCAAGCAAAGGGGCAACAAATGGCGTGGGTTTGTTGGTCACAACCGCGAGGCGAAAGCCACGCGCCGCCAATGGCGACAGTGTTTCCTGCACACCGGGATAGAGCAGACTGCCGCTCTCCACCGAGCGGGCATAGTACTTATCAAATAACGTTCGGGTATCGTGGATTTGTTGTGGCGTCGGCTCCACGCCCGCCCAGCGCAGCGCGCGCTCCACCAGCACATCGGCACCGTTACCAATCCAGGTCGCCACCCGTGCCTCACCGGCATGGGGTAACGACAACGCGCCTAACGCCATATCAACCGCGTGGGCCAGACCGGGTGCGCTGTTAACCAGCGTACCGTCAAGATCAAACGCAATACCACGCACCGCATCGAAATCAGGCATGAGTGGCCGCCTCCAGTTCCTGGCGCATACGCGCAATCACCGCCTGATAATCCGGCTGGCTAAAAATCGCCGACCCGGCAACAAACATATCAGCACCGGCGGCAGCAATTTGCGCAATGTTCTCCACCTTCACGCCACCGTCCACTTCGAGACGAATATCATAACCGCTGTCATCAATCCGCTGACGCACCTGACGCAGTTTATCGAGCGTCGCCGGAATAAACGATTGACCGCCAAAACCGGGGTTAACCGACATCAGCAAAATGATATCCAGCTTATCCATCACATAATCAAGATAACTGAGCGGAGTGGCCGGGTTAAACACCAGACCGGCTTTACAGCCGTGGTCTTTGATCAACTGCAAGGTGCGATCAACGTGATCAGACGCTTCCGGGTGAAAGGTGATAAAACTGGCACCCGCCTGGGCAAAATCAGGGATCAGCCTGTCAACCGGTTTAACCATCAGATGGACATCCACCGGCGCAGTAATACCGTAGTTACGCAGCGACTTGAGCACCAGCGGGCCAATGGTCAAGTTCGGGACATAATGATTATCCATCACATCAAAGTGAACGACATCCGCCCCGGCGGCCAGCACATTTGCCGTATCCTCGCCAAGGCGGGCAAAATCGGCTGACAAAATAGACGGGGCGATTAAAAACGGTTTCATGCGTTTCTCCAAACCATTAAGTCGGTATTTCGCTGCCGGGCACGACACTGTGAAGACACACCTGTGCAGCCGCTCAGTCAGGAAACAAGCGGTCGTTTCCTGTCATTTCTTTTTTCATCCGCGATAGCGCCACACCCATACGCACCACCGGCGCTAGCAATACAACGCCAGCAATTCATTGACCTTACTGCGACCCGAAATATTACGGCTAATGGTGCGACGCGCCTTGACCACGTATAACGATGACGCATCACGATACCACTCGCGGGTCAACACCGTATCATGGTTGGAAATCAGGACCGGAATGTGGCCCTGAGATGACAATCGCTGCGCCAGTTGCGCCAGGTTTTGCTGGTCTTGCGTATTGAAATTGCTGGTATGGTACGCCGTGAAATTGGCCGTTGCCGACAAGGGCGCGTAAGGCGGATCGCAATACACCACCGAGCCGGATAATGCACTGGTCAGTGTTTGCTCGTAATGTTCACACACAAAGGTGGCGTTTTGCGCTTTTTGTGCAAACCAGTACAGTTCTTCTTCAGGAAAATAGGGCTTTTTATAGCGCCCGAACGGTACATTAAACTCCCCCCGCATGTTATAGCGACACAACCCGTTATAACAGTGGCGGTTCAGATACAGAAACAACTGTGCCCGGCGGTAGTCATGGGTGCAGAGATTAAACTCCTCCCGTAACCGATAAAACGCATCGGACGTATTCATTTCATCAATAAACAGTTTGCGGGCGTCACCAATAAAATCATCGGTTTTGTTTTTGACGATGTTATACAGATTGATCAAATCACTGTTGATATCAGCCAGAATATAGCTGTCGTAGTCGGTATTAAGAAACACAGACCCGGCACCCACGAAAGGTTCGATTAATCGCTCTCCCGCTGGCAGATATCGACGAATCTCTTCCACCAGCGGATATTTACCACCAGCCCATTTTAAGAACGCGCGGTTTTTCTTCATGCCGTCGTTAATTACTCATACAGTTCAGAGCCACGGATTGTACTCTGTTAAGACAGCACATCAGGGCCAATTGGTGTTACTTGGTTAAGTCCTGCTTCACCTGACGGATAGGCCTGACCCATGGTTTTTTCGCCTGAACATCAGCAGGCAGCGATGATATCGCGCGTTTCGCATCTTCCGGCGAGGCATACACACCATTCACCAAAACATACCACGGACGCCCATCGCGCTTTGTTTCATACACCCAGTAATTCGTCAGGTGCAGCTCTCTGGCATACGTTTTCAAAGAGTCTTCACGAGAAGCACTACTGAGCTGCAACGTGAAATGGCTGGCAGGTGCGCCTTGAATCGATGCGCCTGCCGGTGTCGCCGCTGCACTATGGGGCACAACCGCCGTGGCCGGTTTAGGGGTTGCCACTGCGACTGCGGGCTTGCTCGATGGCGCGGGCACCAACGCCGTCGTCGGCGTCTTGTGCATATTCACAACCGGACGCGCCACCTCTTTCGGCTCGGATTTCGGCTCTGGCGACTTATGCGATGACGGCTTTTCAACCTTCTCCGGCTGAGTGCGCGTTGGCGCAGGCGCTGGTGTCTTTTCTACCGATGCCGCACGGCCACCTTTAGTCGGCGGGGAATACACCGTCGCAGGTTCAGTAGGAAGACCGGCAGAAAATGCATTCATGCGGTCTTGCTGCTGCGGCTGGGACAACGCATCGGTAATATTCCCAGGCAACTCGATACGCTGCTGCCCACCGTTTTGTGGCACCAGCGGAGCCTGAGTGGGTGTACCGGAAACCGGCTGCCCGCTCAGCAACTGCGGCGAACCTGAATTCTGCACAGACGCGGCGGCGGGTGCAGAAGGGGCTGCGGCAGCAGGAGCCGATGCGTTTGGGTTGTCAGTCATCGATGATGCTGATGCTAAATCAATATTTTTCCCAGTGCCGGAACCGGACGACGACGACGCAGGCGCTGGCGAGTTTTGACCAGGCGACTGAAGCGCAGAACCAATACCAATAATCAACAGCACCAAGACAACGATGCCGATCCCTATCATGGTATGTTGTTTGGATAACGAAACACTGGGGGCAGAAAGGCTTTTGCTGCGTTTCTGCTGACGCGCGGGCCGCCGATCGCTGGTATCCGGCTTCAACGCATCTTCTGGATTAAACTCATCCATGTATACCCTCCAACTGAAAGGCTAGCTTCCCCAGATGGCTGACTCTGCGAAAGCTAAATCATAAGGCATTGTATTTTAAACGTAAACTACCGAAAAACGGCCCAATGGCTATTCAGCCAACTGAAACAGCGTTTCAGGGAAGGCAATCGGCAATGGACGCCAATACCAGTTCGTGAGCGATACCAGCCCGAACCTCAGACTGACCAATCGCAGTAGGCAGCACCAGACGCAATTCACCGGCCAGCACTTTCTTATCACGCATCATATGGGGCAGATAGGCCTCGGGAGCCATCGCTTTCGGGCCGGTAACAGGCAAACCGGCACGCAGCAACAGCGCTTTGATGCGCTCAACGTCGGCAAGACTCAACTGCCCAAGACGATGAGCCGCCTGCGACGCCATCATCATCCCGGCTGCTACCGCCTCGCCATGAAGCCAGTTGCCATATCCCATTTCGGCTTCAATCGCATGCCCATAAGTGTGGCCTAAATTCAGCAGTGCGCGTAACCCGGATTCGCGTTCATCCGCCGCCACCACGTCCGCCTTCAACTCACAACAACGGCGGATACAGTAAGCCAGCGGCTCATGCTGCAAGCTTCTGAGCGCATCGATATGGGTTTCGAGCCACTCAAAAAATGCCCGATCCAGAATGATGCCGTATTTGATAACTTCCGCCAGCCCCGAGGATAGCTCGCGCGCAGGCAACGTTTTCAGACAATTCAGATCAACCACCACCGATGCCGGTTGATAAAACGCACCGATCATGTTTTTGCCCAACGGGTGATTGACGGCGGTTTTCCCCCCAACAGAGGAATCAACCTGCGAGAGCAAGGTTGTCGGTACCTGAATAAACCGCACGCCACGCTGGTAACAGGCCGCAGCGAATCCGGTCAAATCACCAATTACGCCACCTCCCAGCGCCACCAGTGTGGTATCACGCCCGTGAGGTTTTGCCAGCAGTGCGGAAAAAACCTGCTCTAAAACCGCCAGCGATTTATATTGCTCGCCGTCAGGCAGAACCACCTGATCAACCCGCACGCCACTGGTTTCCAACACACCTCGCACGGTATCAAGGTAAAGCGGTGCCAGTGTCTCATTTGTCACCAGCATCACCTGATCGCCCGCTTTGAGCGGCATAAAAGAGGCGGCCTCGTTAAAAAGGCCAGCGGCTATCGTAATAGGGTAACTGCGTTCCCCAAGGGTGACGGTAACTCTTTCCATGCGCGTTCCATTGATCTGTCAGAAACCTGCAATAGGCAGGAAGTTACACAAAATCAGTTGTTTTCCAGCATGCTGATAATCTGGTTAGCAACGACTTTGGCGCTTTGTTCATCAGTACGAATGGTGACATCGGCGATTTCTTCATACAGCGGATTGCGCTCTTTCGCCAACGCCTCCAACACTTCGCGTGGTGGGGTTTCTACCTGTAACAGCGGGCGTTTCTTATCGCGTTGAGTACGGGCCAGTTGCTTTTCGATAGTCGTTTCCAGATAGACGACCACGCCGCGTGCAGACAAGCGGTTGCGGGTTTCACGGGATTTCACCGACCCACCACCTGTCGCCAGCACAATGCCCTGCTTTTCTGTCAATTCATTAATGACTTTCTCTTCGCGCTCGCGGAAGCCTTCTTCACCTTCCACATCGAATACCCAGCCCACATCAGCCCCGGTACGTCGCTCAATTTCTTGATCGGAGTCGAAAAACTCCATATTGAGCTGCTGAGCTAACTGACGGCCAATAGTGCTTTTGCCGGCACCCATAGGCCCAACCAGAAAGATATTGCGTTTCTCTGCCATTTTTTTGGTATTACTAAGAAATTCGTTAATGATAACCCGCCCCGCCATGTAACCTGCGGCGGAACCTAAACTGAAACCTCATGAGCGATAGTGCGAGAATCAGACAAAAAATTATCTCAATACTCAGGGTAGTTTGGCAACCGAATAAAACGCCCCATGAATCAGGCTGAGGTAAATGTACATTTTATCTACACCTCGTTGATTCACACCGACGATGGAACACCACTGCCGTGCTCAAGCCGCTATCCTTGTATGCTAAAACGGCGGTATCGTCAAACGATGAACGACACTATTTGACGAATGATACCGCCGACCTCACACATAACATCCCCCATAACCTCATCGATTTATGCAGACAAAGGGCTCCAGTGCGACATGAAAGTCAGTCTGCGGCCACACGCTTTACCGGAAGAATTAACGTTGGGGTAATAAAAATAACCAACTCCCGGCGGGTATGCTGCTGGCTGGTGCTGCGAAACCAATGACCAATACCCGGCAAAGCTCCCAGCCCCGGCACCTGACGAGCTCCCAGATTTTTTTGTTGCTGGAAAATGCCGCCCAGCACAATCGTTTCACCATCCTGAACCGTTACCTGAGTCTGAATTTCCTGTTTATCAATCGCCAGCGCTTCGCCCTCCTCTCCCTGCTTGATAGCCCGTCCCGGCATGTTCTGGCTAATCAATAAATTGAGCGTTATCTGCCCGCCATGCAAAACCTTCGGCGTGACCTCCATGCCCAATACCGCTTCTTTAAATTCAATCGACGTCGAGCCACTGGCCCCGCTGGAAACCTGATAAGGGATCTCGGTGCCCTGCTTGATACTGGCCGTTTGCTGATGGGCGGTAAATAAGCGCGGGCTGGCGATAATCTCCACCTCATTTTCCTGCTCCAGCGCCATCAGCTCCAAATCCAGCAGACGTCCGTTGAGACGAGCCAGATGGAAACCTGCATTGATTGCGGGTGATTCAACCGGCAGGCTGACATTAAAGCGCTGCATTTGTAAGGCTTGCGCCGTATTCGTAGCCTCTTGCATGCCCCAGTTGACACCAAGTGCTTTGAGATGCTCGCTGCTCATCGTCACAATATGTGCAGCCAGTTGTACTTGTGCCAATGGCTTATCCAGCGCGGCAACCCACGCCGCTACTTGCTCAAGCGCACTGGCTGTATCACGCACTAATAGCGTATTGGTTCGTTTATCTACCGAAGCACTGCCGCGCGATGTTAACAGCGTGCTGCGCTGACTTTGCAGACTCGTGAGCACGTCACTTGCCTCGGCGTACTGCAACGTCAGTGCGCGATTCTCTAATGGCGATTGCTGGCGCTGTTTTTCCGCATTCTCCTCTTGCTGCTGCTGGCGCACTTTTATATGGCTTTCGGGATACACCATCATCACCGTACCGTGCTTTTCCAGTGTCAATTGCCCCATCTGAAGAATAATGTCGAGCGCCTGCTGCCAGGGCACCTGATGTAAATTGAGGCTAAGGTTCCCACTGACGCCCGGAGCTACCACCAGATTGAGCTGCTGATGATCCGCCAGCGCCTGTAACACCTTTTGAACCGGGACATCCTCAAAAGCCAGTGAAATCGGCGGTGTATCACCAGCCTCTGCGGCCAGGCCTGCCAGCAGTAAAAAACCACACAAACCACGCGCTATACATCCTGTATACATTCCTGACTCCTTAAATTGCTCAAGCGCTAATGACTTACTCCCGATGCTGAAAAGGCGCAAGCAGGTGCCACGCTGCCTTGCCACACCCGGTGGTACTGGCAAGCGGCCATAGCGCGACACCGTGGTTATCCACCTGACCGATTTGCCAGCCCTCTGGTGTAATCACATCCCCTGTGGTGACTCGCCGCCAACGGTGTGCTTGTGCAAGCCAACCGACCCAACCGGACGCTGACCCGATAACGCCTTTTAATTGCCAGGTCTTTACCGCGGACATGGCTTCACAAGGCTGTGCTGAAACGGGCGGCACAAACGGGTCTCGCAGAGGTTCCGCCGCAGCTGGCGCGACCTGTACAGTGAGTGAGAACGATAAAAGAAAGCACCACCTCATGCGAGTCATTGCGCTTGCTCCGTGTCTGCTGGCAGTGATAATTGCAGCGCGGCAATCAGCCCGGTGGTGCCCTTTCGCAACGAAAGCTGGTCAATGCGCACCACCACGTCCAGCGCATTCAGGCAGGCAAGAAAGTTGAGGATGGCGGCATAATCGGCATGCAAGGTCAGTTGCCAGGTTGCAGGCGCAGTGGCTGCACCTTGCAAGGTACCCGGCTGCCAGTTGGCCAACACTACGCCCGACTGGCTTATCGGGCGAGCCAGCAGTGCTGCCACATCAGGTTGTGTATTCTCTGTGCCAGTCAGCGGGGGAATATCGCGCAGCATTGCCTGTAGCGGTATATGCGCGATGCTGTCTCGTATTTGTTCAATTGCCTGCCGGTGATGCTGATATTGCTGTTCGGTTGCTTGCAGCGACTGGCGCTCTGCCAAAGACCAAAGCCCGATGACAACCAGCGCCAGCGCTAACACGCCCATGACAGGCAGCAGCAGTAGTTGCCACAGCGGCACAGCAAGCCAGCGAAGCATGAATGGGATGAGCCAGTTTACGGGATACGCCACCTTCATTGGCGCTCCTGCGGCGCACCGGACACCTGCCAGTACAGGCGTAATGAAAAGTGCATTTCATCTGGCTGTGTTTTTTCAAGCCGCGCCTGTTCCAAAACCACGCGTTCAATCAAAGGCCACTGCGACAGACGGTTGACCCACTGCATGATGTCATCATAACGATGGCTAATCCCCGACAGATGCAGTTGCCTGCCAGCCCCGTCAATGTCGGTTAACCAAAGCGTTGCGGGCATACGTGCCGGCAACTGTTCCAGCAGTTGCTGGTAGCGCTGAGCCTGCCTGCGGCCATATAGCCGGGCTGCCTGCAACGCCTGCTGTTTTTCATACATCAGCCAATCACGGTGCACCTCACGATAGAGCCGTTCATAACGTACCTGCTGTGCCTGAGTCTGGGCTAACTGCTGCTGTAATCTAAGGCGCTGTTGGTGCGCATCACCCCGTAGCACCATCCCGATGACCAGCCCCACCAGTAACGCCCCCGCACTCACCACCGCCGCCAGCCGGAGACGCCGATAGGCCAGACGCTGACGCCAGGGCAAGAGATTCATCATCAACATGGGGTATCCTCCGGGCGCACTGCCAGCCCGGCGGCAATCGCAAATGCCGCCGGAAAAGCCGGTAAAGGGGGATGTACGCGAAAGGCGCTCAACACCGGCCAGTCAAGAATAGCAGGCGAGGCGACCGGCACAGCCTGTGGTGTACTGGCGCTCAGATAAGCATCGTATGCAGCGCCCTGCTGATAACGCGCATTAATGGTAGCAAGCCGCGTGGATTCATCGGCCAGCTCCTCTGGGTGAAGCGTACCAAATGCCAGTGGGGCCTCGAGCGGCGATACCCACAGCCAGTGGTCATCAAACCGGTGCAATAACAACCGGTTTGGTGCCAAACCGGCACACGCAGCCATGCAGCGCAGCGCACAGGGCGTTATCTCTACAATATCCGCGTACAATCCTGCGGCCATCAGGCAGTGTAGCCAGGCATTAAGCTCCGTTTGCCGGGCGGCGATAACCAGCAGTGATTCTGGCGCTTGAGGATCAGGGCGATAATCGAGTGCGACATCCTCAATGCCAACAGGTAATAGCTGAGCCATTCTGCTGCGGATATAACCACCGCGATAAGGTTCGCGCAAACGCGAGTCAGGCATCGCCAGCCGCTGCTGTAATACCCGCGAAGCGGGAAAACCCAGCCGCAGTGAGATATAACGGGGTAATTCCTGCCGCCATTGACGAAGAACCGTACAAAGCGCCTCAGGATGATGTAGACTAGCGCCGCGTAACGTATCGTCCGGCAAAGGCAGTTGCCACCAGTGACGCAATTGCCAGCCATGTCGGCGGCGCTGTACGGCCAGAGCACGCACCATGTTGTTCTGTATGTCCAGCCCAACCTGCCAGATGGGATAAGCCATGGGTGTTCGATCTCCTTATCGTCATAAATATCGTCATAAAGAACATATCCACCTTGCTGGCTTCCCTTTATACTAGCGCCCGTCTGTTTATAAACTATTCAATTGCTACTGAATGGAAAATCTCCGGTGAAGTTCGTAAAGTACTTATTCATCTTTGCAGTAAGTTGCATTCTGTTGGGAGCCGCTTCGCTCTTTGGCCTTTATCGCTATATTGAGCCACAGTTACCTGATGTCGCCACGCTCAAGGATGTGCGCCTGCAAACACCTATGCAGGTTTACAGCGCAGACGGTGAATTAATCGCCCAGTTTGGCGAAAAACGGCGCATTCCGCTGAAGCTGGATCAAATCCCCCCTACGCTGGTGAATGCCTTCATCGCCACCGAAGACAGCCGTTTCTTCGAACATCACGGCATTGACCCGCAAGGGATTGTGCGTGCGGCAGTGATTGCGCTGACATCCGGCCACGCCTCTCAGGGGGCCAGCACCATTACCCAGCAGTTGGCGCGTAATTTCTTCCTGAGCCCGGAACGCACTTTACTGAGAAAAATCAAAGAAGTGTTTCTGGCCATTCGTATTGAGCAAACGCTGACGAAAGAAGAAATTCTCGAACTGTATCTGAACAAAATCTATTTGGGCTACCGCGCGTATGGCGTCGGTGCGGCAGCGCAGGTCTATTTTGGCAAACCGGTGGAGCAGCTCTCACTGGCACAGATGGCGATGATCGCCGGGCTACCCAAAGCACCGTCCACCTTTAACCCGCTCTATTCCTACGACAGGGCGGTGTCACGGCGCAATGTGGTGCTCTCACGTATGCTTGATGAGAACTACATTACCCAGACGCAATACGATCAGGCGCGCAGTGAAAAACTGGTCGCCGATTACCATGCGCCGGAAATGGGGTTTTCTGCGCCATACATGGCAGAAATGGTGCGCCAGGAAATGTTCAAGCGCTATGGTGAAGATGCGTATAACGACGGTTATAAAGTGTACACCACCATTACGCGCAAGCTGCAACTCGCCGCCGAAGATGCGGTGCACAATAATGTGCTCGCCTATGATATGCGCCACGGCTACCGCGGTGCGGATCAGGTGCTGTGGAAAGTCGGTACGCCTGCCTGGACGCAGGATAAGATTGTCGAGGCGCTGAAAAAACTGCCGGTTTACGGCCCGCTCTTCCCGGCAGTCGTGACTGATGCCAGTGCCGATAAAGCCCATGCCATGATGGCAAGTGGCGAGAAAATCGAACTGCCACTGGCAGGCGTTCGCTGGGCTCGCCCCTATCGCTCTGACGACCAGCAGGGGCCGACGCCCAAGCGGGTAACGGAAGTGCTCGAGGCCGGTCAGCAAATCTGGATACGTAAAGTCGATAACGACTGGTGGCTGGCGCAGGTGCCGGATGTCAATTCTGCTCTGGTTTCGCTCAATCCTAAAGATGGTGCCATTCTGGCACTGGTAGGCGGCTTTGATTTTAACCAGAGCAAATTTAACCGCGCGACGCAGGCATTACGGCAGGTCGGTTCAAACATCAAGCCATTCCTGTATACCGCAGCGATGGACAAAGGCCTGACGCTGGCAACCATCCTCAATGACGCACCGATCACCCGCTGGGACCCCGGTGCCGGTTCCGACTGGAGCCCGAAAAACTCGCCTGCCGTCTATGATGGCCCGATTCGCCTGCGTCAGGGGCTGGGGCAATCGAAAAACGTGGTGATGGTGCGCGCAATGCGGGCAATGGGGGTCGATTATGCGGCCAGCTATCTGGAACGCTTTGGCTTCCCGGAGCAAAACATCGTGCATACCGAATCACTGGCCCTGGGTGCCGCCTCCTTCACACCACTGCAAGTGGTGCGCGGTTATGCGGTGATGGCAAACGGTGGTTATCTGGTTGACCCGTATTTCATCACCAAAATTGATAACGCCGCAGGCAATACGCTGTTTAGCGCCACACCAAAAGTGGTGTGTGATACCTGTAATCTGCCGGTGATTTACGGCGATACCCAGCGTTCCGCCGTGTTATCTGATGACAGCATGGAGAATGTGGCTACCTCAGCAGAGAGCCGCGCCGCCACCGAGCCTCAGCCCGATGCCATTACACCGGCAGAAGTCGCTCGTCAGGCCGCGGCACAGCCTTATGCGCCACACGTCATCAGCACACCACTGGCGTTTTTGATAAAAGATGCGCTCAACAGCAACGTGTTTGGTGAACCGGGGTGGATGGGCACGGGCTGGCGTGCCGGTAAAGTGCTGCAACGTCACGATATTGGCGGCAAAACCGGTACGACCAATAACTCGAAAGATGCCTGGTTTTCCGGCTATGGCCCAAATATTGTGGCCTCAGTCTGGATTGGTTTCGATGACCATCGGCGCGATCTTGGTAAAGCATCCGCTTCCGGTGTCATTCGCGATCAGGCCTCCGGTTACGAAGGGGGGGCAAAAACCGCTGAACCGGCCTGGGATGACTTCATGAAAATCGCCCTCGCTGGCGTGACTGAACAAAAAACGCCGCCACCGCCGGGTATTGTCACTGTGACGATTGATCGCAGCAGTGGCAAATTGTCAGATGGCGGGGGTAATAGCCGTCAGGAATTCTTCATTGAAGGCACTCAGCCAACCGAGCGTGCGGTGCATGATGCCGGTACCACGTTGTTCAACAGCAGCAGTGGGCAGGCAGAAGAACTGTTTTGATAACCGCGTTCGGGAACACAGCGTGACCAATACCCTCCGAACCGGCATAATAACCGGCCCCCATCAGGGCCGGAATGACAAGCAAAAAGGCGCGTTCATCGCGCCTTTTTTACATCCAGCCCAGCCGGTACTGTTGCCACCCTGATTACAGGCGTGATTGTTCTGCCAGCCAGCGTTGCAGCAAAAACAGTGCACTGACATTACGCGCCTCACGAAAATCAGGCTCGTTTAACAGCCGCATCATCTCGGCCAGCGGCCAGCGCACCAACTGTAGTGGTTCTGGCTCATCGCCTTGCAGGCGCTGTGGATAAAGCCCGTTTGCCACCACCACGTTCATGCTGCTGGAAAAATAGGAAGGTGCCATGGTCAGGGTAGAGAGCAGTTCAAAGCGTTGTGCACCAAAACCAGCCTCTTCCATCAGTTCTCTGTTGGCCGCATCAAACACGCCTTCACCGGGGTCGATAAGCCCTTTCGGAAAGCCCAGCTCGTATTGCTCAATCCCCACTGCATATTCACGAACCAGTAGCAACTCCTCACCCAGCACCGGAACTATCATTACCGCATGACGGCCTGATGGGCGCATCCGCTCGTAGACTCGGCGCTCGCCATTGCTAAACTCCAGATCCACCGACTCCACATTAAACAGGCGTGATCGCGCAACAGTCTCAACCTTGAGAATTTTGGGTTTTTGCAGGTTATTATTCATCGTGGCCTCTGTAAGGAAACATCTCCGGGGCTACTGTTCGCACAGAAAAAATCGGGCAGAACCGCTGTTTCCTAAAGACTATTCAGTGAGTCACATTGTGCGTTAACATTAACAGCTGCTGCAACTTTATCATGGCAAACTCACATCCTGGCAACACATTCAACACATTAATTTTTCTTATGGAAGGAAGAGCCCCAAAACAACATCAGCCGCGATGCATTCATCAAAAAAATTCAGACTTTCCTCATTTTTGCTTCATGCTTTGCTTGCTACGATGCACAGTTAAACAAGTAATCGCCGGTTAATTCAGCCAGTAACTATCCGTCATGGATTAACAAGGTTCGTGTAGTTTTGTTACTATCAAGCAATAACAAAGGGGAACCTTACACTGTTGGCTGGAGATAATATGAGCACAATACTCATCATATTGGCTGTATTGTTTGCCTGCCTGATGGTGTCAGGGGGGGTCATTGGCTATCTCATGTATCGTCGTCTTTTATTTGCCAAGCGTTTGCCAGTTACACCGTCAGGGCATCGTCAACTGACGGCGTCAGAGCGTATTGCTATTGAACGTTATCTGGCTATGATTCACCCAGACGGCACAACGACGCCATCACTGCCTGTTCCTGCATCACGCCTTCCCCGACTGTTACCAGGCAATCGGGTATACCCGATTACCCATAGCATCACCCGTTACGGACTCAGTACCGATGCGCCGAATAAATGGCGTTATTACATTGATACTCAGGAAGTCCATCTGCCCGCCCGTTGGGAACAATTCATTACGCAGAACAATGAAATCGAGCTTATCAAAACCCGGTCGATGCCCTTGGTCATTTCATTAAATGGTCATTCGCTCACCGAGTTTATTCATGAGCTAGACGGTGCAACCGGTGGGGATATTCCTGGTGAGCAGGCTTCAATCCGGCCGGAAGTTCACGAGCATACTGAACTGGTCGCCATCCGAAAGGAAACACCGGAAGAACACGCCGTACATCGTTCACGCGGCCTGCGTGAAGCAGCGGTATTAAGTCTGGCGTTTATACTGCTGGTGTTCAGCCTGACCAGCCCGCTTACGGTGCTGTTCTGGCTGGCCGCAGCAGCATGTACGATGGTGGTCTGGGGATGCTGGCAACTGCTTCGTCCTGCATCACAAAAAGAACTGCGCGAAGTGCACTGCCTGAACGGCACACCGCAGTGCATGGGCCTGTTCAGCGATACCAGCAACAACCCGATTAACAACGTCTCGCTGGGTAACATTGATCTGATTTATCCGCCACACTGGCAACCCTATATCGGCTACGATCTCGGTACCAAAACCGATGTAGACATCTACCTGAATCGTCAGGTAGTCCGTCAGGGCAAGTACCTGTCATTACATAACGAAGTCAAATTTTTCCCGCTGCAACACTGGGGTAAAAACGCCGTTCTGGCGACCGGGGCGCTGGTCAGTCTGGTGTTATTGCTCACGTCAGTACCACTCGATTTACCGCTGAAGCTCAGTCTGGCCTGGGTGCAAGGGGCTGAAAACATCAAAGTTACGCAGGTTGAAGAGCTCGAGCATATGGCTCTGCACGTCGGCGACAAACTCCAGGTTCGCGGCTCCGGTATGTGCTACGTGCCACCTGCGCCCGCTCACTCGGTCAACAAATCTGCCTTTGCACCTTTTGACTGCGCGGGTATTTACTGGAACAAAGCGGCTCCGTTGCCGTTGCCCGAATCAGACGTTATCGATAAGACCGCCGCACTGCAAAAAACCGTTCAGGAGCAGTTACACCCGGCCGAAAGCGATAATCAGGTCAGCGCCCAGTTAGCTGATGCAATTCAGAAATCCGGGATGATCCTGCTAAACAACTTTTCAGACATTGTGCTTAAAACCGATGCGCTGTGTGAAAGAGAGGAAGATTGCACCCGCCTCAAAAATGCATTGGCGAATCTGGGGAATGCCAAAAACTGGGATTCACTGGTAAAACGGGCACGCTCTGGCGCACTCAAAGGGATGAATGTGGTGCTGCGCCCGGTCAGCGCCGAGTCACTCGAATCACTGGTCAAAAACGCCACCGATGATTTCTACAATCGTGAGACAAAAGCCGCTTCCAGTGCGCTGAACAGCCCATCACCGGGCGGTTTCCTGCTGCACAGTGACGAAGGCCGCCAGTTCGTTAATCACCCGCCGCCCCCCACGCCACTGCGTGATTTCCCACCGCAAGAGCAGTGGCAGGAGTTACTGCGGCTCTCCGCCATGTTGTTACACACGCCGTTTGAAGCCAGCGGTGTGATTACTCAGCTCAGTATCGATGCCAACGGCACCCGTCATATTTCACTACACAGTGAGCCGGATGCGGTGACAATGTGGCGCTCACTGGGCGTGTGTGTATTGTTGCTGGCATTCAGTGTGATCCTGATACTGAATCTGGTGTTAGTGGTGGTCAAACGCCGCCGCAGTCAGCAGCGTATCGCCAATATCCAGCAATATTACGCACGCCATCTGGTGCCCGAGGCTCCCGCAACGGGCAACGTCATCTACGGTAACGTCATCCATTCCTGATACGGTATCCGCGTTGGTCTGTCATCTGCCGCTTTGAGCGCTGATGCTACGCTGGTAACATTTATTATGCTGGTAATAGCAGCTGCGCTGAGAATATCCACTGCCTGATACCCGGTTTCTCCAGGTCAGGGCATTAGCCTGGAGGACATATGAACCCCGAACTGAACTGGAATACGATTGATACCGTTTTACTGGATATGGATGGTACGTTGCTCGATCTGGCATTTGACAGCTATTTCTGGCTACAACTGGTGCCAGAATCACTCAGCCGTCAGCGCAACATCAGCCTTGAGCAGGCCCACGCCCTCATTCATACGGAATACCACGCCGTTCGTCATACCCTTAACTGGTATTGTTTTGATTACTGGAGTGAGCGGCTGGGGCTGGATATTTATCAAATGACCAGTGATATCGGGCATCGGGCGCGTTTACGTGACGACACGGCCCCATTTTTGCGGGCACTGCGCGAAAGTGGCCGTCGCACCATTTTGCTCACCAATGCGCATCCACACAGTCTGGCGGTGAAAGTTGCTCATACTGGCCTTGATAAGCACCTTGATTTACTGCTTTCCACCCATACTTATGGGTATCCCAAAGAGGACAGGCGGTTGTGGCTGGCAGTACAGGCACAGACCGGCTTTGACCCGGAACGAACGCTGTTTGTGGATGACAGCGAGCCGATTCTGGATGCAGCGAGAGCCTTTGGCATTCGTTATTGCCTGGGGGTGCGCAACCCGGATTCGACCCGCAGTGAACAAACCGTTTTTCGCCAGCATCCGTCAATGAGTGATTATCTGGCACTGCTGCCGGGCATCGCTCAGTCAACATTCACGACCCCTCAGGAGTGCTCATGAGTAAAGGCAAGGCGCATGAGCCTGACGATGACAACAGCGTCCGGCTGGATAAGTGGCTGTGGGCCGCGCGGTTTTACAAAACCCGCGCGCTGGCACGGGAGATGATCGACGGCGGCAAAGTGCATTACAACGGCCAGCGCAGCAAACCCGGAAAACTGGTAGAGCTGGGGGCAGAAATCACCCTGCGTCAGGGCAATGATGAACGCACGGTCAGGGTTCATCTGCTCAGTACACAACGTCGTCAGGCGGCCCAGGCACAAACGTTGTATGAAGAAACACCACAAAGCATTGAAAAACGCGAAAAGCTGGCCATCGCCAGAAAAATGAATGCGTTATCCATGCCGCACCCGGACAGGCGGCCGGATAAAAAAGAGCGCCGGGATTTAATCAAATTCAAATACAGTGACGTGGAATAAGCCACTGTCACCACGAGAGAGCATTATGGCCAATCACGACCAATTACATCGTTATCTGTTTGAAAACCATGCCGTTCGCGGTGAACTGGTAACAGTAAGCGACACATTCCAGCAGATGCTGGCCAACCATGATTACCCACAGCCAGTGAAAAACGTGCTCGGTGAAATGCTGGTTGCCACCAGTTTGCTGACCGCTACGCTGAAATTCAGCGGCGACATCACCGTGCAGCTACAAGGCGACGGCCCGCTGAAGCTTGCCGTCATCAACGGCAACCACCAGCAGCAGATGCGCGGTGTAGCCCGCTTGCAAGGCGAGATAGCCGCCGACAGTTCGCTGCACGACATGATCGGCAATGGCTATCTGGTCATCACCATTACCCCAACCGAAGGCGAGCGTTATCAGGGCGTGGTCGGTCTGGAAGGTGATAATGTGGCAAGCTGTCTGGAAAACTATTTCCAGCAATCTGAACAGTTACCCACTCGCCTGTTTATTCGTACCGGTGAGCACGACGGCCGCGCTTGTGCCGCTGGCATGTTGTTGCAAGTGCTGCCAGCCCAGCAAGGCAACCGGGATGACTTTGACCACCTCACGCAGTTGACCGCCACGGTAAAAAGCGACGAGCTATTTGGCCTTAGCGCTAATGATGTGCTCTACCGCTTGTATCATCAGGAAAACGTCACGCTGTATGAGCCGCAGCCGGTGGCATTTCGTTGCCATTGTTCCAGGGCACGCTGTGCTGATGCTTTGATGACGCTACAGCCAGAAGAAGTCAGCGATATGCTGGCACAAGATGGGCAGATAGACATGCATTGCGACTATTGCGGCAGCCACTATCTGTTCAACGCGCAGGATATTGCCGATATTCGCCAGTCGGCCCCCTCCGCCACACTGCACTGATTCTCCCCGGTCATCTTTGTTCTGACAACGGCCCATTGCGGGCCGTTGTGTTATGCGCGCGGCCATGACGACCCTACAATTACGCTCAACAACGCACGCCAGCCTCTGGTGTTCCTCCAGCGGATTACCATCAGAATCCCCCCAAAAAATCACCCTTTGGTTACTTTTTATTCACATGTATAAGCAAAGTTATTAATGAATTTATTTAATTTTTTGATTGTTATCGCGGCTAAAATAAGCTCACCTCCTACACTTGTTAACAGTAAGTGCCACAATAACAACCAAGGAGTAGCAACATGCAGATGAACGACATTCAGCCACAAGCACTGACGGCTTATGGCATCAATGATGTCCGCGAAATTGTCTACAACCCGAGCTACGATTTACTTTTTACTGAAGAAACATCCCCTACCCTACAAGGCTATGAACGCGGTATCGAAACCCAATTGGGTGCTATTGCCGTAGATACCGGCATTTTTACCGGCCGTTCCCCAAAAGATAAATACATTGTGCGTGATGATGTTACCCGCGACACGGTGTGGTGGTCTGATCAAGGCAAAGGCAAAAATGATAACCACCCGCTCAGTCAGGAAACCTGGCAGCATCTCAAACAACGGGTCACTCAGCAGTTGTCTGGCAAACGCCTGTTTGTGGTGGATGCTTTCTGTGGTGCCAATGCCGATACCCGCCTGAAGGTGCGCTTCATCACCGAGGTGGCCTGGCAGGCGCATTTCGTGAAAAACATGTTTATCCGCCCGACGCAAGAAGAGCTGCAAGGCTTTGAGCCGGACTTCATCGTGATGAACGGCGCTAAATGCACCAACCCACAGTGGCAGGAACAGGGCCTGAACTCGGAAAACTTCGTGGCGTTCAACCTGACCGAGCGGATTCAGCTAATCGGCGGCACCTGGTATGGCGGCGAGATGAAAAAAGGGTTGTTCTCCATCATGAACTACCTGCTGCCGCTCAAGGGAATCGCCTCGATGCACTGCTCGGCGAATGTCGGTGAGAAAGGCGATGTGGCGGTGTTCTTCGGCCTGTCCGGCACCGGCAAAACCACCCTGTCCACCGATCCGAAACGCCAGTTGATTGGCGATGACGAGCACGGCTGGGATGATGACGGCGTGTTTAACTTCGAAGGCGGTTGCTATGCCAAGACCATCAACCTGTCTGCCGAAGCCGAACCCGATATTTATCATGCGATTCGCCGCGATGCGCTGCTGGAGAATGTGACGGTACGCGCTGATGGCAGCGTTGATTTTAACGACGGCTCGAAAACGGAAAACACCCGTGTTTCCTATCCGATTTATCACATCGAGAACATCGTTAAGCCGGTTTCCAAAGCCGGGCATGCCACCAAGGTCATCTTCCTCACGGCTGATGCATTCGGGGTGCTGCCACCGGTGTCTCGCCTGACGGCTGACCAGACGCAATACCACTTCTTGTCTGGCTTTACCGCCAAACTGGCGGGTACTGAACGCGGTGTCACCGAGCCGACACCCACTTTCTCCGCCTGCTTTGGCGCGGCGTTTCTGACGCTGCACCCAACGCAGTATGCCGAAGTGCTGGTGAAGCGGATGCAGGCGGCAGGGGCCAAAGCGTATCTGGTCAATACCGGCTGGAACGGCACCGGCAAGCGCATCTCCATCAAGGACACGCGTGGCATTATTGACGCAATCCTGAATGGCAGCATTGATGATGCCGAAACCCAGACGTTGCCTATCTTTGATCTGACGATCCCGACCGCGCTGCCTGGCGTGAACCCGGCGATTCTGGATCCGCGCGATACTTACGCCGACCCGGCACAGTGGGAAGAGAAAGCGCACGATCTGGCGCAGCGCTTTATCACCAACTTTGATAAATACACCGACACGCCAGCAGGTGCCGCGCTGGTCAGCGCCGGGCCGAAACGCTAACGCGCCCCGGCAAGGCCGCTTATTCCCCTTCTTTTCATGCAGGGGAATGCCCAAGGCGCACTCGCTGTGCCTTGGGCTTTTTTCACTTTCCGTCAAAAATGCGGTTTATCGCCGCGTTTTTTCCGGCTGCGCGGGCCAATCGTCGCTACAACCTGATGTGATCCCTCACGTACCGAGCCCGAACCAGGCAGCGCGTTAAACAGCAGCGGCAGATATGCCCGCACCCGCAACCCGCCACGTTCACTGGTGCCGATATCCAGTGAGCCGTTATGCGCGTCGATAATCCGTTGTACAATCGCCAGCCCCAGCCCGGTACCGCTGGTGCTGCGGGCGCTGTCACCACGCACAAACGGCTGGAACAGGTGTTTAAGCTGCGATGGGTCAATACCTGGGCCGTCATCTTCCACCTGAAACCAGGCGCGCTGTAACTCACGGCCGCTGCTGACACGAATCCAGCCATTGCCGTAGCGGGTGGCATTGACCACCAGATTGAGCGCTGCCCGTTTAATTGACAGCGGGCTGGCTTTTATCTGCAACTCGCCATCAGCGAATTCGCTATCAATTTCACGCTCATAGCCACTTTCTGCCGCCACCACTTCGCCAAGAATACTGTTGAGATCGGCCACCTCCATCTGCATTTCCTGCCCGGTGCGCAGGTAATCGATGAACTGTTCAATGATGGCATTACACTCTTCAATATCTTTATTGATCGATTCCGCCAGATATTCGTCTTCCTGCCCCATCATCTCGGTGGCCAGACGAATGCGCGTCAGCGGGGTGCGCAAATCGTGGCTGACCCCCGCCATCAGCAAGGTGCGGTCATCAGCCAGCAGTTTTACCCCGGCTGCCATCTGATTAAACGCCCGCGTCACCGAGCGCACCTCTGATGCGCCATACTCACGTAACGGCGGCGGAATAATCCCTTTGCCGACCTGAATCGCCGCATGTTCAAGCTCGACCAATGGCCGGTTTTGCACCCGAATAAACAGCCAGGCCCCGCCAATCACCAGCAACATAATCGCCAGCGTATAGCGGAACAGCGGTGAAAAATCCCCTTGATGAATTTCCGTTAACGGCACCCGCACCCAGATATCCGGCGATAACCAGGTTTTCAGCCAGACAACCGGGGTATTTTTGCTCACCTCAACCCGCACCTCGGTCGGTCCGCCCAGTTGCTGGGCCATTTGCTGGCTGAGGAACTTATAGTGCTGCGCCCAGCGCAAACCGCTCTCTTCAGCGGCCGCATTGGTGTAAAGCGAGATGCCAAGCTCCCGGTAAATCTCCCGGCGAAATGCCGGTGGCACATCAAGAGTCGAACCGTCTTCCAGTTGCAATTTATCCGTCATCAGCATTCTGACCTCATAGGCCAGCACTTTGTTGAACTGTTGCAGACTGGGCAAGATAGCGAAATTAAGCACCACCAGATAGGTGGTGACAAGACTGACAAACAGCAGCGTGACGATCAGCAACAGCGTACGGGCAAAGGCGCTGCGCGGAGAGAAGCGCCATCGAATCATGCTTTACTGCCGTCTGGCACAAAGACGTACCCCAACCCCCAGACCGTCTGGATATAACGCGGATGCGCCGGATCTTCTTCCACCATGCGACGCAGGCGGGAAATCTGCACATCAATCGAGCGCTCCATGGCGCTGTACTCACGGCCACGGGCCAGATTCATCAACTTATCACGCGATAACGGCTCCCGCGGGTGGCTGACCAGCGCCTTGAGTACGGCAAACTCTCCGCTGGTCAACGGCATCGGCTCGTCATCACGGAACATTTCCCGCGTGCCTAAATTCAGTTTGAATTTACCAAACGCGATAATCGCCTCTTCCTGCGAGGGTGCGCCCGGCAGTTCATTGGCCTGACGGCGCAGCACCGCACGAATACGCGCCAGCAGTTCGCGCGGGTTAAACGGTTTGGGAATATAGTCGTCAGCGCCTATCTCCAGCCCGACAATTCTATCCACCTCTTCGCCTTTCGCCGTCACCATGATGATGGGCATCGGGTTACTCTGGCTGCGCAGGCGTCGGCAAATCGACAACCCATCTTCGCCCGGTAGCATTAAATCCAGCACCATCAAATGAAAAGACTCGCGTGTCAGCAGGCGGTCCATCTGTTCGGCGTTGGCGACGCTACGCACCTGGAAGCCCTGTTCAGTCAGGTAACGTTCCAGTAACGCACGCAGGCGCATATCGTCATCCACCACCAGAATCTTATAATTCTCTTGCATCGTGTTCTCCAAAAGACGTGATAACCGCCAGTGCTAATATTGTTAAGAAACCGGCAACAGACTGACAGCCGTTTCTGGTATATATTCTAGGCGAAATTGTTACAAACAATATAAAAACACGTTGTAATCAAGCCGTTCGCGTTATATCACCCAGCCAGAGGCCATCGCACCAGCAGTTTGAAGTATGGCGGGTATAGGCTATGTTATCTCACACTCAACGATTATGACGATTCTACTCTCTTCACATTTCAGTCAACGCGTATGAAAACCGATTTGATAACCCGCGAGGGCTACGAGGCTCTGCATCAGGAACTGAACTACCTGTGGAAAGAACGCCGCCCGGAAATTACTGAAAAAGTCGCCTGGGCCGCCAGCCTTGGCGATCGCAGTGAGAATGCCGACTATCTCTACAATAAGCGCCTGTTACGCGAAATTGACCGCCGCGTGCGCTATCTGCGTAAGCGCCTGCAAGTGGTCAGGGTGGTTGATTACTCGCCGCAGCAAGATGGCAAAGTCTTTTTCGGTGCCTGGGTCGAGGTGGAAAATGAGGACGGTGATATTAAACGGTTTCGCATTGTCGGCCCGGATGAAATTTATGGCCGCAAAGATTACATCTCGATTGATGCGCCTATGGCACGGGCGCTGTTGAAAAAAGCGGTAGACGAAGAAGCGGTGGTCCCGACCCCCGCAGGCCCCAGAACCTGGTACATCAACCACATCGATTATCAGCAACCTGCGGGCTGGTGATGCTGAACTGATACAAAACGGCAGCACAGGCTGCCGTTTACATTTTTTTACCTTAGCAATTCACCTGCGCGTCACATCACTGAGATTTCAGTGTCATCAAACTATACTATTGCGCCACGCATAATTTGGTCAGCATAAGAATAGGTATGTATCAACAACACGCCCGCTCGTTTCTGAAGACCCTGTGGTTACAGGTGATGCTCTTAGCGTTATTTCTGTCGGCCACCCGTCTGGTGATGTTTCAGGTTTTTACCGACAAGCAGCAATTATCCGGTTATGAACACGACGTTAGCCTGCTGTGGCTGACCGGGTTGCGTTACGATTTACGCGCGGTGTCGATTATTCTGGCTCCGCTGCTGGTTATCGGGCTGCTGATTGCCGTGCATCGCAGCGGCTGGCGCTGGCTACAGCGGATTACCCCCTGGTATCTGGCGGCGGCGGCGTTGCTGATTAGCGGCATCGCTGTCGGCAACTATTTTTATTATCAGACCTACCACACCTACATCGATATCTTCGCTTTCGGGCTGATAGATGAAGACTCTACCGCCGTGTTAGCTAACATCTGGCAGGATTATCCGGTGGTGCCGTCACTGTTGCTGATACTGCTTTTTTCGCTCGCGCTGGCCGCGCTTGGCAAACGCACGATAGCACCGCAGCCCCAGCGCCGTTTCTGGCATAGCGCGGTCTTTGTCGTTTACCTGCTTGTCAGTCTGCTGCTGTTTTTCGCCATGATTCGCGGCAGCATGAGCACCTTTCCGCTGCGCCGCAACGATGCGCAAATCTCTTCCGTCATTATTCTCAATAAGCTGGTTCCCAACGGCTTAATGGCATCAGCCTGGGCCATTGGCGACCGGGGAGAAGACGTGCGCCTTGAGCCGGTGGCGCGCAGCAACGGCGAACGGCTGCGCCAGCAAAGCGGCCTGGGTACGCTGGAAGGACGCACGCCAGCCAACCCCTGGCTTGCCGCACACCGCCCGAATGTGGTGATGGCGCTGATGGAAAGCATGGGCAGCAATATGCTGGTTTATGACCACCTGCCGGAAACTGACCTGCTGGGCGCGCTGCGCCCGCATTTTGCCTCGGATTTCGTGTTCCGGCGTTTTGTCTCGGAAGGTAACGGCACCGCGCCTTCGTTTGCCGCCATGTTTTTCCTAAGCCCGGTGCAGAACCTGAGCCACTCCTCGGCACAGCATACGGTACTGAATGACACCCCCTACGCCGTTTACAAAAAGGCCGGTTACAAGGTAATTTTCATCACCTCAGGCAGCCGCATGTGGCGCAATCTGGGCAACTACCTGCCGCGACTTGGCGTGGATGAAGTCTATGACCAAAGCTCGCTGATGGAGCGTTACCCCGAGTCCCGCGCCATGCTGACCGACTGGGGCATACCGGACGAATTTGCCTTCCGTCTGGCCCAGACCCTGCTCTCGCAGTCGAGCCAGCCGGTTTTCATCAGCATTCTGACGGTGACGAACCACCCGCCTTATCAGGTGCCCGCCAGCTATCAGCCCCTGCCAGCCTATGCCGCCGCCGACATGATGGCCCATGCCGAAGTGCCCCAGGCAGAGCAAGAGTCGATTGCGAAAACCTACCAGTACGCCACCAATGCGCTGGGCAACTTTATCTCCGCGGTAAAAGCCTCTCCTTTGGGCGATAACACCCTGATTGCCGCCACCGGCGACCACCAAATGCGGCGTTTAAAAGCCAAATACCCGCAAGAGCAGTTCCTCGATCGTGCCGTGCCGTTTTACCTGTATGTGCCGAAAACCATTCTGGCCAATACCGCCTGGCATTTTGACGCCCAGCGCCCCGGCTCGCACAAAGATGTTTACCCGACGCTCTATGCCTATAGCCTGTCGGATACGCCCTACTACACGATAGGCGGGCGCAATATTCTGGCGAAACAGGATGATGCAACGCGCGCGTTTGGCTATAACGAAGAACTGTGGATTAACGCTGAGGGGGTGGTGCCGATGGGCGGCGGTGGCTATTACCGCTGGCATCCTGAAAACCCGATGCTGACCCAACCCGATGCGCAAACGCCCGACCCGGCGCTGCGCCAGAAAATTGATGCCTACCCGGCGCTGCTGCGCTGGCAAATCAATGCCCGTGAAAAAGGTGTTCTCGACAAATAACCTGCGCGCTCTGACACCATTGTGTTGATGTTGACCGTATTGACATAAAGGTGTCACGTCCCTGCCGTACCGTGGCCTTCGGTGATTCTGGAGGCCCTTTTATGTTTAGCCTGGACAACATACTACACGATCTCGCCCCCCATCGACCCACGTCCCCCTGGCAACGCTCGCTATTGCGCAGCCTGCTGTTCGAGCATGAATTTCAGCAATTCGCCCAGCGTTATCCGCACCTGAAAGGGTTAGACCTGGTCGAGCAAGTGCTCGATTACTTCAACCTGAATTGTGAAATGGTGGAAGGCGCGCTGGAGAATATTCCCTCTCAGGGGCCGGTGGTGCTGGTGGCCAACCACCCGATAGGTTCGCTGGACGGGCTGGCACTGCTGCGTACCGTCGCCAGTGTGCGCCCGGATGTGCGCATCGTCGCCAGTCAGTTGCTGAGCTACATCGAACCGCTCAAAAACCTGTTTTTTGCGGTGGATAATTTCAGCAACCGTACCCGGCGTCAGCAACTGTGTGCCATTCAAGACCATCTGGCCGGGGATGGCGCGGTGATTGTCTTTCCGGCTGGCGAAGTGTCACGCCTGAGCCTGCAAGGTATCCGCGACGGCCACTGGCACAGCGGTTTTCTTCGCCTTGCGGCCAAAGCGCGCGCCCCGATTGTGCCCATTCACATCAGCGGGCGGAACAGTAGCCTGTTTTATCTTTCCTCCCTCCTGTATCGCCCGCTTTCCACACTGTTACTGGTGCGCGAAATGTTCCGCCAGCAAGGCAACCGGCTGCGTTTTCGCATCGGTGCACAAATCCCCTACGCCAGCTGGAGTCAGGGTGAATGGCAGCCAAACGATCTGGCCGCCCGCTTTCGTCGCCACGTCTACCGTCTCGGCCAGGGCAAGCCGGGCTGCTTTGCCGGAGAAAAGCCTATCGCGCTGCCGGAAGAGCGCACGGCGCTCAAACATGCGCTGGAAGCCTGTGAAATGCTCGGCACCACGCCGGATGGCAAAAAAATCTACCTTTATCAGCGTGGCAGTGAAGATTATGTGCCGATTCTGCGTGAACTGGGTCGCCTGCGTGAAATCGCCTTTCGCGCCGTCGGCGAAGGTTCCGGTAAGCGCCGCGATCTGGACAGCTTTGACGATGACTACCTGCACCTGATTTTGTGGGACGAGCGCGAGCTCGATATCGTGGGAGCTTATCGCTTCGCGCCAACGGCGCAATTGCTGCAACGAAAGGGGGTCGATGGCCTCTACAGCCACAGCCTGTTCCAGTACGGTGAAGAGATGTCACCGATTCTGGCAAATGGCATCGAGCTGGGTCGCAGTTTTATCCAGCCGCGCTATTGGGGCAAACGCGGGCTGGATTACCTGTGGCTCGGCATTGGTGCGTATCTGGCGCGTTACCCGCAATACCGCTACCTGTTTGGCCCGGTGTCACTGTCAGGCAGTATGCCGTCGTCGGCGCGCGATTTACTGATAGCATTTTACCGGCTGCACTTCGCCCCCAGTCAGTCACTGGCCCGCTCGCGTCGCCCTTACCCGGCTTCCCTGCCGGAGGTGCTGCGGCAATTTGAAGGCGATGACTATCAACAGGATTTGACCCGCCTGAAAAGCATGCTCAGTAACATGGGCTGCTCCATCCCGACGCTGTATAAACAGTATTCGGAACTGTGCGAGCCGGGCGGCGTGCAGTTCATCGATTTCGGCGTTGACCCTGACTTCAGCCACTGCGTTGACGGGTTAGTGCTGGTGGATTTACAGCAGCTCAAACCGGCACGTTATCAGCGCTATATCGCCCCTTTTGCCGTGGATGACGCGCCCGCCACCCCACAGAAATAACCTATCGGCATTGCCGCCGCAACGCGGCAATGCCGTAAAAACCCGCCATTGTCTGACTGGTATTTTCCGCCATCAATCCGTATAACTGTCGCCAATCTTTATCCTTTCAACGTTCATTTTCGCAAATAACACTATGACGAACGCATTAAGTCAGATTATCGCCAGCGAATTGCAGGCTCGCACCGAACAGGTCAGCGCGGCTATTCAGCTGCTTGACGAAGGTAACACCGTGCCATTTATCGCCCGTTACCGTAAAGAAGTGACCGGCGGGCTCGATGATACCCAACTGCGCCAACTGGAAAGCCGCCTGGGCTACCTGCGCGAGCTGGAAGACCGCCGCCAGACCATCCTCAAATCCATTGATGAGCAGGGCAAACTTACCGAAGCGCTGGCCAGTGCCATTCACGGCACGCTGAGTAAAACCGAGCTGGAAGACCTCTACCTGCCCTATAAACCGAAACGCCGCACCCGTGGGCAAATCGCCATTGAAGCCGGGCTAGAGCCGCTGGCAGACAGCCTGTGGAACGACCCGTCGCAAACACCAGAGCTGGCGGCAGCGGCTTACGTGCAGGCCGAAAACGGCGTCGCCGATGTCAAAGCCGCGCTGGACGGCGCGCGCTATATTCTGATGGAGCGTTTTGCCGAAGATGCCACACTGCTGGCCAAAGTACGTGATTATCTGTGGAAAAGTGCCCATCTGGTGTCTCGCGTCATCGAAGGCAAAGACGACGAAGGGGCGAAATTCCGCGATTACTTTGACCACCACGAGCCGCTGGCTCAGGTGCCTTCTCACCGCGCGCTGGCGATGTTTCGCGGCCGCAACGAAGGCATTCTCCAGCTTTCGCTCAATGCCGACCCGCAATACGATGAGCCGCCCAAAGAGAGCCACGGTGAGCACATCATCATCAGCCATCTCGGGTTGCGCCTGAATAACGCTCCGGCGGATAACTGGCGGCGTGCGGTGGTGAACTGGACGTGGCGCATCAAGGTGCTGTTGCATCTGGAAACCGAGCTGATGGGCAGCGTGCGCGAGAAAGCCGAAGAAGAAGCCATCAACGTGTTTGCCCGCAACCTGCGTGACCTGCTGATGGCGGCCCCTGCCGGATTACACGCCACCATGGGGCTTGACCCCGGCCTGCGTACCGGGGTGAAAGTCGCGGTGGTGGATGCCACCGGCAAACTGGTGGCGACCGATACCGTCTACCCGCATACCGGTCAGGCGGCCAAGGCCGCGGCCGTGGTGGCGGCGCTGTGTATCAAGCATCAGGTGGCGCTGGTGGCTATCGGTAACGGTACGGCATCACGCGAAACCGAGCGTTTTTTCCTCGATACGCAACAGCAATTTCCTGAGGTGAAAGCCCAGAAGGTGATCGTCAGTGAGGCGGGTGCCTCGGTCTATTCCGCCTCGGAGCTGGCAGCACAAGAGTTCCCGAACCTCGACGTTTCGCTGCGCGGGGCGGTGTCCATCGCCCGCCGCCTGCAAGACCCGCTGGCCGAGCTGGTAAAAATTGACCCGAAATCCATCGGTGTCGGCCAATACCAGCACGATGTCAGCCAGACGTTGCTGGCGAAAAAACTTGATGCGGTGGTGGAAGACTGCGTGAACGCCGTCGGCGTTGATCTCAATACCGCCTCGGTCGCCTTGCTGACCCGCGTTGCCGGGCTGACGCGCATGATGGCGCAAAACATCGTCAACTGGCGTGATGAAAATGGCCGTTTTAGCAACCGTGCCCAGCTCTTAAAAGTCAGCCGCCTCGGCCCGAAAGCCTTTGAGCAGTGCGCGGGGTTTTTGCGCATCAACCACGGTGACAACCCGCTGGATGCCTCCACCGTTCACCCGGAGGCCTACCCGGTAGTCGAGCGCATTCTCGCAGTCACCGAACAGAAACTGCAAGAGTTGATGGGTAACACCAGCGCGCTGCGGGCGCTGAAACCCAGCGAGTTCACAGACAGCCGCTTTGGCCTGCCAACCGTGACCGACATCCTCAAAGAGCTGGAAAAACCGGGGCGTGACCCGCGACCCGAGTTCAAAACCGCCACCTTTGCCGACGGTGTAGAAACGCTCAATGACCTGATGCCCGGCATGATCCTCGAAGGCGCAGTGACCAACGTCACCAACTTCGGCGCATTTGTCGATATCGGCGTACATCAGGACGGGTTAGTGCACATCTCTTCTCTGGCCGACCGCTTTGTAGAAGACCCGCATCAGGTGGTCAAAGCCGGGGATATCGTGAAGGTAAAAGTGCTGGAAGTGGACTTGCCGCGCAAACGTATCGCCCTGACCATGCGGCTGGACGAACAGCCCGGCGAAGGCAACAGCCGTCGCGGCGGCGGAGCGCGCGACAACGCGGCACCGCGCAACGCACCGGCGGGCAAAGCCAAATCGCGCCCGGCCAATACCCCCTCGGCAGGCAACAGCGCCATGAGCGATGCGCTGGCAGCGGCGTTTAAAAAACGCTAACACCTTGCAAAGGCGTTTCGCAGAAGGCGTACGCCTTGGGATATTCCGTCATGGGTGATTGCGCGACGGGGCGGTCGGCTAACCGCCCCGTTTTATATTGTTATAGATGATGCCATAAGGCGAAAATCTCGCGTCACGCCTTACGCCTGCACTTGCGCTTTGACAAAATCCACCACCAGTTTCACAAACACCTCCGGGTGGGAGATAAACGGGGCGTGGGCGGCTTTAGCAATAACAAATGAGGTTGAATGCGGATATTGCTCATCCATCAGCGCGACGACGTTGCGCGGCACCAGCCCGTCGAGTGCACCGTACAGGCGCAGGAACGGCAGGGTGAGCGAACTCAGCGGCACGCGTAAATCGGTATCACGCAAAATATCAAGCCCGGCGAGCAACACCTCGGTGGACGGCGACGGCTGGCCGGATAACGCCTCTTTCAGCGCCCGTGCGTCTTTTCTGGCATGTTCCGTCCCCAGCGTCTGCAATGCCAGAAAACGCTCGATGGTGCCGTTGAAATCATCGCTCAGCAGACGCTGGAAGCTGGACAACACCTGCGGGCGAATGCCCGGCCAGTCCTCGCGCGCGTTAAAACAGGGCGACGAGGCCAGCGTAATCAGCGCACTGACGCGCTCTGGTGCCGCTAATGCCGCCTGGCTGGCAACCAGCCCGCCGAGCGACCAGCCTAACCATATCGCCCGCTCGGGTGCCTGCGCCAGCACCTGCTGTGTCATCTCTGCCAGCGACATTGCGCCAAATCCCTGACTCTGACCATACCCCGGCAAGTCCACGCGGTGCAGCCGAAAATGCGGGGCCAGTCGCACGACGATGTTGTTCCATACCTGTAAATTCATCCCCCAGCCATGCAACATCACAAGTTCGCATGAACCTTCCCCCTCCGTTTGCCAGTGCAGTGATCCCATGAGTTATCGTGTCCTCCGTCAGAAATGGAATGATTCAGGCCATGCCGCCGGCTGCGCCTGATGAGTCAGGGAAAAGACGATGTTGACGATCATGGCTCAATGCTGGCTCTGCCAGCAGCCGCTCTATCATAGTCATCACGGGATTTGCAGTCACTGCCGCCGTCACCTGCAAGCCCCCCACATCCATTGCCCGCGCTGCGGATTGCCTTCAGCCAGCGCGACCTTACCCTGTGGCCGCTGCCTGCAACAACCGCCGCCCTGGCATGCCTTGCTGTTTGTCAGTGACTATCAGCCACCGCTCAGTTCGCTTATCAAGCAACTGAAATACCAACGCCGTACCGAGCTGGCTGCCACGCTGGCACGCTTGCTGTTACTGCGCTGGCGCGAGCGGCGTCGGGAAACCGTACTGGCACTGCCGCAGGCTTACCCGCGCCCGGATGCCATCGTCACCGTGCCG
This sequence comes from Dickeya aquatica, assembly GCF_900095885.1. Taxonomy (NCBI): domain Bacteria; kingdom Pseudomonadati; phylum Pseudomonadota; class Gammaproteobacteria; order Enterobacterales; family Pectobacteriaceae; genus Dickeya; species Dickeya aquatica. Next base: position 4,138,492 of record NZ_LT615367.1, read on the forward strand.
CTGCACCGCTGGCGTCAGTGGCGACGCGGTTTTAATCAAACCGACCTGCTGGCGTGCTACCTGGCTCATGCGCTGGGGTGCGCCTATTACCCGGCAGCGCTGCGCCGGGTGCGCGCCACCGCCGCACAGCACACGCTGGATGCCGGTGCGCGGCGGCATAATCTGCACGGAGCCTTTCAGTGCCGGATGGATCTGCGCGGTAAACACATTGTGCTGCTTGATGATATCGTCACCACCGGCAATACGGTTGCACAGCTCAGCCGGTTGTTAACCGCCGCCGGTGCGCATCAGGTTCAGGTATGGTGTCTCTGCCGCACCTTGTCGTAACCGTCAGGATGGGCGTATTATAACCAACTGGCGTAGTCAACTATTGAGTTAACATTATGATTCGTATTACCGATGCGGCTCAGGAGCATTTTGCCAAACTGCTGGCAAAGCAAGAAGAAGGTACTCAGATTCGCGTTTTCGTCATCAACCCCGGCACCCCGAACGCCGAATGCGGTGTCTCGTATTGCCCGCCGGATGCCGTTGAAGCGAACGATACTGAACTAAAATTCGAAAAACTGTCTGCTTATGTGGATGAATTGAGCGCCCCTTATCTGGACGAGGCCGAGATTGATTTCGTCACCGACCAGTTAGGCTCTCAGCTAACGCTAAAAGCGCCAAACGCCAAAATGCGCAAAGTGGGCGATGATGCCCCGCTGATGGAACGGGTGGAATACACGCTGCAATCACAGATTAATCCGCAACTGGCCGGGCACGGTGGTCGCGTCTCGCTGATGGAAATCACCGAGGAAGGTTATGCCATTTTGCAGTTTGGCGGCGGTTGTAACGGCTGCTCGATGGTGGATTACACGCTAAAAGAGGGTATTGAAAAAGAGCTGCTGCAAAAATTCCCCGAGCTGAAAGGGGTACGTGACTTGACCGAACACCAGCGCGGCGAGCACTCTTACTATTAATCACTGATCCTCTGTTATCAGACGAATATCAGGCGATATCAATAGCATCAACGCCACAGGCCGCGACCGCCGCCCGTGGCGTTTTTTCATGTTCATGTGTCAGGCTCAATGGTATTGGTCATCGCTCATTGCCCGCAGCCCCACACCAGGCGGGCCACCAGGCGATAACAAAGCTATTGTGGCTTCAATTCTGTGCCTGTATTCGGCACCTCGGCAACCGCCTCTTTTTCTGGCTCAGGCGCAGGCTTTTTAGCACGAATGCGCGAGGGCACCGGCCCGCCCCGACGCAGGTCGATATCGCGGATCAATCGCTCCAGATAACGATCGGTGAAAATCGAATCCAGTGGACGACTGAGTTTACGACGCCAGTTCGGGTATTGCTGATCGGTACCTGGCACGTTCACCGGAGCCGCCATATCCAGCCAGTCCTCCAGTTGCAATCCCAGCAATGCGCTGGCGCTGTCCGCCATATAACGCTGCACGCCACGGTTAAGCTGGGCGCTCATGGTTGTCAGGGCGGCGTTGCGCCCCACCCGCTGCGGCAACAGGCCCTGTTCATGCAACGCATCAAGCAACCCCTGTTTGGCTCGCTCACGCGCCTCAAGCTGGCTCTGTAGCTGCTCCGGGTCGGGATAAAGGCCAAGATCTTTACCCAGCGTCAGGTCAACGCCTTGCCAGTAACCGCGCAGCGTCGCCAAATCGTGCGTGGTGATGGTCGCCATGGAGCGAGGCGGGTAATCTTGGGGTGCGCGAAAACAGTCGTGCTGGTCTTTTTCGAAAAACAGCACCTTATAAGAATAAATGCGGTTATCACGCAGCTTATGCACGATAGCCTCCGGCACCGTACCCAGATCTTCACCGATCACCAGACAGCGGTGGCGATGGCTTTCCAGCGCCAGAATCCCCAACAGATCGTCTAATGGGTAGAGCACATAGGCACCGTGACTGGCATCATTGCCGCTTAGGATCCACCACAATCGCATCAACCCCATTACATGATCGATACGCAACGCCCCGCTATGCGCCATGTTGCTGCGCAGCAAATCAATGAATGGCTGATAATCACGCTGGCGCAGCCGTACCGGGTGCATCGGCGTCAGGTTCCAGTTCTGCCCCGTCGGCCCGAGTGGGTCTGGTGGGGCTCCCAGCGTAACCTTCAGGCAGTGCAACTGCGGCGCAGCCCAGGTATCGACACCGCCTTGCGCCACACCCACTGCCAGATCGCGGTACAGGCCAATCGGCATCCCCAGTTGCTTGCTGCGAGCAAAACAGGCGGCGAGCTGATCGTATGCCAGCCACTGTAACCAGCAATAAAAACGCACTTCATCAGCATGTTGCTTGCGAAAGCGTAACGTAGCCTCACTGCCCGCATCCTGATATTCCGGCGGCCAGTGCTGCCAGCCGGTTACCGGCACTCCCTGCTGCTTAAACCACGCCTGTAGCGCATCGTAAGTTGCCTGGCGTTGCAGGCTTTCGCCGTGGGTTTGCAGAAATTGCCGGAAGGCACTTTGGCGCGGGTCAAGCGCGCTGCGGTAGTTAAAATGAGCAAACGCCAGACGTAACGCCGCCAGTTTCAGCGCCATCACCGCACTATAATCCACCCAGCGACTGGCGCGCACGCGGGCCAGCTGCTGCTGGATATCCTCCTGCTGTAACCAGTCTCGCGCCGCATCGCTGTGGTGAAAATCATCCACCTGATTAACATCAATATAAATAATATTCAGCCAGTGGCGAGACGACGGGCTATACGGGCTGGCGGCTTCAGGTTGTGCCGGGTAGAGCGCATGCAGCGGATTAAGACCGACAAAGGCACCGCCACGACGCGCCACCTGCTCTACCAGCGTTTTTAAATCGCCAAAGTCGCCAATCCCCCAGTGATGCGCCGAGCGCAGGGTATACAGTTGCACCGTGACGCCCCACCAGCGTTTACCCAGAGTCAACGGCTCCGGCTCGTAGCAGCCTGCCGGGGCGACAATCACCCGGCAACGCCACTGCTGCTCGCCTTGGGTTAACGTCAACTGGTGATACCCGAGCGGCAGGTTATCCGGCAACACTAACGTTGCCTGAGCGTTCACTCGCCCTTCAATCATGCCGCCTTTTTCATACAACAGCGTCCAGCCGTAATCAGCCGCTTCGCGCAGTGGCAAACTGTGTGGTTGATGTTCCCGAAACACGCACACCGCAGGCAGTGGCGAGGTGTGTACTGGGGTGTCCTCGTCGAGCAAATGCTGCAACTGCTCGCGGATTTTGGGATCTATTGTCCGTTCATTACCGTAAGCATCTTTATAGGTATCGGCGATCCCCACGTATGGGGGTACGGATTTTTTTGCTCTCAGCACCATGGTATTGATTCCTTAATCACGCACCGTCCAGATGCGTTTTTGATAATCATGAATTGCCCGATCGGCACTGAATATCCCCATGTGGGCGGTATTCAAAATGCAGCGGCGCGTCCATTCATCAGGTTCACGATAAAGCGTATCCACACGCTGTTGGGCCTGGCAATAGGGCGCAAAATCGGCCATCACCAGATAGGGGTCGCCCTGTTTTAGCAGGCTATCCAATAGCGGGGCGAACGCGGTCTTATCTCCATTGCTGTATGTGCCATCCGCCAGCTCGTTAATCACCGCAGCCAGCAGAGGCTCTTTATCAAGGTAATCCAGCGGGTCATAACCTCCCGCCAACAGGGTCTTCACCTGATCGACGGTATGCCCGAAAATAAACAGGTTGTCCGCCCCTACGGCCTGAGCCATCTCCACATTCGCCCCATCCAGCGTGCCAACCGTCAACGCGCCATTGAGCGCCAGTTTCATATTGCCGGTACCCGACGCCTCTTTACCGGCAGTAGAGATTTGCTCTGATACATCCGCCGCCGGAATCATCCGCTCGGCCAGTGAAACACGATAGTCCGGCAGAAAAATGACCTTCAGGCGATCGTTAACCCGCTTATCACGGTTGATGTGCTCCGCCACACAGTTGATGGCATAAATAATATTCTTTGCCAGCACATACCCCGGAGCGGCTTTGGCACCAAAGAGAAAAATGCGCGGCACAATATCCAATCCGGGGTCGTCACGCAATCGTTTATATAACGACAAAATATGGAATAAATTGAGATGCTGGCGTTTGTACTCATGTAAACGTTTGATCTGCACATCAAACAACGCGCTTGCATCAACGCGGATGCCATACTCACGTTGTAAAAACTGTGTCAGTTGGACTTTGTTGTCCTGCTTTATCTGGCGATAACGGGTGCGAAACGCGCTGTCTTGCGCATAAGGTGCCAGTTCCACCAGCCGGGACAGGTCGCGCTCCCACTCGCTATTGAGCGTTTCGCTAATCAAGGCTGAAAGCGCCGGATTACACTGTTTTAGCCAGCGGCGCGGGGTGATGCCGTTAGTCACATTGTGAAATTTGGTCGGCCATAGCTGGTGGTACTCTGGAAACAGGTCACGCACAACCAAATCTGAGTGCATCTTTGCCACACCATTGACCGCAAAGCAGGCGACCACGCACAGATTGGCCATTCTGACCTGACGGCGAAACACAATCGCCAGGCGCGCCCACACCTTTTTATCGCCCGGCCAGCGGGCCTCAACCTGCTGGCGCAACTGCTCGTTGAGGGTTTTGATAATCGACAGATGGCGGGGCAGCAATCGGCCAAACAGCCGTTCGTCCCAGCATTCCAGCGCTTCGGGCATCAGGGTATGGTTGGTGTAGGCAAACAGCCGTGAGGTCAATGCAAGGGCTTGATCCCACGGCATTTCATGTTCATCCAGCAACAACCGCAACGTTTCCGGGATAGCCAGCGTCGGGTGGGTGTCATTGAGTTGCACCACCTCGTAATCCGGCAAGGTATTCAGCGCCCGGCCTGCACGCTCATGGCGACGGAAAATATCCGCCACCGAGCAGGCGCACTGAAAATACTGCTGCATCAGGCGTAATTGTTTGCCCGCAGCGTGGTTGTCATTCGGGTACAACACTTTGGTCAGGCTGGCCGCCTCAACGCCCTGCTGCTCTGCTTTCAGATAGCGCCCGTCATTGAATGCTTGCAGCGAAAAGGGCTCACTGTGAGTGGCCTGCCACAGCCGCAAGGGTTGCACCACGCCATTGCGATAACCAATAACCGGGATGTCAGTGGCTTCGCCCACCACAACCTGTGCCGGTATCCAGCGCTCACTGCCATCGGCCTGCACCACCCGTTCTCCGCCAAACCCCACCTCTACCGCCAGTTCAGGGCGCGGGCGCGACCAGGGGTAGCTGTCTCGCTGCCAGTCATCCGGTGCTTCACACTGGAAGCTGGCATCAAAATACTGGCGGAATAAGCCATATTGGTAGTGCAAACCATATCCGATAGCAGGCTGCTCAACCGTCGCCATCGCATCGAGATAACATGACGCCAGCCGCCCCAGCCCGCCATTCCCCAACGCCGGGTCGGTTTCCTGCTCAAGCACATCACTCAGCGCCAGCCCATGCTGCGCCAGCACCTCAGCCACAGCGTCATACCAGCCTAAATTGAGCAAATTATTACCGGTAAGACGGCCGGGCAAAAACTCCATTGAGAGGTAATTGACGTGGCGACCGGTCGCCGCAGGCGGCAGCGACGTCTCGCCCGGCAACACGGAGTGGCAGCCAGAGGCCAGCACATCGAGTTGTTCCGCCAGTGCAGCGCTGACGAATTGCCAACACTGACGTAGCGACAGCGCCTGTAAAGACGGCCTGGCACTGGCCAGTAACTGGCGCTGCAATGCGGCAGCAAAGCGGGAAGAATCGAAGGGTGATGACATCGTGCCTCTCTCCTGTATCGGTGATGGAAAAAGGCACGGTCGGGATCAGCACAACTCCAACTGTACCTTATGTTGTTCGATAATCTTCAGCACACTGGTTGGCGGTAACTGATCGGTAAAAAGATAGTCGATCAAGTCCATGTTGCCCAAATTGACCATCGCGTTACGGCCAAACTTGGAGTGGTCTGTCACCAGCATCACGCAGCGTGAATTTTCGATGATGGCTCGTTTGGTGCGCACTTCGTGATAGTCAAACTCCAGCAATGAGCCATCCATATCAATACCGCTGATACCCAAAATGCCAAAATCGAGCCGAAACTGGGAAATAAAATCCAGCGTCGCTTCGCCAATAATACCGCCATCGCGGCTGCGCACTTCACCACCGGCCAGAATCAGACGAAAATCCTCTTTGGCCGTTAATAACGTTGCAACATTCAGGTTATTGGTGACAACACGTAATTCCTTATGGTTCATCAGCGCGTGGGCCACGGCTTCCGGCGTTGTACCGATATCAATAAACAGCGTAGCACCATCCGGAATTTGGCTGGCGACTTGTCTCGCAATCCTGGCTTTTTCATCCGACCACATCATCTTCCTGTCATGGTAGGCAGTATTGACGGAGCTGGAAGGTAAAGCAGCGCCCCCATGATGACGGTGGATCTTATTTTGTTCTGCCAGATCGTTTAAGTCACGGCGAATGGTCTGCGGGCTGACCGCAAAATGTTCGACCAGCTCTTCGGTACTGACGTATCCTTGCCGACGCACCAGTTCAATAATGGCGTCGTGCCGCTGCGTTTGCTTCACATTATTCCCCTCAAATACCGATATGCGTCATACCGGTCAATCACAAACCGTGTCCTGCCATATGCGCACAGGGCCGTCTCATCAAAGGCGGTGCTGTCTGCGCGTATCCCACCAGGCCATCAGTAATCCCATCACCAGCCCGGCAACGTGCGCGGCATTAGCGATAGACATCCCCAACACATCGAAATACCCGGCCACCAGCCACACCAGCGCAAACACCATCATGCTGCGCTGCAAATGCAGCGGCCCCTGTGGTTCACGTTCACCATACAACCAAACGTAGCCCATCAGGGCATACACCACACCGGACAGCCCACCAAAATAGATGCCGCTAAACCAGGACTGCACCGCGCCACTGATAGCCGATGACAGCAGCAGCATCACACACAGTCGCCTGGTACCCAGCAACCGTTCAACCGGGCCGCCAAGATACCACCACCACATCAGGTTAAAGAGCAAATGCAACAGCGAAAAATGCAGTAACGCGTGGCTAAACCAGCGCCACAGCTGTAGCGCTTGCCCGTGATCAGGGAAGGCCAGCCGCCCCATCACGCGATCGACACCGTAGAACTGCATCAACAGGTAAACCACCACCGTTATCGCCATGACGCCAAGCGTCAGTGGCCCCGCTCGCTGGCGTAATGTGTGCAAGTACGAAAACGGCTGATAGCGCAGCCCGCTGTCAGTGGTGCCGGTCTGCCAGCTGGCCGCCTGATAACGCGTATGCCAGGGCTCTTGCAAAAAGCGCTCGAGCTCCTGCTGCACCCTTTCGAATGCACTGTCATCAGGGAGCCAGATGTCCACCTCATCGTCATTTAGGCGGATAACCAGGCGCACCTGATGCGTGTGCATATAGTCAACAAACGCCTGCGCCAGACGCGGATTTGACAGCGTAACGATTCGGATCATGGCACCTGCCTTTGGTCTTTCACCCCGCAATCAAGGTGACGTGATGTGTATGTTATCGATTCTAAAACATTTACTGCGCGAAGCGCAGCGCCACACCCGCGATTCCCCGCCCTCTTGCTCCATTCATGTGAGAGGTTTCACACCACAGACCCGCCACACCGTACAGACTATGACTGCGCTACCTCCTGCGGAAAACGCGTTTGCCAGGCCTCAAAACCACCATCCACGCTGTAAACCGTTTCAAACCCAAGGCTAATCAAATAATTGGCTGCATTTCGACTGCTGATACCGTGATAACACATCACCATCACCGGCTGCTCAAAATCCGCCTCGCGCACAAAATCCGCCAGCGTTTCATTGGTAAGATGAGTGGAACCCGGCACATGCGCACTGGCAAAACTTTGCGGATCGCGGATATCCACCAGCGCGTTACCTTGTTGCCAGCGCTGATACGCCTGCTCGATATCGATTGCTTCAAACTGCTCCATGAACGGCCTCATTATGTATTGATACAGTGTGACTCACGCCACCCACCGCGCCATTAGCGCTAACGAATGTGAGCAACGGGGTGACAATAACGTTGATTGTTATTGAATTGTAAGCGTGGTGCCCGCCACATGGCTACTTTTCTGCATCAACTTTTATGCACACCCGCGCCATGCTCATAACGACAGAACCTTGGCAGGGCTGGCATTAACCCTGTAAAAACCGTGGGATTAAACCTGTCATTTATTGGTCAAACCGGATGGGAAAACTGTTATCTGCATCACGCCAGAAACACGCACAAATGTTTTTAATTGGTTAACGCTTGGCTAACATGTTTGTTTTCGATTACTATAATGAGCGAAAACGAACATTATCGCGTTTAGCGACTATCACAGCTTTTGACGTGGCGGAGGAAACAACGTGGAAACCCAAGATCTTATCGTGATCGGCGGAGGCATTAACGGCGCAGGTATCGCAGCAGATGCCGCCGGGCGTGGCTTGTCGGTGCTGTTACTTGAAGCACAGGACCTGGCCAGCGCCACCTCTTCCGCCAGTTCCAAACTGATTCACGGTGGCCTGCGCTATCTGGAGCACTATGAGTTCCGTCTGGTCAGTGAAGCGTTGTCAGAACGCGAAGTGCTGCTGAAAATGGCTCCGCACATTATTTTCCCGATGCGCTTTCGCCTGCCACACCAGCCGCACCTGCGTCCGGCCTGGATGATCCGCGCCGGGCTGTTTATGTATGACCATCTGGGTAAGCGCGTCAGCCTGCCGTCCAGCCACGGGCTGAAATTCGGCCGCGAATCGGTACTCAAACCGGAGCTGACGCGCGGTTTCGAATATTCTGACTGCTGGGTTGATGACGCCCGTCTGGTGGTGCTCAACGCCCAGGAAGTGGTACGCCGTGGCGGCGAGGTGAAAACGCGCATGAAAGTCACACGCGCACACCGGGAAAATGGCCTGTGGGTGGTCGAAGCACAGGACACGCTCAGTGGCGAAACCCACCGCTGGCAGGCCAAAGGGCTGGTCAACGCCACTGGCCCGTGGGTGCGCCAGTTCTTCGATGACGGGCTGCAACTGCCGTCACCTTATGGTATTCGCCTGATCAAAGGCAGCCACATCGTGGTGCCGCGCGTCCATCATGAAGAGCAGTCCTATATCCTGCAAAATAAAGACAGCCGCATTGTGTTTGTCATCCCATGGCAGGACGATTTTTCCATCATCGGCACCACCGATGTGGAATACAAAGGCGACCCGCGCGAGGTGAAAATTGACGATAACGAAATTCGCTATCTGCTTGATGTGTATAACGATCACTTCAAGAAACCGCTGACGCGCGACGATATCGTCTGGAGTTATGCCGGTGTACGCCCGCTGTGTGATGACGAGTCTGACTCGCCGCAAGCCATCACCCGTGACTACACGCTGTCAGTGGCAGACGACCATGGCCAAACGCCGCTGCTGTCGGTGTTTGGTGGCAAGCTCACCACCTATCGCAAACTGGCGGAACACGCGCTGGAGAAACTGCTGAAATACTACCCGCAGGCCGGTCAGGCCTGGACGCGCAACGCCGTGTTGCCCGGTGGTGATATCAGCGGCACCCGCGATGATTATGCCGCTACCTTGCGCCGCCGTCATAACCTGCCGCACGCGCTGGCACGCCGTTACAGCCACACTTACGGCAGCCAGAGTGAGAAAATACTCGCTAACGTACAAGGCGTGGGCGATCTTGGTGAACATTTCGGCCATTCGCTGTATGAAGCGGAGCTGCGTTATCTGGTCGAAAACGAATGGGTAGTTAGCCTTGACGATGCCATCTGGCGGCGTACCAAGCTGGGTATGTTGCTCGACAGCGAACAGCAACAGCGCGTTGCGGCCTGGCTTGCTGACTATCGTCACCGGCTCGCCGCCGCGGGTTAACGCCAGCGCATCACCGCTAAAAAAACCCCCTCAAGGCCACCTGAGGGGGTTTTGTATTACACCCGCCGACAATAACAGACAACAACAACTGCCTGCGGTGCGCTACAGCCGTATCGGTTTGATGTGCCAGATATCGTCGGCGTACTCCTGAATGGTGCGGTCAGAAGAGAAGTAGCCCATATTGGCGATGTTATGCAGCGTGCGACGCGTCCAGTCGTCCTCATCCCGATAGACATCATCCACCTTGTCGTGGGTGTCCACATAACTGCGGTAATCCGCCAGCAGCTGGTAGTGGTCGCCAAAGTTGACCAGCGAGTCAAACAGGTCGGCGTAGCGCCCCGGCTCATCCGGGCTGAACGCGCCGGTGGCGATTTGCGTCAATACCCGGTGCAGTTCCTCATCCTGATTGTAGAATTCACGCGGGTTATAACCACTGCGGCGCAACGCTTCGACCTCCTCGGCGGTGTTGCCGAAAATAAAGATGTTGTCATCGCCCACCCGCTCGCGCATCTCTACGTTGGCCCCATCGAGCGTGCCGATGGTCAGCGCCCCGTTGATGGCAAACTTCATGTTGCTGGTGCCGGATGCTTCGGTGCCCGCCAGTGAAATCTGCTCAGAGAGATCGGCGGCAGGGATGATTATCTGCGCCAGGCTCACGCCATAGTTGGGAATAAACACAATCTTCAGCTTATCTTTCACCGCCGGATCGTTGTTCACCACTTTGGCGACATCGTTAATCAGGTGAATGATGTGTTTGGCCATGTAATAGGCCGAAGCTGCCTTACCGGCAAAAATGGCGACACGCGGCACCCGATCGAGATCCGGGTCATCTTTGATGCGGTTATACAGCGTTATCAGGTGCAACACGTTGAGCAACTGCCGTTTGTACTCGTGGATACGCTTGATTTGCACATCAAACAGCGCATTCGGGTCTACCACCACATCAAGATGCTGGGCGATATAGAGCGCCAGCCGCCGTTTGTTTTCCCGTTTGGCATTGCGGATTTTTTGTAAAAACGCCGGGAAGTCAACATGTTGCTTTAACTCTTCCAGTTGGCTTAAATCCGTGCGCCAGGTTTTGCCAATGGTATCGTCGAGCACTTTTGACAGTGACGGGTTAGCCAGCGCCAGCCAGCGACGTGGCGTGACCCCGTTGGTTTTATTACAAAACCGCTCAGGATAAACGCGCGCGAAATCCGCAAACAGCGATTGCACCATCAAATCGGTATGCAGTTGCGACACCCCATTCACCTTGTGGCTGCAAATCACCGCCAGCCACGCCATACGCACCTTGCGCCCGTGCTCTTCATCAATCACCGACACCCGTTTTAGCAGGTCAGGCTCATTCGGGAAGTGCTCTTGTACGTCTTCCAGAAAACGTTCGTTAATCTCAAAAATCAGTTGCAGGTGGCGCGGCAGGATTTTGCCCAGCATGTCTACCGGCCAGGTTTCCAGCGCTTCGCCCATCAGCGTGTGGTTGGTGTAGGAGAACACGCGTGTCACCACATCCCAGGCGACATCCCACTTGAATTTGTGTTCATCAATCAACAGGCGCATCAACTCAGGGATAGCCAGCACCGGATGGGTGTCATTAAGATGAATGGCAAATTTTTCCGCCAGATTGCTGTAGGTTTTGTGCATCATCCAGTGACGGCTCAGAATATCCTGCACCGTGGCCGACACCAGAAAATACTCCTGACGCAAGCGCAGCTCGCGGCCCGAATAGGTTGAGTCATCCGGGTAGAGCACGCGCGAGACGTTCTCTGAGTGGTTTTTGTCTTCTACCGCCGCGAAGTAATCGCCCTGGTTAAACTTACCGAGGTTAATTTCATTACTGGCCTGTGCCGCCCATAGCCGCAGCGTGTTGGTGGCATCGGTATCAAAACCGGGGATGATTTGGTCATAAGCACAGGCGATGATCTCTTCGGTTTCCACCCAGCGGGTTTTACTGCCCTCTTGCTGAATACGACCGCCAAAACGCACTTTGTAGCGGGTGCTATGGCGCGGGAACTCCCACGGGTTGCCATACTCCAGCCAGTAATCCGGCGACTCGGCCTGACGGCCATCGATGATGTTCTGGCGAAACATGCCGTATTCATAGCGAATACCATAGCCGCGCCCCGGCAGCGCCATGGTGGCGAGCGAGTCGAGGAAGCAGGCCGCCAGGCGGCCCAGACCGCCGTTACCCAGCGCCGGATCATCCTCTTCTTCAAGCAATTCGTTGAGATCAAGCCCCATGGCGTCAAGCGCCACTTTCAGGTCATCGTACATGCCCATCGCCAGCAGCGCATTCGACAGGGTGCGGCCAATCAAAAACTCCATCGACAGGTAGTAGACCTGTCGCACATCCTGCGACAACTGGGCGCGGTTCGAGCGCAACCAGCGCTCAACCATCCGGTCACGCACCGCCAATACCGCCGCATTCAGCCAGTCATGTTTACTGGCGATGCTGGGGTCTTTACCGACGGTAAACATCAGTTTGTAGGCGATGGAGTGTTTCAGCGCATCAACGCTGAGGGTCGGTGAATTGTAAATAAACGGAGAATTCATAATTTCATTCCCTATGGACGCGAATTACCACAGACGTTGATACAGCGCACGATAAGCCTTGGCTGCAACCTGCCAACTGAAATCCATTGCCATTGCCTGACGTTGTACATAACGCCATAACGATGGACGAGACCACAACACAAACACCCGACGAATCGCCCGTGACAGCGAGGCCACATTGCAATCGCTAAACACAAACCCGCTCGCCAGACCATCCGCCAGATTTTCCAGCGAGCTGTCTGCCACGGTATCGGCCAGCCCGCCGGTACGCCTGACCAGCGGCAACGTGCCATATTTCAGGCCGTAGAGCTGGGTTAACCCACACGGCTCAAACCGGCTGGGCACCATAATCACATCCGCCCCGCCGATAATGCGGTGCGAGAACGCTTCGTGATAACCAATCTGCACGCCGACACGGCCATGATGTTGCGCCGCCGCCGCCAAAAATCCCTCCTGTAGCGTAGCGTCACCGGCTCCCAGCACCACCAGTTGCCCGCCTTGTTCCAGTAACGTGGGCACCGCCTGCAACGCGATATCCAGCCCTTTCTGGCTGGTCAGGCGGCTGACAATCGCAAACACCGGCACGCGGTCGTCCACTTTAAGCCCCATCGCCGTTTGCAGGTGGCGTTTATTTTCCGCCTTGCGCGCCAGTTCATCACGGCTGTAGGTCGCCGTCAGCAGCGTATCCTGAGCCGGGTTCCAGACCGCATCATCCACCCCATTGAGAATACCGGACAGGCGGCCCGCCTCTTCACGCACCTTCAACAACCCCTCCAGCCCGTAGCCAAACTCCGGCTGCGTGATTTCATGAGCGTAGGTCGGGCTGACGGTGGTGATGTGGTCGGCGTAATACAACCCGGCTTTGAGGTAGGAAATCTGGCCGTGGAACTCCAGGCCATACATGTTGAAATATTCCGGCGGTAGCCGCAGGTCGCTCATGTGGTGCGCATCAAACAACCCCTGATAGGCCAGGTTGTGTACCGTAAACACCGACTTAGCCGGTCGCCCTTTCGCCGCCAGATAGGCGCAGGCAAGCCCGGCGTGCCAGTCGTGAGCGTGTACAATATCCGGCCGCCAGAACGGATCGACGCCGCTTGCCATCTCCGCACCCATCCAGCCCAGCAGGCCAAAGCGCAGAAAATTATCGGCATACGCAAACATTGACGTGTCGTGATACGGGCTGCCCGCACGTTCATACAAATGCGGCACATCGATCAGGTAAATGCCCACGCCGTTATAATGGCCGTAGCGCAACGTTACCCGCCCGCCAAACGTCTCCAGCTCGCGCACAATCTGGGTATCGGGAATGCCTTTTTTCAGGTCAGGAAACGCGGGCAGCAACACCCGCACATCCATGCCCGCTTCAATTTGTGCCGCAGGCAACGCCCCAACCACATCGGCCAGTCCCCCGGTTTTTAACAAAGGGAATAGCTCTGAACACACATGTAATACCCGCATCATCTCTCCCGTAAGGCCATTCGCACCGTGGCACGAATGGCTGTCATTCATCCCGGCCAGCCATCACCGGCTTGGTCACTGCTTAGGCTTTCAGTTTGGCCAGCATGGCGCGCGTCACCAGCACCACGCCCTCTTCGGAACGATAAAAACGGCGGCTATCCTCTTCGGCATTCTCGCCAATCACCATGCCTTCGGGAATTTCGCAGGCGCGGTCAACAATGCAGCGGTGCAGGCGGCATGAGCGCCCTACCTGAACATCCGGCAACAGCACGCTGGAATCGATGCTGCAAAACGAGTTGATGCGCACCCGGGAGAACAGCACCGAGTGCGTCACCACCGAACCGGACACAATACAGCCGCCGGAAACCAGCGAATTCATGGTCAAGCCGTGGCTGCCGGAGCGGTCTTGCACAAACTTGGCCGGCGGCAGCGCTTCCATCGCCGAGCGGATAGGCCAGGTATGGTCATACATGTCCAGTTCCGGCGTGACGGAGGCCAGGTCGAGATTCGCGCGCCAGTAGGCTTCCAGCGTACCGACGTCACGCCAGTACGGCGGAGCGTCGTCCGTCGAGGTAACACAAGAGAGCGTAAACGGGTGTGCCCAGGCCAGCCCCTCGGCAACGATTTTCGGGATCAGGTCTTTACCGAAGTCATGGCTGGAATCCGACGTGCATACGTCCTCTTCCAGCCGCCGATAGAGGTAATCGGCGTTAAATACATAAATCCCCATACTGGCTAGCGCCATATCCGGGTTGCCCGGCATCGGCGCAGGGTTGGCCGGTTTCTCATCAAAACGGGTGATACGATGGTCTTCATCCACGCTCATCACGCCAAAAGCGCTTGCCTCGCTGATGGGCACCGGAATACAGGCCACCGAGCACTCGGCTCCTTTTTCGACGTGATCCAGCAACATGCGGGAATAGTCCATTTTGTAGATATGATCGCCGGCCAGAATCACCACATACTCGGCCCGATAACGCCGGATGATGTCGAGGTTATGGCAGATGGCATCCGCCGTACCGCGATACCAGTGGTCGTTTTCATCATGACGCTGCTGGGCGGGCAACAGGTCAACAAACTCATTCATTTCGGTATTCAGGAATGACCAGCCACGCTGAATATGCTGCACCAGCGTATGCGACTGATACTGGGTTATCACCCCAATACGCCGGATACCCGAATTCAGGCAGTTAGACAGGGCAAAATCGATAATCCGATATTTACCGCCGAAATGAACGGCGGGCTTGGCGCGATGCGCGGTCAAATCTTTCAGTCGTGTTCCCCGCCCACCGGCCAAAATCAGGGCCACTGATTTCAGGGGCAACTGTCTGGCCAGCATCAGAGGGTCATGTTTGTCGGTACTCACCATGTCGGGCTCCTTGTTATCGTTTTGCTTGTCGCTTTTTTTGTTGTTCTGACGGCTTTTCTTGTGGTTTGGAAGAAAGCGTGGATGTTGAAAACAGTGTCTGTGGTTCTAAAGCGTGAGCCTGCTGTTTCGAGGTCAGTGGCCTGGATGCCCTGACCCATACGCACACGGCCTGCGCCGGGGCCTGCCAGGTATCACCGTCAGGCGGTTGCCCGGCGGCGCTAAACGGGGGAGCAACCTGCCACGCCCCCGCTGGCAGGGAAAAGGTACAAGAGTGTGGCGTGGCATTGATAACCAGCAACCACGCCTCAGAGAGCTGAATTTGCAAACGACGCTCACCCTGTTCCCATTGCGCGGGCGTCAAGGCTTCACCTTGCTGGTTGAGCCAGACAACATCCCCCTCGCCATCACGCCACCAGTGCGCCCGGTGCAGCGCAGGGATCGCACGGCGTAGTGCAATCAGCCCGGCGGTGAAGGCTATCAACGCCTTATCAGCCTGCTCCCAGTGCAACCAGGCCAGCGCGTTATCCTGACAGTAGGCATTGTTGTTGCCAGACTGGCTGTTGCCGAACTCGTCGCCCGCCAGCAGCATCGGTGTGCCCTGTGACAACAACAGCGTGGTCAGCAACGCCTGCTGGCTGGCTCGTCGGCGCGCCTGCGTTTCGTCGTCGGCCTCCAGCCCTTCAGTGCCGTGGTTAAAACTGAAATTGCTGTTCGTGCCATCGCGGTTTTGCTCGGCGTTGGCCTCGTTGTGCTTGTGGTTGAAACACACCAGATCGCGCAGCGTGAAGCCATCGTGTGAAGTCAGCATGTTGACCGAGGCCCACGGCAGGCGGCCATCACGCTCAAACACCTCGCTGGATGCGGCAAAACGGCGGGCAAACACGCCAAGCGGCACGTCGCCATGCAGCCAGAAACGGCGGATATCGTCACGAAAACGGTCATTCCACTCGACGAACGGAGACGGAAAACGCCCAAGCTGATAGCCATCCGGGCCAATATCCCACGGCTCGGCAATCAGCTTGCAGTTACGCAGCGTGCGGTGATTACGCAACGCGGTAAAAAAGGGCGCGCTGGCAGAAAACGCGGGAGTGCGCCCCAGCACCGTCGCCAGATCGAAGCGAAAACCGTCCACATGGCAGACGTCGTGCCAGAAAGCCAGGCAATCGACCACCCAGTGCAACACCGCCGGGTGCGACACGCGCAGCACGTTGCCGCACCCGGTCCAGTTGTGATACTGGCTGTCATCGGTCAGCCAGTAGTAGCTGCGATTATCGATGCCCCGCAGCGTTAGCGTGGGCCCGGCCATATCCAGCTCGGCGCTGTGGTTAAACACCACATCCAGAATCACCTCGATACCGGCACCGTGCAACGCCCGCACCATATCGCGGAATTCGCTGAGCGGGTCATCGCTGGCCGCCAGCGAGCTGTCTACCGCAAACGGCAATAAGGTGTTGTATCCCCAATAATTGCGCAGCCCCATCTCCTGCAAGCGCGGCTCGTCGGCGTGTTGCTGCACCGGCATCAGTTCGATGGCCGTCACCCCGAGTGAGGTCAGGTAATCGAGCATCGCCGGATGCGCCAGCCCGGCATAGGTGCCGCGCAGAGGCTGCGGGATACCGGGATGGCGCTTGGTCAGGCCACGCACATGGGCTTCATACAGCACCGTCTCGCTCCAGGGCGTGCGCGGCAGCCTGTCGCCCTGCCAGTCGTAGGCTTCATCGACCACGACGCTGCGCGGCATCACCTCGGCGCTGTCGTGCGGGTCAGGCTGGCCATAACCGCCGTGCAGGCGTTCATCATCCACCACCCAGCCGTCCATCTGCCGGGCGCAAGGGTCAAGCAGCAACTTATTGGGGTTAAAACGCAGCCCGCGCGCGGGGTCAAACTCACCATATACCCGGTAGCCGTAACACAATCCCGGCAGTGCCTCCGGCAGATAGCCATGCCAGATATCCCCGGTGCGAGCCAGCAGCGGCAAACGCTGCTCACGCAGGCCGTCAAAAATGCACAGCTCCACGGCGGTGGCTTGCGATGAGAACAACGCAAAATTCACACC
Source organism: Dickeya aquatica (assembly GCF_900095885.1). Classification (NCBI taxonomy): domain Bacteria; kingdom Pseudomonadati; phylum Pseudomonadota; class Gammaproteobacteria; order Enterobacterales; family Pectobacteriaceae; genus Dickeya; species Dickeya aquatica. The sequence goes on from NZ_LT615367.1 coordinate 4,155,790, forward strand.
GTTACCGTCGTAACTGGAGCCTAATGGCCGCGGACGTCCTGCCTGCAATTCCACCATTACCCCTCCCTGACCAGATAGAGTGTTGCCAGGGGCGGCACGGTTAACACCAGCGAATGCGGCCGGGAGTGACTGCCAATGTTGTCACTGGCCACCAGCCCCTGATTGCCAAGATTACTGCCGTGGTAGTGACAGGAGTCGGTATTGAGCACTTCGCGCCAGTGGCCCGCCTGATTGACGCCCACCCGATAGTGCTCGCGCGGCACCGGCGTAAAGTTGCTGATAATCAGCATTTCATTGCCGTTATCATCACGGCGGATGAAGGCAAACACCGAGTTTTCCCGGTCATCCACCACCACCCATTCAAACCCTTCATGCAGGTAATCACACTGATAGAGCGGCGGATGCTGGCGATAGCAGTGGTTAAGGTCACGCACCAGCGTTTGCACGCCGGCATGCCAGCCTTGCGGTTCATCGAGCAAATACCAGTCCAGACTGGCGTCGTGGTTCCATTCACGCCCCTGGGCAAACTCGCTGCCCATAAACAGCAGTTTTTTGCCGGGATAAGCCCACATAAAGCCGTAATAGGCGCGCAGGTTGGCGAACTTCTGCCACACATCACCCGGCATTCTGTCGAGCAATGAGCGTTTGCCGTGCACCACTTCGTCATGCGAGAGCGGCAGCACAAAGTTTTCGCTGTAGGCATAGAGCATGCCGAATGTCAGCAAGTCGTGATGGTGTTTGCGATGCACCGGGTCAAGCTGCATGTAGGCCAGCGAGTCATGCATCCACCCCATGTTCCATTTGTAGTGAAAACCCAGCCCGCCATGTTCGGGTGGCAGCGTGACGCCGGCATAATCCGTGGACTCTTCCGCGACGGTAATCGCCCCGGCATGATGCTGGCCTAATACCTGATTGGTGTAGCGCAGGAAAGAGATGGCCTCCAGGTTCTCCTTGCCACCGTAGTGGTTCGGCACCCACTCGCCATCGCGGCGGCTGTAATCGCGGTAAATCATCGAGGCCACCGCATCCACCCGCAGGCCGTCGATACCGTAGCGTTCTGACCAGTACAAGGCATTCCCCGCCAGATAGTTACGCACTTCATGGCGGTCAAAGTTATAAATCAGCGTGTTCCAGTCTTGATGGAACCCCTCTTTCGGGTCGCCGTATTCATAGAGTGCCGTGCCATCAAAACGCGCCAGCCCGTAGCTGTCTGCCGGGAAGTGGCCAGGCACCCAATCCAGCAGCACGTTAATCCCGGCTTCATGGAAGGCCGAGATCAGGTAGCGAAAATCCTCCGGGGTGCCAAAACGCCGGGTAGGCGCATATAACCCCAATGGCTGATAGCCCCAACTGCCGTCAAACGGGTGCTCATGCACCGGCATCAGCTCAACATGGGTGAACCCCATCTCTTTGACATAAGGCACCAGTTGTTCTGCCAGCTCCCGGTAACTCAGCCAGTGATGGCTGCCTGGGTGATGACGCCACGACCCCAGGTGCACCTCGTAGATGGAAACCGGTGACTGCAAATCATTGGCGTGGCGGCGCGTTTCATCCACCGGCACCCGCTCTGGCAACGCACGCACCAGTGACGCGCTATCCGGGCGCATTTGTGCCTCAAAAGCATACGGGTCAGCTTTTAGCAACACGTTGCCGTAACAGTCGATGATTTCAAATTTGTACAGTGTCCCCGGCCCGATGCCCGGCACAAACAGTTCCCATACGCCGTTTTCCCGCCGCAGTCGCATCGGGTGGCGGCGGCCATCCCAAAAGTTAAAATCCCCGACGACCGACACCCGCTGTGCATTCGGTGCCCAGACGGCAAAGCTGGTACCGGCCACCTCATCCAGCGTTTTCGGGTGCGCACCCAACACTTCGTAAGGCCGCAGGTGCCGCCCTTCCGCCAGCAGCCAGATATCCAGTTCCTGTAGCAGCGTACCAAAACGGTAAGGGTCTTCGATGACCTGAGTGCTTTGCGGCCAGCTGACGGCGAGCTGGTAATGAAACGGCTTTTTACGCCGGGGGATCACCGCGGAGAAAAAACCGCGTGGATCGCGTCGATTCAGGCTACCGACTTTGCGCCCGGTACGGGCGTCTACCACCTGCACCTCGTGGGCATCGGGAAGTAACGCACGGACTTCCAGCCCTGCGTCGGTGTTATGCATACCTAAAACGGCAAAAGGATCGGCGTAATGACCGGAAAAAAGGAGATTAATGATGTTCTGATCGGAAAATCCTGACATGGCATCCGTCCTCTGAATTAACCATCTGAATAAAGTAAAGATGTTAACGAAACAGGTCACTTCTTCAGCATTTTCGTTGATCTACACACGACCTGCGTCAATAACATAAAAGGAACCCACCTGACCCCATAAAAAAAGAGGGCTAACCTGAATGGAGAAAACCGAGCAGTAATACCTAAGCCTGCGAAGCATTCTTCAGGTAAGCCTAAGATTCAGCTTAGTCAAGAAAAGAGAAAATATTTGAGACATTGGATAATTTTTTGCATTCAACAACTATAAGAAAAAATAATTAATCATAGCGTTAGCGAATATTGATCCCGCTCGGGGATATCTGGCAGGCAACTCCTAAAATCGACTGTTCTAACAGGGAGGTGTACCGATTATGGTCAGTCAAGCCGATTTGATTTTGTCACTGCTGCAACAGACCTGTGTGTACCTGGTCATCGCGTACTTATTGAGCAAAACACCGTTGTTCACGCCGCTGACGCAAGTGACCGTTCGTCTGCCACACAAGTTGCTCTGCTATTTGACGTTTTCGATGTTCTGCATTCTGGGTACCTGGTTTGGCCTGCGTATCAATGACTCGATAGCCAATACCCGGGCGATTGGCGCGCTGCTGGGTGGGGTGCTGGGCGGCCCGTCGGTGGGGTTTCTGGTCGGGCTGACCGGTGGCTGGCATCGCTATTCGTTAGGCGGCATGACCGCCACGGCGTGCATGGTTTCCACCATGATGGAGGGGCTAGTCGGCGGCGTATTACATCGCTATCTCACGCGCCGTCATCGTATCGACCTGCTGTTTCAGCCGTTCGTTATTGCCGCTGCCGGAATAGTGGCCGAAGTGCTACAAATGTCGATTATCCTGCTGCTCGCGCGCCCCTTTGATGCAGCGCTGGCCCTGGTTGGCAATATTGCCTTGCCAATGATCATCACCAACAGCCTGGGTGCAGCAATGTTTATGCGCATTCTGCTTGACCGGCGCGCCATGTTCGAAAAATACACCTCGGCCTTCTCCGCCAGAGCACTGCTGATTGCCGCCCGCGCAGAAGGCATACTGCGCGAGGGGTTTACCCCCGCCACCAGTATGCGGGTGGCACGAATTCTCTATGAAGAACTGGGGGTCGGTGCAGTGGCGATTACCGACAGGGAAAAGTTACTGGCGTTTATCGGCATCGGCAGCGATCACCATCTCGCCGGTTCGCTTATCACATCGCCACACACCCATCAGGCGATTGACCAGAATCAGGTGGTGTATGCCGATGGCAACGCCACCCCCTATTGCTGTGCGCTATCCGCCCACTGCAAGCTGGGCTCGACGCTGGTTATTCCGCTGCGCGGCGAGGAGCAGCGCGTGGTTGGCACCATCAAATTGTATGAGCCGAAAAACAAGCTGTTTTCGAGTATTAACCGCACGCTGGGCGAAGGCATCGGCCATTTGCTATCGGCACAAATCTTTGCCGGGCGCTTTGATCAACAAAAACAACTGCTGGTGCAGTCAGAACTTAAACTGTTGCACGCACAGGTGAATCCACACTTTCTGTTTAATGCGCTCAATACCCTGTCAGCCATTATCCGCCGCAACCCGGATCAAGCCCGCCAGTTGGTGTTATCGCTCTCCACATTCTTTCGCAAAAACCTCAAACGCAGCAGCGATGAAGTCACCCTGAGCGATGAACTTGAGCACGTTAATGCCTATCTCGCTATCGAAAAAGCGCGTTTCTCTAACGTGTTAACGGTAGAGATAGCAGTCGCACCTGCGCTACAACAGGCGCAGCTTCCCGCTTTCTCGCTGCAACCGCTGGTGGAGAACGCTATCAAACACGGCATTTCCCAGATGCTGGGGCACGGCCATCTGCGCATTAGCGCACGCACACACGCGACCATGCTGGAACTCACGGTGGAGGATAATGCAGGCAACTATTGCCCACGCAATGGCGGTGATGGGCTGGGCATGAACCTGGTAGACCGGCGCATTAAAGCGCGCTACGGCCACAATTACGGCATTACCGTCACCAGCCAGCCTGAGCAATTCACCCGGGTGCAAATCAGGGTGCCGTTGCACATGACATCACCATAATCGCTGGCAAAAGAGCAGACATGCCATACCGCACAACTGCCTCATGCCCACAGAGAAGGGGTTGACACTAGGGCAAGTTATCCAGGCCGGATAACTCACCGGACAGCCGCAACGAGTTATCATGCACCAGCCCGGTAAGAAAATTGGCGACGCTGCGTACTCTGGGCGTATGCGACAGGTCTGAATGAATGACAAGCCACAGGGGATACTTAACGTTAAGCGTCTCACTTAAGCGAACAAGCCCGTGACGGTGTGCGATAAGATGCGGTAATAACGCGACCCCTGCGCCAGCACTCACGGCAGCAACCTGTGTGGCCAGCGATGTGGTTTCTAACACCAATGGTCTGCCCTTGAGCTTCTCCGTCAGCCATGTTGCCATCGGCAAATGTGAGAACACCTCAGCCCATCCAACAAACCGGCCATTCGCATAGAGGTCATCTAGCGAGTGATACGTCAGGTTATCGCTATACTGCTGGCTGCTGTACAGGCTAAACCCCAGTTCCCCTAACCGCCGAATCACCACATTCCCCGATTCAGGTTTCACCAAACGTAACGCCAGATCGGCATCAAACTGGTGAATATTCACAATTTTACTGTCGGTGATAATTTCAAGGCTCAGTTGAGGGAGCTCTCGTTGCAACACCGGCAAAGCAGGCAAAATAAGCTCACTTGCCAACATGTCGGTTGTCGCAAGCCGGACACTCCCGACAACCTCTCCCGGCGTTCTACAACGGGATAACAGCGTCATTGCCGCCATCTCCATCGCCTCTGCACTCGGTAAAATATGCGCCCCTTCAGCCGTCAATTTATAACCAGATTGATGATGGGCGAACAAGCTCACACCCAGAGCGGCCTCAAGACGTTCAATACGGCGAGACAAGGTTGATATACCTAATCCCAGATGCTTTGCCGCATATCCCAGCGTGCCATGACGAGCGACGGCTAAAAAAATAAGGACATCATCCCAAATCATTTTCTGGTTTTTTTTATCATTTTTCATAAATGAAAAATTGCTTTCCATTTTTGATGGCTTCTCTAAAGAAAACGTTGTGTTATGTTTTACCTCCATCATGTGCGGCAGAGCAACAAAAGAACAGGTTAACGCCTGAGGTTGTTTTTAGCATCAGCCATTTTACGTTAAATAGCGCATCAACAGCATGTATGCCCTCAATGTGCGTAGAGGCACCTATTGGGTATTAACAATAAAGGTAACGAATAATGCAAGTTTCACCGAAGTCAGCGATTATATTAACCTTGCTTGCAACGCTATTCTGGGGGGCAAATTTTCAGGCAACGAAAATTGCTCTCGAAAGTTTATCGTCATGGACAGCATCATCAGAACGATTCATTGTTGCTTCTCTTTTTATCATTATATTTGCCACATCGAGAAGACAACTCTCATTTAAAACACTAAAGAAAAATATATTTCCATTCATTTTTCTTGGCACAATTGGTGTTGCTGGTTTTAATGGCGCATTATTTCTGGGTCTGCAAACATCACACCCGGTAACCGCCGCGCTCATTATGGCAACGACACCTATCTCTGCCAATATTCTTGAAGCAATAATACGCCGCCGGGCACCACAACGAATAAGAGTCATCGGTATGGCTATCAGCCTGCTCGGTGTGTCGGTTGTTATTACTAATGGAAACATATTCACCGGTGGTAGCATCGCCCTCGCGCCTGGTGACATCATTATCTTTGTTGGTAGTTTAGGGTGGTCAATCTATACCGTAGGGACTCGGGCAATGGTTGTGGAATCAACCCCCATCGAGACAACAAGCTGGACGATGCTTTTCGGCACATTCATTCTTAGCGCGATCGCCTGCATACAGGAGTCACCGATAAAAGCGCTTGGCTCAGCGTCACTCAGTAGCCATCTGGCTGACGTATACATGGGAATTGCAGGCTCTGTATTAGCTTATCTGTTCTGGATAATCGGTATATCAACAAGGGGCCCAGGTAAAACGGCAATATTTTTCAATTTTGTTCCCTTATTCGCCATTGTAATACAGGCTGTTTTAGGCAGTATGCCCAGTTCTGTGCAACTGCTTGGCGCAGCACTGACGATAGCAGGCGTTCTGCTCGGTCAGAGAAAAATTAACACTGCCGGTAATATCAACATGGAATCTAAAAAAAGCAGCGCCTGATGGAACTAAAAATAATGATATCGAATGCCATGCCGTGATAACAAACCGAAAAGATCCGAAAACAAAACCAAAAAGATAAACAAGAATAAAATGCGCTGACTTCAGCTGCCTTTTTACGAAAAATTTACGATCCTGAAAAATAAAACCCAGACTTTAAAAAATAATTTTTCTATATACTAAAAGTGATGCCGCGATATTACCTCAGTGAAATCAATATCACTGTCGGGATTCATTGATATTCAGCTCATTTGGCAATGCATGCCGTTTTCATATTTGCTTTTAATGAGAAGGTAGAATATCTACGGCATCAAAAATCGTTTTCTACTCATGTTATTTCTGCTCTAAAGAATGAAAAAGGACATTTCTATGAGTCAACCATTCATACGCATACGCTACCTGTCCACACTGGCCGGTAGCCTGACGCTACTTTTTAGCGCCCTTCACGCACAGCCTGCACAGGCAGAGGTGGGGCGCTCGCAAGGGGCGGCCTTGCCGTCGCTGAATGTCATCAAAGCCACCCGTGCGTGCAGTGACCTGACACAAATCGACCTGACTCGTATCGCAGGAGCGGGCAGCAAGATAACCCAGGCCACAGAAACCAGCCAAAACGGGTTGACCTACTGCACCGTAGACGGCGTGCTGGCACCTGAAATTGGCTTTCAGGTGCAATTACCCAAAGAGAGCTGGACACAGCGCTATCTGCAAGTCGGTTGCGGTGGGCTGTGCGGTAACATTTCAACCATGCCGGGTGCTGCTGAAGGGTGTGCACCGCTCAACGCCGGGGGATTCGTCATCGCCGGCTCGGATATGGGCCACGACCAGGCCAGCGCCAACAGCGGAGAATTCGGCGCTGACCCGCAAAAACGGGCTGACTTCGCTTATCGCGGCGTTCACCTCACCTCCGTTGCCGCCAAAGCGTTGATCGACGCTTACTATGGTCATAAAGCGGCCTATTCCTATTTCACCGGCTGTTCAGACGGCGGGCGAGAAGCACTGGTTGAAGCCCAGCGTTTCCCCGAGGATTTTAACGGCATTATTGCCGGGGCTCCGGCCATGAACTTCCTGGCGCAGAATGCGATTTTCCACGCCTGGCAGTACGTCGCCAACCATGATGCGCAAGGCAATGCCATTCTGCTGTCCTCCCGTCTGCCGCTGATTCACAACGCCGTGCTGGCTGCCTGCGACAGCCTGGACGGGCAAACGGACGGCCTGATTGCCGACCCACGCGTATGCCATTTCAACCCGGATGTGCTGCTGTGCAAGGGAGATAATGCCGATACCACGCAATGCCTGACGCAACAAGAAGTAGACGTGGTGCAGCGTTTCTATAACGGCCCGACTGACCCGCAGACCGGCGAGCACCTGACGGCAGGCGGCCCGATGCCTGGTTCCGAACTGGGCTGGACGGTCTATGTTCCGGCAACCGCCACCGGAAAAGTGATGAGCGAGAACGCTTCGCTGGCCGTACTACGCTACCTGGCATTTGCCAACACATCCCCCACTTTTACGCTGGCCGAGATGAAATTTGACCGCGCAACCTTTGACCGCCTGCGCCCGCAACACACGCTCTATGACGCCACTAACACCGATTTGACGCGTTTCTATAACGCAGGTCACAAACTGATTTTGTGGCACGGCTTGTCTGACCCGCACATCTCGCCGGTTAACACCATTTCTTACCATGAAACGCTGGAGCAGGTGATGGGCGCGTCTCGCACCCATGCGTTTGAACGGTTGTACCTGTTACCGGGTGTACAGCACTGCTCCGGTGGTGAAGGCCCCAGCAAAATCGACCTGCTCACCCCCATCATGAACTGGGTAGAAAACGGTGTTGCGCCGCACGCCATTATCGCCACACAAACCAGCGGTGGCGACCAGAACGGCTTTGGTCAGCCCGGTGCACCGCAGGATACCGGCACAAAAGCCACGACCGCCGAAACGGTAGTACGTACTCGTCCGCTCTATCCGTTCCCGTATATCGCGGTTTACCAGGGGCAAGGGGATGTCAATAGCGCCGCCAGCTACACCCGCAGTGGCCCGCTCACACAGGAGAAATCGCGTCAGTGGATGGGCTCGGATTTCTACCGTCCCTACCGTGGCGTAACACAATAACCCCCCGCTTTAACATGTTATCGCATCACCACACCCGGTGTGATAAGCCACCATGTCGTGGTCAACGCAGGTCATCCGGCCTGCGTTTTTTCTGTTTAATGAATTGGAATATTGGATTAATCGGAAATAGAAACAACCCGCGTTACTATTCTTACGGTTAGCCCGGTCTGTACCCGGAGTTTTCACCGTTAACACCTGTTAGCCAGGCAAAAAGGATGAAGAATGGACTTAAAACGGATGCAGTATTTTTGCACAGTTATCGAGCAGGGGAATATCAGTAAAGCGGCACGCTTATTAAATATGGCCGCTCCCCCGCTGGGAAAGCGGCTGCAAGAATTAGAGCAGGAGCTCGGCGTAGCGTTATTTTTACGCCAGGGGAAAACCTTGCAGCCTACAGAGGCAGGCACGTTTTTATATCACCACGCACGGGATATTCTCGGCAAAGTGAACGAGGTCAAAAATAAAACGGCGCGCTTTAGCACCCGCGACAAGAAAATATTAAAAATCGGGCTCTCTTATTTATTTTTATCCCGCTTTAGTGTGCCACTACAGCGGCTGCAACAAGCCTTACCGCACCATTCACTGCATATTACCGTGTCCGATTCCAGCCACCTGGAAACACGGCTGCGGGATAAAAATCTGGATGTTGCGCTCATGCAGGCTCCCAAACCTCATCATGATTTTCAGATTCATTCATTTGCCCCGATTCTGGCAACAGCACTGATAGCCAAACCCCTGTTTGCTCACGCGTCACCAGACACCGCAATAGATCTGATAGCATTAAGCAACCTGCCATTATTATTGCTACAGCGTATTCAGGGCCCCGGCACGCTGGAAACCCTACTCCAGCTCTTTCATGATGAAAATCAGGAACTGAATGTGCTGATGAAAGCCTCAGACCCGCGGCTTATCGTCTCATTATTGCTACAAGGCACACAGGCTTGCGCCATTCTGCCTGCCAGCGAAATTCCACCCAGCCTGCCGGCACACTGCCAGGCACTGACCATTCACCCGCCGCTGGCGCTGTTCCAGCCTTGCGCCGTGACGCCCAAAGGCACTCCTATTGATGATGAATGGCTCAATGTGCTTACCTCATGACCTGAATGAAACCCGGCCTGTTTTGCCGTACCGGCGCATTAGCCTGGCTCCGCGTCACGTTGTGGTATCAGCCTCTCTGGGCACCAGATTTAGTTGACCATGGCGCACGCCGGTTTCGGCCATGACCGCCGCCGCGAACTGTTGCACTTCGGCAGTAGCACCACGCAGGATCACGGTTTCGACACACTCATCGTGGCTCAGATGGGTGTGCATGGTTGACACCGTGAGATCATGGTGCGCATGTTGCATCCCCGCCAGGCGGCTGGATAACTGGCGCTCATGGTGGTCATACACATAACTTAATACCGCCACACAGGGAGCGGTATTGTCCTGCTCAACCCTCATTTCACCCAGCTCGCGGCGCAGCATATCCCGAAACGCCTCTGAGCGATTGGCATAGCCTTTACGCACCATCAGCGCATCGAGCGCGTCAGCCAGTTCATCGTCCAGAGAAATTGTCAGTCGTTGCATGTCGGCCTCGGAGAAAACAGCATTACAGAAAAAAGTAGCCCGTGAAATAAACCAGAGCCGTTGATTAAACAGGAACAATTATTTGAAGAATAACAACAAAACGGCGGAAAAATATAGCAGGAAGCACACTGCGAGGCAGGAAATAGGCGTGTGCCGGTTTGACACACGCCAGAAAGGTTAGAGCAAAATACGCAGCATACGGCGCAGCGGCTCGGCCGCCCCCCACAGCAACTGGTCGCCAACGGTGAAGGCAGACAGGTACTGCGGGCCCATGTTGAGCTTACGCAGACGGCCTACCGGGGTAGACAGCGTGCCGGTCACCGCCGCCGGGGTCAGCTCACGCATGGTGATGTCACGATCGTTCGGCACCACTTTCACCCAGTCATTGTGGCTTGCCAGCATCTGCTCAATCTCAGGCAGTGAAACGTCTTTTTTCAGCTTCAGGGTAAATGCCTGGCTGTGGCAGCGCAGCGCACCGATACGCACGCACAAGCCATCCACCGGAATGGTGCTGGCGGTGGCAAGGATCTTGTTGGTTTCCGCCTGGCCTTTCCACTCTTCGCGGCTCTGGCCGTTTTCCAGCTGTTTGTCTATCCACGGGATCAGGCTGCCCGCCAGCGGCACGCCGAAGTTTTCCACATCCAGACCGCCGCGTGACAAGGCCGTCACTTTACGCTCGATATCGAGAATGGCAGAAGCCGGGTCGCTCAGCTCAGCGGCCACTTCAGCGTTTAACTGGCCCATCTGAATCAGTAACTCACGCATGTTACGCGCGCCCGCGCCGGAGGCCGCCTGATAGGTCGCAACCGATGCCCACTCCACCAGGTCGTTGGCAAACAGACCGCCCAGCGACATCAGCATCAGGCTCACGGTACAGTTACCGCCGACAAAGGTTTTGATGCCTTTATCAAGACCCGCCTGAATGACGCCGTGGTTGACCGGGTCCAGAATAATAATCGCGTCATCCTTCATGCGCAGAGAAGAAGCTGCGTCAATCCAGTACCCTTGCCAGCCACTTTCACGCAGCTTTGGATAGATTTCATTGGTATAATCGCCACCCTGACAAGTGATGATGATATCCAGCGCACGCAATGCATCGAGATCAAAGGCATCCTGCAACACACCCGTCTGGCCGCCCAGCGCCGGAGCGGGCTGGCCTAGTTGCGAGGTGGAAAAAAACACCGGGCGGATTAAATCAAAGTCGCGTTCTTCTACCATGCGCTGCATGAGTACCGAACCGACCATACCGCGCCAGCCAATAAAACCAACATTTTTCATGAGAACCGTCCTGCCTGGGTGACAAAAAGCAATCCGACTGCCGTTTCAGGCAGGGTGCATAGTGTAAAGTGATGACTGTCAACCTTACAAAATGTACCAGAAGTCGCAAGTGAATTTATTCGATGATTCAGGCGTTTTCAGCAACACGCCTAATGTTTCCGGGCCAGGGACGTGGATGAGAGGAGCCAACCACCATTATGACTGAAATGATCTCAGCAACCGTGTTGTTGCTGTTAATTATGGACCCGCTCGGCAACCTGCCGGTGTTTATGTCGGTGCTCAAGCACCTTGACCCGAAACGGCGGCGGGTGGTGCTGATCCGCGAGATGATTATTGCGCTGGGCGTAATGCTGCTGTTCTTGTTCGCCGGTGAGAAAATTCTCGCCATTTTGAACCTGCGCACCGAAACCGTTTCTATTTCAGGCGGGATCGTGCTGTTTTTGATAGCGATCCGTATGATTTTCCCGACACAAGAAGGTTTTACCAGCGGCTTGCCTGCCGGTGACGAACCCTTTTTAGTGCCGCTGGCGATCCCGATGGTGGCTGGGCCGTCGATACTGGCGGCGCTGATGCTGCTGTCACACCAATATCCCAACCAGTTACCGCACCTGACGCTGGCGCTATTCATCGCCTGGGGCATCACGGTTGTTGTGCTACTCCTGTCGAACCTGTTCTTACGCCTGCTCGGCGATAAAGGCGTGAATGCGCTGGAGCGCCTGATGGGGCTGGTGCTGGTGATGCTCTCCACCCAGATGTTTCTCGATGGCATCCGCGCCTACCTGAAGCTGTAGGCGCGTTCTGGCTCGCAGGCCCGCACACTGGCGGCCTGCGACGGTTTATCGCGCGTGGCGCACCCGCTTATCGTTACACCACATAGCTCAACAACAGCGTGCCAATCAACCCACACACCGCAATGATGGTTTCCAGCGCTGACCAGGATTTCAGCGTTTCAGGAATGCTCAGGTTGAAATACTCCTTGAACAGCCAGAAGCCGGGGTCATTAACGTGAGAGAAAATCACGCTGCCGGAGCCAACGGCTATCACCATCAATTCCGGGCTGACGCCGGAGGTCGCTATCAATGGCGCGACGATACCGCCCGCCGTAATAGCCGCCACCGTCGCCGAACCGAGCGCGATGCGCAGCGTCGCGGCAATCAGCCAGGCGAGTAAAATCGGCGAAAAACCGCTGCCATGCATCATACCGGCAATGTATTTATCCACGCCGCTGTCAACCAGCACCTGCTTGAACGCCCCGCCACCGCCGAGGATTAACAGCATCATGGCGATAATTTTTATCGAATCGGTGATGGTGCCCATCACCTCGTCCATGGTGCGCCCGCGATTCAAACCGAAGGTAAAAATGGCTATCAGCACCGCAATCAGCGTCGCCATCACCGGGTCGCCGAAGAACTCGGCATACGCCAGTAATGGGTTATCTTTCGCCAGCACCATTTCCGCGACCGCGCGCAGGGCCATTAATATCACCGGCACCAGCGCCGTCATCACGCTGACCAGAAAACCGGGCATCTCCTGTTCGGTGAACTGTTTCGGGTTATACAGCCCTTCCGGGATCGGTTTATCGATTTTTTTCAGGAAACGGGCGTAAACCGGCCCGGCCAGAATCACCGTTGGAATACCGAGCAACGTGCCGTACAACAGCGTCTTGCCCATGTCGGCATGAAACAGCGAAGCAATCGCCGTCGGCCCCGGATGCGGCGGCAGGAAACCGTGCGTGACCGATAGCGCGGCGGCCATCGGCACACCGGCATACAGCAGCGGAATGCGGGCAGACGCCACAATACTGAACACCAGCGGCAGCAACAGCACAAACCCGACTTCATAGAACAGCGCAAAGCCAACGGTAAAGCCGGTCAGCACTATCGCCCACTGGATATGTTTGCGGCCAAAGCGGTGGATCAGCGTGGTGGCGATGCGCTGCGCGCCACCGCAATCCGCCAGCAATTTCCCCAGCATCGCGCCGAAACCCATGATCAGCGCCAGGCTACCCAGCGTACCGCCAACCCCATTTTTGATAGAGGTCATCACCTTTTGTACCGGCATTCCCTGCATCACGCCCACCGCCAGGGCAACCAGAATCAATGCAATAAAGCCGTTCAATTTAAAGCGGATCATCAGCACCAACAGCAGTGCGACACCGACAGCAACAATCACGAGTGGCATAACTCTCTCCGGCAGCCCTTACCGGCACAACGGTGCCGGCAACAGGGTATTTTCTGGTGTGTTACGAAAGCATCCGGTGTTTTGGCTGCACCTTCGCTACAGTAGGGTCAGGCGTTTAGGGAGGATTCCCGATGTGATATTCATCACAACGCACAATGTTACCGGTATCATGATACCGGTAACATGTTAAAGTCTGAAACCAGCGCGAAGCATTTAATTTACACTTTGGGATAGAGATCAAATTATGTCAGGACAAAGTATTATTCTGATGGGGGTTTCCGGTAGCGGAAAATCCAGCGTGGGGGCGCAACTCGCCCAGGAGATCAACGCCAAATTCATTGACGGTGATGACCTGCATCCCAAAGCCAACATCCAGAAAATGGCGGCTGGCCAGCCGCTTAACGATGATGACCGCGCCCCCTGGCTGGAACGCCTCAATGATGCCGCCTACAGCCTGCATCATAAAAATGAAACCGGCATTATCATCTGCTCTGCGCTCAAAAAACGCTACCGTGACCGACTACGCCACGGCAACGACGGTATGGTGTTTTTGTATCTGCAAGGCAGCTTCGAGGTGATTTTACAGCGCCATCAGGCGCGGGCCGGGCATTTTATGCCCACCGCCTTGCTGCAAAGCCAGTTTGATGCGCTGGAACAACCCGATGAAACAGAAAATGATGTGATAACCGTCGATATCAATGGCTCAATGGAGCAAGTGGTAGAACGTTGCGTGACGGCGCTGCACGCGCACCTGTCACACCAGACGCTAAACACTCTCGCCAGTCTGTAAGACGAAGCCGACGTCCACACTGGCCGTCGGCGGTGTTTCGCCATTTAACCGCGCCAGCAGTTGTGTTGCCCCTATCTCGCCGATGCGCTTACGCGGCGTCAGCACACTGGTCAGGCGCGGCACCGTGGTCTGGCCGATATCATGACCGTGAAAACCGGCAATCCCCATCTGCTCCGGCACCCGAATCCCCTGTCGCTGGCACTCAAACATCGCCCCAATCGCCAGGTCATCGTTGGTGCAAAACAGGCTATCGAGCTCGGGGTACTCCACCTGTGCTCGCCGCAACAATTCACCACCCAACGTATAGGATGACGGGCTCTCACTCATGACGCTGTAGCAGGGCAGCCCGGCTTCCGTCATCGCCTGCTGATAACCCCGCTGTTTTTGCAGCGTGCGTTCATCCTGACGCGCGCCAAGGTATACCACCCGCCGGCGGCCACGTTCAAGCATGTAGCGCGTCATCTGGCAGGCCGCCGCCACGTTATCAAACCCGACGGCCATATCCAGGCAAGGCGATACCGAGTCCATCAGCTCCACCACCGGAATACCGGCAACGGCAATCATCTGCCGGGTGCGGTCAGTGTGGGTACGTTCAGCCAAAATCAACCCGTCAATGTTGTAAGCCAGCAGTGACATCAAGCGCTGCTCTTCCACCTCCGGCTGATAGCCGTAATGGGCCAGCATGGTTTGATACCCCTGCGCTTCTGTCACTTTTTCAATACCGCGCAGCACCTCGGCAAACACCTGGTTAGTCAGTGACGGCAGCAGCACGCCAATCGCCCGGCTGGTGGAATTAGCGAGAATATGCGGCGTTCGGTTAGGGATATACCCTAACTCATCAAGCACGGCGGCAAGCTTGCCCCGCAAAGCCACAGAAACCTGCTCGGGGTTGCGCAAATAGCGGCTGACCGTCATTTTGGTCACCCCCACCCGGTCTGCGACATCCTGCAACACCGGCCTTTTTTTCTTGATCATCCATTGATATCCCCATGATTGAAAACGCTGATTGTACTAAAGAAATGGTTAGCAAAATATGTATCTGAGCAAAGGTTACAAAAACAGAAAAAATTGAATATAACGTCAATTATACTATTTATTATTTAATTTCTAGCTCATTATTAATCAATACATCATTAATAATTAAATTAACATTAACCGTAACCATATATGACACATGAATTTAATTTTTTTATTAATGAAATAAAAAAATAAGGAATGTTTTTTTATTGTTTTTTCATATGTAATTTCAATTTTAAAACCACATGATTTGTTGTATTTTTGTTTCTGAATTCGATTAGTTGTAAAAAATAAGGAAATGAAATGAAACATGGCTTTTGCATTGCCAAGGGTGATGCCTGTTTGAACATTAAAAAAAGCATCACGGATTTACCCTTAAAAATAGAAAACTTACGAGATGGATACCTATTTATTGGAGATAAATCTCGATTTGAAAAAATGGTAGCGGATAACGAAACGCTCTATCTGATTGGGACAATTAATAATAGACAATTACTTGAAAGCCTTGTCGGTCGCTATGATGCTTCGGCATGGAGCCTGCGCGATATCGAATTACTCCATACGATTTTTTTATATCTTGGCACACATGCATTATCTCTGGCAGAAGGGAGCTTCTTCTTTTTTAAAGAAAATAACAAAGGGGAGTTAACCTTACTGACAGACCCCAATGGATTTATGCCTGTACATGTTATTCATGACCATACCGCACTTTGGATAACAGATCGGCTAAAATTTGTTGGTCGCGTTGCTCAAAAAGGCATTTTTGATTTCATGCCTGAAGATAAAGTCATACAGCATGTTCTACATTCAGATACGTTTACACCAATAAAAAACGCCATCAGACTCAAACCCGGCTCTATCAATCAGATAAAGAAAGATATGCAGGGTTATGAATATCTGGGTAGTGATAATATTTACCCTGCCAATACCAACAAGCAGTTGAATATTTCCAAAGACGTGCTGTTCGAACTTATCGACAACTACCTGAAAGCCCCCTTTCGTTCTCTGGTACAGACGCACCAGACCGTTGGCATTCCACTGTCTGGCGGTCTGGATTCAAGCCTGGTAACTGCACTGGCCAGCCAGTTTTTTCAACACATTAAAACCTGGTCTATAGGCACAGAGATCAGCAACGAGTTTGAATACTCTCAAATGGTCGCGGATGCACTTGGCACTGAGCATCATGTTAAAATACTGACGGAAGCCGATGTCATCAATGGCGTTATCGAGGCCATTTACCATAATGAAATTTTTGATGGCCTCTCTGCTGAGATTCAATCGGGATTATTTAATGTCTACCGAATGGCGCAGAACAATGTAAGTGTCATGATGACAGGCTATGGTTCGGATCTATTATTTGGCGGCATATTAAAACCGGGCGAAAAATACGTATCACCTAATAAAGTTCTCTGTGAACAGGTTTACCGAACTCGTTGGACGGGAGAGTTTGTTTCTCATGGTGCTGCTCATTACGGGTTACAGCTTAACCATCCATTTTGGAATAATGATTTAATTTCTCTCTGCAGGAACCTTAACCCTGATTATAAGATCAAAGATAATGAAGTAAAAAATATACTCAGAGAGTACACAGAAAAATTAAACCTGCTCCCCAAAGAAATTGTCTGGCGTAAAAAAATTGGCATTCACGAAGGTTCATCGGTTAACAAATCATTTGCTAATATACTTGGCCTTCATGTTGATAACTATAGCCATAAAACCCGCTTTACTTATCGGGTCTACAAATCCTTCCTGGAAAATACACTCTCACTGGAAAACACTACCAGTGATCATCTACGCAAACTAATAATGGATTAAAAAATGATTCTTGAAGAGACACGAGATAACGTAAAAATTATTACGCTTAATCACCCCAATAAACATAATCCTTTTAATCAGGCCCTGGAAAATGCCGTCAAAGCAGCATTAAAAAATGCAAATAGCGACCCGGAGGTTAACGCTATCGTTGTTTACGGAGGGAAAGGATGTTCATTCTCCGCAGGCGGCGACTTTAATGAAGTAAAAAACCTCTCCGGTGGCGCTGACGTTGAACGCTGGATTGATCGTGTTATCGACCTTTACGAAGCGGTGCTGCACATTAATAAACCCACGGTGGCCGCTGTAGATGGCTATGCTATCGGCATGGGATTTCAGTTTGCCTTGATGTTCGACTACCGAATTATGGCGAACGGCGCACGTTTTGTAATGCCTGAACTCAAACATGGTATCGGATGCTCTGTCGGCGCGGCTATTCTGACATTTACCCATGGATATAACCTAATGAAGGATATCATCTTCAAATGTCAGGAATTGGATGAGAACTTTTGTCTTTCACACCACATTGTGAACGAAAAAGTCGAACCGCATCAGCTACTGGAGCGTGCATTCGCGCAGGCCAAAGAATTGGCGGCGTACCCTTATGCCGCGCTGTCAAAAACCAAACAATCCACTAACCGGAGTTTTCTCGAACTCCTTGAGAAAACAAGAATTGAATCTAAAGAGGTTCATAAAGCCGCTTTTGGCGCACGGGATGCACAAAAGCATTTTCATCACATTCTCGGAAATAAGTACTAAAAGAGGAAAAATAGTAGCATGTTAAATTATATCGCTCTCATGGATTCGGGTTTTGGCGCACAAATGCATAGCAGCGACTTCATTGACGCTAAACCGGAAGAGATAAAAAACCTTCTCATGCGTCAAGGGTTTCTGCTGGTGAAAAACATTGCCATGGATGCCAATCAATTCAGGGACACATACTCCGCCTATGGCAAAATCGTCGAGTATGCCGATGAAAAAATTGGCGTTGGCTTCGGCTATAAAGATACCTTAAAGCTGGAGGGTGAAAAAGGAAAAATTGTCACAGGCCGTGGACAATTACCATTCCATGCAGATGGGGGGCTATTACTTTCACAAGTCGACCAGGTATTCCTTTATGCCGCCGAAATTAAAAACATGAAATTCAGAGGTGCGACGACAGTCTGTGACCATGTGTTGGCCTGCCAGGAAATGCCGGCTCATCTTCGCAGAGTTTTGGAAGAGGAAACATTTGAAGTTCGCGTGTTGGAGCATGGATATTACGTTGATGTCTCTCCGGCCGGTTGGTTTAAAGTTCCAGTGTTTACAGACCTGGGGTGGGTACGGAAAATGTTGATGTACTTCCCGTTCGATGAAGGCCAGCCAGCAAGCTGGGAACCTCGCATCGTCGGATTTAGCGAATATGAAACAAAAGCCTTCTTCGACGAATTAGGACAGTTCATGAAACAGCCTCGCTATTTCTACAAACATTATTGGGAAGATGCAGACCTTTTAATTATGGATAATAGGCGAGTCATCCATGAACGCGAAGAGTTTAATGACGATAATATCATTCGTCGCTTGTATCGTGGTCAGACCGTCGAAGCATAACCACACCGAAAATTAAGATTATTTAATTAACTGGCCTGGTATTATCATACTGGCATGATGGGTTTTATTTTTTTAAAACCACGGCCAGTTTTAATAATGGAGGTTTTATGGAAAATATTAATACCGAGTTGGTGTTCGCGCGATATCGCACCAGAACTCTGACATTCAAACTGCTAGCCTCAGCATTACTGAGTAATAAGAAGACAAGAACCGTATCAATTTATGTTTTAAAGAAAATATTACATATTAGCCAAGATACAGTATTAAAACTGGTTAATGGTATTTACTTTGGTGGCGAGACATTAAAACAAGTAACCCATACCACCTCAGCACTGGGGAGAGAAAACATCAATAGTATTATTGATTATGCTATTGAAGGCGAGAATACAGAGTCGATTTACAATGATGTTATGAGTAAGACTCTCTCCCTCATTGACATCGCAGCTGAAAATAAAAACATCCCTTTTGTGGTCATTAAACCTTCATCCCTTGGCAGCATTGAGTTATACCGCGCCATCACCCTTAACCAAAACCTGACGCCAGAACAGCAGCAAGAATGGGAAAATGTGACCAAACGGTATATCCAAATCTTTGACGCTGCTGGCGATAAAAAAGTCAGGATCATGGTCGATGCAGAGCAATCATGGATACAACCGGCCGTAGACGATTTCATTATAAGTATGATGAGGAAATATAATCAAAACTATCCTCTGTTGACATTAACACTGCAATTTTATTGCAGAGACAAACTTGAACGACTGAAAGAGTATTACCAGCAGGCATGTGAGCATCATTTCTATCTGGGTATAAAACTGGTGCGGGGTGCTTACCTTGAAGAGGAGAATCGCATTTGTCATGATCACTGTTTTACTGAAAAATTCGAGACAGATAATAATTACAACAGTGCTATTCAGTTTGTTGCCGATCACATCGACCGTATCTCTCCTTTTTTCGCCACGCACAATGAGCACAGCCTGGCGTTGATCCGACAAAGTCCAACATTAAAGAAAAATATCTGGTTGGGTCAGCTCTATGGTATGGGAGACCATATTACCTGGTCACTTAATCATGAAGGTTTTTCCGTATGTAAGTACGTGCCATTCGGGCCATTAAAAAAATCGTTACCTTATCTTCTAAGGCGAATTGAGGAAAATGCTATCCCCTCAACCACATTTTCCACAGAGAGAAAGCTTATCAGAAAAGAACTTCATCGCCGAATAAAGAGGATTGTGTTATGAAAAAAGACTTCACCTGCAAAATAAAAAACACAAGTCAAACGTTCCATCTCACAGAGGAAGAGACTATACTTTTGTCCTCATACCAGGCAGAAATACCACTCAAGTATCATTGCAATGCCGGGCATTGTGGTATTTGTAAAGTCAAACTAATTCAGGGAGAAGTGGATATGCAACACACCGGAGGAATATCCCGGGATGACATAAAAAACGGCTATATTCTGCCTTGCTGTACACAACCTTTAAGCAATATTGAAATAGAAGTTTAGCAAATTAACTTACCTAATTTAATAAAAGGATGCTAATGTTCTCCTGTGCTATTAGAGTGGCTGTAACCATATTAGCTATTTGTGTTACCAACAGTAGTTACGCAAACTGCATGCAAGAGGAAAAGATAAGTCAAGGGGTTAATTATCTCTCGCTTATTAATCACGGAAAGAAAGATTTAGCCATCCTTTCTTTTTTTGATAATAATACTTCACACCCTAATCGGGGGCTGAGTTTTTATATCAAAGACAGCCATGGTTATAGCATTATTCCTGTTCCAGATAGTAATGTGTTCATCTGGTTTGACTATAGTCTATCGGCGTCTCGTATTAATATCTTTGATTATCGGCTTTACCATTCCCCCAAAGGAAAGAAACTGATTAGCGTACAAAAACGGGGGGATGATTTGACTGCCATGCAACCGATCAAGGTAACGGTTTATAAACTGGTAGAAAGCCATAATGACCCTGGAGTCCCGCCTTACAGTTGGGTTATCGAAAAAACATTAACAACCAAAGAGAGATATGGTTCTGCTTATGAAGTGCTGGATAATATTCGCTATCTTTGCTCTGTTCTTTAAATTACTGAACCCTGTTAGTGCAAATACGAAAAAACCGGACCATCTGCGTTTTTACGCTCGCCTGACACAAGAATTTATCGACGGCTGGTATTCACCTTGTCTGGGAGAAAAAGTGTGGCCAATTAAAACCCCTCGAACCGAAGCCTCATGGTTATCCGGTCGGCTCAATGCATTGGTATCAGTTGGGCTAGTCAAAAAAACAGACCGAGGTAATAACAGTATATGGTCATTAACCCAGTCAGGGCAGGATAATTTTAAGCCTTATGATGATTTCTGTTACGGCAGAATTGCACTTCATCAGATAACACATTATGAGTCTATTTCACCGGAAATGGTTTTAATTAATTACACCTACACGATTGAAGGATTACCTGACTGGGCAAAAAACAAAGATATTCGCCATGCCTTTTCCGAACTGGATAATTGGCTGAGTGGCATTAAGCATACTCAATATCAAGTCACGATTCGCACAGCCATCGGCGGTGCGCCAAAAATACAGTCACCGCCTGAGCCCTTAAATCTGGATTATTGAAAACGCTATGAAATATAATTCTGTTATTTGTGGAATATTACTGATTGGCCAGCTTACACACGCGGCACAGCCAAAATTAATGCCTGAGGAAATCGCCATCAAAGGTGGTGCATTTTATGTCGGTAATATTTTTGGCGACAAAGACTACACTAGCCACGCTAATGTCATCCTCAAACCTTTTTATATTATGCGAACAGAAATCACCTACTCACAATATCAGCACGTGCTTCAATGGGCGGAAAGTCACGGCTACGCATTTGAAAATGGCTGTAATGGCGGCCATTTTGATGATTGTCTGCCCGCAGAGCAAGATAATGGCGGGCACCCCGTCACAACCCTCTCCTGGTGGGATGCAGTGGTCTTCGCTAACGCTTTAAGCGCTTTACAACAATTGACACCGTATTACCTGACCGCAGATGGACGACCTCTCACATCTGTACCCAGAGAACACTCTCTAAGTGTTGTCAGGAATCCCGATGCTACCGGATACCGTCTGCCTTCATTGAATGAATGGCAGGTTGCCGCACGCGGCGGTAGGCCCGCTCTGCTTCAGGGGACATATGGCCGCATCTATTCCGGTAGCGATAACCCAGAAAATATCGCCAATATGCCTAAAGACAACAGCACGACTTTTGATACCCACCCTGTCGCACAACAGCGACCCAATCCTCTTGGCTTATACGATATGACGGGTAACGTCTGGGAATGGATAGACGATGATTTTCAGATGACAGGACTTAATAACATGCACTATTTCTGTGGCGGCAGTTACCTGATGCGCATCAGCAACCTGTCGGAGTGCGATGTTCATACCCCAAATTTCCCGACCTCGGATATCGGTTTCAGGCTGGTGAAACCAGCACCACAATCCCAGTGATTAAATTAAAGGGCGAATCTGGCATTACAAATATGAAGTGCTTTTTTCAATGAGAGAAGAAAATGTTCTAGGGTGTGTCCCTTAACGATTTTTGTACAATTCAGCATTGTTAGAAACTGTGCAAAAAACTTTTAAGCGATAAAGAACGCCCAAAAACGATCGATATCCAACCAAAAACCACCTTTCGGAAATGATTTTGCAGCATTCTTTAACGGGCAGAGAGGTTAAGGGACAGACCCGAGATCTGTTAAATACTGGCATATTTGTAAACAGACACTGGCGCGTAACATGAAGTTTTGATAGCCAAATGTAGTAACAAGCCTGCCGGTGAGGCAGTGAAGAAATAAAGCCACAAAAACAGACAACCTATACACCATGTCAACCAGTAAGGCAGGCCTATCAGCCTGCCTTACTGGTTGGTGATCTCTCTACTGTGATCTCTCTACTGTGATCTCTCTATTGTTGTGCGCTTCTGCCCCATGACATGAGTTCATATGGGCAAATCACGCCTTATTTTACCGGCGGCAAATCAAACAGCAGGATTTCACTGTCTTCGCTGGCCTGCACGGTGATTTCCGTTTCATCCCAGATGGCCAGCGCATCGCTGGTCGTTGCTTGCTGACCGTTAATGTCAATCGAGCCTCGCACCACCTGAATCCATAATACACGGCCCTGTTGAGTCTGGTAGGACGAGGTTTCCTGCGCCTTCAGCGCCCAGCGCCATAGCGTCATGTCCTGAAAGACCTTCAGCGAGCCGTCACGCGCATCGGGTGACAGCACCAGTTGGCGGCCCTGAGGATCGTCAAACCGGCGTTGATCATAGCGCGGCGTCAGGCCGGTTTTTTCCGGCAGGATCCAAATTTGGTAGAGGTGCAGCGGCATATCCTGACGCGCGTTATACTCCGAATGACGAATACCAGTACCCGCGCTCATTATCTGGAACTCACCGGCCGGGATCTGTTCCTTATTGCCCATACTGTCCTGATGCTCTACCGTGCCGGCCAGCACATAGGTCAAAATTTCCATATCACGGTGCGGATGGGTGCCAAAGCCCTGACCGGCTGCAATGACATCTTCATTAATCACGCGAAGTGCAGAAAACCCCATAAAATCAGGATCATAATAATCAGCAAATGAGAAAGTGTGCCAGCTATCGAGCCAGCCGTGGTTAGCGTGGCCGCGATCGTGTGCTTTACGTAAATAAATCATGTTGCGCTCCTGTTGCGTTTTTTTCAGTCTAACGGGCAGCGCATAATATGAAAGCTGAAAAAACTCACCGCTCTGTTCAAAAAATTTCCGCGAGAAAAGGAACCCATTTGCCTCACCCACCGTGACAGCAGCAACAAAAAAAGAAACCAATAGGAAACCAGATTCCAAAAAATACGACGCAAAAAAAAGCCAGCACCCGAGCTGGCTAAAGTAATACTGGAAGCAATGTGAGCAATGTCGTGCCTTCACAGTCAAACCGCATGAGTCGCAAAGAGGGATTCATCAGGTTTTCCCGGAACGCATGGCAATAATAATCATTATCATTCGCATCTGTAAAGCATTTTTTTTGCTCAATATCAGGAAAAACGGTGCTCCTGCATCGACAAAGACAACGACCTGCTGATTACCTATTCATCATCAATGCGTTACGGCAACACTCGCCTCTCATCATGCACCATAAAAAAGCAGGGAGCCCTCCCTGCCTTTGTTGACAACACCGTCTATACCCAGGCTATGCGCTGTGGTGTAGCGCGGCAGCGTTACGCCACCGGCAGCGCCCTTGCCAGCAAACTGAACGGATGTTCACAGGGTTTTTGCGTTGACATCTCAATTTGCCATTTGCAGGTTTCGCAATCGGTAATGACCAGGTCAGCGTCGCTTTCCTCAATTTGGCGAAACAGCGGCGCACCGATACCCTGTGCGGTGTCATAATTCTCTTTCTTAAAGCCGTAAGTCCCGGCGATGCCACAACAGCGTGAATCCAGCACCTGTAATTCAAGGCCGGGGATCATACGCAGTAGCTCAAGGGTATAGGCCGTCCACCCCATACGCTCAAGATGGCACGGCGTGTGGTAGACCACTTTCAGCGGCACCGGTTGCAGCGCCAGTTTGTTCCCCTGCTCCAGTAAGCGGTAGAGATGGCGGGTCGCCAGTTCAATGCCGTCACGCACATGCTGGTTCTCAAGGCCCAGCAAATGCGGGTACTCATCACGCAGGGTGAAAGTGCAACTCGATGACGTGGCAATCACCGGCAGGCTGCGCTGATTGATGGCTTCATCGAGCGCATTGAGGTTAAAACGCGCCTGTTTGCGCGCTTTATCGAGAAACCGGTTGGCAATTAACGCCACCCCGCAACATTTCTCTTTTGTCAGCAACTGTACGCCAACGCCTGCGGCATTAAACACCCGGATCAGGTCGCGCCCCAGTTGCGGGTGGTTGTAGTTGACATAACAGCCGTGAAAATAGGCAACCTGTTGCTCAAAATGCAGCTGTTGCGCCGCCTGCTGGCGATACCAATGGCGAAAAGTGCCGTGGGAATAGCGCGGTAACTGGCGACGATGGTCGATTTTCAGCGCTTTGTCGAGCAACTGCCGCATCGGTTTTAATCCGGTCAGCGTATTGACCAGCGGGGCTAACGGCGTGGCGACGCTACCCATCAAATCGGTGTGGCTTAAGATGGCATCCCGCAGCGTCGGGCGGTGCTTGCTGTGACTGGCTTTCGCCCGCTGGATAATATCGCCGATACGAACATCAGACGGGCAAGCCACTTCACAGCGCTTACAGTTGGTACAGTATTTCAGCGCTTCATCAAAGAGCGACGGGTCTTTACGCCGCAAGCGCTCGCCGTCCGGCCCGGCCTGTTTTGGCCCCGGATAGAGCGGGTTGACACCTGCAACCGGGCAAGCCGTGGTGCAGACTGTGCACTTAATGCAATTCTCAAAACTGGTATCCGCCTGGCTCATTACGGCTTCTCCCTGACTATCGTTTGTGCCACATGCAGCGCGCTCAGTAGCGACACGCCCCCGCCACACCCCTGGCGCAGCGGGTCATAACCGCGCAATACCGAGCCAATCGCAAACACCCGCGGCTGGCTAACGCCCGCAAGCGAGGGATGTAGCTGCGCATCCACCTTCACGCCAAACTGTAAATAGGGCTGGGGGGCGAACACATCTTGCTGGCTCCAGTCGGCCTGCGCAGGCAGGAAGTCAACATCCAGCCCAAACACCGGCTCAATCACCCGGTCACGCTCGGCCACCAGACCGTTGCTAAAAAAGCTGCCGCTCGCCAGCACGGCGTACTGTGCCCGCAGCGGCATATCGCCGTGGCTACGGGTATGCACCACCACCTCGTCCGGCTGTGCCTTAGCCGAAATCACTTTGTCACCCGGCATGACGGTGCCGCCGGTCTGGCGAAAACGCGCCAGCAGCGCCTGATGTAACTGCATGCCGGGTAGCGAGGGCGGCAGTGTTGCCAGCAGCCCTACCGGTTTACCGAGCGCGGCGTTCAGCCGTGCATGTGCGCTGGTACCGATACAGGCCGGCAGAATGATGGCATCGTTGCCGTGCGAGCATGTCAGCAATTCTTCCGTCAGCGCCGCCAGACCCGCAGGGGTTTCCAGCACCCGCGCCAGATTGAGCGAGCGGAACTCGCTCGGGTTCTGGCGCAGGTTATCCAGAACCGGCAGACGTAAATCATCAGCACGCGCGGCGATGCCCTGAGTCTGTAACTCTCCGGCCACCAGCCGGGCCTGGAAATCCATAAACCCTTCGATACCGGCAACCAGTGGCTGACGCCACGCCGGTGCGCCCGGCAGGCCACGCGATACGCTCTCTGCCGGGCTCAGCCAGCAATCGCGCCAGATACCCAGCGGCGTTAAGCGCTGATGCGACTGCGCGAATGAACCGCGTAACCACAGCCCGCAGCGCGCCAGCAGCGCTTGCGCTTGCCCGGCAAGCGTTGCCACGGCGCTGGCTCCCATCAGCGTGTAAGGGTGATGCGGTGCCTGCACTGCCAGTGCCTCAAGCGCTTGCAGCGGCTGCGTGACTGGCGTGCCATCGGGCAATGCCGTGAGCAAATCCAGCGCGCCGGAGGCAAACGTCAGGGCGCTTTGCCCCACGCTGACTATCGCACAGCGCTTGCCCTGTTCTTGCAACTGAATGCCGCAGGCCAGTCCAGCCAGCCCGCCGCCAATGATCACCACGTCATAACGCATCGCTACTCTCCTGTGGCCGTGCCTGTAATCCACACAACCCCTGATAAACCCAACTGGTAAATTCACTTTCGCGCAGCGTGTTGCCCCAGGCGATAGGCCGCATCCCTTTCCAGCGTTCATTGAGGAACTGGCTCAATTGCGAAATCGCCTGCTGCGGAGTGGACTGGCCCAAACGGCACAGCAGCCCCGCCGCCCGGCAAGCGCATAATTCGCCCTGACAGGTACCCATGCCCACACGGGTACGGCGGCGTAAATCGGTCAGATTATTAACCTGAAGGGATTCCACGGCATAACGCACCTCACCCGCCGTCACCGCTTCGCACTCACACACCAGGCTGCTGTCTACCCGCTGGCCGGAAACCAGTGTCGCCGCCCGCTGGCCATGACGATAAATCGCCGAACCGCGTAACGGTGCAGACAACGGCGAAGCCGCCTGGGGCTTATCTTCTGACGGCATTTCAGAGCCGGGCAGCGGGGTTGACGCCGTGGTGCACGATGCTCGATGGCCCAGCTTTTCGCAGACTTTATCTGTCACCCATTCGGCCATCAGGCGGTAGGTCATCAGTTTGCCGCCGGTGATGGTGACAAACCCTTCCAGACCGTCACGGCTGGCATGATCAAGCAGCACGATCCCCCGGCTGACGCTGCGCCCGGACGGGTCATTGTCACTGGCAACCAGCGGGCGAACCCCGGCATAGGCGCGTAAAATCCGGGTTTGCGCCAGTTGCGGAGCCAGCAGGCTGCCTTCACGAATCAGGGTATCGACCTCTTGCGGCGTCACCTGCATGTTATCTATCTGGTCATAGTCGATACGGGTCGAGGTGGTGCCAATCAGCGAGATGGTATCGCCCGGCACCAGAATGTCGGCGTCCGCCGGTTTGCGGCAACGGTTGATGACCCGGTTATTGATGCGATGCCCCAGGATCAGCAGTGTGCCTTTGGCCGGGAACATCCGCACGCTCAGGTCAGCATATTCGGCAATACGCTGCCCCCAAATGCCGCCTGCGTTGACAACCACCTGTGCATATATTTCACTGGCAACATTGCGTTTATGGTCGAAAACGCGCACACCGGTGACACGACAGCCCTGACGGATCAGCCCAATAACCTCATGATAGGTCAATACTTCCGCCCCATGCTCACAGGCGTCAATCATGTTGGCAGCCGTCAGGCGAAAGGGGTCTACCGTACCATCCGGCACCCTGACGGCCCCGATCAAATCCGGGTTTGCCGCCGGTTCAAAGCGTAGCGCTTCTTGTGGGTCCATCGCTTGTGCGTCAATCCCCGCCTGCCGGCAGGCATCGATAAACTGCGCCTGATACTCGAGAGAATCTTGTGGCAGCGTTAAAAACAACCCATCGGTAGGTTCAATACAGTGGCGGGCAATGCGGCGTAAAATCCGGTTTTCCTCAATACACTCACGGGCCGATTCCGCATCCGTCACCGCATAACGCGCCCCGCTGTGCAGCAACCCGTGGTTACGTCCGGTTGCCCCGGTGGCGATATCATGCCGCTCCAGCAGCAGGCAGCGCAGGCCGCGTAGTGCACAATCGCGCGCCGTTCCTGCCCCGGTCGCCCCGCCGCCAATAATGACCACATCGGTTTCCCGCCGTAAGCCTGCGTTTGCCATGTCTGTTTTACCTCGGTTGGATCGCGCCCGTATCGGGATATTGAGGCAAAGTAAGACATAAACCCACACAACAATGATTGATAAAGAACAAAAACACTCAAAAAACGAAAACAAAGCGCCGTCTTAAAAAAGAAAATGTGACTTGAATCACTCAAATTTGAAAAATGATTATTTCAATTATGTTATCTAAAGCTCAAAATGACGCACTTCGTCATAAAAGTGTAACAGTTGCGCGTTAACTCACACCAAAGTGCGCGCATATTCGATACGCTTACGAGCGTTATAGAAAATAACTATCGGGGATTTTTATGCTGAGCATTTTTAAGCCTGCGGCGCACCGGCCGCGAGTGGCAGAACACCAGGTCGATCCACTCTATCGTCGTCTGCGCTGGCAAATATTTTTGGGTATCTTTTTCGGCTACGCGGCTTACTATCTGGTCAGAAAAAACTTTGCTCTGGCGATGCCTTTTCTGGTTGAGCAAGGTTTCTCTCGTGGCGATCTCGGTTTTGCGCTCTCCGGCATTTCCATCGCCTACGGGTTCTCCAAATTTATCATGGGAGCCGTGTCTGACCGCTCCAACCCACGAGTGTTCTTACCCGCAGGCCTGATTCTGGCGGCGGCTGTGATGTTGCTGATGGGCTTTGTGCCGTGGGCCACCTCCAGCATCATGGTGATGTTCTGCCTGTTGTTTGTCTGTGGCTGGTTCCAGGGGATGGGATGGCCGCCGTGTGGCCGTACCATGGTGCACTGGTGGTCACAGAAAGAGCGTGGCGGTATCGTTTCTATCTGGAACTGTGCTCACAACGTCGGCGGCGGTATTCCACCGCTGCTATTCCTGCTGGGGATGGCCTGGTTCAACGACTGGAAAGCCGCGCTGTACATGCCTGCTTTTGGGGCCATTCTGGTGGCACTGTTCGCCTTCGCCATGATGCGCGACACCCCGCAGTCTTGCGGCCTGCCGCCGATTGAAGAGTACAAAAACGACTACCCGCCGGATTACGACGAGAAAGCTGAGCAGGAGTTGACGGCAAAAGAGATCTTCATGCAGTACATTTTCCCGAACAAGCTGCTGTGGTATATCGCCGTTGCTAACGTGTTCGTGTATTTGCTGCGCTATGGCATTCTCGACTGGTCGCCAACGTATCTCAAAGAAGTGAAGCACTTCGCACTGGATAAATCCTCCTGGGCATACTTCCTGTACGAATACGCCGGTATTCCGGGCACGCTGCTGTGTGGCTGGATGTCTGACAAGGTGTTCAAAGGCAACCGTGGTGCCACCGGCGTGTTCTTTATGACGCTGGTGACTATCGCTACTGTCGTTTACTGGATGAACCCGGCGGGCAACCCCGGCGTGGATATGGCCTGTATGATTGTCATCGGCTTTTTGATCTACGGCCCGGTCATGCTGATTGGTCTGCACGCTCTGGAACTGGCACCGAAGAAAGCCGCAGGGACAGCCGCTGGTTTCACCGGCCTGTTCGGGTATCTCGGCGGCTCGGTTGCAGCGAGCGCCATTGTCGGCTACACCGTTGACTACTTTGGCTGGAACGGCGGCTTTATGGTGATGATTGGCGGTGGTGTGCTGTCGGTTATCCTGCTGGTGCTGACCATGATCAACGAAACCAAGCATAAAGCAGAACTGGCAAAACGCGCCTGATTCTGTTGCCCCGCCGTGATGTTATGGCTGTTATTCCGGCCTGACATCATGGCTGCCGCCAGCGCCCCTCGCGCTGGCGGGTCTTAGCGTGATAACGCTTACCCCGGCAATACCCTATTGATTACAACAATCACATTTTCACCATCAGGTTTTACCCTACACAGCACAGACTTCCTTCCACTCCAAAAGGACGCTGCAATGAAACCTCTGTTAACACCACTACTGGCTGCGAGTATGACGCTTACCCTGTCGTACTCTACGCTGACTCAAGCCGCTGCAAATACCGATTCAGGCCCACAGGGCGCGAGCAAACATCTTGTCATCGCTCACCGTGGTGCCAGTGGTTATCTGCCGGAACACACGCTGCCCGCCAAAGCGATGGCTTACGCACAAGGGGCGGATTATCTTGAACAAGACCTGGTGATGACCAAAGATAACGCGCTGGTGGTGCTGCATGACCACTATCTCGATCGCGTCACCGATGTGGCCCAGCGCTTTCCCGGCCGGGCGCGGGCAGATGGGCGCTACTACGCCATTGACTTTACCCTGGCGGAAATTCGCTCGCTGCACTTTACCGAAGGCTTTGATCTAAAAGACGGCAAACCGGTGCAAAGCTACCCGAACCGGTTTCCGATGGGCAAATCGGATTTCCGTATTCACACCTTTGAGGATGAAATCGAATTCATTCAGGGGTTAAATCACTCGACCGGTAAAAACATCGGCATTTACCCGGAAATTAAAGCGCCGTGGTTCCACCGTCAGGAGGGGAAAGATATTTCACGGGCGGTACTGGAGGTATTGAAGCGCTACGGCTATAGCCAAAAAAGTGACCGGGTTTACCTGCAATGCTTTGATGCCAACGAGCTACAGCGCATCAAAAATGAACTGCAACCCATGCTGGGCATGAACCTGAAACTGGTGCAGCTCATCGCTGAAACCAGCTGGAAAGAAACCCAGCAGCAACAGCCAGATGGCCGCTGGGTCAATTATGACTACGACTGGATGCTCAAACCGGGTGCGATGGCCACCATCGCCCGTTATGCCGATGGCGTCGGCCCAGATTACCACATGCTACTGAGCGGCAATGCCGGGAGCGTCACCGTCAGCCCGCTGGTCAAAGAGGCGCATGACAACGGTATGGCGGTTCACCCCTATACTGCGCGTGCTGACCGCTTGCCGAAATATGCCAGCGATATCAACGCCCTCTATGCTCTGCTCTATCGCAAGGCGAACGTGGATGGCCTGTTCACCGACTTTCCCGATAAAGCCGTGACATTTTTAAACGCGACTCAACCTTCTTCGGCCAAATAAAGGCGGCGTAAATACATCGGCACCGCCTGATCGCGGTTGGTGCCGATGACCTCGTTATCCGGCAGCCGCTCTTTCAGGCGCTGGTGGGCGTTGTGCATGATGCAGCCTTTTCCCGCCATCGCCAGCATTTCATAGTCATTCATGCCATCGCCAAAGGCGATACAGTCCTTAATGGTGTGGCCGAGAATCCCCGCCACCTGCTCCAGTGCATGGCCTTTGGATACGCCGCCCGCCATCACTTCCAGACAGGTTAACGTCGAAAAGCTGACATTCACGCGGTCGCCCCAGCGCGCATTCAGCGCTTCTTCAAGCGGCAGCAGTTTTTCATGGTCTTCACAGGTGAAGAACACCTTGCCCACGCCATCCGTGCCGAGTGTTTGCGGATCAAACACCCGGTAGCGAAACACCGTCTCGGTAAAAAAACGTTCCTCTTCGGGGCGGGAGCGGCATAAATACCACTCATCATCACGATAGACGTGGGTCATTATTTCCGGGTGGTGATACACCATGGCGTAGAGCTCGCGGGCAATATCCTGGTCAAGATTATGGCTAAACACCAGCTCGCCGTCAGTGTTGTGCACCCGTGCACCATTGGAGGTTATCATATACGCGCTGATGGCAAGGTTATCGCGCATTTGCGCCACATCCATATGGTGACGCCCGGTGGCAAAAACAAAGTGGATGCCTTGTTCCGTCATCTGGCGCAGGGTTTGTTTCGCATAGGGAGACAAGGTGTGATCGGGTGACAACAGAGTGCCATCCAGATCGGAAGCAACAATCGGGTACATAAGGTGAACTCCAACCTCCGCTGGTGCCGGGCGGCCAGGCCGCGCAGACGTATTAATGATAATCGTTGAAATGTTGCAAAATAAGCCGAAAAGCGGCGGTACGCAGCGCATCCTGTTCCGACAGAATATCGTGCCGTGCGCCCTGAATCACCTGGGGGCCACCGCCCGCGCAAGGGTGACCGGCAGCGGCCAGTGCCTGACAAAAACGCACCTGACTGTGGTTATCCACCACCTGCTCGTCTTGCGCCTGCAAGACTAACAGCGGCGTCGTTATCTGCGCCGCCTGTTGCAAGAGCTGGTCGGGCACCTGTAACGCTTCGCGCACCCAGTGATAGGTTGGCCCGCCAATGCGCAAGTCCGGGTCATCCGCATAAAAACGCACATGGTGGCGATAGCGCACGGCACTGTGCGTTAGCACATTGGCCCGAAACGGCAAGGGCTGCCACGGGCTGGTGCCAATAGCGTAATAATCCCGTATGGCCGGATATTTCTGCGCCCAGTTAAGAATGCGCCATGCCAGCCAGTGCGGCATCGGCAGCAGAATACCGCACATCGGCGCGCACAATGCAGCGGCATCAAATGCCTGCGGCTGACGCGCCAGCGCTAAGGCCAGCACCGCAGCGCCCATCGAATGCGCCAGCGCAAAACGGCGGCGATAGGGCGCGGGTGCCACCTGTTGCTGCCATAACGTCAGCACATCATCAACATAATCGCTAAAACGGCGAACATGACCGCGATGGCTGTCTGCCAATAAACGCCCGGAACGGCCCTGACCACGGTGATCCATCATCAGCACATCGTAACCGCACTGAAACAGGTCATAGGCGACTTCCGCATATTTTACATAACTGTCGGTACGCCCCGGCAACACCAGCACCACATCGGCATGCGACGGCGACGTGAAACGCACAAACCGGATGGGCACATCCTCCACACCGATGAACATGCCTTCCTGACGCTGACGCCAGAAATTGAGCAATGGCCCGGTGACGAAGGCAGCGTACTGCCATTCTCTGGTCAGCAGGCTCTGCGTATACGGCTTCATCAGGCACTCTCCCAGGGTCGGTTGCCCGTCGGGGTAGCTTTTTGTGAGCTATAGCACAAACACAGGCATTGGCGTATTGTGGCATAAAACGCCGCATTCAGGGAGCATTCAACCATGACAACCGACTGGTGGTTAACCTACCTCGTTACCACGCTGATTTTAAGCCTGTCGCCCGGTTCAGGGGCGATTAACACCATGAGCACCAGCATCAGCCACGGCTATCGTGGGGCCGTCGCCTCCATTGCCGGGTTGCAGCTAGGTTTGTCGATACATATCGTGCTGGTGGGCATTGGCCTGGGTGCGCTGTTGTCACAATCGGTACTGGCGTTTGACCTGCTGAAATGGTTTGGCGCAGCCTACCTTATCTGGCTTGGCATTCAGCAATGGCGCAGCGCGGGCGCACTGGATTTGCAAACGCTGGCCAACAGCCTGCCGCGCCGCCGTCTGTTCCAGCGCGCCGTTCTGGTCAACCTGACCAACCCGAAGAGCATTGTGTTTTTGGCCGCGCTGTTTCCGCAGTTCATTGTGCCGCACCAGCCCCAGGCGATGCAGTATCTGATACTGGGCGTCACAACGGTGTTGGTCGATGTGGTGGTGATGATTGGTTATGCCACGCTGGCACAACGCATCGCCCGCTGGCTCAAAGGCCCGCGTCAGCTCAAACAGCTTAACCGCACTTTTGGCTCGCTGTTTATGCTGGTCGGCGCATTGCTGGCAACCGCGCGCAAGGCCTGAATCCGCTACTCATAACGGCGAATAACTGGCCCGCTGTTATCATACCGGCGGGCTTTTCACTTTAACGGGAAAGCATCAGATGAAGGCCAAAACCGGTGAACAGCACACCGGCCAGGCCATCAATCCATGTTGTCAGCCGCTGATCCCCCCGGCGCATCGCGGGCAGTGCAAACACCCGAGCCACCGTCATCAACAGCATCGTTTGCTCCTGTTTTGCATTTATGCCTCGCCGTTATCCAGATGCTCGCGGATAACCGTCATAAACGGCGTACCAAAACGCTCGAGTTTACGCTGGCCAACCCCGTTTACCGCCAGCAATTCGCTGGCCGTCACCGGTAGTTGTTCGGCCATTTCCAGCAAGGTGGCATCGCTAAACACCACATACGGAGGAATATTGTCTTCATCAGCAATGGATTTACGCAATTTACGCAGTTTGGCAAACAATTTGCGGTCATAATTGCCGCCATAGCTTTTCTGGCTGGCTTTGGGTTTACTCAGGCTGCCGACGCGCGGCACCGCCAGTTGTAACGGCACCTCGCCGCGCAGCACCGGCCGGGCTGATTCCGTGAGTTGCAGCGCGCTGTGGTGGGCAATATTTTGCGCCAGCAACCCAAGATGAATGAGCTGACGCAAAATACTGACCCACTGCTCCTGGGTTTTGTCTTTCCCGATAGCGTACACCGGCAACGCATCATGGCCGAATTCACGGATGCGCTGATTATTCGCCCCGCGCAGCACCTCAGCAATGTAGCCGATACCGAAACGCTGCCCAACGCGATACACGCAAGACAGCGCTTTTTGCGCATCCACCAGTGCGTCATAACGCCGTGGCGGATCAAGGCAGATGTCACAGTTACCGCACGGCTGCTGGCGGTTCTCGCCAAAGTAGTTCAGCAACACCAGACGGCGACAGGTTTGCGCTTCGGCGAACGCGCCCATGGCATTGAGCTTGTGGCGTTCAATATCCAGTTGCATTCCGGCCGGTTTTTCTTCCAGACAACGGCGCAGCCACGCCATATCTGCCGGGTCATAAAACAGCGCCGCCTCGGCGGGCAGGCCATCGCGCCCGGCGCGCCCGGTTTCCTGATAGTAGGACTCGATATTGCGTGGAATATCGAAATGCACCACAAAGCGCACATTCGGTTTGTTGATCCCCATGCCGAAGGCCACCGTCGCCACCACCACTTGCAGGTCATCACGCAAAAACGCTTCCTGCACCTGTGCGCGGCGATCGTTCTCCAGCCCGGCGTGATACGCCCCGACACTGAGCCCACGGTTTTGCAGACGTGCGCACAGGTCTTCCACCTTTGCCCGGCTATTGCAATAGACAATGCCGCTTTTGCCGCGCTGGCCCTGAATGAACAGCCAGAGCTGGTCGAGCGGTTTGAATTTTTCGACCAGCGTGTAGCGGATATTAGGCCGGTCAAAGCTGCTGATATTCGTCAGCGGGTCACGCAAATCGAGCAGGCGGGCAATGTCCTGCCGGGTAGTCTCATCCGCCGTCGCGGTCAGCGCCACGACCGGCAGCGCCGGAAATTGCTGTTTGATTTGACCGAGCGCGCGGTATTCCGGGCGAAAATCATGCCCCCACTGGGAAATACAGTGCGCCTCGTCAATGGCAATCAGCGTGGTATTCCAGTGGGCCAGTTGCTCCAGAAACCCTTCGGTGCTCAGACGCTCGGGGGCCACATACAGCAATTTCAGTTCATTGCGGCGGCAGGCGTTAAACACCTCTTGCTGCTGTTCACGGGTTTGCGTGGAATTAAGGCAGGCGGCGGCCACGCCGTAAGCCTGTAGCTGGTCAACCTGATCTTTCATCAGCGAAATCAGCGGTGACACCACCAGCGTCAGCCCATCAAGCACCAGCGCCGGAATTTGATAACACAGGGATTTGCCCCCGCCTGTCGGCATAATCACCAGACAGTCACGCCCGCCGATAGCAGCGTTGATAATTGCCTGCTGGCCGGGCCGGAATTGCTGATAACCGAAGGTTTCCCGCAATACCTGTACCGCCAGCGATTCTCTATTCACTACGTCTGCCGTAGACACGCCTTCACCGCTTTCAAAGTTATTCCCGCGTCGGGGGAGAAAAACGCAAACAGGCGCTATTTTCAGCGCCGTTTGTCAAAACTGCAACGCCTGTGGCGGGCTTTTCTGTGACGCCCGCACCGGATGTCAGAACAGATCGTTGAGCGTCACGCCAATGCCATAACGGGTCTGACGGTGGTTGTAATCAATGAGTGATTCGCCGTAGCCACTGAACACCTTGGTATAAAAACGCACATTCGCGTTGATAGGGTAGCTCCAGCCAAGTTCACCGCCGCCGTAACCGCTGTTCCAGTTATAACGCCCTTCGGCACTGATAATCGCATCCCCCCAGCGGTAACCGACCCGTACACGGTAATGGCCCATGTAGTCGATAATGTTTGGGTTATCGTCCTGGCTGTCATGCAAGCGCACCCAGGGCTTGAACTCCACCTGCCAGTTGCCGTTTTGCGCCATTAGCCTGGCGTAAACCCGGTTCCAGCTACGCGAGGTCGGGTCTGCCCGGCCATTGGATTGATGGTTGAACCCCACCTCAACATCGCGCAATGTCCAGCCAGCAAAACGGTAATCCGTCGCCCAGCCTAAAAACAGCTGCGGTTCATAGTTGGTTTCACGAAACGGTGTCGATTGGCTTTTGTTCGACATCTGCCACCACGAACGCTGGGTATAAGATGCGCCCAGCAGTGAGTTATCACCGGCAATCCCCCGCCACAGCGGGAAGCCCAGACTTAGCTGAAAATTCACTTCATCTTTACGGGCATGATCAGCCCAGCGGTAACTCTCTATCGCCTGCTTATTGATGTTGCTGGTGTAGGTGTAGAGCAGGTAGTTGCTTTCATAGGGGTAGAGTATAAACGGCGTGTCATGCTTCTGGAGCAACCCGGCAATAATGCTGCCCGGCACCTGAGGCGCATCATGAATTTCTTGTACCCGTGCTTCCTGTGCCTGAGCACTGGCTGCCAGCATCAGTACGGCGGCCATCCAGCCCGATTGATACATCAATGTTCTCTCCCCAACGTCAGTCAACAGGAAATACAGCAGATAATACGCCGCGAGGGCCGCTTCAGCCATGACGTGGCCTCTTGTCAGCACGGTCTTCATCCAGGCGGAGGCACATCAGGCTGCATAGTGTACACAGCTCATCGGGCAGGTACAGCGGCGTTTATTGCGCGAGAGTGACTAACAGCACAGGGCTTCCCCTGCCGGGGGCGGAGACATGGAAAGAAACCGTATTGGCATCTAAAATAACAATCCATTAACCATGAAATAAATAAAAATTAACTAAATCAGGACGCGCCCTATGCTCACCGCCCCGCTTTCTCAAGACAGCATCCGCCAGCTTGTCGGCGATCTGTTTATTTATCAGATGCCGTTTAATCAGGAATTGGGCCTGGTGCTGGACACCTTCACCCCGGAAACGGTCACACTGCATTTTCACCACCAGCGCAAGCTGGTTGGCAATGCGTTGCAGCAGATTTTACATGGCGGCGTGATTGCAGCCGGGCTGGATGTGGCCGCCGGGCTGGTGTGCGTCGGCAGCGCCTTGCTGCGCCACCCCTCGTTAACCCAGCCGGAGTTACACCAGCGGCTGGCACGCATGGGCACTATCGACCTGCGGGTAGACTACCTGCGCCCTGGTCGGGGTGAGCATTTTACGCTCACCAGCCAGCTTCTGCGCAGCGGCAATAGAATCGCCGTGGCCCGCGCGGAGCTGCATAACGAAAAGCACGCACATCTTGCCAGCGCCGTGGCAACCTATATCGTTGGCTAATCCTCATCGTTAGCTAATCATCGGCCGCCCGAAAACAAGACAGCACGCGAATCGTTCGATAGACTGTTTTTTTAGCTTGCAGGGTCAGGTTTCTCCATGCGTGTTTCATCACAACGTCAGGGCATGCTGTTTGCGCTCGGTGCCTATTTGCTTTGGGGTATGGCCCCGGTCTATTTCAAACTGCTCCATCAGATACCAGCCATCGAAATTCTCAGTCACCGTATCTTCTGGTCATTCGTTTTCATGGTGTTGCTGCTCAGTCTGAGCCGCAAATGGGGTGTGGTGCGGCAAGCCTGCCGCCGCCCGCGTCAGTTGCTGTTGCTGGCGTTAACCGCTGCGCTGGTCGGCTGTAACTGGCTGGTATATATCTGGGCGGTGAACCATAACCATATGCTCGAATCGAGCCTGGGTTATTTCATTAACCCGCTGGTGAATATTCTGCTGGGAATGCTGTTTCTCGGCGAACGTTTTCGCCCGATGCAGTGGCTGGCGGTAATATTAGCCGTGTGCGGCGTGCTGGTTCAGTTGTGGACGCTCGGCTCGCTGCCGGTCATCGCCCTCACGCTGGCATTCAGCTTTGGGTTTTATGGCCTGCTGCGCAAAAAAATCGCCATCGACGGGCAGACCGGTATGTTATTTGAAACGCTGTGGCTGCTGCCTGCGGCGCTGATTTATCTGGTGTGGCTGGCGGACTCGCCCAGCAGCAACCTCAGCACTAACCCGATGTCGCTTAACCTGTTACTGATGGTATCCGGTATCGTCACCACCGTCCCGCTGTTGTTCTTCACTGCGGCGGCCGTAAGATTAAGGCTCTCCACACTGGGTTTCTTTCAGTATCTGGCCCCCACGCTGACCTTTTTGCTGGCGGTGCTGGTTTACGGTGAAACCATCACGCCAGACCGGCTGATCACCTTCGCCTTTATCTGGCTGGGGCTGCTGGTTTTCACCCTGGATGCGCTCTATACCCAGCGGCGCTTACGCCGCAGCCACCGTCGCGTGGCGTGAAATATAGCGCGACAGCATCGGGCTGAAAATCAGGGTGGAGAGCAAGCGCAAGGTCTGCATGGCGATGACAAACGCAATATCCACCCGGCTGCCCGCGGCAATAATCGCTATCGAGTCCAGCCCGCCGGGGCTGGTCGCCAGATAGGCCGTCAGCATATCGACGGACAGCAGATGGGTCAGCATCAATGCCATGCCGCCACAGAGCAACATCAGCACCACAATCGAGGCCATCATTTTCGGCAAAGTGCGCAGCGCCAGCAAAAACACCGGACGGGTAAACGCCAGCCCGACACTCCAGCCAATCAGCGCGTACGCCAGCGCCAGCAGCCATTCTGGGGTTTGCAGCGTTAATGTGCCGCTGGAGTGCAGCATGGCACCGACTATCATCGGCCCCAGTAGCTGACCGGAAGGAATGCGCAAGCGGCGGCCAAGCCAGGCGGCGCTGAATGCCACCACCAGCGTGGCCGGGAAATGCCAGTCCAGCGCCGGAAACCAGCTGCCCAGCACACTGTTTGCCTGTGCGCTACTGCCAAGACCGGCGCGGGCGACAACGGCGGCGTCGGCCGTTACCATCAACACTCGCAGGTATTGCATAAACGCCACCAGCCGCACATCTGCGCCAAAATCCGCCGCCATCGCCACCATAGCAGATGCGCCGCCCGGCGATGCGCCCCAGGTACCGGTGGTGCCGGGCAGCTCGCTATAGCGCATCAACAACCAACCGGATAACCCGCTGGCCACCAGGGTTGAGATCAAGACAAACACCACCAGCGGCCACTCTCTGACCAGCGGCGTCAGGATCGATAACGACAGACTTTGTGCCACCAGGCAACCGAGCACGGCATTACTGGCATAAAACAGCGGGCGAGGCACGCGGATCGTCGCCCCTTTCAGCCCCATCGTCACGCCAACCAGCATCGGCCCCAGTAACAACGCAGCAGGTACATGGTAGATCTGTAAAACCCAGCCGAGCAGTAACGAGACGGCCAGCAATACGCACCACTGTTTGGGGATGGCGTGCTTTGATATGGATACAGATTGTTCGGATCCGGAAGGTGGCCTCGCGCCAGTAAACCTCGCCATGACTGACACCTGTCACAACAGAAAATACAGAACAACGATTCTAGCGCGGATGTTCACCACGCTGGCAGCTATCTGTGCCAAAGCTGTTCGTTATCAAAAAATACCGGTTATCAAAAGGCTGCGTACAGCCAGACGGCAGGCCCGTCAGTCTCGAAGACCACGGGCTGCCTGAACGATAGGAGTGAGGAGCGCGTTACAGCCAGTTACGGCGTTTGAAGTAGAGATAAGGAGCCAGACCAGCCAGCAACATCAATAACATCGCCCCCGGGTAGCCATACGCCCATTTCAGCTCTGGCATAAACTCAAAGTTCATCCCGTAGCTGGAAGCCACCAGCGTGGGCGGCAGGAACACCACCGACACCACCGAGAAAATTTTGATGATGCGGTTCTGCTCAATATTGATAAAGCCCATCGCCGCCTGCATCAGAAAGTTCACTTTCTGGAACAGGGATTCGTTATGCGGCAACAGAGACTCGATATCGCGCAGGATCTCACGCGCCTGCTCAAGCTGGCCGCTCGGCAAACGGGCGCGGCGCACCAAAAAGTTGAGCGCACGCTGGGTATCCATCAAGCACAAGCGCACCTTCCAGCCAATATCCTCAAGCTCTGCCAGCGTCGAGAGCGCATCGTCGTACTCATCGCCCTGACGGCCATCCATGATGACACGGCTCAACGACTCTAAATCGCTGTAGATATTTTCAATTTCGTCCGCCAACTGCTCGATTTTAGTCTCAAACAGATCTAACAGCAGTTCATAGGCATTGCCGTCTACCAGCGTCTGCAAACGGGCGCGCATGCGGTAGAGGCGAAACGCAGGCAGCTCACGCTCACGCAGGGTATACAGGCGGCCATCACGAATAGTGAACGCAACCGTTGAGTTACCGGCGTGGTCATCGGCGTCTTCGTAAAAGAAAAAGGAGTGAATATGCAGGCCGTCTTCATCTTCAAAAAAACGTGCCGAGGCTTCGATATCTTCCAGCTCAGGACGGGTAGCCAGACTTTGGCCGAGTTGCTGTTGCACCCGCTCTCGCTCTTCGGTTTCCGGTTCCACCAAATCCACCCATAACGAGGTGGTCAGGTCATCATCGTCATCCAGCTCCAGACGAGCCAGACGACAGTTATCGAGTTTGAATGCGCTCAGCATAGGCCATGCTCCCAATATGTAACTAAAGAGGGACCAGACGCGATTGAAACACAGAAACAGGATGAAGAGTCACCATCAGGTTTCAGGCCATGAGACGGTGCTGACTCGATGCGACAAAACGGTATCGCTGACAACCACTAAGGCTATCAGCACGAGGGAAGATAGCCTTAGAAGTGGAACCTAATCAGTAGGTTAGTGAGCCAGTATCGACTGGGTGTGTCCAAGGCGTGGGTCCTCCGGGAATAATGATGGGCGCATGTTACGCCGAGATGAAAAAGGCTGTCAACAGACAAACAGATGATTAGTCTGTGTCCAGCCGTTACAGTAGGTAAACAGTGGCAACGCCACGTCAGGCACAGCAATTCAAGCGGTTATACCGCCTCCAGACGCGCATAGGCGGCCACCAGCCATTTAATGCCCTGCCCGGCAAACGCCACCTGAATGCGGCAATGTTCGCCACTGCCTTCAACGTTAACGATAGTGCCCTCGCCGAACTTGGCATGGCGCACCCGCTGCCCCAGTGTATAGCCGCTGTCGCTCTGGCTGACCGGCGTCCCCAACCGCTGATGATTGACCGGGCGCGACACGCTGGCACGCAAGCGCACTTCCTCGACGCACCCGACCGGCAGTTCACCGACAAACCGCGACGGGCGGTGATAGAC
Source organism: Dickeya aquatica (assembly GCF_900095885.1). Taxonomy (NCBI): domain Bacteria; kingdom Pseudomonadati; phylum Pseudomonadota; class Gammaproteobacteria; order Enterobacterales; family Pectobacteriaceae; genus Dickeya; species Dickeya aquatica. Next base: position 4,197,174 of record NZ_LT615367.1, read on the forward strand.
TTCCTTGCCGTAAAGGCGGCGACTTTCGGCATACGTCAACGTCAGCTTTTGCATCGCGCGCGTCACCCCGACATACGCCAGACGGCGCTCCTCTTCCAGACGCCCGCCCTCATCCAGCGACATCTGGCTTGGGAACATGCCTTCTTCCATCCCGACGATAAAGACCTGCGGAAACTCCAGCCCTTTGGCCGAGTGCAGCGTCATCAGTTGCACCGCATCCTGATAGGCATCAGCCTGGCCTTCGCCCGCCTCAAGCGCCGCGTGGGACAAAAACGCCTGTAGCGGCGGTAAGTCCTGATCGTCGTCCTGATAACTGAATTGACGGGTCGCCGTGACCAGCTCTTCCAGGTTTTCCACCCGCGTCTGGCCTTTTTCGCCTTTCTCCTGCTCGTACATACTCCACAAGCCGGAATCACGGATCACCCGGTCGGTTTGCACATGCAGCGGCAATTCCGCCGTATCGCTGGCGAGCGCATCCACCAGTTCCAGAAAACGTTGCAACGCCGCCGCTGCGCGCCCGGCCAGCGCTTTTTCCTGTAGCAAGGTGCGCGTGGCTTGCCACAGCGTCAACTGGCGATCGCGTGCTGTCTGGCGCACCACATCCAGCGTGCGATCGCCAATGCCGCGCGTCGGCGTATTGACCACCCGCTCGAACGCGGCATCATCATTACGGTTCGTCATCAGACGCAGATAAGACAACGCATCTTTAATTTCCTGACGCTCAAAAAAGCGCATGCCGCCATAAATCCGGTACGGCAGGCTTTGTTGCAGCAACGCCTCTTCCAGCACACGCGACTGGGCGTTGCTGCGATAGAGAATGGCGCACTCACTGAGCGCACCGCCGGTTTCCTGCCAGACTTTAATCCGGTTTACCACGAAGCGCGCTTCGTCGAGTTCGTTAAACGCGCAATAGAGCGAAATCGGCTCGCCGTCGATGCCGTCAGTCCACAGGTTTTTGCCCAGCCTGTCGCCATTATGAGCAATCAGCGCGTTGGCCGCGTTGAGGATAGTGGCCGTCGAGCGGTAGTTTTGCTCCAGCCGAATGGTCGTAACCTGCGAGAAATCGCGCAGAAAGTGCTGGATGTTTTCTACCTGTGCCCCGCGCCAGCCGTAAATCGACTGGTCGTCATCGCCGACTATCATCACCCGGGCGCTGTCGCCCGCCAGCAGGCGCACCCAGGCATACTGAATGCGGTTGGTGTCCTGAAATTCGTCCACCAAAATGTTGTGAAAGCGATCGCGGTAGTGTTGCAGGATGTGCGGCTTGTTGAGCCACAGCTCATGGGCGCGCAGCAGCAGTTCGGCAAAATCCACCAGCCCGGCGCGATCGCACGCCTCCTGATACGCCTGATAAATGCGCAGCCAGGTCTGCTCAACCGGGTTGCCATAGCTCTCAATGCTGGCAGGCCGTAGCCCCTCATCCTTTTTGCCGTTGATGTACCACATCGCCTGCCGGGGCGGCCACTGCTTCTCATCGAGATTCAGCGCTTTGACAAGCCGTTTCAGCAGCCGGAGCTGATCTTCACTATCAAGGATCTGGAAGTCCTGCGGCAGCCCGGCATCCAGATGGTGCGCGCGCAACAGGCGGTGCGCCAGCCCGTGGAACGTGCCTATCCACATGCCGCCCTGACTGGAGCCAATCAACTGGTCGATACGGTGGCGCATCTCGGCGGCAGCTTTATTGGTAAATGTCACGGCCATAATCGAATACGGTGAACAATTCTCCACCGTCAGCAACCAGGCAATGCGATGCACCAGTACGCGGGTTTTGCCACTGCCTGCACCAGCCAGCACCAGCATGTTGCTGCGCGCCGCCGCTACGGCATCACGCTGTTTATCGTTCAGGCTGTCAAGCAGGTCAGATACGTCCATAGCCGTTGGTTTTCCGTCAAAAGGGAACCCGGCCCCGGAGCGGAGACAAATTCCACTGGTTTTGTATACAGTAAAAGTCGCTGAATTATAGCAACGTGGTCAGGGATGCCAAACTGAAAATCTCGACATGCGGCAGCAAACGGGAATCATGAATCTGCATCAGGTTGCCGCCTTGCGTGTTGATCCAACAGGCTTGCATCCCACAACGCAGCGAACCGGCCACATCGGTGGTCAAATCATCCCCCACATGCAGCAAGCTGTGCAGCGGCATGTTCAGGCGTTCAGCCGCCAGATGGTACATATCATGATACGGCTTCGCGCGGCCATCCGGCCCGGCACGTAAAACAAAGCGGAAGTACTCACCGAGGCCGCAGGCATGCGGGTCGGCATTGCCGTTGGTAATCGCCACCAGCGGCCAGCGCTGCGCCAGCAAGCGCAGCGTCTCATGCGTTTGTTCCGGCACCGCAATGCGGCTGCGCCAGCGGGCGAATTCCGCCATCGCCGCATCGGCTCCCTCTTTCGCCTCCTGCGCCGACAGGCCCGCTTCACGCATCGCCAGTTGCACGCCTTGCCAGCGCCAGCGTGTCACATCGTGATAAATTTCAGGATCTTGTGCCAGTAACTGCTGGCGTAACTGACGTAATTTCTCGCTGGTAAATGCCTGTAAACCGGGGTGATAACGCTGCAAAAATTGCAATGACTCCACTTCCGTGCGCCGAATCACCTCAGCATTATCATACAGGGTGTCGTCCAAATCGAAGGTGATGGCCTCGATTCGGCCAAGCGGGCGATAAAAATACATCAGGGTTTACCTCGTTTGGCGCGGGGATGTGCCGCATCGTACACCGATGCCAGATGTTGAAAATCCAGATGGGTATAAATCTGGGTGGTCGTCAGATTCGCATGGCCTAACAACTCCTGTACGGCGCGCAAATCGCCGCTGGACTCCAGCAGA